>DXBM01000020.1 GCA_019116525.1 Candidatus Olsenella pullistercoris | reverse complement strand
TGTCACGCCCCCCGTCAGCCCCGCCCCCTGTCACTCCGCGGACTTGAGGGCGCCGACCATGTCGATGCGGTCGAGCGAGCGGTTGGTCATGAGGTTCACGAGCACCGTGAACACAAAGGCGAGCGCCGCTGAGATCACGTACGTCATCGGGTCCACCACGACGTCAAAGTACAGCGATGGCATCCGCAGGATCCACGTGAGCGAGCGCGCCAGCGCATAGCCCAAGGGCATGCCCGCCACCACGCCGATCCCCGTGAGGATGAGCGTCTCCTTGTTGATGTAGCTGTGCACCTCCGGCCGCTTGAAGCCGAGCACCTTGAGCGTTGCCAGCTCGCGCTCGCGCTCCGAGATGTTGGTGTTCGAGAGCGTGAACACCACCGTGAACGAGAGCGCCGCCGCCAGGGCGATCACGACGTAGACCACGGTGTTGATGAGCGTGAACGCGCTCGAGAAGTCGTTCACGAGCTTCTGCGTGGCCGAGACGGACAGCAGCCGGCCGTCCTCGGTGAGGCTCTCCGCGTACGAGATCTGCTCGTCTGCGGAGCCCGTCAGGTGGGCGAGAAGGGCGTTGGGCTCGAGCGCCGTTCCAAACGCCTCCTCGTAGGCGCTCTCGCTCATGTAGACGGCGTCGCCCAGGTAGCTCACGCCCACCGCGCCGACCCGCGCGCTGCCCGTGGCGAGCGTGGAGTCCTGCAGGCCGATCTCGTCGCCCTCAGCGAGGCCCGTGACCTGCTCGAGCGCCTTTGTCGCCACGACGCCCGCCTCGTTGAGGTCTATCTCGTTGCCCGCGGCGTCGCACAGGCTCACGTAGGCGGAGAGGTCCACGTCGTCGGGCACCACGTAGAGCTGGGCGCTCTCCTTGCTGTCCCCCCACGTGACGGTCACGCTGTCCACGTAGATCTGCGCGAGGTCGCCGACCTCGTCGCCGGAGAGGAGGTCGTCAGTCACGGCGGCGAGGTCGTCGGCCGTCGTCACCGCCATGAGGTCGTAGCGCATGACGCCCTCGTCGCCGTACTGGCGCGGCGAGAGCGAGAGCACGGTGTCACGAATGCCAAAGCCCGTGATGAGCAGCGCCACGCAGCCCGCGATGCCAAAGACCGTCATGAGGAAGCGGCGCTTGTAGCGCAGAAGGTTTCTCGCCGTCACCTTCTGCAGGAAGCTCAGGCGTCGCCACACCGGGCCAACGTACTCAAGGAACACGCGCGAGCCGGCCTTGGGCGCCTTGGGGCGCATGAGCGAGGCGGGGCTCTCCTTGAGCTCCTGCCAGCAGGTGAGAAGCGTCGCGCCCACGATGCCCGCCGCAAAGAGCCCCACCGCCGCGAGCGCCCAGAGCGCGTCAAAGCCGTACAGGAAGCCCGGCAGGGCGTACATGGTCGAGAAGATCGTGAAGATGATCGCCGGCAGCACCACAAAGCCGAGCACGTTGCCCACGATGCCGCCCACGAGGCACGCCGCGAGCGCGTAGAGCGCGTACTTGGAGAGGATCTTGCCACGGCTGTAGCCGAGCGCCTTGTAGACGCCGATGAGGCCGCGCTCCTCCTCGACCATGCGCGTCATCGTGGTGAGGCTGATGAGCACGGCGACCACGAAGAACACGATGGGGATCACGGTGCCGATAGCCTCGATCGAGGAGGCGTCCGACTCCACGCTCGCGTAGCTCGAGAGGCTCGAGCGGTCCTGCACGTACCACGTGGCGTCGGGGATCTCCTCGACCTCGGCGCGCGCGTCGGCGATCTGCTCGAGGGCGTCGGCGCGCTCGGCCTCGAAGGTCTCGCGCCCCTCGTTGAGCTCGGCTTGGCCGTCGGCGATTTCCGCGAGCGCATCGTCGAGCTGCTGCTGCGCGTCAGCGAGCTGGGCCAGCGCCTCGGCGCGCTGGCGGTCGAGCTCGGCCTGACCCTCCGCGAGCTGAGCGCGGCCGTCCGCGATCTGGTCGGCGCTCTGGGCGAGAAGAACGCGCGCGCTCTCAAGCTGCTCGTAGGCACCGCGAAGGTCACGCCATCCCTGGTCGATCTCTGCCTGCTGGGCGTCAAGCTCGTCCTCGATGACACTTCTCGCCTGCTCGATGGTCTTGTCCAGCTCGGCCGCGCCCGCCTGGGCCTCGATGCGATCGCCTGCCCGCGTTCCCAGGTCGGCCGCCTCGAGCCCCTGCTCCAGAGCCGTCATGCCCTCCTGGCTCGTTTCGAGGTCCTCGAGCATCCCCTGCATGCTTTCAAGCTGCTTGTTCAGCTCTGCGATCAGGGGATCGTCTGGGTTGGCCTGCTGCAGCGCCTCAATCTGGCCCTTAAGGGCCCCAATGGACCTCTCGAGAAGCCCATGCTGGCCGGCAAGGTCGTCGGACACCGCCTCGAGCGCAACCGTCGCGCCGTCCACGGTCTCAGCGACCTGTGCTATGGCCTCCTCCGCCTCCTTGCTGTCCGGCTCAAGCTCGTCGAGCGCCTCCCACGCTTCGCTCAGCGTCGTCGCGGAGTCAGCAAGCCCGTGGTCGTCGAGGCCAGCGGCCGAAAGCTCGGAGCCAGCGCTCTCGAGGCCCTCCGTGAGCTGGGCGACCGTCGAATCGAGCAGGGCGACGCCCTCCTGCGCCTCCTCGCGCAGGTCCTCGAGGCTGGCGATCGTCACGCCGTCCGAAATCTCGATCTCATCAATGTTTTTCCGGGCGGCGTCGAGGGCCGCCTGCCCGTCACGAAGCTGCTGCTCGGCGGCAGGCAGCGCCGCCTCGTACGCGGCAAGCCCCTCCTCGTACTCCGCAAGACCCGACTCGTACTCCGCAGCGCCCTCGTCGAGCGTGCGACGGTTCTCGTCAATCGTTGCCTGGGCGTCGTCAAGCTGCGCCAGCGCGTCCTCGCGCTGCTCGTCGAGTTCGCGCTGGCCGTCAGCGACCTCCGCGCGCCCCTCGTCGAGCTCCGCCTGCGCGTCGTCAAGCTCCGCCTCGGCATCAGCGAGCTCGTCGAGCGCCTCCGCTTCCGCCTCGTCCACCTCCGCCGTGGCGTCGGCGCGCAGCCCTTCACCGCGGGCACGCTCGCGCTCGGCGCGGGCGTCCTCGACGCTCTGGTACACCTCGTCAACGACGTCCTCGTACTCCGCGGAGTAGCACAGGGGGGTGTCGGCGCCCTCGACGGCCAGGTAGACGACCGTGAACGTCTCGGGCTCCTGAACGCAGTCGGGCAGCACGAAGAACGAGTACTGGGAGCCGCCGCTCGAGCGGAACGACATCGTTCCCTCGCCGGCGTTGATCTCCATCGGGTCGAGCACCGTGCCCACGATCGTGTAGCTGCGGCGCTCGAAGACCTCGGCCGACTCCAGCTCGGAGAGCACGCCCTCATCGTCCTCGGCGTCTGCCGCATCGTCCTTGTCGTCCGCCCCACGGAAGGTGACGGTGTCGCCGACGGAGAGCCCCGAGTCCTCGAGGAAGCGCTTGGTGACGGCAACCTCGTCGTCGCTCTCGGGCAGGCGTCCGTCGAGCACGACCGGCTCGTTCATCCCGCTCGAGGAGAGCGCCTTGACGTCGACCTTCTCGGACGTGGAGCCCACCGTGGTGTAGCAGGTCTCCACGTAGCCGCCCTCGGCGAGCTCTACGCCGGGCAGCGCCGCCAGTGCCGCCACGTCGTCGTCGGTGAGGCCGAGCGTGGACTGCACGCGCACGTCAAAGAGGTGCTGCTCGTCAAAGAAGGCGTCTGCGGAGTTGCGCAGGTCAACACAGGCAGCGCGCAGGCCGGTGAGCATCGTCACGCCGAGCGCCGTGATCGTGGCGAGGGCCACGAAGCGCTTAAGCGTCCCGCGCACCGTGCGCAGGATACCTCGCTCGAAGGCGCGCGGGGAGGTGTTGGCGCGAGCTGCCACCGGCTACCACTCGATCTCTGCGATCGGCGTGGGGTCGGGGTTCATGGTCATGCTCGTGACCTTGCCGCTCTTGAAGCGGATGAGGCGGTCCGCCATGTCCGCGAGCGCCGCGTTGTGGGTGACAATCACGACCGTGATGCCCTCCACGCGGCACATGTCCTGCAGCAGCTGCAGGATCTGCTTGCCCGTCTGATAGTCGAGGGCGCCCGTGGGCTCGTCGCACAGCAGCAGCTTGGGATTCTTGGCCAGGGCGCGCGCGATGGAGACGCGCTGCTGCTCACCGCCGGAAAGCTGCGCGGGGAAGTTGTTCAGGCGCTCGGCGAGGCCGACCTTCTCGAGCGTCTCGGCGGGGTCGAGCGAGTCCGGGCAGATCTGTGTGGCAAGCTCAACGTTCTCGAGCGCGGTGAGGTTGGGCACGAGGTTGTAGAACTGGAAGACGAAGCCCACGTCCGCGCGGCGGTACGAGACGAGGTCAGCCTCGCTCGCGGCGCTGATGTCACGCCCGTCAACCGCCACGTGCCCCGAGGTCGCGCTGTCCATGCCGCCCAGGATGTTGAGCGCGGTGGTCTTGCCCGCGCCCGAAGCTCCCAAGATCACCGCGAGCTCGCCGCGCTCCACCTCGAAGGTGGCGCCGTCCAAGGCGTTTATCTGGGTGGACCCCGCGCCGTAGCTGCGCACGACGTCCGAGAACTCGATGTATGACATGCCGACCTCGATCACTCGACAACGTGTTGTCTAATCGAAGTATACTGATGCCAGCAGGCGAGAAGAACCCGCACTCGACACCCGCCCCGCATCTGTCGCGCACATGTTACGAAGGGACAGTCCCTTCGTAACATCAGGGAGGTCGCCATGAAAAAGCAGCCCCAGGTAACCGAGCAGACCCGCGCCAACTTGCGGCAGGCGTTCTGGGAGCTCTACGCCGAGCGGCCCATCGAGAAGATCTCCGTGCGCGAGATAACCGATCGCGCCGGGTACAACCGCGCGACCTTCTACCTCTACTACCACGACGTCTACGAGCTGCTGGAGGAGATCGAGGACGACCTCCTGGGCGGGCTCGCGCGCCTCGTCAACGACCGCCTCATGCAGGGCGACACGCTCGACTTCTCGCAGCACATGGGCGTCATCCTGCGCATGGCACAAGAGTACCGCGGCTACTTCGATGTCCTCATCGGCGAGCACGGCGACCCGACCTTCGTGCGCCGCTTCAAGGAGGTCATAGCCCCTCTGCTCGAGCGCTTCGTGCTGCCCGCCGACGGCCTCGGCGAGCCGGAGCGCCACGTGCTGCTCGAGTTCTACTACTCGGGCATCACTGCCGCCGTGAGCGCCTGGCTCTCGGAGCAGGACCAGCTGTCAATCGACCAGTTCATCGGCCTCATCGTGCGCGAGGTGCTGTGACCTGACAGGGGGGACGGGGGGATCTGTCAAGCCTCCGGGACGTCTGTCAGGAAAGTTGACAGAGGGGACAGAGGCTTGACAGATCCCCCCGTCCCCCCTGTCAGGTCACTGCCTGCGGAAGAACGCCAGCGCTATGCCGCCGGGGCCCACGTGCGTGCCGATGGTGGCTCCCACCGAGCAGATGGGCAGGTCCTCCTCGGCGATCTTGTCCTCCCAGATGGACCGGTTGTCCTCGAGGTACTTGCGCAGCAGCTTGTCGGAAAGGCCCGAGTAGCCGATGAGCGCCGGCATCGAGAAGTCGATCCCGTTCTTCTCGACCTCCTGGTGCAGCAGGCTGCGCCCGTTCTTGGAGCCGCGCGCCTTGCCGAGCATCACCACCTCGCCGTCGCGCACGCCCACCACGGGCTTGATGGCGAGCAGCTCGCCCACCGTCGCCACGCTCTTGGGGATGCGGCCGCCGCGCTTGAGGAACTCGAGCGTGTCGAGAAGGGCCACGAGGCAGACGCGCCCCACGGCCGCCTCGACGCGCTCCGCGATCTCCGCCGCGCCGAGGCCCTCGTCGGCGAGGCGCAGCGCGTACAGGACGAGGATGCCCTGGCCGATGGTGGCGTTCTTGCCGTCGACCACGTGGACCTCCGGGAAGTCCGCGGCGGCGGTGACGGCGCTCTGGTAGGTGCCCGAGAGGGCGGAGGAGAGCGTGATCACCACGGCCTCCTCGCCGGCCTCGCGCACCTTCTCGAAGAGCTGGGAGTACTCGAAGGGGGTCGCCTGGCTCGTCTTGGGGAGCTCGTCGCTCTCGATGAGCATCTCGTAGAAGCGCTCGTTGGTGAGGTCAACGCCGTCGGCGTAGGTGGTCGTCCCAAAGGTGATCGCAAGGGGAATCACGGTGAGGCGCGGGTCGGGCTCGCCGGGGATGTCGAACCCGGAGTCGGTGATGATGCGAACGGACATGGCAGGCTTCCTTTCCCTGTCCCTCGGGCCTAGTCGCGCGCGATTTTTCTCAGGCTGTCGAGGACAACGTTGAGCGAGTCGTACATCTGGGCGCGCTGCCTCGCGTCGAGCACGCGCCCCGTCTCGTCGAGGACATCATGAATGATTCCCTCAATGGGAAGGGCAACCTCGGCGCCCTTCTCGGTGAGGCGCACGGGAACTCGGTATCTGGTCTCGTCGCCGCGCGCGGCGGCCTCCACAAGGCCGTCCGACTCGAGCCGCGCGATGGTGCGCGACATGGCCGCGCGGCTCACGTCCACGAGGCGCGCGAGCTCTGAGCCCGTCAGCCCGTCGGGGTGCTTGGTGAGGTAGTAGAGGCACATCACGTCGGCCCCCTTGAATCCGAGGCGCGCCGCCTCGGCCGCCTTGATGCGCTGGATCTCCTTGTGAAGGGCGTCAACGAGCCCCACGAAGTCCTCGAAGCGCGTGTCCTCCCGCACCATGCCTCCCTCTGCGACGTCCCTTGCCCTATGGGCCTACAGTAGGGTTCGAGTTGTTACCTTGTCAACATCATCACGGTCCTCTCATGCGCCGGACGGGGCCGAGCGCCCCGACAGGCGGCGAGTGGGTGCACAATGGGCCCAGCAAAGGAGACGGGAGGTCATGTGGTCGAGCCGATCGACGTGCTGAGAGGCACCTTTGGCTACGAGGGCTTTCGCCCCCACCAGGCCGAGATCGCGGACGCTGCGCTCGCGGGCCGCGACGTGCTCGCGGTGATGCCAACGTCGGCCGGCAAGTCCATCTGCTACCAGGTTCCCGCCCTCGTGCTCGCCGCGCGGGGCGCCGGGCTCACCGTCGTGGTCTCTCCGCTCATCTCGCTCATGGCCGACCAGGTGGGGGCGTTGCGCCAGGCGGGCGTGGCAGCGAGCTACCTCAACTCAGCGCTCACGTCGGGCGAGCGGGCCGAGGTGCTCCGGGACGTTGCCGCCGGAGCGCTCTCGCTCGTCTACGTCGCCCCGGAGCGCCTCGAGGACCCGGCCTTCCTCGCGGCGGTCGCGCAAGGCGGCGTCGGGCTTCTCGCCGTGGACGAGGCGCACTGCATCTCCCAGTGGGGCAATGACTTCAGGCCCAGCTACCAGCGCATCACCGACTTCGTGGGGGCGCTGGGCGCGCGGCCGCCCGTGATGGCGCTCACGGCCACCGCCACGCGGGCCGTCCGCGACGACATCGCCTCCGCGCTCGCCCTGCGCGACCCCCTCGTGGTCGTTGCCAGCTTCGACCGGCCCAACCTCTCCTTCTCCGTCTCGCGCCCCGCGAGCGCCGCCGAGAAGGACCGCGAGCTCGTGACCTTTGTCCGGGAGCGCGCCGAGCGCCCCGGCATCGTCTACTGCTCGAGCAGGCGCGCGGTCGACGAGGTCTGCAAGCTGCTGCGGCGCGAGGGGCTTCTCGCCACGCGCTACCACGCCGGGATGTCGGCCGAGGAGCGCGGGCGGAGCCAGGACGACTTCCTGTTCGACCGCGCCCGGGTGATGGTCGCCACCAACGCCTTTGGCATGGGCATCGACAAGTCGAACGTCAGCTACGTGGTCCACTACAACCTGCCGCTCTCGCTCGAGGCCTACTACCAGGAGGCGGGCCGCGCCGGGCGCGACGGCACGCGAGCCGAGTGCCTGCTGCTCTACTCCCCCGGCGACGTCCACACGGCGGAGTTTCTGCTCTCCCGCTCCGAGCCGCGCGAGGACCTCACGGCCGAGCAGCGCGCCGTGCTCGCCGAGCGCGACGAGGAGCGCCTGCGCCAGATGGTCTTCTACGCCACTACCACTGAGTGCCTGCGCGCCCACATCCTGCGCTACTTTGGCGAGGAGGCGCCCGCGTACTGCGGCAACTGCGGAAACTGCCTTGCCGACTTTGAGGAGGTGGACGCCACGACCGACGCGCTCAAGGTCGTGAGCTGCGTGGCGCGCATCGCGCAGCGCGGGAGGACGGCCGGTACCGCGATGATCGTGGACGTGCTGCGGGGCTCGCGCGGCGAGAAGGTCCTCTCGCGCGGGTTTCACACGCTCTCCACCTACGGAATCATGGCCGACGTTTCGGCGCGGCGCGTGCGCCAGCTGATCGACGAGCTCGTCTTCCGCGGCGTACTCGCCCGCACGGCCGGCGACTACCCCACCATCCGCCTCACGGGGGAGTCCGGCCTCTTCCTGCGCCGGGAGGGCCCTTGGGCGGGCCCGCTGGTCCTCAAGGTCGCCAAGGGGGCGCCGCGAGCCCCGCGCCCCGTTGCCCCGGCCGGCACCGGACGCGCCGCCAGCGACGTCTCCGAGCTCGACGCCGCCGGCCAGGAGCTCTACGGCCGGCTCGCCGCCCTGCGCTCCGAGCTCGCCCGCGAGCAGGGCGTTCCTGCCTACATCATCTTCTCCAACGCCACCCTCGTGGACATGTGCGCCAAGCGGCCGCGCGACGCAGAGGGGTTTCTCGAGGTCTCGGGCGTGGGCGCCAAGAAGGCCGAGCGCTACGGCGAGGCGTTTCTCGCCGAGATCGCCCGGTCAGAGCGTCCGTGAAGTGTCCCTTAGAAAGTAAGTCACAGCTACCGGACGAATTACCCAGCCAAAGCGTCCGTGAAGTGTCCCTTGGAAAGTAAGTCATAGCTACCGGACGCTCTGACGGAGAAAACCGTCCTAAACCTATCCCCGGGTGCCGGTCACGGGCCCGCCATCCAGCTCCACCGCATAGAGGGGCTTGTAGCGGGCGCCCTCCGGCGCGAGCGTGCTCTTGATGAGCGTGGCGCGCCGAGCCTCGTCCGGCAGCGGGAACGCCAGGTCGGGCAGGGTCCCGCGCGGCATGCGGACCCGGCGCGCGAGCGTCACGTGCGGCAGGAAGGGCTTCTCGTCAAAGGAAAGGCCACGGGCGAGAAGCTCCTCGCGCAGGCGACCGGCGAGGGCCATGAGCCGCGCGTCCTTCTCGACACCGAGCCAGAGGGTGGCGTCGCGCGCCCTCCCAAAGGTCCCGAGGCCCGTTGCCGCGAGCCTCACCGGGCCCTCGCCCGCGCACGCCGCCTCGAGCGCCCCCATCGCGGCGCGCGCCCCCGCCTCCCCCACCTCGCCGAGAAACGCGAGCGTGAGGTGGTGGCTCTCGGCCGGCACGAAGCGGCCCTCGCAGACTGCCGCGAGCCGTCTGGCCAGCTCGGTCACCTCGTCCGCGAACGCCTCCGGCAGCTCCAGCGCAACAAACGCCCTCATGAGACCCCCTCGTTTTTGTCCCAGGCCTCGTCTATGATGGTCTCATCATAGAACATGTGTTTGTGCTTAGGGGGTGTCAATGGGTGAGAAGAGCGCGGGCGAGCGGCTTGCCTACCTCTGCATAGACCTCAAGTGCTTCTACGCCTCCGTGGAGTGCGTGGACCGCGGGATGGACCCGTTCGAGCATCGGCTCGTGGTAGCGGACCCAGAGCGCGGGCCCAAGACCATCTGCCTCGCCGTCTCCCCCGCCATGAAGGCCGCAGGGGTGCGCAACCGCTGCCGCGTCTTTGAGATCCCGCCGGGCATCAGCTATGAGACGGCGCGCCCGCGCATGCGCCGCTACATGGAGGTCTCGGCGCAGATCTACGGCCTCTACCTCAGGTACTTCTCGCCCGAGGACATGCACGTCTACTCCGTGGACGAGTGCTTCATAGACGTGACGCCCTACCTCGCGCTCTATGGCAAGACTCCGCGCGAGCTGGCCGTGGAGCTCATGGCGCTCGTGCGGAACGAGACGGGCGTCTGTGCCACGGCGGGCATCGGCACCAACCTCTTCCTGGCCAAGGTCGCGCTCGACGTCACGGCCAAGCACGCGCCGGACAACATCGGCGAGCTGGACGAGGAGACCTTCAAGGTGCGCATCTGGCCGCACCGCCCCATCACCGACATCTGGGGGATAGGCCCTGGCATCGCGCGGCGCCTCGCGGCGATGGGGGCCCAGGACCTGGGCGGCGTCGCGCTCATCGGCAGAGAGGCGCTCTGCCGGGAGTTTGGCGTGAACGGCGAGCTCATCCACGACCACGCCTGGGGCGTCGAGCCGTGCACCATGGCAGAGATCCACGCCTACCGCCCCCGCGCGCACTCCACCGCAAACGGCCAGGTCCTTGCCAACGACTACGACTTCGAGGAGGCACGCGTGATCCTGCGCGAGATGGTGGAGGCCTCCGCGCTCGACCTCGTGGAGAAGGGGCTGGCCTGCGGGCACATCTCGCTCTACGTGGGCTATGCCGTCCCGCGCGGCACATGGGGCGAGTCGGGCGCGGGCGGCGGCACGGGCGGCAGCCCCGATGAGACGTTCGTCGGCGAGCACGGCACGCGGCGCCTCGGTCGCGTCTGGCCGAGCGCGACGGCCTCCCGCAGGCTTGACGGGCACACCAACTCTCGCGCGGCGCTCACCGAGCGCTTCTGCGCCCTCTACGACGAGATCGTTGACAGGAACCGCCCCATTCGTCGCATCAACATTGGAATGGGAGAGCTCATCCCCGAGGAGTTTGCCGAGCTGACGCTCTTCTCGGACGTGAGGGCAGACGCCGCCGAGCACCGCCTTGCCGAGGCCACGCTCGGCGTGAGGCGCAAGTTTGGCAAGAACTCGCTGCTGCGCGGAATCAGCTACCGGCCAAAGGCAACGGCACGAGAGAGAAACGAGCAGGTGGGAGGCCATCATGAGTGAGCGAGAAGAACGTGCGCACGCGCGGCGCCACCCCGACCGCGCGGCGCAGTTCATGCCGTTCGCAGCGCTCACCGGCTACTACGACCTTGTGCGCGAGCAGGAGCGCGTCGCCGAGGCGCGCCGCGAGCCCTCCGAGGAGGAGGCCGAGCGCATCTCGCGCGAACTCGCTTGCGTGCAGAAGGGGGAGCTCGTCCGCGTGACGCACTACGAGCACAACGCCTACGTCACCACAGAGGGCATCGTGACCGGCGTTGATCTCGTGGCGCGCGTGCTCTGGGTCGTGCGCACGCGCATCAGCTTCGATGACGTCTGGCACGTGGAGCAGCTCGGGCGCTAGCCCCCTGCTCGCAGAGGGGGCACGTCCCAGTTTGGGGGCGGAGGCCCTGCTCGCAAATCAGCGCACGTCCCAGTCGAAACGACGGTTCTGCTCGCAAATCGGGTTATGTCCCAGCTCAAACCGACCCTAAAACAGGGACGAGCGCCATTACGCGAGCGGAAGGAGCCAACAAACCGGGACGCGCCCCCTTTTGCGAGCAGGCGTCACGCGCACCGTGCCCCGACCCCGCCTAGCCCTGGCGGTAGTGCGCGAAGAAGTCCGCGAGGTCCTCCATCGCCTCGCGCAGCACACCCATGCGCGGCAGGTAGACGATCCGGAAGTGGTCGGGCTCCGGCCAGTTGAAGCCGCCGCCGCGCGTGATGAGGATGTGCTTCTCGTGCAGCAGGTCGAGCGCAAACTGCTCGTCGTCGGTGATGTTGAACTTCTTGACGTCGATCTTGGGGAAGATGTAGAAGGCCGCCTTGGGCTTCACCGCCGTGATGCCGTCGATCTCGTTGAGCGCCTCGTAGACGTAGTTGCGCTGCTCGTAGATGCGCCCGCCCGGCTCCACGTAGCGCTCCACGCTCTGGTAGCCGCCGAGCGCGGTCTGCACGATGGACTGCGCCGGCACGTTCGAGCACAGGCGCATGTTGGAGAGCATGTTGACGCCGTAGATGAAGTCCCTCATGCAGCGCTTGTTGCCAGAGAGGATCATCCAGCCCACGCGGTAGCCGGCAACCATGTGGGACTTCGAGAGGCCCGAGAAGGTCACGCACGGCAGGTCGGGGGCGAGCGCCGCGATCGAGATGTGCTTCTCGCCGTCCATGCACAGACGGTCGTAGATCTCGTCCGAGAAGATCATCAGCTGGTGACGCCGCGCGATGCCCACGATCTGCTCGAGGACCTCGCGCGGGTAGACGGCGCCCGTGGGGTTGTTGGGGTTGATGATGACGATCGCCTTGGTGTTGCTCGTGACCTTTGACTCGATGTCGGCGATGTCGGGCGTCCAGTCTGCCTGCTCGTCGCAGAGGTAGTGCACAGGCGTGCCGCCGGCGAGCGTGGCGCAGGCCGTCCAGAGCGGGTAGTCCGGGGCGGGAATGAGAATCTCGTCACCGGTGTTGAGCAGCACGTTCATGCAGAGCTGGATGAGCTCGGAGACGCCGTTGCCGGTGTAGATGCCGTCCATGCTCACGTTGGGCAGGCGCTTGAGCTGCGCGTACTGCATGATGGCCTTGCGCGCCGAGAAGAGGCCACGAGAGTCGGAGTACCCCTCGCACTCGGTGAGCTGCTGGCGCATGTCAAAGACCACCTCGTCGGGCGCCCGGAAGCCGAACGGGGCGGGGTTGCCGATGTTGAGCTTGAGGATGCGAAGGCCCTCGTCCTCCAGGCGGGCCGCCTCGTCCGCCACGGGACCGCGGACGTCATAGAGGACGTTGTCGAGCTTGCTGGACTTCTTGAACTCACGCATGGTGGGGCTCCCTTTGCCGGATGCGGAACGAACGGGCTCGTGCGCGGTCTCAGGCCGCGCGGCGGCTCGGGCGCCCTGCCCCGTGACGAGCCAGCCCTCGTCCACCCCGAGCACGGAGGCGAGCAGGCGCGCCACGTTCGCCCGCGGCACGACCTTGCCGCTCACGTACTGGCTGACCTGGCTCTTTCCGAGCTTCTCGCCACGCGCCTCCGCTATGTGGACGAGGTCCGCCTGCTTGAGGCCCCGCTCCGCCATGGCAGCGCGCAGTCGGTCCGAGAACGTCTCGTGGGCCATGCTCGCCTCCTCAAGGTTCAATCTGTCGACAAAATTGAACTCTCACAGCGAGAAGTTCAATATCGACACTCTAGCACAGACTTAAATTGAACCTCAAGCGGAAACGCTATTGAACCTTGACGGCGCGCATGCGGAGGCGCACGTAGTCCGCGTACCAGGTGCCGTCCCGCAGGAGCTCCCCGGCGAGCGATGCCACGGCCGCCGCAATGATCTCGTCCGCGAGCTCGGGCGCCATCCCCTCGAAGGGGCGCTGCACGAACATGCGAATCCAGTCCGCCATGCCGTTCGGTCCCTTGAGCGCCGTCGGACGGTCAAAGAGCAGCGCGTGGGTCACGCGCATGCCAGCGGCCTCCACGAGCGGCGCGTACTCGCCGATCGTCGGGAAGTAGAACGGGAGCTCGTAGGCCAGGCCGCGCGCCTCGAACTCGCGGGCGAGCGCCGCGTGGATGCGCGCGCCGCAGCCGTGGCCACCACACTCAAAGACGAACTGGCCCTCCGGGCGCAGGGCGGCGGAAACGTGCGCAAGCGCCTCGGGGTGGCGCTCGCGATCGATCCAGTGCAGCACCGCGTTGGAGAACACGACGTCAACGGGGCGCTCGAGCGTGAAGCTCGTCGCGTCGCCCTCGAGGAGGCGCAGCTCGGGATGGCGCTCGCGCGCAAGCGCAAGCATCTCGGGCGAGGCGTCCATGCCAAACGCGTCAAGGCCGCGCTCGCGCAGGGCAACGGTGAGCGCGCCGTTGCCGCAGCCAAGATCCAGGCACGTCTCGCCGGGCCGCACGTCGATTAGGTCGATCACGCCCTCGCCGTACGACGGCACGAACGAGAAGTCCTTCTCGTAGCCCGTCGCGTCCCACGTCACGTTCATGTGCGCTCTGTTCTTCTCGCCTTTGTTCTTCTCGCCTATCATCTCGTAGTATGCACCCATGACGTCGAGAGAGGCTCTATGCCACGAGAGACCAAGCAGGCCAAGGTCGAGCGCGCGATCGAGGTGTGCCGCCGCCTTGACGAGAAGTACGGGCCCGTCGAGTGCTTCCTGGACCACGCCAGCCCCTTCAGGCTGACCATTGCCGTTCTGCTCTCTGCCCAGACCACCGACGCGCAGGTCAACAAGGTGACGCCCGCGCTCTTCGAGCGCTTCCCCACGCCGGGGGCTATGGCCGCCGCGTCGCCCGAGGAGGTTGCCGAGTACATCCACAGCCTCGGGTTCTACAAGTCCAAGGCACGGCACTGCGTGGAGTGCGCCCAGATGATCGTGTCCGAGTTCGGCGGCGAGGTGCCGCACACGATGGAGGAGCTCACGCGCCTGCCGGGAGTCGGGCGCAAGACGGCCAACATCGTCTTGAACGTGGGATTTGGCATCGTTGAGGGAATTGCGGTCGACACGCACGTCAATCGCATCGCGCATCGGCTCGCGCTCTCGCCCAAGACGCACGAGAAGGAGCCGCTCAAAACCGAGCAGGACCTGCTGCGCCTGCTCCCGCGCGAGCTGTGGGGGCCGGTCAACCACCAATGGATCAAGCACGGCCGCGACACCTGCACGGCGCGCGGCCCCAAGTGCGACGGGTGCGCGCTCGAGGACATCTGCCCGAGCGCGCACCGCTGCTAGGAACCAGGGCGCCCGAGGGCTCCCTCCGTCGCTAGACGAGCTTGCCCTTGCAGTGGTCGACCATGTGCTGGATCATCTGCGCGGTCCAGCCGACAAAGTCACGACGGCGCGCCTTGAGCTGGCCGTCGACCAGCTCGTCATAGGAGACCTTGACCTTGGCGAAGCGCGTCACGCGCACCGGGTCGGGGTGGGACAGGCAGCTCTCCACCACCTTCTGGCCGCCCAGACCCATGAGGACCTTGGGGTTGTACATGACGTGCGGGGTGCCGTCGTCGTCCTGGTAGACGACCACGCACTTGGTCACGCCGATCTGGTTGGCGGCGAGGCACACGGCGTCGTCAACGGAGGCGAGGGTGTCGACGAGGTCCTGCGCGAGCCCCGCGTCGTCCGCGGTCGCAGGCTCGCAGGGCGTGGAGAGGACGGCCTCGTCAGCTACCAGTTCCTTGATCATGTGGTTCCCTTCGGGTTGCGGAACATGCTCGAACCAGTATAGCGGCCAGCGCGACAACGCAGGCCCGCCCCATCCGTTGCGTGGGCGCTTGCCGACAGTTTGGGGCCCAGAAGCGTCGGCAAGCTCCTACTTTCCGGCGTTGTAGGAGCCTGCCGTCACTTCTCGCGCCAAAAGTGTCGCCCCGCTCCCACTTACGGATTGCGTGGGCGCTTGCCGACAGTTTGCGCATCCGCACGCCGCTGCCGCACAATTGCCGAGAAAACCGGCGGCAGATGGGAGGCCCATGTTCAACGTTGTGCTCGTCGCGCCGGAGATTCCGGCAAACACCGGCAACATCGGGCGCACATGCGTGGTCACGGGCTCGCGCCTGCACCTTGTGGGACCGCTCGGCTTCTCTCTGGACGAGAAGTCCCTCCATCGCGCGGGACTTGGCTACTGGGAGAGCCTCAACGTGACGACCTACGAGAGCTGGGCCGACTTCGTTGGGGAGAACGGGCTCGCTGACCCCAGCGACCGCCGCGTGCACCTTCTCACCAAGAAGGCGCGGCGCACCTACGCGGAGGCGCGCTACGCAGACGGCGACTTCCTCGTCCTGGGCTGCGAGAGCGTGGGCCTCCCGGAGCGGCTCCTTGCCGAGCGTCCGGGGAGCTGCGAGCGCATTCCCATGCTGCCCGACGCCGTCTCACTCGCCAACGCACAGCAATGGCGCAGGGGCGCGCCGCTCAGCCACGCTCCCCTGCGCCAGCAGGATGTGTGCGGGAACTTCGTCGACCCGGAGGACTGGCGCATCAGCGCCCTCAACCTCTCGAACGCCGCCGCGGTCGTGCTCTACGAGGCGCTGCGCCAGACCGGCTTCCCGGGGATGTGAGGCGGGGCGCCGCGCGGGGCGAGGTCGTCAGGGCTGGCGATCATGGTGCGCGTGTTGTCGATGATGCAGCGCATGTTGGCCAGCGCGATGCGATCGGACAGGTTGTTGTCGTACGGCGTACCGAAGTAGGTCTCCATGCTGTGACTAAGCATGTCGAACGCCCCGGAGAGCGCCTGGCGCATGGGAGCAGAGAGGGTGTAGGCGGGGTCGAGCACCGCGAAGCTGTGGAACGAGCCGCCCATGCCGTTCTTCTGCTTGGTCTCCTCGTTGGTGATGACCGCGCCGTTGTTCATCTCGGCGCCCGTGCCAAAGATCGTGACCACGGCGCCCATCGGGATGCCCTCGGTGGGAAACTCGTGCTCTGCGAACTCCATCTGCCAGACGTCTCGCTCGGTCTTGGCCTGCACGGAGACGATCTTGCAGCAGTCGATCACCGAGCCGCCGCCCACGGCGAGGATGAAGTCAACGCCGCGCTCGCGGGCGCCGGCACGCTCGTGGCCACGTTCGCTTAGGGCGCGCCCGTGCTACCCGTTAGCGGCAACGAGGTCGGCCAGGCTCACGTGCTCGTTGCGGAAGCGGGCCTCCGGGTTCTTCTCGCCCATCGGCAGCTCGATGGCGCGTGCGGGACAGGCGTGGATGCAGGCAAGACAGGCGTTGCAGCCGTCGCCCGCCGCGGCGTCGCGCGCGGCCACGCCGGCGCGGCGAAGCTCCTGCGGGATGCTGCGGACGGCCTCTCCCTCCGCAGCGAGCTCGCGGGCAGCGTACAGGCAGTTTCCGGTTGCGGTGAAGTAGAAGATCACGTGCGTCCCCCCCCCTCAAGCGCGTGGCGTCCTCCCAGCACGGCACGACGCCAGCCCACCGAGAAGAGCCCGCTGGTTGCAGCGCGTGAACCTGAGGGTGCGAGGCGGCCCGAAAGGCGGCCCGTCCGCGTCAGGCCCGCGCCCTCGCCAGCGCGCGCAGCGTGGCCGCGATGTCACCGTCAATGAGCACGCTGCGCCGCTCGATCGCCGCGGGCGCCACGGCCTCGCCGAGGTTCACGCAGGCGTACGTGGCCCGGGGGTTTTGCTCGACGTCCTGCCAGAACGGGAACTTGACGATGACCGGCGTGTTCCAGCCCACGCCGAGCTCCAGGTAGAGCACGCACCCGCGCTGGTGGCGCCGAGAGAAGTCCTGGTAGCGCAAAGCCGCCGCATGCCAGCCCTCGTCCTCCACGAAGGTGTCGTCGGCGCGGAGGTTCATGGCCATGGGCCGCCCGCACACCGGGCAATGGGGCACGAGCTCGGAGGGCGCGCTCATGGCCGGGCGCGCGCCCGGGGGCAGCGCGAGCGAGCCGTCGGAGGCAATGGAGTATCCCTGCGCCTCAACCATGGCTCTGACCAGCTGCTCGTTGTCGTAGGTGCGCGCATGGCACGGGACGCTGCACTGCAGCAGGCCGTAGTCGCCCTGCGTGTAGAAGAGGCGACGGCGGTCGAACCCGGCGAGCTGGAACTGGTGGTCAACGTTGGTGGTGAGGACAAAATGGTCCCGGTCGCGCACGAGCTCGAGCAGGTCGGCGTAGGCGGTTCCTGGTGCGGGAAAGTACCGGTTGCACCAGATGTAGCGACTCCAGTACGCCCAGTGCTCCTCGAAGGAGTCAAACGGGTGGAACCCGCCGGAGTACATGTCCTGGAAGTGGTACTTCTCGATGAAGTCGCCGAAGATCGCCTCGAAGCGTGGGCCGGAGCAGGTGAGGCCGGCCGAGGTGGAGAGCCCGGCGCCCGCGCCAACGACGATGGCGTCGGCCTCGTCAAGGGCGCGCGCGAGGCGCCCCGTCAGCTCGTCCGCCCGAGCGCCGCGCGGCGCGCCAACCAAGCTCCCCAGGTCAAGCATGTCAGGCCCCTCCGTCCGTGGCTCGTCTGGCGGCATCGTAGCGCGCGGCGCGGACGGCCGGAAGAGCGCACTTTGAGGTGGCGGAGTTACCAAAAGGTGACCGAGCTGGGCCTGATGCGGGCACTCGCCGTCAAGACGCCCCAAGAGCTCACCCGAGCGTCGCAAACGCGGGGTTCGCCACGCGCACGAGGCCGGGAAGGGCCTCGCGCAGGCGCCCCCACGCCGCGGTGACGCCCGCCGGCACGTCTACGTGGGCGATGTAGCCGCGCCCGCGGGGGCCGTATCCGCCCTCGTCGTCGGTGAGTCGGGGCACCTCGCCCATGAGCAGAGAGACGTAGCGCGGAAGCTCCCACATGCCGAGGGGCGGGTCAACGATCCGCAGGTCATCGAGGCTCGCCTCGGCACGCGCTGCTGCGTTCGGGCGCGGCTCCACGCGCACGGCGTACGTGGCGTAGTTGACCACGCGCATCCCCGGAGCCTCCCTGCGCATGCCCGCCTCCATGCGCCTTTGCATCGTGGCATCCTGCGCAATGACGAGGCTCTCGCACGGCACGCCCCGCTCGGCGAGAAGCCCCAGCAGGCAGGTGACGTTGTTCCCGCAGTTGGTGGACGCACGCTCGAGCAGGTCCGCCGCCAGGCCGTAACGACTCCCCAGGTAGGCGGCAAAGACGTCCGCCTCGGGCGCGCCGTCGGCAAAGTCCACGTCCGGGCAGAGCTCGCGCACGCGGGCGCGCAGGGCCTCGGTGGTGTGGCCGGCGCCGCCCACGATCACATACGTGCGCGCCGCGCCCGCGCGCATGGCGTCGGCGAGCACGTCGCCACCGGCCAGGATGCTCCCGCCGAAGAGGGCCATCACGTCCGCCCGCCGCGTTCCGACCGCGCCCTCGAGCGCGTCGGGCGTCAGTGCGGGCACGTCGCGCGGGCCGAGAAACCCGGCGAGCTCGTTGATGTCTGCGGCCAGCTGCTCTGCGGTCATGGGCACTCCCTCGTGGACGACACGCTCTCCCGCCCATTATCGCGTGACAAGGTGACAGAGGGGACGGGGGAGTCTGTCAACCCTCTGTCACCGTCGGGCATCGCTGGCCTGAGCTGACAATGGGGACAGAGGGTTGACAGACTCCCCCGTCCCCTCTGTCACCTCCAGCGCCGGCTCGTGATGCCAGCATGCGACAGGGGTATAGTGACAACCCAGGGGTTACAACCAGCTCGGACGCGGAGGTGCCCATGGAACTCGAGCAGCTCAGACAGCTAGACGCCATCGCCCGCGCGGGAACCATCTCGTCCGCCGCCGAGGAGCTGCACATGTCCCAGCCGAGCGTGAGCCGCTCGATGCGCGCGCTCGAGCGCGAGCTGGGCTGCGAGCTCTTTGAGCGGACCCGCAACCACGTGGAGCTCAACGAGGCCGGACACGTCGCCCTGCGCCACGCCCGGGCGATCATCGCGGAGGAGCGGCGCATGCGCGACGCCTTCGACGAGCTCACGCGCACGAGTCGCACCATCCGGATCGCGTCGGTGGCCCCCGCCCCGGTCTGGCGCCTCACCGCGCGGGTGACCGAGCGCTTCCCAGGGACGATTCTCACCTCCGAGCTCACCGACGACGAGCGCGAGGTTGAGCGGCGCCTCTTCGACCGCTCCGTGGACCTTGTCGTCACGCGGCGCCCGATGGGCCTGCCCAACGTGACGTGCGCCCCGCTCATGGTCGAGAACCTCTCGGTCTTCGCGCCGGAGGGCGACGAGCTCGCCGGTCGCACGAGCGTGAGCTTCTCGGAGCTCGACGGGCGGACGTTCCTCATGAACGCCGAGGTCGGCTTCTGGGGTGACGTCGTGCGCGCCGCGATGCCGAGCGCCCGCATCATCGAGCAGACGGACCCCACCGTGCTCTCGCAGATGATTCGCTCGTCCGACCTGCTCGGCTTCGTCACGGACGTCACCGGCGCGCAGCACGAGGGCGAGCGTCGCGTCCGCGTCCCCATCCGGGACGCGGACGCGCACGCGACGTTCTACGTGGTGGCCCATGTCGACGCCCCGCGCGCCGTGCTCGACATCGTGGAGCTCGTGCGCGGCTGACGGGGCCCTGCGCCCGGCGGCGCTACTCCTGAGCGTCGAAGTCGGGCTTCATCGCCGCATAGCCGGCGAGGGCCTCCTCGGTGGCCTCGTAGTACTTCTTGGTGCCGTCAAGCTTGGCGATCTCGGACATCTCCTCGTCGGTCAGGCGGAAGTCAAAGATGTCGGCGTTGTCGGCGATGTGCGCGGGGTTCTTGGAGCCCGGGATGATGGACGTGCCCATCTGGGTGTGCCAGCGCAGGATGACCTGGGCGGGCGTCTTGCCGTACTTCTCGCCGAGCTTGGCAAAGACCGGCTCGGCCTGGAGGGCGGCGTCGCCATGGCCGAGCGGGTACCACGCCTCGATCACGATGCCGTACGTGCTCAGGTACTCGCGCAGCTCTGCCTGGGCGAAGTAGGGGTGGCACTCCACGGTCACAAGCTGCGGCTTGATCTCTGCGTGCTCGATGACCTCGGCGATCTTGTCCTGCGGGAAGTTGGAGAGGCCGAGCGCACGGACCTTGCCCTCCTTGTAGGCCTTCTCCATGGTCCTCCAGGCGGCCAGGTAGTTGCCCACCGGCTGGTGCAGGATCAGCATGTCAACGTAGTCGAGGCCGAGGCGCGCCAGCGTGCCGTCAACGGCGGCGTCACCTGCCTCGTACACGGACGGCCAGAGCTTGGTGGAAACGAAGAGCTTGTTGCGCTCCACGCCGCTCTTGGCGATGGCGCGCCCCACGGCCTTCTCGTTCATGTAAGCGTTGGCCGTGTCGATGTGCTCGTAGCCGGCCCCGAGCGCCGCGAGCGACGCGGCCTCGGCCTCGGCCGGGCTCATCAGGAAGGTTCCAAGACCCTCCACGGGCATCTTGACGCCATTGTTGAGCTCCAGGTACTCCATGGTTCCCTCCTTGGTTCGCGAGCGATTTCACACCCTCATGGTCACGCCACGCAGGCGAGAAGTACAATGCCGAGGCCGCAGCTCAGTATGCACGTGGCGCATGCCGAGCCCCAGCACTTGCGCATCGGAGGCGAAGGGGTCGATGCGCTCGTCGGAGAGGCGCCGGCAGGCCGACGTCTCGGGAGCTACCTCTGGACAGCGTGCCCGCCAAAGACGGCGAGGTCCATCCCGTCGAGGGCGCGGTCGATGCGCGCGACCTCCTCGGCGCTCAGCGCGACGTCCGCCGCACCCAGGTTCTCGCGCAGGCGCTCCGGCTTGCGGCTGCCGGGGATGGGGACGATCCACGGCCTCTTGCACAGCATCCACGCGAGCGAGACCTGCGCCATCGTCGCGCCCTTCTCGCGGGCGATGTCGCCGATAAGGCCGAGGACAGCGCGATTCCTCTCGTAGCCCTCCTTGGTGTACTGCGGCATGCCATCGCGATAGTCCTGGGCGCCCTCGAACTTCGTGGAGGGCGAGTACGCGCCTGTGAGAAATCCGTTGGCTATCGGGCTGAACGCCACGAGCGCCACGTTCAGCTCCTCGAGCACGGGGAAGAGGGGCTCGTGCCAGCGAGCGAGCATGGAGTAGCGGTTCTGCACCGCAGCAACGGGGCACACCGCGTCGGCGCGCCGCAGGTAGTCCTCGGTCGCCTCCGAGATGCCCCAGGCACGGACCTTGCCGGCCTTGATGAGCTCGGCCATCACGCCCGCGACCTCCTCGGGGGCCACCTTGGGGTCACTGCGGTGCTGGTAGTAGAGGTCAATGTGGTCAGTGCGCAGGCGGCGCAGGCTGCCGTCGACCGAGGCGCGGATGGTCTCGGGGCTCGAGTCCACCGTGAGCGTCTCGTCCGCGTTGTGTCGCACGCCAAACTTGGTGGCGATGATCACCTGGTCGCGCACGGGGCGCAGCGCCTCGCCCACCGCGTCCTCGTTGTGGAGGGTCTGGCCGGCGGCGCTCTTGCCCACATAGCACTCGGCCGTGTCGAAGAAGGTGTAGCCCATCTCAAACGCCGCGCGGATCACGCGCGCCGCGTCCGTCGTGTCCATTGCGTCGCCGCTCGCATGGGTGAGGCCCATGCAGCCCAGCCCCAGCGCCGAGACCTCGATGCCGCTCTTGCCGAGCAGGCGTCCCTCTGCCATGCCTGCCTCCGTTCCTCGGGTGTCCTGGTGTCCTTCCCCCAGTCTGGCCCCACGGGGGCGCGACGGCGCAAACGGACTCGACATGTCACTATGCGCGCAGCGCATGGCGAGCGCGGGCTTCTCGCTCGGGCTTCTCGCTCGGGCTTCTCGCCGCCGGCTCTCCGCCTGCCGGCCTTCTCGCTCGGGCTTCTCGCCACCGGCTCGAAATAACGCGCATGGCACGGGTCTCCATAAACCCAAACCTGCGAATATATGAAATGAAATCTGATTGTGCGCGTTATTTGAGACGCGGGGCAGCCGACAAGGACGGCGGCTCGCGTCAGCCCAGCAGGTCGCGGTAGATGGCGAGGTCATCGTCCTTGAAGACGTTGAAGACCACGCGCTCGACGGACGAGGAGCCCGCTCCGAGCACGTCGCGCACCGTGGACACGGCGATTCGGGCGGCCTCTCGCCGGGGGAAGCGAAACTCGCCCGTCGAGATGCAGCAGAACGCCACCGACCTGAGGCCCCACTCGGCGGCGAGCCCAAGACACGACCGATAGCACGCCGCGAGGTCGGCCCGGTCGCGAGCGGTCGGCGACGGGCCGCGCACGATGGGCCCCACGGTGTGGATAACGTGCTTCGCCGGCAGGTTGTAGCCGCGCGTGAGCTTGGCGCGGCCGTTCGGCTCCTCGTGCCCCTGGGCGCGCATGAGCGCCGCGCACTCGTCGCGGAGCTGGAGGCCGGCGGAGCTGTGAATGGCGTTGTCGATGCAGCCGTGGCACGGGATGAAGCACCCGAGCAGCGCGGAGTTAGCGGCGTTCACGATGGCATCGGCGGCAAGGCGCGGACGTGACAGAGGGGACGGGGGGATCTGTCATGTCTCCGGGACTTCCGTCAGGTGTTGACAGAGGGGACAGAGACTTGACAGATCCCCCCGTCCCCTCTGTCACTCACGTGCCCAGCCTGCTCAACCGGAAAGACCGGGCGCGCACGGAGGCCGCCGTTGAGAAGTGGATGGGCATCGTGGGGCTCGACGCGGGACTGCGCGAGCGCTACCCCGACGAGCTCTCGGGCGGGCAGGCCCAGCGCGTGGGCATCGCGCGGGCGCTCGCGGCCTCGCCCGAGATCCTGCTCATGGACGAGCCCTTCGGCGCCGTGGACGAGCTCACGCGCGGCCAGCTCCAGACGGAGATCGCCCGCATCCATCGCGAGACGGGCATCACCGTGCTCTTCGTCACGCATGACGTCTCGGAGGCGCTGAGGCTGGGCACGCGCGTGCTCGTGGTCGACGCTGGGCGCGTCCAGCAGTACGACGCGCCCGACGAGCTTCTCGCCCACCCCGCGACCGACTTCGTGGCACGGCTCGTGGCCCGCGAGCGGCACGCCTGGGGGACAAGGCAGAACCACCCAACACACGCGTCCGAAACGAGTCCAACTGGGCAAACGTCTGCTGGAGCGCGTTTGTTGGGTGGTTTGTCGTGAGACGGGGGTGTGCCGCCGTTAGGAATCCCGGCCAGTGGGGCGTTTTTCTCGCCATGTGTATAGGAATCCCGGCCCGTGGGGAGTTTTCGCCTTGCGAAGTACCCACTGGCCGGGATTCCTAACGCGCGCGGCTAGAGCTCGCTGACCTTCCGCTCGTAGCGGGAGTACGCCTCGTCCCAGGAGTCGAACGCAGGATCCCCGCGGTGCCCCTCGAGGCCGTACCTCCCGCTCAGGAGCTCTCCCATCCGCGCGGTGACCTTTCTCGCGCCGCTCAGGTTGAGGTGGTCGCCGGCGTCGCGCGTGTCGGTCGACCAGTCTATGTCCACGCGCTCGTCGCCCATGTTGAGGTCAACGTAGTCCACGCCCAGCTCCTCCGCAACGAGCCTCACGCGGTTGTGCTTCGCCATGTCCCAGTTCTTGGTGCTCGGCGTGCTCACAAGCACGAGGTGCGCGCCCCTATCGGCACAGGTCCTCGCGATGTCGTGCAGGTACGCCATGCTGAGCGCGGGCATGCTCGCGACCCTGTCCGTGGGCGTCTGGTAGCCGGACGCGTCCGCCGGATCGACCTTCGCGCTCAGGTGAAAACCCTTCAGCTCGTCGCTCCACGTCGTCCGGACGGTTCCCACCACGTCCTCCAGCGTCAGGCTCTTCCAGCGGTTGTGGTACTCGAACACGGGAAGCGCGTCCTGGGCGGCTCGCACCAGCGCATCACCGGGCGAGAAGGGCCGGAAGAGGCAGTTCGCGTCGAGCACCACCACGCGGGGGCTCTGGCGCGCAAGCGCGTACGCCAGCAGCGAGCGCGTGTACGGGAGCTTCTGCGACGAGGTCGCCACAACGTAGGAGGTGATGCCTCGCGCGTGCCACAGGTCGAGCGGCGAGAAGGAGCTGTACGCCTCGGAGTCCCCCATGAACAGGACGTCGATGCTGTTGGGACGCTCCCCCGCCACCCCGTGCGCGCTCGCGTCTATCTGCCCGAACTCCGCCTGGTTGTTCTTGGGCATCACCAGGTGCGAGAGCGCCACCAGAACCCCGAGCATGAACGCCGCCGAGAGCGCGACCGCCACGGTCGCGCGCAGCGCGCCGGCCAGCTTGCGCCTCATGAGCCCTCCCTTCCTAGAACTGCGCGTACATGGGGTCAACGGGCACGTAGCCCACCCCGTACGCTCCGAACACCACTGCCATGACGACCAAGGCCGTCACAATCGCAAGGCGGGCCGCGGGCCCGCGCTCCCAGACGCGCTCGAGCGGAGACGAGCCGCGCTCCCGCACAAGGCCCACCACCAGCAGCAGGACAGCGAACGCGCCGACCACCGCGAAGTCGTGCAGGTCCATGCCAACGCCGAGCATCGTCCCGTCCACGAACGAGGCAGGGGAGAAGTCGGTGACCGTCCGAAGGAGCATGGAGATCCCCTGCCGCGCCCCCGACGCACGGAACAGCAGCTCGCCCGCAAAGACGACGAGGAGCGTCCGCACGTGCTGGAACGCCCGCCAGGGCAGGGCGTCGCGAGAGACGCCCACGCGGGCGAGGGCGCCCTCGGACAGGGGGGCAACGATTCCCCCGAGCCAGATGATGACGAAGTAGTACAGGCCGAAGAGGAGGTACTGGGTGCCCGCGCCGTGCCAGAGGCCGTTGGCGACCCACACGCACAGCAGGGCCACCCCGCTCGCGACCGCCGGGCCAACGCGGACGCCAAGGGCCCTTCTCGCCGCACCGGTCAGGTGCTTGACGGGCCGGCTCAGGGAGACGGGGTAGAAGACGTAGTCCTTGAGCCACGACCCCAGCGTGACGTGCCAGCGCTGCCAGAACTCGGACGCGGTGCGCGAGAGGAACGGCTGGCGAAAGTTCTCGGGCTCCTCCACGCCAAAGACGCGCGCCATGCCCACCGCGAAGTCGATCGTTCCCGAGAAGTCGCAGTAGAGCTGCATCGTGTAGAGCACGGCAGCCACGGCGATGACGCTGCCGTCGTAGGAGGCGGGATCGGCAAAGACGGGCTTCACGAACGAGTTGAGCCGGTTCGCAACGAGCAGGTACTTGGAGAGGCCCCAGAGGACCCTCGTGCCCCCGAGGAACAGCCCCCTCGCCGTCACGGGCCGACCCGACCAGAGCGCCTGCGCGGTCTGGGAGTAGCGGGCTATGGGACCTTCCATGACCTGGGGAAAGAAGGTCAGAAAGAGCGCGAGGCGAGCGGGGTTCGCGTCCGCCGGGACAACGCCCCGGTAGACGTCAGTGAGGTACGACACGGCCTGGAGCGTGTAGAACGAGATGCCGATGGGCACCCCGATCGAGGGGAGGCTGGGGAGGCCGAGCCCGAGCCCCTCGGCAACCGAGCCCAGGAACCCCAGGTACTTGAGGGCAACGAGGATGCCAACGTTGAGCAGGACCCCCACGGCGAGCACCGCGCGCATCCTGCGCTGGTACGTGCGCCGCACCCTCCTCCGCTCGGCGCCCTCAGCAGCGAGCGCACGGTCGCGCGAGCGCGCGAGCGCGCCCAGGGCCATGCCCCCGACCCAGACGATCGCCGCCGACGCGAGGACAAACACAACGAGGCGCCCGCTCAGCGCCCAGAAGAAGACGAGGCTCGCCCCGAGCAGGGCCGCCCATCGCGCCCTTCTTGGGAAGAGCTGGTACGCAATGACGGAGAGCGGGGCAAAGAGCCCCAGGACGGCCGGCGAGAAGTACGACGTCACGGCAGCTCCTAGAGGTCCTGCGCGCGCAGGCGCTCGACGAGCGCCCAGATGCCCCTGAGGGAGTTGAAGTTGTCCGCCACGATCTCCACCGCGGGGATCGTGATGTCGAAGGCGTCCTCCAGCTCCGCGACGAGCGCAATGATGGTGAGGGAGTCGAGCACGCGCGCGTCAACGAGGTCCTCGCGGGACAGGTAGTCCACGCCCGGCTTGAGCTCCTCGAGAATGTCCTTCACGGCGTCCATGGCATCTCCTTTCCGGCGGGCCCTCGGCCCGCCAACGCAACGGCGGTCATCTTGGGTCGCACCCGCGGGACGGGCGCAAGGGTGCGCGGCGCTCACCCCCACCTCTCCCGCGGCGCGTTGAGCGGGCTCGTGGGCACCACGTCCCGCAGCAGGCGCGGCGCCCCGTCCTGCCCGACGCCCACCACGCGCGGCAGGTCGCGGCTGAGGAAGAGCGACATCCCCTCCGTCGCGCAGTAGGCCCCCGCGCGCTCGAAGGCAAGAACGGTCCCCACGCCAAGGGCCTCGAACGGGACCTGCTTCGCCAGCACGTCGTTCGTCGAGCAGAGGGACCCGCAGACGCTCCACGTCCCCGCCTCGCACGCCAGGCCGCCCGGGCGCGGCGGGAGAGCGTGGCAGAGGGGACGGCGCAGGGCCATGGAGCGTCCGTAGTAGACGAGGTGGTGCATCCCGCCGTCTACGATCGCGTAGCGCTGGCCGGCCATCTCCTTGGCGTCCACAACGCTCGTGAGGTACGTGCCACAGCTGGCCACGAGGCTCCGCCCCAGCTCGAGGACGACATCGCCCCCGAACCTCATGGCGCCCAGCGCCTCTGAGAGCCCCTCGAGCAGCAGGGGCTCGCCCACGTCCTCGCCCTCGAAGTAGGCAACGGGGAGGCCGGGCCCGTACTCAACGAGCGGGACGCTCCGCCCACAGCTCTCGCCGATCTCACAGGCGAGCGCGTCGAGCGCCTCCAGCTCGCGGCGCACCCGGCGCTGCGAGGTCTTCTGGGTGCCCGAGAAGAGCTGCAGGCCGACGAGCTCCACCTCGCCCGCCGCCGCGAGCTCGCGGGCAGCCCCCACGAGCGAGGCCCGGTCAAGGCCAAACTGGCTCCCGCTCGCCAGGCGCAGCAGGACCGGGAGGCGCCGGCCGCTCGCGCGCGCCGCCTCGCGCACGAGGCCGAGCTGAGCGCGGGACTCGATCGTCACCGCCGCGAGCTCGTCATAGGCGTCGAGCACCCACTCGAGCATCCCCGCGTCCTTGTGGACGCCCGAGACCACGACCTTCTCGCCCGGAACGTCGCAGGACGAGCAGATCCGGCACTCTCCCGGAGAGCACGCCTCGACGCGGTCCACGAGCGGCTCGATCGCCGGCAGCACGAACGTGTTCGCCTTGGCCGCGTAGCAGAGCCCCGTTCCCCGGGGCAGCGCGCGCCTCAGGTGGTCCACCCGCGCGCGGAGCGACCGCGCATCAAAGACGTACAGCGGCGTCCCAAACCGCTCGGCCAGGTCCCTGAGCTCGTCGTCGCGCGTTCCCTCAAGCATGGCTGCCTCCCATCTGCCCCCGGCGTCCTCGTTGCCCGACAAGGCCCCGCAGCAGCGCCCTCCTGTCGACCTTTCCGTTCCTGGTGAGCGGCATGCCGTCAACGCGCTCGATCCTCGTGGGCACCACGGCGCCAGGAAGCAGGGCCGCCACGGCCTCCCGCAGGGCGCCGGGATCGGCCGTTCCCTCAAAGAAGGCGCAGATGCGGTGCCGCTCGACGTCGTAGGCGCAGCGGCAGCGCTCGACCCCTGCCTGGCGCTCGAACGCAGCGTCGATCTCCTCGAGCTCAATCCGGTGCCCAAGGTGCTTGACCTGGTTGTCCCTCCTGCCACAGAAGTAGAGCTCGCCGTCGCCCCCGATGCGCGCGAGGTCGCCGGTCCTGTAGAGGGTCACGGGCAGCGCGCTGTCGAGCGGGCTGCGCACGAAGGAGCGGCTCGTGCGCTCTGGGTCGGCGTAGTAGCCCAGGGCCACCGAGGGGCCTCCCACGCAGATCTCCCCGACGCCCCCGCGGCGAGTGACCTGGCGCCCCTCCTCGTCGAGCAGGAGCACCCTGCGGTTGGGGAACGGGGCGCCGAGGGGGATGCTCTCGGGGTATGTGCGGTCCCGCTCGACGACGTGGAACAGGCAGTTGCACGTTATCTCGGTCGGGCCGTAGAGGTTCGCGAAGGTCGCCCCGGGAAGGCAGCCCATCCAGCGGCGGAGGTGCTCGAGCGGCATCACCTCGCCGCTGAAGAGCACCAGGCGCACCCTCGAGGGGACCACGTGGTCGAGGGCGTTGAGGCCGCTCACCAGGCAGAGAGCCGCTACTGCCCAGACGAGCACCGTGACTCGCCACTCCACGATCCTCTCGACGAGCTCCGCCGGGGACGAGAAGAGCCGGCGCGGCAGCAGCGCCACGCAGGCGCCCGCAGCGAGCGCGCCGTAGACGTCCTTGACGGAGACGTCAAAGTCGAGGGGTGCCTGGTTGCCGAGCACGTCATCGGGCCCGATGCCAAAGGTCGAGACAAACGAGCCGACGAAGTCGAGGACGGCCAGGTGGCTCACGGCGACGCCCTTGGGCTCCCCGGTGGAGCCGGAGGTGAACAGCACGTAGGCGGGGTCGGTGCTCACGGCCTCGCGGGCGGCGCGCTCGAGCGCGGGCTCGTTGACGTCAGACGCCACCAGCTCCTCGACGAGCAGAACGTCGGCGAGCGGGAAGAGCTCCCGGGCAGAGCGGGCGGTCGCCTCGTGCGCAATCACGACAGGCCCGTCGAGGCGCCGCCAGACGCCCCCCGCACGCCCTGCGGGGGCGTCGGGGGCAACGGGCGCGTAGAAGCCGCCGGCCATGAGCGTGCCGAAGAACGCCACGAGCGCGTCGGCGCTCTTCTCGGCGACGACGACCGCCGCCCTTCCCCCGAGCCCCCGATCGAGAAGCCCGCTCGCAAGCCGTTGGGCGCGCTCGAAGAGCCCCGCGTAGGTCACGGAGCCCCACTCGTCCACCACGGCCGTCCGCCCGGGGTGCGCGATCGCGCCGCGCTCCAGGAGACCAACGGCCAGGTGCGCGTAGCGGGCGGGCGTGACGGGCGCGCAGCCCTTCTCGTTCTCAGCAGATCCCATGGTCCCTCCTCGCTTCTCGTGTCACGAGAAGAGGCTACGGAACCGCCCTTAAGCCCTCATGAAGTCACGCTTAAGATTCGTTTAGACACCTGCGCCGGGGTCATCGGGCGAGCCGAGGGCCGCGTCCTGGCCCTCGAGCAGCGGCAGGCGGATGACGACCTCCGCGCCCCAGGGCGCCTCCGGGCGCTCGACTATCTCGGCGTCCCCGCCCATCAGCTCGGCGGCGCGGCTGACGATGGTGAGGCCGAGCCCGGTGCCGCCGCCCTCCCGCCTCGAGACGTTCTCGGTCACGAACGGGGAGAACGCCCTCTCTGCCATCCCCTCGGGAAAGCCCGAGCCCGTGTCGAGCACCGATACGCGCGCGGACGGCGGGGCGCCGTGGGGGCGCGCCGTCTCGCAGAGCACCCGCACGCGCGTGCCGCTCGCGTTGTGGTCAAAGGAGTTCCCAATGAGGTTGAGCAGCGCGCGCTCGAGCAGCTCCTCGTCGACGAGGGCGCAGACCGGCTCCGGGCCCACCGCCGCCTCCACCGTGCCGCCCGCCTGCAGCGCCTGGTCGCCGGCCCTCTCCACCGCCCGCGTCACGAGCTCCCTGAGGTCACGCGGCACGAGCCGGGCCCTGAACTCGGGATGGTTCATCTGCGCGCAGGACGAGAGCTCGTCGAGGAGCTCCCCCGCCGCGACGGACTTCCTGAGGATGGCCCGCAGGTAGGCGTCCTCCCGCCCCTTCGGCGCCCTGCCCTCGTGGAGCGCCTGCGCGTACCCACGGATGACGGTCAGCGGGGTCTTCAGGTCATGCGACACGCTCGCGACCAGGCGCCTGTAGTCGTCCTGCGCCTCCCCCAGGCGGCGCATGAGGTACCTGAGGTTCTCGTAGATCGGGGCGAGCTCCATGGGGACGCCCGCCCGTTCCGCCGGCGGGGGAGCCTCGGCTCCCCGGTCCGCGCTCCCGTACGCCGCGATGGCCCCGTCGATGGGCCGCACCGCGCGCCTGACGACCCTCACCAGGACGAGGGCGACAACGACCGTGGCAGCGAGGGCGAGAAGGGCGGCGACGGGCCAGAGCCGCCCCACCGCGCCCGTCACGCGCTCGTAGCTCCGCTCGCTCACGAGGGGCGCGGCGAGGACGAGGGTGCGCGGCTCCCCGAGCTCGTTCTCGTACTCGTAGCGCTCCACCGACATGCGCGCGTCGTAGACGCCCTTGATGAAGTTGAACTCCCGCTCCGTCAGCGCCTCGCGCCCCTGGAAGAGCGTCCCCTCGAGGACGTTCAGGTCCTCGTCGAGGACGCACCACGCCGTCGAGAGCTTCGTAGTCCCGTCCGGCCCGGCGTAGCGACAGAGCATGATGCGATGGCGTAGGGCGCCGTCCTCGCGCTCCTCGAAGACCTCGTAGAAGGTCCCCTCCTCGTAGTCGTTGATGAGCGGAAGGTCCGCCGCGCGGATCTTCTCGACAGCTCGGTCGCTCGACGCGAACAGCCGTCGGCCCTCCCCGTCGAAGACGGCGATGAGGCACTCGGAGAACCTCTTTGACTGAAGGACCTCGTAGCGGTCACGGATCAGGTCGTCGCTCTCCTGGAGCACGGTCCTCATCGAGGGGAAGGCGTTGTCGAAGATGGCGTCGCCCAGCGCGCCGACGCCCGTGATGAGGAGCGTGATCGTCATGGCGTAGGCGATAAGGACGGCGAGGCAGCGCGCGCCCAGGCTCTGTCGCAGCCGCGCGAGCCGGCCCGTGAGCGAGTGCCCGGAAGCGGAGGGCGTCTCAGGCATCGATCCGGTACCCCAGCCCGCGCACGGTCCTGATGTGACGGGGGTGCAGCGGGTCCTCCTCGAGCTTTGCCCTGATGTTCGAGATGTGCACCATGACGCTCCCCTCTCCCCCAGGGCCATCCTCCCCGCTCACGCAGGCGTAGAGCTGAGCCTTCGTGAAGACCCTCCCGGGGGACGACATGAGCTTCGCCATGATCTTCAGCTCCGCCGCCGTGAGGGGGACGGGCTCGCCCGCGCGGCTGAGAGTGAGCCGCTCGGGGTCAAAGGACAGGTCCCCCACGGTGAGGCAGCGCGGGGCGGCCTCCTCCGCGCCAGCCTCGGGCCGACCCGGGGCACCCCAGCGGCGCAGCGCGGCCCGGACGTACGCAACCACCTCGAGCGGGTCGAAGGGCTTGGCAACAAAGCCGTCCGCGCCGGTGTCGAGGCCCACGATCTTGTCGGCAGGGCTCGTGCGCGCCGACACGATGATCACGGGCATGTCGCTCCGCTCGCGGAGCGCCTTGATGAAGTCGTATCCGTTCATGTGGGGCATCATGATGTCGACGAGCGCCACGTCGGCGGGGCGCGCCTCGAGCATCCGCAGCGCCTCGGCGCCATCCGACGCCGAGACGACCTCAAAGCCGCTGCCGCCGAGGTACAGCTCGAGCAGCTCCACGATGTCCGGGTCGTCCTCCACCACGAGCACGGTGTCAGCCATGGGGCACCTCCTTTGGCGCCCCATCCTAGCAGGGCTCTCCCGCCCCGTTCCTGACAGTTCTGTCACGCGAGGCCGCCCCCGCGGAGGCAAGGCCGCCGCAAGTGCGACGACGTGGGACGGGCGGCGCGCTTGCCCTATTATGGGTGCACGTCAGCTTTTGTTGCCCTTTGGAGGTCCCATGGACATCCTGTCCATCGTGCTCGGCGCGCTCTCGCTCGTCACGTCGTTCACCCCGCTCATCTGGCTCCAGGTCATTGGCGGCTTCGTGGGGATCGCGGGCATCGTGCTCGCGCGGCGCGCGAAGAAGGCGGACTACCGCAAGAGCCTCACCACCGCCATCGGCATGCTCTGCTCGGTGACGGGGACGCTGCTGTGCTTCCTCGCGCCGGTGCTCTCGCTCGTGAGCAACGTTGCGCTGCTCGTCATGACGCAGTAGGCGAGCAGAGCGCGAAAGGTAAAGGATACTTTCCGGACGTTCTGGGACCCAAAAGCGTCCGGAACCTGCCCTTCCGCCGCTAGGGGCAGCTTTCGGACAGTTCGGGGCACCAAACCGTCCGGAACCTGCCCCTTCGGCTGCGCAGCCTGTCCCAATTTCTCTGAGAGAAATACCCCGTCCCCAAATTCACGTCTACCAGATGCCCAGGACGTGCTGCATGCCAAGCGAGACCGCGGCGATGGCAACCCAGCAGCAGAGTCCCATGAGGATCGGCTTGCCGCCCGTGCGCACGAGCCGCACGATGTTTGTGTTGAGGCCAATCGCCGCCATCGCCATCACGATCAGGAACTTGGAGAGCTCCTTGATGGGGGCGGTCACGCCCGCGGGCAGCGAGAAGACCGTGGTCGCAACGCTCGCCAGCACGAAGAACACGATGAAGGTCGGGAACGCCCGCCTGAGGCTGAAGGTGCTCTGGGCCTCTCCGCCCGCACGGCGCGCCTGACGCATCTGCCAGAACGCGAGCGCGAGCGTGATGGGGATGATCGCGAGCGTGCGCGTGAGCTTGACGATGGTGGCGGCGTCGAGCGTGTTGGCGCCGGGGTGCATGCCGTCCCAGGCCGCCGCCGCGGCGGTGACGGATGAGGTGTCGTTCACCGCCGTGCCCGCAAAAAGGCCAAAGCCCTCGTTGGTGAGGCCGAGCGCGCCGCCGAGCGTGGGAAACACCAGGGCCGCGACCACGTTGAAGAGGAAGATCACGCTGATGGCCTGGGCTATCTCCTCGTCGTCCGCCTCGATGACGGGCGCCGCCGCCGCGATGGCCGAGCCACCGCAGATGGAGGACCCCACGCCGATGAGGGTGGAGATCTTGCCGGGGATCTTGAGCGCGCGGCACAGCAGGAAGGACACGACGAGCGACGTAGCGATCGTGGAGACGATAATGGGCAGCGACGTGGCACCCACCTGCGCGATCTGTGCCAGGTTGAGGCCAAAGCCAAGCAGGATGACGGCCCACTGGAGCACCTTCTTGGACGTGAACCTGATGCCGTCCGCGAGCGGCTGGCCCTTCTCGGCGGGGATCGCGAGCGCCAGCGCCATACCCATGAGGATGGCAAAGACCGGACCGCCCACGACCTCAAACTGCTTGCCCAGAAGCCACGCCGGCACGGCAACGACCAGCGCAAACAGCACACCCTTCCACAGCCTGCCAAAGTCCTTGATGAGCTCCATGCGCCCCGCCCTTCTCGAGTTGTCTGTCAAGAAGAGGCTACTGCCAGCTGGTATAATGAAAAATAACGTGTTACTTATACACCCATAAGCATATATCGAGAAGGACGCGCATGCTCGACTATCGCACGCACACGTTCCTGACCGTCTGCCGCACGGGCAGCCTCACCCGCGCCGCGGAGGAGCTCCACGTGACCCAGCCGGCAGTCTCGCAGCACATACGGCAGCTCGAGCGCCACTACGGCGCGCCTCTCTTTGTCAAGACGGGCCGCGGGGTGGAGCCCACGCCCGCGGGGCAGCTCCTCTATCGCCAGCTGAGCGCGATGGAGAACGACGAGGCGCGCCTGCGCTCGGAGCTTGCCGCGCTCAACGGAAACAAGGGCGCGCGCCCGCCGCTGCGCCTGGGCTGCACGCGTACCGTGGCCGACTTCGTGGCCCCACGCGTGCTGGCTGGACACCTGCGCCGGCACCCGGACCAGCGGCTGCTCATGCGCACCGGCAACACGGCGGAGCTCGTGGACCTTCTCGACCGCGGAGAGATCGACCTTGCGCTGGTGGAGGGGTCGTTCGATCGGGCGCTGTTTGAGAGCGAGACGTTCTCGCGCGAGCGGTTCGTTGCCGTGGCAGCCGCGGGCGAGCGCCCCGCGAGCATCGCTGACCTGCTGGGGATGCGCCTGGTGCTTCGCGAGAAGGGCTCGGGCACGCGAGAGATCCTGGAGCGCCACCTTGCGGCGCGCGACCTTGCCGTGGACGACTTTGCCGGCGTCATCGAGCTCGCGAGCATCCCGGCCATCAAGGCGTGCGTGGCCGCGGGGGCGGGCGTGAGCTTCCTCTACCGCGTGGCCGTTGAGAGCGAGCTGGGCACGGGCGAGCTCGCCGACGTCACGCCCGCGGACTTTGACGTGGAGCACGACTTCTCCCTCATCTGGCAGCGCGGCAGCCGCTGGCGCGAATTTGGGGACGGGGTATTTCTCTCAGAGAATTTGGGACAGGCTCGCCCCTAGAGAGCTGGCACTCTCAATTGCAAGAAAAATGGGACAGGCCGCGGCGCGCAGCCTGTCCCAAATTCTCTGAGAGAAATACCCCGTCCCCAATTGCCTTACTTGATGCCGTACCAGCCGATTCCCTCGTCCTTCCAGCCGGCATCCACGAGCACGTCGCGCTCGTTGGCGCTCAGGGTGTAGTTGTGCGTTCCGGTGGTGGCATAGGGGTTGTACTGCCGGTAGAGGGGAACGCTCACCTCAGACCCCGCGGGCGCGGAGTGCCAGCCAACGCCCTCGTCCGTCCAACCAGCCTCAACGAGAGCGTCGCGCTCGTCGACACTCGTCGTGTAGTGGTGGTCGCCGGCGTTGGGGTTGTAGAGGCGGTAGACCGGGTCTCCCTCGGTGGGGGCCACCCAGCCCACGCCCTCGTCCGTCCAGCCCGCGGCAATGAGCATGGAGCGCTCCTCCAGACTCGCCGTGTAGAAGTGCTCGCCGGAGTTGGGGTTGTAGAGGCGGTACATGATCTCGGAGTCAATCGGAAGGGTGGCGATGTCCTCGCCCTTCTTGATCGTCTCGCCGCACGTGGCGCACACCACGTCGCCGGTGTAGCCCCGCTCGTACTCGGTGGGGTTCTTGGCGCCCACGAGCTCGGTCGTGTGGCCAAGGGCCGTGACCTCGTCCGTTCGGGTGGTCGAGAAGTCCTTGCCCTCAAAGCTCACCTGTGCGGTGGTAACGACGGAGCCCGGCTCGGTGCAGCTCGCCTCCTTCTTCACGCTCGAGCTCACCTGGGCGCTCACGACCTCGACGTGCCCAGGGTCGTTCTCGCAGGCAAAGGTTGCCGTGCAGGACTTCCCGTCCTCGCTCCACTTCCACTCGGGCTCTCCCCAGGCGTGGCCGAGCGCGGGAAGCTGGTCCCCGGCCCTCTCGTCGGTGTAGGTCTGCCCGTCAAAGCCGACCGTTGCGGTGATGGTCGTAGCCCCCTCGCCCTCGCAGGTGGGCTCGGTGCTGGGCGCAGAGGTCACCACTGCCTCGACGTCCTTGGTCTCCCTGCAGGAGCACGCAAAGTGTGCCGTGGCAGAGGAGGCGTCGCTCGCCCATGTCCACGTGGGGGTGCCCCAGCTGTGCGAGTGCGCCGTGTTCTCAACGAACGTCGGGACAACCTCAACGGCACCCGTCACCAAGAGCGTCTCTCCCGGCGTGAACTCCTCGCCGTTCACCATGAGCGAGGTGAGGATGTAGCCCTCGTCCGGCTCGGCGTTGATGGTGATGACGTCACCGTAGCTCAGGGCGCCGCTGCCCGGGGAGACGACGCTCCCGCCGCGCTCGACGATGACGCGCCCGTTGGTCACGGTCGCCGGGACGCTCAGGTTGTACTGCTCGATCTTTCCAAAGTACGCGTCAACGGAGCTGTTGGCCACAAGCGTGAGCTCGTAGCTGTCCTCTGTGACCAGGCCCTCGCTCGCAGGCACGAACGTGGTGACGGTGCCCTCCGTCACTCCCCACTTGAGGAAGCGGCTGCCACCGTCAGCCATCGCCGCAAAGTCGACCTGCGTATCGGGAACAAACTTCTGGCCACTCGTCACCTGCGCCCCGTTGGCGGACGCGGTCAGGGTCCCGCCCCCGCCGGACTCGCCCCGCACGCCAAACTCAAGCGTGTAGAGCAGGTCGGCCTCAAACGTGGCGCCCACGGTAAGGTTGTCAAGGACCCGCAGCGTGACGTTGTCCGTGTCGTCCTCATAGTCCGCAAAGCCGTCGGTCCAGCCGATGAAGTTGTAGAAGTCGTCAGGCACCGCCGTGAAGGTCAGCTCGGTGCCGCGCGCAACGGTGATGGTGCCGTTGTCATCGGGGGTCAGGACGCTGTCGCCGCTCTTGACCTCGATCTGGCCGCCGTCTCCCGCATTGAGCTCCACCGCGCGAGAAACATCCGGGTCGGTGATCGGCACAAAGACCGGCGTGACCGTGTGCTCGTCCTCATACGGATAGAAGGTGAGCTCGTTGCCAACGGCGTCAATCACGCTGTTGCCCGAGGACGAGGTGACATGCCACTCCTTGAGGGCGTACCCGTCGGCGGGCGTGGCGACAAACTCGACCGGCCCGGAGACCTCCGCCCCAGAGGCGTCGATCTCGTTGCCGGAGCTGGTGTGCGCCTCAACGGTTCCGGTAACGTTGCCGCTGCCGTCCGTGACCTCGTCCACGTAGCTCACGACGCTCTTGTCGACCACCTTCTCGCTCGTGACCTCAATGGACGTGTTCTCGTACATGACGAAGTTGAACTGTCCGTCGGTCATGTTGACGGACTCCGGCTCCTCGCCCTCCTGGGTGAGCGTCACGCCCGTGATGGTGTACCCGTCCTTGGGGGCAACGCTCACGTAGACGATGGTCTCCTCAGGGACCTTCTCGCCGCTTTGGATGTCAACGTTACCCAGGTGAGAGGCCGTGAGCTCGACTTCGTCGTCATCATAGGCAAGGGTGAGCGCCTTCATGCCCTTGGGCGTCTTGATCGCGGCCTCGTTGGACCAGGCGCTCTCCTTGCCGCCGCCCAGCGTGGTGACCACAAAGATGTAGTCGGTATTGGACTCCAGGTTCTCAACGCGGTACTCGAGGGTGCCCTTGGACAGCGGCTCGTCGTTGAGCTTCCGGTACGTCCCGTCCTCATTGCGCATGTACACGTTGTATCCGTCAACAGTGACGCGGCCGGCGACCGAAGGGTCAACCCAGCTGAGGTCGACGCTCGTCTCATCCGCCTGGCGAGCCGTAAGCTCGCTCACCGCCGGCGGGGGCGCCGAGATGTTTGAGACGTTGTAGCCAATGACCAGGGCCTTATCGCCCGCAGCGCCCAGGTCAACCTCGTTCTTGCCCAGGTTCCAGGTAAAGCCGTAGGAGCGCGTGACGCTCTCGGGGATGCCGTACTCCTCAAGCAGGTACTTCCAATCGAGGTCCTGGACCGTGCCACTCGTCTCGGTCTCGCTCGAGGTGGTCTTTGAGGTGCTGTTGCCCGCCATCTCCTCGAGGCTGTAGTTGACGCCGGCCATGGCGGAGATCATGCCCAGGTTGACACCCGTCGTCAAGGAAATCTCAAACGAGAAGCCCGTCTCCCGCTCGATGGTCTCGGTCGTTGCCTGGCCGGTCGAGCTTGCGCTCGACGTCTCGCCGCCGTTGTAGCCGAGCTGGTAGGTGTTGTTGCTCACCTGGTCGAGCGAGGCCCCGTAGCCCCAAGGGTTGCCCTCCTGGCCCAGGTAGCTGAGGTTGAGTTCCTTCATGGGGGTGTACTTGTTGCCCGTATCCTCCGCCATCATAGCGTTATAGACGCCAACGAAGCTGTTGTAGTCCTCAACAGACATCTGGACGTACGTGGGCGTCTTGGGGACGGATATGGTGATCCCATCCTCCTCAAGGCTCACCCAGTCCGTGCCGTCCTCGCTCATGAGCTGGTAGTTGTAGTTGAAAATCGGCGTGCGGTAGACCACCACGCTGTCATAGGCCTTGGCGGTGAAGCTGTCCGTGACGGAGCGCGTGAGCGTGTTCTCAAAGCTCCTGGACCAGCTGTTAGCGTAGCCTGCCTCCACCTCCACGTTGACAGCAGGAGTCTCCACGCCGAAGGCGCCGCCGATGCTGTAGGACTTGCTCTCGGAGGTTCCCTCCGTGTACTCGTAGGTCTGCGTGAAGGTATAGGTGGTGGCGCCGGCGTCGTTGCCGATGTCGATCTCGTCGAAATAGGGCGCCATCTGGAGCACGGCGAGCACCTGCGGGTCGGCGTAGACGTAGTTCTTGCCCACGTAGCGCGCCATCACGCCGTCCTTGTCGCGGTCCATGGGAGTGATGACAATGGTAGTTCGATAGCCGCCGCCCGTGTCGGAGATGATGTAGTCGCTCTTAACGTCGAAGAATCGTGTCTGATCCGTGCCGCCCATGCTCCCTACTGGGCCGCCGTGGCCGTCGTAGTTTTTGCCGCCGATCATGCCGAGCATGTAGAAGTAGTCATTCTGGTTTCTATCCTTGAGCACGATGACGTACATGACCTGCTCGTAGCCCCACTCCTTGCCGTCGCGGTCGAAGTTGCCCGCCACGATGGACTGCAGATAGACCTCATCGATAATCTCATCATCAGCGCCGGCGTCGTCTTCGTTGAAGTACCCGGGAGTGTACAGGCGCTCTGGCGTCGACGTGCTCAGGTCGAAGAGCGCACCGCCCATGAAGACGTACTCCGCGGCGGCTGCGCCGTTCATGGCCACGCACTCAACGTCCATCGGGGAACGGCACGTCTCGCCTCCCGTTCCACCGGCGAACCACGCGTTGGAGCCCACCTCAGAGAGGGTGGTCGTGCCCGCCTCCCCTCCCGGGTCTGCGAACGTGCCGTCCTCGCGGGCGTTCAGCGTAATGATGACCCAGCTCTCACCATTAATCGACCATCCGCCGCGATCCGCCGCGTCGTAGGAGTTCGTCTTGGACGTGATGGTGTTCTTGGACCCTGCGACCACGATCTCGTCCACGCCGTCCCCGTCAACGTCACCGGCGGCGATGCCCGGGGCGGCAGGCGCGGTCAGCTTGTACCTCAGCCCGTCACGATCCTCGCGCCGGAGCTGGCAGAAACCGCTCTGCTGGTTGTCAAAGACCACGCGACCATCGCTTGCGCCATAGGCAACGTTCAACATCGGGAAGAAGTAGGCACAGTCCCAGTTTCTGTTATCCTCTCCGCCCGCTCCGCCGTTCAGGTAGGACACGACGGCGAGGTCGTCGATGCCGTCACCGTTGAAGTCTCCGGTGGCAAGGTCGGCGGACATCTTGTCTTCCTCATGGGTGCTGTCATCGAGCTCGTGACCGTGGTTCTCCTCCACGTACTTCCAGTGCAGAAGGGACTTGTTCTGACTGTCCATGCAGGTGATTTTGTTTGAGCTCGCGTCGTAGGAAAGCTGCGCCAGGCCATACGTATAGTTGTTGGTCAGCACGTGGGCCACGAGCGTCTCGTGCCCTGAGCCGTTATAGTCGCCGGCCGTGATGGCGAGGTAGTTTCCACCAGTCCACGCTTCGACCCCGTTCATCCAGCCGGCGTTTTCAAAGCTAAACGTGGCGCTCTTGTTGTACCGCGTGGTGTCGACAACCACGATGACAATCTCGCCATCATGCTCACTGGTTGCGGCATGGCCGATGTAGGCAACGTGGTCCTTGCGCCCGCTGCCCGTGGGGTCAAAGGCCACCGACTCAACGTGGTACAGCTCCTTGAGCACGTCCACCGCACTACTGTCGTAGAGGCCCGCGCTCTCAAAACCGTTCTTGTCGCCATTGAGCTCGAGATAAAGGCCGCTGTTCACCCGCGTGTCGTACCAGCCGAGGTCAACGTCTGCGCCGTTTTCCTTGTTCCGGTACACCATGAGCTCGCTCTCGGTGTTCAGCAGGAACGGCTGGTTCTTGGGCTGTCCGTACGGGTTCTCCTCGCTGTTCTCGTCAAAGCCGGCAGGCGGCACCGAGTCCATCTCAAGGATGGTGTCAAACCTGCTGTCCCCCTCGTCCGCCATGGCGGGGATGGCCGCAAGCGGCAGGGACGAAAGCGCGAGCAGCGCGCTCAGGAACGCGGCAAGCAAGCGTTTGCGCATGTCATCCTCCTAGGTCTGAGTCTGCCCCGCGCGCCGTCGCCCTGGACGGCACGCGGTTCGCGGACAGGGCTCTCTGCGTTCGTTGGCGTGCCGGACCCTAGAGGGGCTCCACGGCGTACCACGCGATGCCCTCGGCGTTCCACCCGGCGTCGACCAGCATGTCGTTCTCGTCCTTGCTCAGGGTGTAGTTGTGCGTGCCGGTGGCTGCATTGGGGTTGTACTGCCGGTAGACGGGGAGCGCCGTCACGTCCTTCTCGTTTGCTGAGTACCAGCCAACGCCCTCGTCGGTCCAGCCGGCCTCCACGAGGACGTCGCGCTCATGGGCGCTCATCGTGTAGTGGTGGTCGCCGGCGTTGGGGTTGTAGAGGCGGTATACCGGGTCTCCCTCGGTGGGGGCCACCCAGCCCACGCCCTCGTCCCTCCAGCCCACCGTGACCAGGACCTCGCGCTCCACGAGGCTCGACGTGTAGAAGTGCTCACCGGAGTTGGGGTTGTAGAGGCGGTACATGACCTCGGTCCCCATGGGCAGGCGGGCGATGGTCTCGCCCGTCTTGACCGTCGTGCCGCACACGGTGCAGACGAGGTCGCCCGTGTAGCCCTCGGCCAGGGCCGTGGCGTCGCGAGCGCCCACGAGCTCGGTCTTGTGACCAAGGGCGGCAACGTCGGCGGTCTCAGTGGTGGCAGAGTAGTCAGAGCCGCCGAAGCTCACCGTGGCAGTGTAGACCGTGGTGCCGGCCTCGGTGCACGTGGGGGCCTTGCCCGCGGCCGAGCTCACGCTCGCGTCCATCAGGCTGACGTGAGAGGGGTCCATCTCGCACGGGAAGGCGACCGCGCACACCTTACCCCCCTCGTACCAACGGAACACGGGGTCGCCCCAGACATGGTTGGAGAGGTCGAGCGTGCCGTACGTATCGCCGCAGTACTCGCAGACCGCGCGCTGCGTGCAGGTGGCGGGGGCGCCGGAGTGCTCGTGGCGCACGATGCGCACGTAGGAGTTGGCGCTCAGGCCGCCGTAGCTGTTCAGCGTTGCGTCCGAGGAGAACGGGGAGCGCAGGGTCCCGTCGGAGCTCGCGTAGTGCGCGGCCTCGTCCTCGGAAGCGCCCGCCCAAACGTCAACGCGCTCGCCGGCCAGCGGGGAGACCGTGACGCCCGTCTCGCCGAACACGCCTCCCTGCGCCGTGACGGCAGAGTCACCCGAGACCGCAAGGGTCTTGTCGGTGCGGAGGGCGTTGCCGGAGGACGAGGCGGAGACGGTGGCGTCCTCAATGGTGATGTTGCCCTTGGCCCACAGCGCCGTCGAGGAGCTCTTGGCGGTGAGGCTCGCGCCCTCGACGGCAAGCTCGCCGCCCACGAGCGCGCCGTAGCTGCCCGCGCCCTCAAGGGCCACGCTGCTCCCGTCCGCAATGGCAACGTCAGCGTCCGTCCTCAGGGCGCTGCTCTGAGAGCTCGTGACGAGGCTCGCCTCGGCTCCGCCCGTGACCTCAAGGGAGAGGCCCTCGAGCACGAGGGCCGAGCGAGCGCCCGAGGTCACGTCGAGGGTCACGCCGCTGATCTCGAGCTCTGACGGGGACGTGCTGTCGTCGACCTGCACGCCCTCGTCGCCCGAGACGATGGTGAGCGACGCCCCGGCGTCACCGGTCAGCAGGACGGTTTCCCCTTCGACGCCGTTGCCGTAGATGCCGCGCTGATCCGCCTCAATCTTGTTTTCGCCGACCAGGTGGATGGTGAGCGACCCGGTGAACCTGATGCCGTTGCCGCCATCGGCGTCTATCGTCGCGTTCTCGAGCGTGAGCGTGTTGGTTGCCGCTTCATAGGAAGCCGTGCCCGAGCCGCAGCTGATGATCGGCGTCTGAAGCAGGTCTTGCCCAAGGATGCGCAGCTCGGTCACACCGTCCGCGTGTGCCACCGCGGGCAGCATCGCCACAAGGGCGACCGTTGACGCAACAAGCGCTAGAAATCTCCTCTTCATACGCCTCACTCTCTCCTTCTCGGCAGGCCGTTGCGGCATGACGTGGCAGTTCCTCCCTTAAGTTTTGCTTGAAGGAGCCTTTTTGCCATCACCCGTCGGGCTTAAAAAATGGGTATTCAGACAATTGGGGACGTGCTTTTTCTCTCAGAGAAAAGGGGACAGGCTCCTTCTCGGGCGACCGTCCCACAGGGCGCGGAGGCGCCGCCCCGAAAGACGCTCTCGAAGGCGGGGCCGGCGCCGGCATCAACGGCTCGGCAAGAAAATGAGAGGCAGACATCACCTGTTTTTCGGGTGAAATCGGGTGATGACAGGGCGGGCGCCACTGTCTATGACAGCATGAACCTCTTCAGATCCTGACGACGCGTCACGCCCAGCTTGCGCAGCGAGGACGAGATGTAGCTCTTCACGGTGTTGGCCGAGACGCCCATGTGCTCGGCGATCTCCGCGTTCGTCCAGCCTCGGGCGGCAAGCATGGAGGCCGCGAACTCCGTGGTGGTGAGGTTGTCAGCAACGTCATCGCCCGTCGCGGGGTTGTGCACGCGACGCCAGCCGGCAGAGAACCGGTACGTGATGGCAATGATGCGCCTGAAATCCTCGGGCCACGCGGGCTTGATGACAGCTTCGAGCATGCCGCCGAGAAGCCCGTGGTGCTCCCCGAACCCCTCGATGAGGTCATCGGGGCGCGCGAGCTCCCATGCGGCGAGAAGGTGCGCGCGGGCCTCGTCCGCCCTGCGCAGGCTCATGAGGTCCATCACGGCAACGAGGTGCAGGTAGATGCAAGGAATGGGATAGACCTCGTCCATGACCATGAGCGTCGTCTCCGCGACGCCGAGGCTGCGTGCGTAGTCGCCCGAGAGGTACATGGCGTGCGCGATCACGTAGAGCGCGAACGCGCGCAGCCCTGCGGGCAGCAGCGGCAGCACGTCCTCCGCACCCGACGCGTCCGGCGGCATGGGGAGGTGCAGGAGCACGCTCGCCGCCTGCGCGATGAAGTTCTCGACGGCGCGGAACCTCGGGTCCTTGAGCGACGCCTGCTCGAGCGCCCCGCGAGCGGAGTCGAGCGCATGGCGGGCGTGCCCGATGCGCCCGAGCGGAAGGTTCGCGTAAGCGCAGATGAGACACGCGGAGAGACGGATGTCGAGGTCATCGCTCGCGAGGTGCGCGCCGGCAAGGGCGGCCGCCTCCTCGGCCCGGCCGCTGAAGTAGGCGTACTCGGCCCGGGCGATGTCTGCGCGCGGGCCCTCCGGCAGGGACTCAACGAACTCAAGGGCGTGCCCCGGCGCGAAGGGGGTGTTCATGAGCGGCATGAGGTTGGCGTGGTCCGCGGGCAGCGGGCGCGTCCAGACAGGCGAGGGGTCTCCGTCAGAGGTCCGGCGCGGGTCCTCGGGCTTGCGCGCGCTCACGGGAACGCCCCACGAGCCCCCGAACTTGGCCGCGCCCTCAACGCGCCCCTCGGCGCAAAGGCGCTGCACCAGGCGCTCGGTCACGCCCCAGCGCTGCGCGGTCTCTCTCGCGGTCATGTACTTCACGTTCGGGCCCCCGCTCCGTCCCGCGCACGTCCTTCCGGACCGTTCGGTCCGCCGAACACTATGGCACGAAAGCTCCTCGCGATCCTGTTCGTTCCCGCGAACAGTTTCCCCGCGGCGGGGAGCGGCGACGTCGGCTCCCGACATTTTGTTGTGGGAGGGGTGATGATACGTACGGCCCGCTCGCATCTCGCAAGCGGGCCGTACTGGTCGTCCCCCCTACTTTTTCTGCCCTAGGCGCCAGACTCGATCTGGCCCTTCACAAACTGCAGGAGGCCGCCGATGAGCTGGACGTCACGGTGGTCGTAGCAGATGGAGCGGTCGAGGTCGAGCTCGGCGATCCTGCTCTTCTCGTCGTCCGTGAGGTCAAAGTCGAACACGCTAAGGTTCTCGTCCATGCGCTCCTTGTGCGTGGTCTTGGGAATCACAATGACGCCCAGGTCAAGCAGGTAGCGAAGGGCAATCTGACCGACGGACTTGCCGTGCGCCGCGCCAATCTCGGCGAGCAGCGGGTTCTGGAAGAAGTTGTTGGCGCCCTCGGCGAACGGCCCCCACGCCATGTGGGCCACGCCGAGGTTCTCCATGTTCTCGTGCGCGTAGTGCTGCTGCCAGAACACGTGCGTCTCCACCTGGTTCACCATCGGCGCCACCTCGGCGAAGGTGCAGAGGTCGAGCAGGCGCGTGGGGTCGAAGTTGGAGACGCCGATGGCGCGCACGAGGCCGTCGGCATAGGCGCGCTCCATGTCGCGCCAGGCGGCGTGGTAGTCGTTGTACGCCTGGTGGAGCAGCATGAGGTCGATGTGGCCGGTGTCGAGCAGGTCGAGCGAGCGCCTGATGGAGTCGTAGGTCTTTCCCTCGCCATAGTTGGAGACCCACACCTTGCTCACGACGAAGAGCTCGTCGCGCGCGACGCCGCTCGCCTTGATGCCGGCGCCGACCCCGCGCTCGTTGCCGTAGGCCTGCGCGGTGTCGATCATGCGGTAGCCGCTCGCGATGGCGTCCTCCACGCAGCGCTCGGTGGTGGCGTCGTCAATCTGGAACACGCCGTAGCCGAGCATCGGCATCTGCACGCCGTTGGACAGGGTCTTGAACTCCATGGCCTCCTCGCCTTCCGCCGCTCGCGCGGCTCCAAGGGTACGCTTGAGGCCATTGTGGCCGGACGGGCAGGGGGCGTCCGCGTCCTTCTCGACATGCCGCTATGCGTCAGTCGCATAGCGTGAGCGAATGTGGGGGCGCGGCCTCAGAGAGATGCCGCGCCCCCAATTGCTAGGCGAGCTCGATGAAGGTCGCGGAGCAGGCGGGGACCCTCAGTGTGCCGCTGGCGAGCTCGGCAGCCTCACCGAGGGAGTAGAGCGTGCGCGCCGCGCGCCCGTCGCAGGCAACCTCAGCCGGACGCTGCGCCGGGTTGAGGGCCACCAGCACGCGCTGACCACCCTCCTCGCGAACGGAGCGCAGGTAGGCGAGCGGATACGCGTTCTTCTCGCAGTAGACAAACTCAACCGCGGCGTTCACGCCCAGGGCGGGGGTGGAGCGGCGCAGCGCGATCAGGCGGCGCACCTCGCTCCAGAGCGACGACTCGTCGGCCATCTCCGCCGCCACGCTCGGCGCGTCCTCGGCACCGTCCTGGCGGACATAGAGCTTCTCGGCCGGCGCGTCGGAGAAGCCGAAGTTGGGCGCCGCGGCGTCCCACTGCATCGGCGAGCGGGCGCCGGTGCGCTGGTAGCCGCCCTCGACGGAGGTCACGTCGAGGTGGCGCATGCCGATCTCGTCGCCCGCATAGACGAAGGGGCACCCCGGCATGGACATGATGAAGGCAAACGCGAGCTTCATCTCCTCGGGGTCCAGGAACTTGCGCATGCGGTCCATGTCGTGGTTGCCCGAGGGGATGCACATGAGGCCGCGCCCGTCGGTGAGCTCCATGTTGCGACGGTACGTGGCAACGAACTCGCTCGCGTCGCCCGCGCCCTCTCGCGCGAACCACGGGTGCTCGCAGCGGAAGAGGTCCATGTAGTGCGACGTGCCAAACTGCAGCAGGAAGTCCATGTGGAAGCCCGCGCGGATGGTCTTGTCGGGCTCGCCCCACTCGGAGATGAGCACGGCGTTGGGGTAGCGCTCGTCCAGGAACGCGCGCATGTCCTGCCAGAGGGCGATCGTCCCCTCCTGCTCGGGATCGTCCTTCACGAGCGAGCCGGCCATGTCCACGCGAAAGCCGTCGCACCCGCGCTCGAGCCAGAACGCCATCACGTCCTTCATCGCCTGCCGCGTGGCAAGCGCCTTCGGGGAGTCCATGGCGCTCTGCCAGGGCTCCGTCACGTGATAGAAGCCGTAGTTGAGAGCCGGCTGAAACGCGAAGAAGTTCACCGCCACCGCGCCGTTGCGCTCGGAGATGCCGCGCAGGACGCCGTTCACGCCCGGGACGTCACCCACTGGGGTCCAGACGTCGTCGGTCCAGACGTAGCGGCCCGAGAACTCGTTGGGCTCGGCGCGGCAGGACTCCTTGAACCAGGGATGCTCGATGGAGGTGTGGCCCGGCACCAGGTCGAGAAGGACGTGCATGCCGCGAGCGTGCGCCTCGGCGAAGAGTCGCTCGAGGTCGGCGTTGGTGCCGTAGCGCGGGGCGACCATGCAGTAATCTGCCACGTCGTATCCCGCGTCGCCGAAGGGCGAGACGAAGCAGGGGTTGAGCCACAGGGCGTTGCACCCCAGCTCGAGCACGTAGTCGAGCTTCTCGATGACGCCGGGCAGGTCGCCGATGCCGTCAGCGTTGGAGTCATTGAAGCTCTGCGGATAGATCTCGTAGAAGACCGCGTCGTCAAGCCATGCGCTCATGGGCTCCCCCTGTTCTCGCTCCCCTGATTGGAAACGTTTCCATACGTGGGATTATAACACTCGAGGCTGAGCGGGACAGTGGCGGGGGCGGCGACCGGCAGCCCAGGGCGCCGCATGCGGCACGCCTTCGCTCAGCGGCGCCCTCGCTGACGTCCGGACGGATCGTAGCGCCGCACCGTGAAGTGCTGCGGGCAGTCGTCCTCCTCCCCCGGAAGCTCGAAGGAGCCCTCGCGCAGCGTCGTCCACCCAGCGCGTCCAAGGTAGGCCGGCCACTCCCCGTTGTCCGACATATGCACGAGCGTGACGGGGGCAGCGGCCTCTCGCTCAAGCCGGTCGAGGAACGCCCCGAGCACCGGCGTGTCGAACGGGTTGAAGAGATAGACGTGCGTGTACCCCGCGAGCGGCAGGTCGAGCGCGCTGCCCGCGACCACGCGCACGTTGGGGTAGCGCGCCGACCACTCCGCCGCCTCGGCGGCGAGCCCAGCGTCCAGCTCGACGCCCGTGACGCGGCCCGGAAGCCCGGCGCTCACGAAGTACGCGAGCACCCGCCCGGCCCCGCAGCCCACGTCGAGCAGGTGCGACCCCTCGTCAAGGCCCAGGCCGCCGAGAAGCCCCTCGAGCACCCGATACGGGGTCGCCGTGGGATCGTGGGCGCCCTTGTCGGCGTGGCGCGTCCTCTCATCCCGCTCGAGCGAGCGGCCGGCAGCGGCAAGGTCGCGCAGCACGTCGCGCGGGCTGCCCGCTACTCCCACTCGATGGTGCCGACGGGCTTGGGCGTGAGGTCGTACGTCACGCGGCAGATGCCCGGCACCTCGGAGAGGATGCGGTCGGTGATGCGCTTGAGCAGGCCCCAGTCGAGCTCGGGGACCGTGGCGGTCATGGCGTCGACCGTGTTGACGGCGCGGATGACGGCGGGCCAGTCATAGGCGCGGCGGCCGTCGCGCACGCCGGTTGCGCGCATGTCGGGCACCACGACAAAGTACTGCCACACCTTGCCGACAAGCCCGGCGGCGTCGAACTCCTCGCGCAGGATGGCGTCGGCAGCGCGCAGCGCCTCCAGGCGGTCGCGCGTGATGGCGCCGAGGCAGCGCACGCCCAGGCCCGGACCGGGGAACGGCTGACGCTCCACCATGCCCTCGGGCAGCCCAAGGGCGCGACCCACCACGCGAACCTCGTCCTTGTAGAGCAGACGGACCGGCTCCACGAGCTCAAACTGCAGGTCGTCGGGCAGGCCGCCCACGTTGTGGTGGGCCTTGACCCCGTCGGACTCAACGATGTCGGGATAGATGGTGCCCTGGGCCAGGAAGTCAACCTCGCCGGCAACCTTGCGCGCCTCCTCCTCGAACACGCGGATGAACTCGGCGCCGATGATCTTGCGCTTGCGCTCGGGCTCGGCCACGCCCTCGAGCAGGCCAAGGAAGCGGTCGGTGGCGTCAACGTAGACGAGGTTGGCGTCCATCTGGTTCCTGAACACGTCAACGACCTGCTCGGACTCGCCGGCGCGCATGAGGCCGTGGTTCACGTGAACGCAGATGAGCTGCTTGCCGATCGCCCTGATGAGCAGGGCCGCCACCACGGAGGAATCCACGCCGCCGGAGAGGGCGAGAAGGACCTTCTTGTCGCCCACCTGGGCGCGGACCGCCTCGACCTGCTCCTCGATGAAGGCCTGCGCGAGCTCGGGGGTGGTGATGCGCGCCATGTCGTCGGGACGCTTGCTCGGGAGATCCATGCCTGCTCCTTTGAACGAGGGCTTTCGATGACCTGATTGTACCGGGACGAGGGGCATCAGGCGGGAGGCGGGACGATGACGTCGTAGCGAACGGCCTTCCCAGCGAGCGAGTGGCTCGGCCTGGCGCCCGCGAGCGCGGGCCCCTTGGGCGGGCGCTTGACCACCACCTTGCGGGGGCGCGCCGCCAGCGCGGCCTCGAGCAGCTCGCGCTCGTTGTCGCAGGGACGCTCGAGCAGGTGCAGCAGCTGGAACTTCTTCTTCACCGCGGCGCTCTTGGTGCGCTCGGGAAACATTGGGTCGAGAAACACCACGTCAGGAGCAAAGCCCAGCTCGCGCAGGCCGACAACGCTGTCTCCCTCAACGAGCCTCATGCGCGAGACGACCTTTGTGAGCTGCGGCTCGTTTGAGGCGCGCTCAAGGGCGTCGCGCAGGAGCGACGCAATCACCGGGTCCTTCTCGAACATCGTGACGGAAAAGCCGGCGGCAGCCAGGAGCAGCGAGTCCTCCCCCAGCCCGGCGGTGGCGTCAACGACGGCGGGCGACGCAACGCCCCGCACGCGCGCGGCGCGCACGAGCAGCTCGCGGCCAAGCCGATCCGGACGCAGGCGCGGCAGCAGGCGCATGAAGTCGGCGCGCAGCACCATGCCGTTGCCGACGAGCTCGAGCCCGTCCTCACCCTGCCGCAGCTCACAGTCGCCCGTCTCCACGCGCGTCACCTCCGTCACATGTCAGGGCACCATTATCCCCCACCCCGCTGGGGAGGCAAAACATGCAGCCGGTGGCTCTATTTGGCCGAAGTGTACGACCGTGAGAGCATCACGCCCTCGCGATCACTTTTGCACGAGAAGCCAACAGGCGTTTTGTGACCCGTCCAAACTCGTTGAGCGGGTTACGGCCACTCGGTCGTTCACTTCGGCCCGCTTGAGCCAGTTGCGAGTCAGATTGCCGCCTTGCTACGAGAAGGTGACCGCCTGTCATCCCTGCTGCGGTTGCTCTAGCATGGCAGGCGGCAAAACGACGAGGGGGACAGCATGGCGCAGACGCAAGAGCGGGTAACCAAGACATCCAAGATTCCCGTGAGGCTCGGCCTCATCGTCATCTGCGCGGGCGGCTTCATGGACGCCTACTCCTACCTTCTGCACGACCATGTCTTTGCCAACGGCCAGACCGGAAACGTCGCGCTGCTCGGCATCCGCCTCGCAAGCGGAGACCTTCCGGGCGCCGCGCGCTACCTCGCCCCCATCGTCTCGTTCGTGCTGGGCATCATGCTGTCCAAGCACGTCCTCGCGCGCGTTCACGGCGGAGACCGCAACCGAATGATGTGCTCGGTTGCGGTCTTCGAGGCGTGCGCCTTCGCGCTCGTCGCCCTGTTGCCGGAGTGGACGCCGGGGCTTCTCGTCACGAGCGCGATCTCTTTCTGCGCTGCCACGTCCTACGAGAACTTCCGCAAGTTCGGGACGCGGTCGGCGTACTCGAGCGTGTTCTGCAGCGGCAACCTGCGCTCCCTCGGCGAGACCCTCTACGAGGGCCTTGTCTGCGGGGACTCGCACGAGCTGCACCGCGCCGCCCGCTACGCCGGGCTCGTCGTGTCCTTCTGCGTCGGCGCGGCGCTGTGCTGCCTGCTCATCGGCCTTGTCGGCAAGTATGCCTCCCTTGCCATGAGCGCCCTCTTCCTGCTCTCCACTCGCTTCGTCACTCCTTCCGAGGCGTAGCGCCCCGGGCGTCCGTGGCGGCAGCAGAGGCACTTGGCCGCTCGAACGTCGTGATTGCAGGCGTGGTCAGGAGGCCGAGCAGAACGATGACCCCGCCGACCGCGTACGCCACGCGCGTGGACTCGGTCCTCGCGAACGCGTCGATCCTCACGAGCTCGTCGCGCTCGGTCGAGCTCATGTCTATCTTCGAGATCTGCTCCTCGAACTCGTGGTTGCTCCCAAGGTTCAGGTCCATCTCGGCGAGCTGGTCGCTCACCTGGCGGGACACGAGCGTGTCCGCCGCCGCGCCCGAGCGCACCATGCTGGTGATGCCAAAGAGCAGGACCGCGCCGAGAAGGGCCACGCCGAGCGCCTGGCCAACGTTGCGCATCGTGCTCTGGATGCCACCTGACTGCGATGCGTCACGCTCGGGGAGGGCAAGGGCAACGACGTTGCTCGCATGCGAGGACACCGTGCCCGCCCCCACGCCGGCGAGAAACGCGCCCAGGAAGACGCCGGGGGCGCTCGCGCCGTCGGTCGTGACCGAGAGAGCCATCACGCCGAGGGCGACCGCCATGAAGACGTACCCCGTCTGGATGACGTGGCGAGGGTTCGCGTGCGGCATGAGCTTGGGGATGCCGAGCGCCAGCGCAAAGGTGGGAAGGCCCGTCACGATGGAGATCGCTCCCACGTCAACGGGAGACCAGCCCGCAACGAGCTGCAGGTACGGAGCCATGAGAATGGACTGGGCGCCCATGAAGAAGAACATGATCGCGTTGGCGACAAGCCCGGCGAGCACCTGGGGCGTCTCGAGGAACGAGCGAGGAAGCAGGGCGACGCCGTTCTTCTCCTCAACCGTGCGCTCGACCCTCACGAGAACCGCCAGCACCACGATGCCGAGCGCGACCGCCGGCAGCGCCGGGGAGATCCCGAAGACGGTGAAGGGACACCCCTCGAACGGGGTCACGAGGCCCCAGGTCGAGACGCTCGAGAGCCCCACGAGCACGAGGAAGAGGCCGAGCGCGGCGAGCGCCACGCCCACGCCGTCAAAGCGCAGGCTCCCCTCGGGCCCGGCGACGTGAGGAAGGCGCAGGGAGAGGGCCGCCACCAGGAGGAAGTACGCTGCAAGCAAGAGGAACGTGGGACGCATGCCAGCGGTCTCCATAACGACGCCAAGCGCGAGCGGGAGGACCGCCGAGAGCCCCGACGCAGCTCCCACGCAGCCAAACGCCACCATGCGGTTGTGTCCGCGATAGAGAAGCGGAACCAAGCCGAGAACGGACGGCACGAGCAGGCTTGCGCCAAGTCCCACGAGCACGCGCCCGACCCAGATGAACACGGTCATGTTGGGCGCGAGCGCGAGCGCGACCTCTCCCGCGGCGCACACGAGCGCGCCGGCGCGAAACGTCCGGACCCACCCGAGGATGGTGCCGAGGAGGCCGCCCGCGATCATGAACGCTCCGCCGACGAGCGGGTAGATCATGTTGGCGAGCTGGATCTCGGAGGTCGTCGCGCCCAGGTCAACCGTGAGCGCGGAGGTTGCGAGCGACAGCGCGCCGTTGTCGCCGGTGGTGCCCATCTGGGCAAGGATGAGAATGACGATGGGAAGGACCAGGAAGCGCTCCCGTGACACGGGCGCTCCCGCTGGCCCCACGCTGATGGAGGGACTGTTCACAGTTTTTCTCCTTTTTCTTGGATGTGCGCCGGGGTCCGGGAACAGGCCGCGGGCCCCGGCGCGGGAGGGGGCTAGGCTGCGCTCCTGACGACAATGGGGGACGTTCCGCCCAGGTCGCACGAGGAGAGCGGGTAGGCACGGACGGAGAGGTCGTCGCAGGCGGCGTGGTAGTAGGTCAGGGTAGCGGCAGAGAAGCAGCTCGTGTAGAGGGTCCGCTCGAACGCCCCGTCGCCCATGCGCGCGCATCCGTTGGGCACGAAGACCGACCCGAGGGTACGGAAGAGGCGCGCCACGTTCTGGCTCTCGCCCTCTTGGGTTGGGTAGTGGCTGTTCACGAAGGCAGCCCTCACGAAGCGCGCCGGCCCACCGTAACCGCCGGGGAGGCCGTGCAGGCCCGTGCCGGAGCCAAAGGGCGGCAGGGTCGCCGAGCCCCATGTGGCGGCAGCGGGCTCGTCTGAGCTCAGGGTGAGGTAGTTGCGCAGGTTGGTCCGCTGCCAGGTGAAGTCGGGCTCGTTGGTGAGGACGTCCACGTCGTTGTCGTGCACGCGCACGCCGTCCTCCAGGCACTCCACCACGATGCTGCCGGTCTTGTCGCCGATGAGCCAATGGAGGTTGGCGACGGGCAGCTGCTCGTTCACCGGCTTCGCAACGACGACAACGTCGCGAAGCGCCTCGCGCACCTCGTCGAGCGTCGAGAAGTTGCGCGCCACCCAGTACGGAAGCTCGTAGGCAGCAACGTTGGTGCGACCGGGCACCTCCGTGCTCGCGTAGTGGCTGCTCTGCGGGAAGTTGAGTCCCGCCACGGCGAGGCCGGCGTCGTTTCCGCAGTCAAAGTAGAGCGGAAGGCCGTCAACGACGATCCCCATGCCGATGACCGCGTGGCCGCGCGCTGCGTCACCAGGGCGCTCGAAGGCGGCCGGGACCCGCGCCGCAGGGGGCGTCATCACCACGCGCTCACCGTAGCCCTGGGTCCAATCCAGGTTGCGGCCAAAGTACATGGAGCCGTTAGTGTCGGTAAAGCGGATGCCCGTGCACATGGGGCGACCCCTTCCTTGCCCGCGCAGTTTCGGGGCGCGAGCACGTGGGTGACAGATGGCTCTCTCGTACCCCTCGGGGACCTTTGCGAACCACGCGGGGCGACTCAGGCTTATTTGGGAATGTGACGGACGCGCAGCAGGGGCGCTCGGGCTTGTCGCCAGCGCGATGAACTGCTACAAAATCAGTTGCAATTATCAAACGCGCAGCTCTCCCACCTGCAAGCGGTTCTGCTCGCCCGCTCCTACCACGATATGCAATTTGCAACTTTATAGGATTGTGGCACCTATGTGGAGAAACGATGGACGAGAACAACGCCGCCTCGGACATCCACCGCGGGAGAGGGGGACGGGGTTTTTCTCTCAGAGAGTTTGGGACAGGTCCGGAGCATAGCTATTCCGGACCTGTCCCAAACTCTCTGAGAGAAAAACCCCGTCCCCCTTTTCCGCTACTTGCCCTTGACCATGGTGAGCGAGATCTTCCCTCGGTCGCGGTCGACGCGCTCCACCCAGACCGTGACCGTGTCGCCCACCGCCACGACGTCGCTTGGGTGGCGTACGAAGCGGTTAGCGAGCTTGGAGATGTGCACGAGGCCGTCCTGGTGCACGCCAACGTCCACGAAGGCACCGAAGTCAACCACGTTGCGCACCGTTCCCGTGAGCTCCATGCCGGGCTGGAGGTCATCAATCGAGAGCGCCGCGCGGCTGAACACGGGCTCGGGAGCGTCGTCGCGGGGATCTCGTCCGGGCTTCTTGAGCTCGGAGATGATGTCGATGAGCGTGAGTGCGCCGCAGCCGAGCTCGCCCGCCAGGGCGCCTACGCTGCCCACGCGCCCCTCGATGTCGGGGACGCCGCCGCGCGTGAGCTCGTCAGCGGTCACGCCCGCGCGCTCGAGCACAGCCGTGGCAACGGCATAGCTCTCGGGGTGCACGGCCGTGGCATCAAGTGGATTCTTTCCGCCCGTGATGCGCAGGAAGCCCGCCGCGTTGAGAAACGCCTTGGGACCGAGCTGGGGAACCTTCTTGAGCTCGCCGCGGTCGGCGAAGGCGCCGTGCTCCTCGCGATACGCCACGATGTTTCTCGCCACGGTCGGCGTGATGCCAGAGACGTAGGAGAGGAGGCTCGCGCTCGCGGTGTTCACGTCCACGCCCACGCGGTTGACCACGTCCTCCACCACGTTGCCGAGCGTGCGGGAGAGCTCTGCCTGATCAAGGTCGTGCTGGTACTGGCCCACGCCGATGGACTGGGGCGGAATCTTCACGAGCTCAGCGAGCGGATCCTGCAGGCGCCTGCCCAGGCTCATCGCGCCGCGCGTGGTGACGTCGAGATCGGGGTACTCACGGCTCGCGAGCTCGGAGGCGGAGTAGACCGACGCGCCCGCCTCGTTGACGATGGTGTAGCGCAGGTCGGGCGCGGACTCTGCGATGAACTCGGAGACGACCTCCTCGGTCTCCCGGCTGGCCGTGCCGTTGCCGATGACGATGGTGTTGATGTCGTAGCGGCCCACGAGGCGCGCGAGCTCGCGCTTGGTGCCCGCGACATCGTGGCGGGGCTTGGTGGGGTACACCACTCCGTGGTCGAGCAGCTTGCCCGTCTCGTCGAGCACCGCGACCTTGCACCCAGTGCGATACCCCGGGTCGAGAGCGACGATGCGCGCCCCACGCACAGGCCGTGCCGAGAGCAGGCTCTCCGCGTTCTTGGCAAAGACCCTGATGGCATCCGTCTGGGCGCGAACGGTGAGCTTGGCGCGCGCCTCTCGCTCGAGCGAGGGGGCCATGAGGCGCTTGTAGCCGTCGGCGATGGCGGCGTCGAGCACCGGTGCGAAGACACCCTGTCGGCGCGGCCATCGCGAGGCGAGACGGGTCACGGCAGCCGACTCGTCAACGCGAACGCGCACGCGGAGCTTCTCCTCGCGCTCGCCGCGGTCGATGGCAAGGACGCGGTGGTTGGGAATCTTGGCGAGGGGCTCGGAGAAGTCGTAGTAGGGCTCGTAGGGGGTCTTCTCGTCCGCGTTAGTTGCCACGGAGACGATCTCTGCCGTGGCCATGGTGAAGTCTCGCAGGTCCGCGACGTTCTCGGCGTCCTCGGCCACCGTCTCCGCCACGATGTCCTGCGCCCCAGCGAGCGCGCGCTCCGGCGTTTCGAAGCCCGCCTCGGCCGCCTCCGGCGTCACGAACGGCGCCGCCGCGTCGAGCGCGGAACCCTTGGTGGCCACCTGCATGAAGATCATGTTGGCCAGCGGCTCGAGCCCCGCCTCGCGCGCCTTCTGCGCGCGCGTCATGCGCTTCTTGCGGTAGGGCCTGTAGAGGTCCTCCACGCGCTGAAGCTGGGTGGCCGCCTGGATCTCTGACTCGAGCTCGGGGGTGAGCTTGCCCTGGGCCTTGATGAGCAGTAGGACGTCGGCCTTGCGCTGCTCGAGGTTGCGCAGGTAGGAGAGGCGCTCGTCGAGCGCGCGCAGGGCGACGTCGTCCATGCCGCCCGTGGCCTCCTTGCGATAGCGCGCGATGAAGGGGATTGTGCTGCCCTCGTCGATGAGCTTGACGGCCGCCTCGACGTTCTGCGGCTTGAGGTTGAGCTCAGATGCGAGCGTGGCGATGATGTCCATGTGACTCCCGTTTGTTGGGTACGTGAGTGGATAAGGATAGCCGTGCGCACCCCGCAGGGCAAAGGGCGGACGCGACGGCTGCCTCCCAAAGAGGGCAGATAATTGCAAAACGTCCGAGAGTGACATTGCCAGGGCCTAAGATTTGCAAAAACCGCGCGAGTAACACGCTAAGACGTCCCTTTGGGCCTCTTTATATCAAATAGTTATTTTGTTACCTGCGGTTTTTCGGTCGGGCTACTCGCGCGGAGGTCATTTTGCATGTCACTCGTTCGGATTCTGCAAAAAAGAGGCCCGCGCAATGTCACTCGCGACCATTTTGCAAATCAAAGCCTGCGCAGAGCCGTCCGCACGAGGGAAAACTGGCGCCACGCCTCAGGATGCAGGCGCCGGAACCGCCCCGTGTGTACGTCGGACGCCCACGGGGAATAAGAACCCGCAGCGACGTGAGACAGGCTGGGGGCAGCGCATGCAGGACATTATTGGGCCTTATGGTGCCAACTACGGAAAGGTCCTCCTCGAGGGGCTGCACAACACTCGTGACCTGGGAGGGCTTCCCGCGAGCGAGGGGCATGTCACCCCGCGCCGCCTGCTGCGCTCCGGGATGCTCGAGCCAGCGACCGCCGAGGACATGAGGGTGCTGCGGGACGTCTACGACGTCCGCCTCGTCATCGATCTCCGCACAGACGAGGAGGCGGCGCGCTGGCCCGACCCTATTGAGCTCCTTCCGGGGGCGCGCCTCGTTCACCTGCCCGTGTTCCGCGCACCAAAGACCGACGACGCCCAAGAGACGATAAGGGCGCTGGGCGAGCGGCTCGCGAGCGGCGAGCTTGACATCGCCGGGCTGTTCGCCGGCCTCTACCCGCGCTTTGTGCTCGACGAGGACGGAATTGCCGCCTATCGCGGACTCTTCCGAGAGCTTCTCGACCTCGAGGACGGAGCGGCGCTCTGGCACTGCTCCGCCGGCAAGGACCGCTGCGGGATGGCGTCCGTGCTGGTGGAGGCGGCGCTTGGCGTCCCATGGGAGCTCATCGAGCGGGACTACCTCGCCACCAACGAGCTGATCGAGGCAAAGGGCACGGCGCAGAACATGTTCGACGTCGGCGGCGTGGACGCCCGATACCTCCACGCGGCGCTCAGCGCGATTGACGGGGCGTACGGATCGATCGACGGCTACCTTGCCGATGCGCTGGGCATAGACGAGGCAGCCCGCTCCGAACTGCGCCGCAAGTTCGTCTCGGCGTAGACCAACGAGGCTCCCGGGGCTTGCCCCGCGAGCGTGGCATCTCAGGCACGCCACCCGACGATGCGCGGCAGCGCGGGCAATGTGCCAGTTCCCATGCCCTTCGCCGTTGTCCGCAGATTCCTCCGCCACGCAGGGGTATACGGAGAGAAACGACCGCGGGAGGCCCCATGTCAAGCAAACTCACCAAGCGCGCGCTCGAGGAGTCGCTCAAGCGCCTCCTGCTCGAGAAGCCCCTGGGCAAGATCACCATCTCGGACATCACCGACGACTGCGGCATCAGCCGCATGACGTTCTACTATCACTTCCAGGACATCTATGACCTGGTCGAATGGTCGTGCGCAGAGGACGCCGCGCGGGCCATCGCCGGCAACAAGACCGCTGAGACCTGGCAGACCGGCCTCCTCGACACATTTCTCTCCCTGCGCGAGAACAAGCCCTTCATCGTGAGCATCTATCGCGACATGAGCCGCGAGCAGGTGGAGCGGTTTCTCGTCCCCGTGGTAAGCGACCTGGTGAAGGATGTGGTCGACGAGCACGCGGCGCGACGGAGCGTGCGCGAGCAGGACAGGGACTTCATCGCGCGCTTCTTCGCGCACGCGCTCATCGGAACGGTCCTGGACTGGGTCGCCCGAGACATGCGCGACAACCCGCAGCAGCTGGTGCAGAGAATCGCCACCATCTCGGACGGCGCCATCGAGACCGCACTCGACCGGCTTGAGGTCCCCGGAGGCTACGTCGCCGGCAGCGAGGGAAACGTTCCGGAGGGGCCGCTCACTCCGTAGGGGGCAGCTCGGGCCTCGCCGCCCTTCTCGCCCGCCTGTACAATCCGGCCACATTGATAAGAAACGGTACAGAGGCGCCACCTTGTCCATGGTGCGCCGCGCGCTGCGGCCCCACCATGGAGACAGACGCATCGGACACGCCCGATGCGCACGTAAGAAAGGTGCGGCCATGTACTACTCAAGTGGCAACTACGAAGCATTCGCTCGCCCCAAGAAGCCCGCGGGCATCGAGCACAAGAGCGCCTACATCGTGGGCACGGGCCTGGCGGCGCTCTCCGCCGCGTGCTACCTCGTACGCGACGCCCAGATGCCGGGCAAGAACATTCACATCTTCGAGAAGGACAGCGTGCCCGGCGGCGCATGCGACGGTCTCGACATCCCCGGCCTCGGCTACGTCATGCGCGGCGGCCGCGAGATGGACAACCACTTCGAGGTAATGTGGGACCTGCTCCGCTCCATCCCCTCCATCGAGACGCCCGGGGTCTCCGTCCTGGACGAGTATTACTGGCTCAACAAGGAGGACCCCAACTACTCGCTCTGCCGCGCGACGAAGAACCGCGGGCAGGATGCGGGATGCGCCGGGAAGTTCGGACTGTCGGACAGGGCGGCCATGGAGATCATGGAGCTCTTCTTCACGCCCGACGAGAAGCTCTACGACCGTCCCATCACCGACTTCTTTGACGACGAGGTGCTCTCCTCCAACTTCTGGATGTACTGGCGCACCATGTTCGCGTTCGAGAACTGGCACTCCGCGCTCGAGATGAAGCTCTACATCAAGCGCTACAT
>DXBM01000019.1 GCA_019116525.1 Candidatus Olsenella pullistercoris | reverse complement strand
ATCCACCGTCGCTTCGCGGCGCTGCTCGAGGCCGTCTTCGACGAGATCTGCGACATCAAGGCCCGCGTGGCGGCCGGCGAGGCCTCCCGCCCGTTCTACCCGATGATCGTCTTCCGCACCCCCAAGGGCTGGACCTGCCCCAAGGAGATCGACGGCAAGAAGACCGAGGGCTCCTGGCGCGCTCACCAGGTGCCGCTGGCCTCTGCCCGCGACACCGAGGCCCACTTCGAGGTCCTCAAGGGCTGGCTCGAGTCCTACAAGCCGGAGGAGCTCTTCGACGAGAGCGGCGCCATCCGTCCCGAGGTGACCTCCTTCATGCCCAAGGGCGAGCTGCGCCTGGGCGCCAACCCCAACGCCAACGGCGGCAAGCTCCGCAAGCCGCTCCAGCTCCCCGACACCCGCAAGTACGAGGTGCCGGTCGCCGAGAAGGGCCACGGTTTCGGCGCCGTGGAGGCCACGCGCGTCCTCGGCGAGTACACGGCCGAGCTCATCAACAACAACCGTGACGCCTTCCGCATCTTTGGCCCGGACGAGACGGCCTCCAACCGTCTGCAGCCGTCCTACCAGGTGACCGACAAGCAGTGGTTCGGTGTCGGCGAGGGCGACTATGACGACCCGGCCAACGACGACCACCTGTCGCCCGTGGGCAACATCATCGAGCAGCTCTCCGAGCACCAGTGCGAGGGCCTGCTCGAGGGCTACGTCCTCACCGGCCGCAACGGCCTCTGGAGCTCCTACGAGTCCTTCGTGCACATCGTTGACTCCATGGTCAACCAGCACTGCAAGTGGCTCGAGGCCACTGTGCGCCACATCGACTGGCGCGCCCCGATCTCCGGCCTCAACATGCTCCTCTCCAGCCACGTCTGGCGTCAGGACCACAACGGCTTCTCGCACCAGGACCCCGGCTTCGTTGACGTCCTTCTCAACAAGAACTTCAACAACGACCACGTGGTGAACATCTACTACCCGGCCGACGCCAACCTGCTCCTGGCCGTTGCCGAGCGCGCCTACCAGTCCACCAACTGCGTGAACGCGATTTTCGCCGGCAAGCAGCCCGCCCCGACGTGGCTGACGCTCGACGAGGCTCGCGCCGAGCTCGAGGCTGGCGCCGCCGAGTGGAAGTGGGCCTCCAACACCGCTGAGGGCGAGGAGCCCGACGTCGTTCTCGCCTGCTGCGGCGACGTTCCCACTGGCGAGGCCATGGCCGCCCTTGACATGCTCGACAAGCTCGGCGTCAAGGTCCGCCTGGTCAACGTGGTCGACCTGCTCAGCATCCAGAACGCCTCCGAGAACGACAAGGCCATGTCCGACGAGAAGTTCGTCGAGCTCTTCACGGCCGACAAGCCCGTCCTCTTTGCGTTCCACGCCTACCCCGGCACGATCCGTCGCCTCATCTGGGACCGTCCGAACCACGACAACTTCAACGTCCACGGCTACAAGGAGCAGGGCTCCACGACCACGCCGTTCGACATGGTCCGCGTGAACGACATGGACCGCTGGGCCCTCGCTGCCGACGCCCTGCGCATGATCGACGCCGACAAGTGGTCCGAGCAGATCGGCGAGTGGGAGAACTTCCGCGTCGAGGCGTTCCAGTTCGCCGTCGACAACGGCTACGACCACCCGGCCTTCACCGACTGGAAGTGGCGTGACGCGAGCGACGCCGGCGAGGGCGTCTCCGCCACGCAGGCCACCGCGGGCGACAACGAGTAGGTAGCGCTCGCCTGATACGCACCTGAAGGGCCGCCCGCCCTTCTCCCCAGCTCACTGCGCTGCGCGCAGAAGTCGCTGGGCGAGAAGGGCGGGCGGCCCATGTCGTATGCCGCGAAGGTCGCGGCAGCGAAGAGGGCAACCTGCCCGGAGGGCGCCCGCCTGCCCGGAGGGCGCCCGCCCGTGAGGCCTGGGGCGGTTGTGAGCAACAAGTTTGATGAATCAGGCCGCCTCTCATCAAACCTGTTGCCCACAAGTGGGCTTAGGGCGGCAATTTGGCGCCTGACGCGGCGAGAAGGACGGGCGCGCATAAAACGTGTTGCACACAACCGGGTTCTTAGCTCGGATTTCGGGGCGTCTGCCGACGAGCGCGGCCGTAAAACACACAACTGGCCCTAACGTGGCAGTGGCGTGTCACGGGTGAGCCCCTGAGCTGCGGCCGCATGCGGGCCGCGAGCGAGTAGCGCGCAGCGCAGGGGCCGGCGAGAAGTGCCCAGGTCACTCCGCCGGCGGGGCCACGCTCTTGCGCCGGACGATCTCGGGCTGGACGGAGATGCGCACGACCTCGCCGCCGGTGTTGCCCTGGATGAGGTCGACGAGCCGCCGCACCGCGAGCCCGCCCATGTTGGTCTTGGGCACGGCCATCGTGGTGAGCGGCGGGTTGACGAGCGCTGAGGTCGAGACGTCGTCAAACCCCACAACCGAGATGTCCTCGGGTACCGAGTAGCCGTGGTCCTCCAGCGCGCGGATGCAGCTCGAGGCAATGATGTCGTTGTCGGCAAAGTACGCCGTTGGCAGGTACGGATCCTCGTCGAGGTATGCGCTCATGTCGGCGTAAGCGCTCTCGACGGTCGAGCCCACGCTCACGATGGTGTGCATGGGGCCGACGTCCATCGTCGCGGCGCTGCGCATCGCCGAGAGGTATCCCTCCTGGCGCTCTAGGAAGTTGCGGATCTCGGTGGTGCTGTGCAGGTAGCCGATGTCGCGGTGCCCCATGCCGGTCAGGTAGCGCACCGCCGACCATGCGCCCCACGTGTTGTCAATGACCACGCTGTCCAGGCTCTTGGTGGGGAACCAGTTGTCGAGAAAAACGATGGGCACCCCCAGCCGCTCGAACTGGGCGACATCCCCGGCGAGCATCTCGGTGGCGAGCAGCACGATGCCCGCGCACTTGATCGAGCGCAGCGCCGCGATTTGCTCGGCCTTGTCCTGCTGCGCGTAGAAGTACGTGATGGAGAGCCGATGGTACCCCAGCTGGTAGGTGGTGTCGGAGACGCCCTTGATGAGGCTCTCGAAGAAGGGCGTGTCGGAGACCACGCGGCCGTGCTGCTTGTAGATGACGAGCAGGATCGTGCTGGTCTTGCGGGGCGCCGAGGGCGTCTCGTACTCAAAGCCCAGCTCGTTTGCGACGGCGAGCACCCGCTCGCGCGTCTCGTGGCCCACGCCGGGCTTGTTGCGGAAGACGAGCGACGCGGTTGCGGGTGAGACGCCCGCCGCCTTGGCGACGTCCCGCGCGGTGACCCTCTCAGCCATGAACCCTCCCTCATGCTGCCTATGACTCAACTTTACTGCAGTTTAGAACTGAAGATTTAGTAGAAGAGGATGCAAACCGACGAGCGGTCTGCGCTCTCTATGATGCAGATAGACAACCGCAGCCAAGAGAAATGCCAGACGAGGAAGGCCCTCCCCGTGGGAGGGCCCGGCTAAACGCTGACTAAATCTGGCAGAGAGGGGAAGGCAGATGGACAAGATCGTTCTTGGGTTCGCCCCGACTCGCCGAAGCATCTTCTCGGCGCCCGACGCCGTGAAGTACCGTGGTCTCACGGCCGACCGCCTGCGCGAGCTCGGCATCGAGTTCGTGGACATCGACGACATCAACGAGGAGGGTCTGCTCTACGACGAGGACGACCGCATCCGCATCCTCGAGAAGTTCCGCGCCGCCGGCGTCGACGGCCTGTTCCTCCCGCACTGCAACTTCGGGACCGAGTTCCTCTGCGCCCGCCTCGCGCGCGACCTCAACGTCCCGGTCCTCCTCTGGGGACCGCTCGACGAGCGCCCCGAGCCCGACGGCACCCGCCTGCGCGACACCCAGTGCGGCCTCTTCGCCACCGGCAAGGTGCTCCGTCGCTTCCAGGTGCCCTTCACCTACCTCACCAACTGCCGCCTCTCCGACCCCGTCTTCGAGCGCGGCCTGCGCGACTTCGTCGCCGTCTGCAACGTGGTCAAGACGTTCCGCAACGCGCGCATCCTGCAGATCGGCCCGCGCCCCTATGAGTTCTACTCCACCATGTGCAACGAGGGCGAGCTCCTCGAGCGCTTCAACATCGAGTGCGTCCCCGTGCCGCTGCCCGAGCTCACGGCAGCCACCAAGGCGGCCGTCGCCGAGAAGAACGGCGTCGACTCGGCCGTCGACGAGACCCTCGCCTACATCCGCGAGCACATGGACGTGCGCGTGAGCGACGAGCAGCTCGACAGCATCGCTGGCCTCGCCGTGGCCATGGAGCGCCTCCTCGAGAAGTACCACTGCACCGCCGGCGGCATCCAGTGCTGGAACGCCCTCCAGGGCGAGCTGGGCATCATGCCCTGCGCCGCCAACGCCATCCTCAACGAGAAGGGCCTCCCCATCGTCTGCGAGACCGACATCCACGGCGCCATCACCGCCCTGCTCGTGGAGGCCGCCGACATGGGCCGCACCCGCTCCTTCTTCGCCGACTGGACGATCCGTCACCCCGACGAGCCCAACGGCGAGCTGCTCCAGCACTGCGGCCCCTGGCCGTGCTCGGTGGCGTGCGAGCGTCCGCAGGTCACCTACCCGCTCGCCTTCGACCACCCCGGCGCCCTCACGGCCGAGGCGCGCCACGGCGAGCTCACCCTCGCGCGCTTTGACGGGGACAACGGCTCCTACTCCATGCTGCTCGGCAACGCCGAGGGCATCGACGGCCCCAAGGGCATGGGCACCTACCTGTGGGTGCGGGTCGACAACATCAAGCGCCTCGAGGCGAAGATCGTCGAGGGCCCCTACATCCACCACTGCGTGGGCATCCACGCGAACGTGGTGCCGGTCCTCTACGAGGCATGCAAGTACCTGGGCATCGAGCCCGACCTGTACGACCCCATCGAGGAAGACGTCAAGGCCTACCTGAGAGGAGAGTAAGCATGGCAACTATCAGCGAGCTCGAGCACCTGCGCTGGCGCCTGCGCCGCGACTGCGTCGACATCATCATGGCGGGGGGTGGCGGCCACATAGGGGGCGACATGTCGGTCATCGACGCGCTCATGGTCCTGTACAAGAACCACCTGCGCGTGACGCCCGAGAGCGCCGACGACCCCGAGCGCGACCGCTTCGTCCTGTCCAAGGGCCACGCCATGGAGGCCTACTACGCGGTGCTCTGCGAGGAGGGCTTCCTCGACCTCGAGGACGTGAAGGCGCGCTTCTCCAAGTTCGGCAGCCCCTACATCGGCCACCCCAACAATAAGCTCCTCGGCATCGAGATGAACTCCGGCTCGCTCGGCCACGGTCTGCCCGTCGCCGTGGGCATGGCGCTTGCCGCCAAGATGGACGGCCGCGACTACCGCACCTACGTCTTCATGGGCGACGGCGAGCTCGCCGAGGGGTCGGTCTGGGAGGGCGCCATGTCGGGCGCGACCTATGGCCTCGACAACCTCTGCGCCCTCGTCGACCGCAACCGCCTGCAGATCTCCGGCTGCACGGAGGACGTCATGAGGCAGGACTCGCAGGAGGAGCGCTGGGCGGCCTTCGGCTGGAACGTGATCTCCATCCCCGGCAACGACCTCGAGGCCCTCGACAGCGCCTTCGCGCTCGCCGCACGCACCAAGGGCAAGCCCACGGTCATTGTCGCCAACACCACCAAGGGCTACGGCTCGCCCCTCATGGAGGACAAGGCCGGCTGGCACCACCACCTTCCCAACCAGGAGGAGTACGCCCAGATCGTCGCAGACTTCGCCGCCCGAGAGGAGGCCCTCAATGCCTAACGCAATCCCCAACCGCAAGGCCATCTGCGACGTGCTCATAGAGCGCGCCGCCACCGACAGGGACATCGTGGTCCTGTGCTCCGACTCCCGCGGGTCCGCCTCGCTCGCCCCGTTCTTCGAGCGCTACCCCGAGCAGTCCGTCGAGGTGGGCATCGCCGAGCAGGACCTCGTGGGCATCGCCGCCGGCCTCGCCTCCTGCGGCAAGAAGGCCTTCGCCGCGAGCCCCGCGAGCTTCGTCTCCACCCGCTCCTACGAGCAGGCCAAGGTCGACTGCGCCTACTCCAACACCAACGTCACCCTCATCGGCATCTCGGGCGGCGTCTCCTACGGTGCCCTCGGCATGAGCCACCACTCCGCGCAGGACATCGCCGCCATGAGCTCCATCCCCAACATGCGCGTGTACCTCCCGAGCGACCGCTTCCAGACGGCCAAGCTCGTCGAGGCCCTGCTCGAAGACGAGAAGCCCGCCTACGTGCGCGTGGGCAGGAACCCCGTGGAGGACGTCTACAGCGAGCGAAGCTGCCCCTTCGAGATGGACCGTGCCACGGTGCTCGCGGAGGGCACTGACGTGGCCATCGTCGCCTGCGGTGAGATGGTCAAGCCCGCCTACGACGCGGCGGCCCTCCTCGAGATGCAGGGCGTCTCCACCGGGGTGCTCGACATGTACTGCGTGAAGCCCCTCGACACGCTTGCGGTCATCAAGGCCGCCAAGGCGGCCAAGGTGGTCCTCACCGTTGAGGAGCACTCGCCGTTCGGCGGGCTCGGCTCGCAGGTGGCCCAGGTCGTCTCGAGCTCCTGCCCGCGCCTCGTGCGCAACCTCTCCCTTCCCGACGCGCCCGTCATCACCGGCACGTCCGAAGAGGTGTTCGCTCACTACGGCCTCGACGCACGCGGCATCGCCGCCTCCGCGAAAGACCTCCTCGCACAGGCGGGGGAGTAGCGATGCGCCCCTTCGTTCTCGCGATCGACCAGTCCACGCAGGGGACCAAGGCGCTGCTCTTCGACGGCGAGGGGCGCGTGGCGGGCAAGGTCTCGCGCCCGCACGAGCAGCACGTCGACGAGCGCGGGTGGGTCGAGCACGACCCCGAGGAGATCATGACCAACGTTCTCGCCTGCGCCCGCGACGTCTGCAAGCGCGTGGGCGCACGTTCGGGCGAGGTGCGGGCGGTGGGCATCTCCAACCAGCGTGAGACGTGCCTCGCCTGGGATCGCGTGCGGCGCGAACCGCTGCACCGGGCGATCGTGTGGCAGTGCGGGCGTGCGCGCGAGGTGTGCGAGCGCCTTGTGGTCCGCGACCCCGACGCGGGACGCCGCGTCCGGGAGCTCTCGGGCATGGCGCTCTCGCCGTACTTCTCCGCGGCGAAGATGGCCTGGCTGCTCGAGGAGGTGCCCGCGGTGCGCGCCGCGGCCAAGGTCGGCACTCTCGCCCTGGGCACCATGGACTCCTGGCTCGTCTTCAAGCTCTGCGAGGGCAACCCGCATGTGACGGAGCCCTCGAACGCCTGTCGCACCCAGCTGCTCGACATCCGCACGGGCACGTGGTCCGACGAGCTCTGCGAGCTCTTCGGCGTGCCTCGCGACGCCCTTGCCAAGGTCATGCCGTCAGACTCGGTTTTCGGTCGCACCACCATGGGAGGCCTCTTCCCCGAGCCGGTGCCCGTGTGCGGCGTGCTGGGAGACTCCCAGGCCGCGCTCGCGGCCCAGGGCTGCCTCGCCCCCGGCGACGTGAAGGCCACCTACGGCACGGGCTCCTCGGTCATGATGCAGACGGGCGAGCGCCTCTACGAGAGCGCGAACGGTCTCGTCTCGAGCATCGCCTGGGACTTCTCGGGGCAGCGCTCCTACGTGCTCGAGGGTAACCTCAACTACACGGGCGCCGTCATCTCGTGGCTTCGCGACGGCATGCGCCTCATCGAGAGTCCCGCCGAGGTGGAGGGCCTCATCGCCGAGGCCAACCCCGAGGACCGTGCCTACTTCGTCCCGGCCTTCACGGGGCTCGGCGCCCCTTGGTGGGCCCCCGAGGCAACGGGCCTGCTCACGGGCGTCACGCGCACCACGGGCAGGGCCGAGATGGTGAAGGCCTGCGCCGAGTGCATCCCCTACCAGGTGGCCGACGTCCTCGACGCCCTGCGCGCCGACACGGGTCTCGCCGTGCGCGAGCTCTCCGCCGACGGCGGCGTCACGGCCAACCGCTATCTCATGCAGTTCCAGGCCGACATGGCCGACGCCGACGTCGTGGTGTCGGACCTCCAGGAGCTCTCTGCGGCGGGCGCCGCCTTCGTCGCGGGTCGCGCGGCGGGCGTCTGGAGCGAGAACGTGATCTACGAGGGGCTGAACCGCACTGTCTTCTCCCCTGCGATCGATCCCGAGGTGCGCGAGGGGAAGCGCACCGGCTGGCGCTCGGCCATCCGCCGCGCCATGTGACAATGGGGACGGAGGACTTTGTCACGTTTCTCGTTTTATGCCATGGGGGCGGGAGGCCGGTGACGGCCCCTGCCCCCTTGCTTGTGTCTCCCGGAGGGCATAGCGTGCGCCGGGGCGCCGAAGGCGCGGCTTGGGGCGAGCTGGGAGGCGTCCTGTGTCACTTTCGGCGCCCATTGTGTGCCTCGCCAGGGCCGCGGGGTCTCGGGAGGCCCTCGGGCTCGTACTCCAACTGGCCGTTCTCGTGTCTCCGGCTCCGCTCGGAGCCCTCGTCCGGCGTAGAGGCACACAACGGGCGCCGAAAGTGACACAGACACGCCAGCTGGGTGCCTCACGCTCGTTCGTGAGGCACCCAGCCTTCGGGCAGGGGGCATCCTTCGAGCGCCCCGCCCCGCAAAAGTTACCTGAGGTCACGCGACGGTGATCAGTACCTGCGCGTAGCGGGTCATGGGCCGCTCCGCCACGTCGCGCACGGAGAGCGTGAGCACGAGGCGGTCGCCTGGGCGCGCGTCGTGAGGCACGCGGAGCGTGGCATCCAGCGAGCACGCCTCCCACGCCTCGAGAAGTGCCAGCCCTTCGCCGCGATAGGTGCTCGCGAGCGCGTCGTAGCGCCAGCGGGGGAGAAGGTCGTCCCCGTCGGGATCGCTGGCACGCGCCGAGAGAGACACGGTCTCGCCCGCCCTCGCCTCGAGGTCCGGCGTCACCGCCTCGATGACGGGCGCGTGGTTGCACTCGTCGTACCCGTGCGTGCACCACTGGGCACGCGCGGCAAACTCCTCCTGGTAGGCGCGAAGGTAGGGGTTGGGGTTGCCCTGGGGCGTCTCGAAGGGGGCCGCCGAGGGGACCGAAGAGGGCTCTCCGTCCCTGAACAGGGGGCCGAGGACGGTGCTGAACCTAGGGTCGTCCGCGCCGCGCAGGCCCAGAGGGAGGAGCGGCATGAAGGTCATGCTGTCCCCCTCCGCCATGAAGTCGCCAGGCGCGAAGACCAGGGGCTCCATGCCCTCGAAGCCCCAGTCGAGCGTGGCGTGCTCGCCAAACTGGAAGCGCTCGGGCTCGCCCTCGTAGTGCCTGCCGTCCCCATAGAGCTTGTAGGCGCCCATGAGAGGTCCGTTTCCTCGGACGAGGTTCTCCTCGGGCCACGGGGCACGGAAGAGCTCGATGCTGTCCTCCTGGGCAAATTTGGCGTCTACGTACCCTCCGTAGATAAACGGCACGCGCCAGAGCGTGAGCTCGGGGAAGAGCGCGCGGCCGTGGTCGAGCCAGCTGTTGTCCTGTCCGATTCCGTCGGCAACGCCCATGACGCGCACCTTGCGGCGCACGCGGTCGCGCACGTCGTCCCACTCGGGCGTGCCCGCGTAGCGCTCGGCAACGGACATGAGCGCGCGTACGATGGTGTTCATGCCTCCCCAAGAAAGGAGCCACAGCGTGCGCGGGTCGTCGTCGAGGATGGCGTCCCGGATGGCGTTCGAGCCCGGGGTCTCCTCGCGCACGTCTCCCTCAAAGGCGACGTTTCCCACGTAGGTGCGCTCGACGAGCTCCTCGGGCGTCGGGTAGCGCCCGCCGTTCTCGCAGAGGTGGGGCCAGGCCTCGGCATAGGGGCCGAGCCAGAGTCGCTCCATCCAGCCCTCGGGGAAGGGCCGGTAGCTCGTGAGCGCGCCTGCCTCGGGGTCGGGCTCGTGCGGCACGACGGGCCACTCGTACGCCCTTTTGCCCTTCGTCCGCCAGTGGGGGTTCGCCTCGGCAAGCGTGTGCGATCCGTCACCCTGGAAGTGGTACTGGGACGCGGTGTAGACGAACGCCGCAACGTCGAGCTCGTTGAGGTGCAGGGCGAGGTGGACGACGGAGTTCATGTCATCCACCTCCATGTCGGTGGTGACGATGACGCGGGGCCTCTCCTCGGTCATGACGCCCCCTCCTAGCCCAGGCGCCTGTCGGCAGCCCACTCCCAGGCGCCAACCGGCTCGCCGTCCACAATCACGTTCGTGCCGTCGAGGTCGGTCCTGCAGAAGTCGTTGTAGACGTGCGTCCAGACGCCGTGGTTGAAGGTGCGCAGCGGTCTCCCGTCGGGCTCGCGGTAGACGCCCGTGAGGTCCTCCACGTGGTCGAAGTAGGTGAAGTGCGTCTCGGCGCCCGCCTCGCGGAGCCTGCGGTAGAGCGGCAGGCTGGTCTGCGTGGGGTCAACGAGCTCGTCGCCCTTGGAGTGCACGAACCACAGGGGCGTCTTCGCCAGCGCGGTAACGGCCTCGGGCGTCTGGTTCTCCTCGTAGAACGGGGCGCACACGGCGATGCCCGCCGAGAAGAACCCGGGATAGTCGAGGCACATGCGCACGGTCATGAACCCGCCGTTGGAGAGGCCGCCGATTACGATGCGTCCGGGGTCGACGCGATCGGCGTGAGCGGCCACGAACTCGTCGATGAGCTCCTTGAGCGCGCGCACGTAGATGCTCTCATTCACGCGCCCCAGCTGGCTCTCGCCGTCATCCATCCAGAAGGTGGGGCACTGCGGCACGAGCACCCACGCGGCGCCGCCGAAGTAGGACTGGATCTGGCGCTGGGAGAGCGCGGTCACGCGATTGCCCTGGTAGGCACGACCGACCTCGCCACGCTCGCCACCTGCTCCCTCGCCTGCCCCGTGGAGCCACACGATGAGCGCCGCCCTCTCGGGGGGCGTCACGAGGTCGGAGAACGCGTTGGGGCGGAAGGGCTCGAAGCTCGGCTCGTAGTAGCCGTACTCCAGGCGGATACCGTCGACGGCCTTCGACTGGACTGACTCGTGCCAGCCGTCGAGGGCAGGACAGACGTCGCCCGCGCACTCGTCGAAGACGAGCCCGTTGACCGGACCGTCGTCTCTGCAGACGTCGGCGACCTGGGTAACGCGATAGTCGTTCCTCACGAACCGCGAGCGCGTGACCCCACCCTCGATGCGCTTGTTGACGCGGATTTCGCCCATCTCGAGGGCGACGCGCGAGCTCGTGGGCACCTCGCTGCCGCCCTCGTCGCAGGGGTAGGCGCGAAGGACGGGCGCGTAGCCCTGGCTGGGCGTCTCGCGGGCGGCGCCCTTCTCGCTGCGCATGAGCACGGAGCCGTCCTTGGTCTCGCGCCGCGTGCAGAATACGTTGAAGGTGGCGGGGGATACCTCGTCGGCCCGTACCTCGCAGGGGAGATCGAGCAGGAGCTTGGAGACCCAGGGGCCAAAGTCTCCGAGTGTGGTGACGGTACGGTAGGTTGCCATATGGGCTCCTTTCGAAAGCGGGGCCCTTATGGGCCCCGCAAAGGGAGGAATTGGGTCGTGGTGGGGGTTAGGCTTAGGCTACTCGGCGTCCATCTCGTCGAGCTCCTTCTCGGAGAAGCCGGTGAGATACACGATGACGGCGGCGATGATGAACGAGACTGCCATTCCGATGGCTGCAAGGATGATGTTGGTCTGGCCGCCCTGGAAGTAGTTGAGGATGACCATGAAGTTGGAGGCTCCGCCGGCGAGGTAGTAGGTCACCCCGAGGATCCCGGAAACGACCGCACCGATTGCGCCGCCGACGATCATGCCGATCATGGTCTTGCGGTAGCGCATGATGAGGCCGAAGAGGGCGGGCTCGGTCACGCCGCCGGCGATGGCGGAGATGACGTAGCCAAGGGCAAGGCCCTTCTCCTCCTTGTTGCGCATGCGGAGGAAGGCTCCGAAGGCGCAGCCCCAGACGGCCGTCATGGCGCAGTTCGTGGAAACGAAGACAAAGGGGTCGTATCCCGCCGCGATGATCTGGACCTGGGCGAGCAGGCCGATGGGCATGTGCATGCCGGCCACGACGAAGAGCTGCCAGAAGCCGCCGAGGATGGCCATGACGACCAGGACGCCAATGCCTCCGAGGTCAGCGAGGCCGAAGAGCGCATTGGCAACGAGGTTGCCGAGCTCGTTTCCGATGGGGGCGAGCACGATAAGGGAGACCGGGACAACGACGATCATGGTGCAGAAGGGCGTGAAAACGGTGGAGAGAACGTCGGGCATGACCTTCTTGAAGAACTTCTCGGCAAAGTAGAGCACGGGAACAGAGAGGACGACGGGAAGAACCGTCTGCGAGTAGTTGGCAGCCGCGATCTGAATGCCGTAGACGCTCACGATACCCCCCTCCGAAGCCGAGGTGACGAGGCTCGGGGCGATGAGGAGACCTCCCGTGAGCATGCCGAGAACCGGGCTTGCGCCGAGCTTCTTGGCGGCTGCGTAGCCGAGGTAGATGGGGAGGAAGTAGAAGGTCGCCTCATACAGCGTGGTGTAGAAGAAGGTGTAGGTGGGGTCGGTCTCGCTGATGAGGTTGAGCATCTGCGGCCCGAGGATGACGGCAAAGGTGCGGAAGAGGCCTCCTGCCATGATGAGGGGAATAAGCTGCGTCATGGAGCCGGAGAGGTAGTCAAGGATGCGGTTGCCGATGACCGCGGGCGTCAGCTTCTCCTTGGGGGCGTCGAGGTTCTCCTCGACCGCCGCGCCGCGGGTCACGCCGCTCATTGCGACGAACTCGTCGAGGACCTTGGGCACGTTCTGTCCGATGATGACCTGGAGCTGGGAACCAGCGAACTGCGCCCCAAGCACGCCCTTGATCTTCTTGATGCTCTCGAGGTCTGCGGCATCGTTGTTCTTGAGCGTGAGGCGAAGGCGCGTCATGCAGTTGGTGGCCGTGGTGACGTTTGTCGCCCCGCCCACCGCCTCGAGGACGTCTTGGGCGATTTTCTTATTATCTGCCATGGGTGTGATACTCCTCTTCTCTAGGGAGTGACGTGCAAGTGTGCGTGGGTGCGACCCTCGGGCGTCCCGGGTGCTCGGTGGGCCTCCGTGCGCGTGGAACGGGTGGAGCTTGCGGCAATTGCCTTGCTAGGTCAGTTATAAGGCCTCAAGGCTTCACCTAGTTCGGTGGGCAGATTTACTAAACGCGCTAGTTCTCAAACTAAATCTATCTGACGCCCACGCAGCCGTGAACAACAATGGCTATAGGCAAAAGCAAGAAGGGTCCGAAAGGAGCGAGCATGAGTCAGGTGAAGGTCAACAAGAGGCACCTCGAGCGGGACGGGAGGCCCTTCTTCTGGCTTGCCGACACCATCTGGACGGCATTCACCAACCCTACCGATGACGAGTGGATTGAGTACCTGGACCGCCGTGCTGCCCAGGGGTTCAACGTCCTGCAGATAAACGCCCTTCCACAGTGGGACCGCTGCGGAGCGCCCTTCGATCGCTACCCCTACGCAACCGACGACCACGGCAGGACCTTTGACTTCACGAGGCCCGTTCCAGAGTTCTGGGAGCACGCCCGCTGGCAGCTCGCCGAGGCGGTGCGCCGCGGGTTCGTGCCCGCCATCGTGGTCCAGTGGTGCAACTACGTCCCCAACACCTGGGCGTCGAACCTCGTGCCCGACAACGTCATCCCCGATGAGCTCGTCGAGTTCGTTGTGACCAGGATCGTGGAGAGCTTCGCCGAGTTCGACCCCATCTGGGTCATCTCCGGCGACACCGACTTTGACAACCCCGAGCCCGTCGAGCGCTACACCATGATCGCCGACCTCATGGACCGGCTGTCGCCCGACTCGCTCAAGTGCTATCACATCAAGGGGCGCTACGACGGCCTGCCCGAGAGCCTCGCAGAGCGTGCCGACATCTACCTCTACCAGTCCGGCCACAACATCTCCGCCCAGGCCGGCGCCCGTACGCTCGCGCTGAGCTTCGGCGAGCGCCCCGTGAGCAGGCCCACGATCAACTCCGAGCCCTGCTACGAGCAGATCGGCTACTCGCACATGATCTACGGCCGCTTCCGCCGCGAGGACTGCCGTCGCGCCCTGTGGCTCTCCGTCACCGGAGGGGCCTCCGCGGGCGTCACCTACGGAGCCCACGGTGTCTGGAACTGGCAGAATCCCAGCTACGATACCTTGGCGCTTGGAGAGGGCTTCCTGCAGGCCCTGCCCCACGAGGTGTCTGCGCAGCTTCCGGGTGCCGATGACTTCGGCCTCGCCCGCCGCATCATCGAGCGTCTGGGTCTGTTCGAGCTCGACCCCTGCCAGGAGGCGCTCGCAAATCACAAGGAGGACGTGTTCGCCGCCAAGACGACCGATGGCTCGACCCTCGTCGCGTACGTGCCCACCAACGCCTCGATCAGCCTCCGCGGCGATCTCACCGGGGCGCATCTCACGTGGATTGACGTTACGAGCGGGCGCACCGCTCCGGCGACGTGGTCGTATGACCCCGAGCGGGACGTCACGCGCCTCGAGCAGGGCGCGCACCTCGCCGACGCGCTCGTTGTCGCGAGCCTCGAGGGAAGGGCGTGAGGCTCGGACGGATTGCCTGGATCGGGCCAGAGAGCTGACGGGTGCGTCCCGTCTGATGGCCGGAAACGTACATGGAGAGGAGAAACACATGGCACAGGGCGCTTTTCCCGAGGGCTTCCTCTGGGGCGGGGCCACGGCGGCGAACCAGTTTGAGGGAGGGTACGACGAGGACGGTCGCGGCCTGGCCAACGTCGACGTGATTCCGCACGGCGCCGACCGCCTTCCCGCCATGCTGGGCGAGGGTACGCCGCTCGTCTGCGACGGCGACCACTACTATCCCGCGCACGAGGCGGTCGACTTCTATCACCACTACAAGGAGGACATCGCGCTTCTCGCCGAGATGGGCTTCAAGGTCTACCGCATGTCCATCGCCTGGACGCGCATCTTCCCCAACGGGGACGAGACCGAGCCCAACGCGGCGGGACTTGCCTTCTACGAGGAGGTCTTCCGCGAGTGCCACGCCCATGGCATCGAGCCGCTCGTGACCATAACCCACTTCGACCTGCCGATCCACCTCATCGAGAAGTACGGCGGATGGCGCAGCCGCACGCTCATCGAGCTCTACAAGCGCCTCGTCACGGTGCTCTTCAACCGCTACAAGGGCCTCGTTCGCTACTGGCTCACCTTCAACGAGATCAACATGATCCTCCACCTGCCGTTCATGGGTGCGGGGCTCGTGTTTGAGGAGGGCGAGGACCGGACGCGCGCGATGTACCTCGCGGCGCACAACGAGCTCGTGGCGAGCGCCTGGGCCACAAAGATCGCCCACGAGGTCGACCCGGGCAACATGGTGGGCTGCATGCTCGCCGCCGGGGCCACCTACCCCTACAGCTGCGACCCAGAGGACGTTCGTGTCGCCCAGACGAAGAACCAGGAGAACTACTTCTTCGTCGACGTCCAGAGCCGCGGGGCCTATCCCGCCTACGCGCTCAAGATGTTCGAGCGCGAGGGCATCGACGTGGGCATGACGGAGGAAGACGTGTGCGTGCTCGCCGAGAACACCGTCGACTTCATCTCCTTCAGCTACTACTCCTCGCGGTGCGCCGCGGCGAAGCTGCCCGAGGGCGTGGAGATGACGGGCAACGCGTTTCGCGGCGTGAGGAACCCGTACCTGAAGAACAGTCAGTGGGGCTGGGCAATTGACCCGCTCGGCCTGCGCATCACCATGAACGACCTCTACGACCGGTACCAGAAGCCCCTCTTCATCGTGGAGAACGGCCTGGGTGCCCACGACGTCGTCGAGGAGGACGGCTCGATCAACGACGACTACCGCATCGAGTACCTGCGCGCCCACATCGAGGCCATGCGTGACGCCATCGACGAGGACGGCGTCGAGCTTCTTGGCTACACCACCTGGGGCCCGATCGACCTCGTCTCGGCGTCGACGGGAGAGATGTCCAAGCGCTACGGCTTCGTCTACGTCGACCGTGACGACGCCGGAAACGGCACGCTCGCGCGCAGCCGCAAGAAGAGTTTTGCCTGGTACAAGCAGGTCATCGCCACCAACGGCGCCGACCTGGGATAGGAGGTATTATCATGGGATTCCCTGAAGGCTTCTATTGGGGCGGCGCGACGGCTGCCAATCAGCTTGAGGGCGCATGGGACGTCGATGGGCGAGGGGCGTCGGTCGACGACCACTTCACGGGGGGCAGCTATGAGCGGCCTCGCGAGATAACCGTCGACATCAGGCCCGACCTTCTCTACCCCAACCACGACGGCATCGACTTCTACCACCGCTACGAGGAGGACATCGCCCTCTTCGCTGAGATGGGCTTCAGCATGTTCCGCATGTCCATCTCCTGGAGTCGCATCTTCCCCAACGGCGACGATCCCGAGCCCAACGAGGCCGGCCTCGCCTTCTACGATCGCGTGCTCGACTGCTGCCGTGCCCACGGCATCGAGCCGCTCGTCACGCTCTCGCACTACGAGATGCCCTACTCGCTGGTGGAGCGCTACAACGGCTGGGCGAGCCGCGAGCTCATTGGGTTCTTCGAGCGCTACTGCGCCACGGTGTTCGAGCGCTATCGGGACAAGGTGACCTACTGGCTCACCTTCAACGAGATCAACTGCGGCACCATGGACATCGGCGCCATGATGGAGACGGGCATCATCCAGGGCTTCGAGGGGCCGGCCTCGGCGATCAGGACCACCCCGCAGCAGCGCTACCAGGCCCTCCACCACCAGTTCGTGGCGAGCGGACGCGTGGTGCGACTCGCCCACGAGAGGTATCCGCAGTTCAAGATGGGCAACATGGTCGGCTTTCTGCTCACGTATCCCGCCACTTGCGACCCCGCGGACGTTCTTCTTTGCCAGGGGGAGATGCGCAAGACGAACTGGTTCTGCTCGGACGTGCAGGTGCGTGGAGCGTATCCCTCCTATGCCACGCGGCTCTTCCGTGAGAACGGTGTCGAGCTCGCGATGGAGGAGGGCGACCTCACGGACATTGCGGACGGCAAGGTGGACTTCTATACCTTCTCCTATTACATGAGCAATGTGGTGGGGACGCACGACGTTGAGCAGACCGCTGGTAACATGACCTTTGGGGGAGTCAATCCCTATCTGGAATCGACCGCCTGGGGCTGGCAGGTCGACTCGGCAGGCCTGCGATACGCCCTGAACGAGATCTGGGACCGCTACCAGATTCCCGTGATGGTGGTCGAGAACGGCATGGGCGCCTACGACACCGTGGAGGAGGACGGATCGATACACGACCAGTACCGCATCGACTACCTCAAGGCGCACGTTCGCGCGATGGGCGAGGCCGTCGAGGACGGCGTGGGGCTCATCGGCTACACTTGGTGGGGACCCATCGATCTTGTGAGCGCCGGCACTGGTGAGATGCGCAAGCGTTACGGCTTCATCTACGTCGACAAGCACGACGATGGGTCAGGTACCTACGAGCGCCGCCGCAAGGACAGCTTCTACGCGTACCAGAAGATTATCGCGAGCAATGGGGCGGAGGGGCTGGACTAGCCGTCGGGCCGCCCGTTCGCGAGAGGGAGAGAGGAAAAGAGATGGGACTGTTCGACATGTTCAGGAAGGCGGCCAAGCCCGCCGCCCCCGCCAAGCCTGCCCCCGTTTCCGCCGCCTGGAAGAGCGGCGTGGTGTGCTCCCCGGTGAAGGGCTCGGCGCTCCAGCTCGCCGAGACGAGCGACCCGGTCTTCTCGTCCGAGGCCATGGGCAAGGGCATCGCCGTGAGCCCCGCCGAGGAGATGGCCTACGCGCCGGTGTCCGGCACGGTGTCCGCCGCCATGCTGCACGCCGTCGGCCTCGTCGCTGACGACGGCGCCGAGGTGCTCGTGCACGTGGGCATCGACACCGTGGAGATGAACGGAAACGGCCTCACCTGCCTCGTGGGGCAGGGCGACCACGTGGACGCCGGCGCTCCCATCGTGAGCTTCTCCAAGGCCAAGATCGCCGAGGCGGGCAAGCAGGACACGGTCTTCGTCGTCGTGACCAACTCCGACGACTACGCCCAGGTCGCCCCCGTCCCCGACGGCCCGGTCGACGCCGGCGCCGTCGTCATCACCCTGACCAAGTAGGTGGGACAGGGGGACGGAGGAGTTCGTCCCACCTCTGTCCCCTGTCCCGTGTGACAAAGGGGACGGAGGCTTTTGTCACACTTCTAACCTTAGGTCTACAACAGCGGGGACGGGGCAAGACCCCCGTCCCCGTTGTCGTGGGACAGCAGGGACACAGGTGGGACGAACTCCTCCGTCCCCCTGTCACATGGAGAAGTTGTGCCAGGCGACGTTCTTTCACAGGTTGTGCAATACTACGCAGGCTGTGAAATAACGGAGAAAGGCGGCAATGCACTCCACTGTGCTGCGAACCGACCGACGCTGCGTGCGTACGCGCCAGGCCCTGGCCCTCGCGCTCGCGCAGGAGATCGACGCGACGGGCGACCTCTCCCGCGTCACCGTGACGGCGGTGACCGAGCGGGCGGGCGTCACGCGACGCACCTTCTACTCCCACTTCAGGGACATCCCCGACCTCGTGAACCAGATTGAGATCGAGACGCTCTCGGACCTGCGCGCCCCGCTCGCGCGCGTCGCGGCGTCTCACCTCACCGACCTACGTCGCGCGCTCGACGCGGGCGAGCCCGCACCCGGCTCCGTAGAGCTGCTCGAGTGCGTGCGCGAGCGCGGCGACTACCTGCGCCCGCTCCTCGGCAACGGCGGCGACCCCGCCTTCGCCGACCGTCTCAAGCAGATGGTCCACGACGTCATCGCCATGCGCGCCCTCGACGGGCTCGACCTGCGCGCGCTCGGCCCCTTCTTTGACTATTACCTCACCTTCGCGATTTCCGCCGAGGTCGGCGTCCTGCTGCGCTGGCTCGACGGCGGCATGACGCAGGGGGTCCGCGAGATGGCGCGCCTCATGACCGCGCTCATGTTCGTGCGGCCCGGCGACCTCTACGACAACCCCATCGACCTGGACATCCCGAGCTTTGCCCTTGCCGCCATGTGCTCCGAGGAGGACAACTGATGACCGATAAGACCGCCGCATCCATCCGCGCCGAGCGCGCCGCCCAGCGCCCCCTTGAGCTCAAGGCCGATGGCGCTGAGCTCTCGCCCGCGCACGCGACCGACTTCTCCCACGCGCACCTGCGCCTCGGCATCGACGTGGGCTCCACCACCGTCAAGCTCGCTGTCATCGACGACAACGACAACCTCGTCTACGCCAACTATGAGCGTCACCACACCGACATCCGCGCCACTGCCAAGGAGCTCTTCGCCCGCGCTCGCAAGGTGATCGGCGACGCCCCCATGCGCGTCTCCATCACCGGCTCGGGCGGCATGCTGCTCGCGAGCTGGCTTGACCTGGAGTTCGTCCAGGAGGTCATCGCCTCCAAGCGCGCCGTCGAGACACTCATCCCCCAGACGGACTGCGCCATCGAGCTCGGCGGCGAGGACGCCAAGATCATCTACTTCGACAATGGCATCGAGCAGCGCATGAACGGCACCTGCGCCGGCGGCACGGGCGCCTTCATCGACCAGATGGCCTCGCTGCTCCACACCGACGCCGCCGGCCTGAACGAGCTCGCCAAGGACGCCACGCAGATCCACCCCATCGCCTCGCGCTGCGGCGTCTTCGCCAAGTCCGACGTCCAGCCGCTCCTGAACGAGGGCGCCAAGCCGTCCGACATCGCCGCCTCGATCTTCCAGGCCGTGGCCAACCAGACGGTCTCGGGCCTCGCGTGCGGTCACCCCATCAGGGGCCACGTGGCGTTTCTCGGCGGCCCGCTCCAGTACCTCTCGGAGCTCCGGCGTCGCTTCTACATCACGCTCAACCTCGACGACGAGCACATCATCGTCCCCGAGAACGCGCACCTCTTCGTGGCCACCGGCGCGGCCCTTGCCGGCGAGTCCGATAAGTACGTCACGTTTGACGAGGTCATCCGCCTTCTCGAGAACCTGAGGGACGTCCAGGGCTCCGAGGTCGCGCGCCTCGAGCCGCTCTTTGCGACCGAGGCCGACTACGAGGAGTTCCGCGAGCGCCACGCGGGCCAGGTCGTTCCCAAGGGCGACTTCTCCACGTACCGCGGCCGCGTCTTCATTGGCATCGACGCCGGTTCCACCACGATGAAGGCGGCCGTCGTTGGCGAGGCGGGCGAGCTGCTCTACACCTGGTACGGCAACAACAACGGCGACGTCCTCGGCACCGCCCGCACGATCATGGACGACATCTACGACAAGATGCCTGAGGGCTGTACGATCGGCCACGTGACCACCACCGGCTACGGCGAGCAGATCCTCATCGAGGCCCTGCGTGCTGACTCCGGCGAGATCGAGACGGTCGCGCACCTGCGCGGCGCGAAGGCGTTCGTGCCGGACGTCCAGTTCATCCTGGACATCGGCGGCCAGGACATGAAGTGCCTGCAGGTCAAGGACGGCGTCATCGAGCACATCATGCTCAACGAGGCGTGCTCCTCGGGCTGCGGCTCCTTCATCGAGAGCTTTGCCGTCTCGATGAACATGACCGTCCAGGAGTTCGCGCAGGCCGCTGTGGGCGCCAAGAGCCCCGTCGACCTCGGCAGCCGCTGCACCGTCTTCATGAACTCCCGCGTCAAGCAGGCGCAGAAGGAGGGCGCGACCATCGGTGACGTGGCGGCGGGACTCTCCTACTCCGTCATCAAGAACGCGCTCTTCAAGGTCATCAAGCTGCGCGACTTCGACGAGATCGGCCAGTGGTGCGTGGTCCAGGGCGGCACCTTCATGTCCGACGCCACCCTGCGCGCCTTTGAGCTGCTCACCGGCCGCGACGTGATTCGCCCGGACATCGCTGGCACGATGGGCGCCTACGGCGCTGCCCTTCTCGCCCGCGACCGCGCCGGGGCGCAGGGCACCTCGCGCCTGCTCAGCCGCGAGGAGATCGACAACCTGCAGGTCAAGCACACCAACGTCCACTGTGGGCGCTGCTCCAACAACTGCCTGCTCACGATCAACGACTTTGGCGGCGGCCGCCGCTTCATCACGGGCAACCGCTGCGAGAAGGGCGCCGGCCACGCGCGCGCAAAGAAGAACGAGGCCCCCAACCTCTTTGAGTTCAAGAACAAGCTGCTCTTTGACCGCCCGGTCCTCTCGCCCGACGAGGCGCCGCGCGGCACGGTGGGCATCCCGCGCGCGCTCAACATGTACGAGAACTACCCGTTCTGGCACGCGTTCTTCACCAAGCTGGGCTTCTCGGTGGTGCTCTCCGACCAGACCTCGGCCAAGACCTACGACGCGGGCATCGAGTCCATGCCCTCGGAGAGCGTGTGCTACCCGGCCAAGCTCTCCCACGGCCACATCATGAACCTCATCGAGAAGGACTCGGACTTCATCTGGATGCCGTGCATCCGCTGGGAGCGCCAGGAGGACGAGCGCGCGACCAACCACTACAACTGCCCCATCGTCATGAGCTACCCGCAGGCCCTCGGCCTCAACGTTGACGAGCTCGGCGAGGGCAGCAAGATCGAGTACCTCTCGCCCTTCATTCCCTATGACAAGAAGCGCGAGCTCAAGCGCCGTCTCTACGAGCTGGTCTCCGAGCAGCGCGAGCGTGACGCCGCCGCAGGTCGGGGGCGCGTGCGCGGCGAGCACATCACCCGCGCCGAGATCGACGAGGCGGTCAACGCCGCCTGGGAGGCGGACCTCGCCTTCAAGGACGCCATGCACCGCGCCGGCGACGAGGCGCTGCGCTGGATCGAGGAGCACGACGCGCACGGCATCGTGCTCGCCGGGCGCCCGTACCACAACGACCCCGAGATCAACCACGCCATCCCCGAGCTCGTGCACTCCTTCGGCTTTGCCGTGCTCACCGAGGACTCCGTTGCGCACAAGATGAAGCCCGAGCGCCCCATTCGCGTGATCGACCAGTGGATGTTCCACAGCCGCCTCTACCGCGCCGCGCGCTTCGTGGCCTCCCGCAACGACCTCGACCTCATCCAGCTCTTCTCGTTTGGCTGCGGTCTTGACGCCCTCACCACCGACCAGGTGCAGGAGATTCTCGAGGCCTCGGGCAAGATCTACACCGTGCTCAAGATCGACCAGGTGTCCAACCTCGGCGCCGCCCGCATCCGTATCCGCTCCCTCATGGCGGCCCTCTCCGAGCAGCGCGCTGAGCTGCGACGCGCCGCGTCCCAGGGCAAGGTTCGCGAGGTCGAGCCCGTGGGCGTGAGCCAGGCCGACGGCTCGCCCGAGCGCGCCCGCGCCACGCAGGAGGGCCGCGTGCCCGTCTACCGCGAGGCGGCCAGCGCGGCGTTCGAGAAGGTCCGCTACACCGAGGACATGCAGAAGGCTGGCTACACGATCCTCGTGCCGCAGATGGCGCCGATCCACTTTGACCTTATCGAGGAGCTCTTCAAGAGCTCGGGTTACAACGTGGTGCTCCTGCCCTCCGTTGACCAGGGCGCCGTGGAGGCGGGCCTCAAGTACGTCAACAACGACATCTGCTACCCGTCCATCCTGGTCACGGGCCAGATCATGGAGGCGGTCCTCTCGGGCAAGTACGACCTCTCCCGCCTGGCCGTCATCATCACGCAGACGGGCGGCGGCTGCCGCGCCACCAACTACATCGCCCTCATCCGCAAGGCGCTCAAGGACTCCGGCCACCCGGAGATCCCGGTGATCAGCCTCACCGCCGCCTCCGGCCTGGACGAGAAGAACCCCGGCTTTGACGTCCTCAAGAGGCCCGGCCTGCTCATGAAGGCCGTGAACGCCCTGCTCTACGGCGACCTCATCATGCAGCTGCTCTACCGCGTGCGTCCCTACGAGGCCGAGGCGGGCGCCGCCGACGCCCTCTACGACCGCATGATGGCCGAGGCCAAGGGCGCCATCGTCGCGGGCGGCTCCAAGCGCTTCTACGACCTCTGCCAGCGCACGATCGACGCCTTCGAGGCGCTGCCGCTCGTGAACGACCGCTCCAAGCCGCGCGTGGGCGTGGTGGGCGAGATCCTCGTCAAGTTCCACCCCACGGCCAACAACCAGGTGGTCAAGGTCATCGAGCAGGAGGGCTGCGAGGCCAACGTGCCCGGCCTCGTGGACTTCTTCCTCTTTGGCATGACCAACGCGATCAACACCAACGCCGAGCTTGGCACCAAGGCCACGAGCCGCATGTCGCACATGGCGGGCATCAAGCTCATCGAGGGCCTTCGCGAGCCCATCAACAAGATGCTCAGGAAGACCACGCGCTTCCAGGCGTACCCCGACATCTTTGAGCTCGCCGCCAAGGCGGAGCAGGTGCTGTCCCTGTGCAACACGATGGGCGAGGGCTGGCTGCTCACGGCCGAGATGTGCGACCTCATCGAGACCGGCACGCCCAACATCGTGTGCTGCTCGCCCTTCGCGTGCCTGCCTAACCACGTGGTCGGCAAGTCGGTCATCAAGCGGCTGCGCCAGATGCACCCCGAGAGCAACATCGTTGCCGTTGACTATGACCCCGGCGCCTCGGAGGTCAACCAGCTCAACCGCATCAAGCTGATGATCTCGGTCGCCAAGGAGAACTACCGCCAGAACCGCGAGGGCGGCTTCCGCCTCGAGAACCCCGCCGACCCGGTCACCAACGAGGCCGTCATGCCCTACACGGGCAGCACGCGCTTCGAGGACAGCGTGGCGCGCGGCGACGGCTCGGCGTGCGGCACCCACGGCGGGGCGGGCATCACGCTCACCGAGGAGCAGCTTGCCCAGATCGAGGAGGCTAAGCGCAAGGCGGGCGTGAGCGAGTAGGGGTTCTTCTCGCCGTTCTTCTCGCCGCCAAGAAACTCGTCGAGTGCGCGCTGGAGATCTCGTTCCGGCGCGCACTCGACGCATGTTCTGTCCGTTTGGACACGAATCTCGCCCAGTGCGCGGCTGGCAGTGCGCACTGGGCGGGATTCTTGACCGCTGGGATGAGGAGGTCCCTTCCCGGCGTGTGGGCCGCCTCCGCGCTAGAATGGGACGGGATGCGGCGAGAGGGGAGAAGAACGTGGTCAAGCTGGTGTTCGTGGACATGGACGACACGTTCCTCTCGCCCGACAAGACCATCTCCGAGGAGAACCTCCGCATCCTCGACGTGGCGCACGAGCGGGGCGTCCAGTTCGTGCCCTGCACCGGGAGAAACGCCACGGGCCTGCCGCGCCAGCTCGTTGAGCACCCGTGCGTGCAGTATGCCGTCTGCTGCAACGGCGCGATCATCTGTGAGGCAAAGACCGGCCGCGTCCTCTCCGAGGTGGACATCGAGCGGGACGTGGTGCGCTCGCTCTACGCAGACGTTCGCGAGCTTCCGATCACCTTTGACGTCTTTGCCGACGGGCGTGTCTACACCGCCTCGGACCGCTGGCACGTCATGGAGGAGATGGGCGTTCCCCCGCAGGACCTCGCCCAGATCGTGAGCGTGCGCACGCGCTTCGAGGGAACGGTCGACCAGATTATCGAGCAGGTCGGTGAGATCTACCGCGTCAACGTCTTCTACCTGAGCGAGGCTGACGCTGCGGCCGTGCACCGGGCCGTTGACGCAAGGCCCGAGCTCACGCACTCGAGGTCGCTCGCGTGCAACGTGGAGATCACGAACCTCCGCGCCGTCAAGGGCTATGGCGTGAGGTGGCTCGCCGAGCACCTGGGCGTGCCCATCGAGGACACGATTGCGTTCGGGGACTCAGACAACGACCTCACCATGCTGGAGGTCGCCGGGGACGGCGTGGCCATGGCGAACGCCAACGAGCGCTGCCTCGCCGTCGCCGATCACGTGGCGCTGTCGAGCGCGGAGTCCGGCGTGGCGCGCTACCTGGAGCCGCTGCTCTTGTAAGGAGGTCCCGGGCGGGTCCTTCTTGCTCGCTGTTCTGTCATGACCCAAGGGGCGCGGGCTCCCATGCCGTGACATTTTGTCCTCATGTTGTCCAAAAGTGTAGAAATAGTGAACGAATACGCTTCAATTGCGCTCACATATACGAAAAATAGCGAAAAATATGCATTAGAAAAAACGTGGAGCAGCAATCTGCAGATCTATTTCAGTTTCTAGAAACCAGTCATGACCGGTGAACGGTATACAGAACATTGATATTACCTCGTAAAATACAGAGATGTTACCGTTCAAGGAAAGCTTCTTGCCTTTTCTGACATGTCAGGCAAATATATGTGCGTCAGGTGAACAGCAATTCTGAAATATGCTTTACGAATGGTTATACGAGTAGTCGAAGGAGCATCGCGTGTTTGCAAAGGACGCAAGCTTTCCCAAGGTGACCGTCATCCTGCGGGGCTACACGTACGAGCAGTGCCGCGGCGTCGTGAGCTCGCTGGTGGGAACGCGGCTCGGGGCCGTTGAGGTCGCCATGAACACGCCGGGCGCCGCCGAGACGATCGGCCGCCTCGCAGACGAGTTTGGCGGCGAGGTCCTCATCGGCGCCGGAACGGTGATCAGCCCGGAGCGCGCGCGTGCCGCGGCAGACGCGGGCGCCTCCTTCATGCTGTCCCCCATCTGCTTCACGCAGGAGATCTTCGACATAGCCAGGAGCGCGGGAGCGGTCACGGTCCCCGCGGCGTTCTCTCCCACGGAGATCGCCACGATGTTCGACATGGGCGCCGACATCGTGAAGGTGTTCCCCGCGGCTCGGCTCGGGGCGAAGTACCTCTCTGACGTTCAGGCGCCGCTCGATTGGATGCCGCTCATGGTCGTCGGCGGCGTGAACGGAGAGAACGTCCAGGAGTTCTTTGACGCCGGGGCCACCTACGCCGGGATCGGCTCGGGGATCTTCAAGCGCGAGGACATCCTCTCCATGAACGTGGAGGCGCTCAAGCAGCAGGTCAAGGACTTCGAGCAGAAGGTGAGGTGGTAGCGGTGGCGGAGCTGCTCTATGACAAGGACCTGACCGTCATCATCGACGAGCCGGTCGACTGCGAGCACGTTGAGAGCGTTCTGGCGCAGGTCCTTCTCGATCGCGGCCTCGTGCGCGACACCTACGCACAGGCGATCGCCGATCGTGAGAAGAGCTATCCCACGGGGCTCGACGCGGGCGGGATCTGCCTCGCCATGCCCCACTGTGACGTTGAGCACGTCGTGTCGGGCGCCATCTGCGTCGGCGTCCTCAAGTCTCCCGTGGCGTGGGGTCGCATGGACGCCCCCGAGGAGACCTGTGAGGTCAGCCTCGTTGTCATGCTCGCCCTCAATGAGGCGCACGCGCACCTCGAGATGCTCCAGAAGGTCGTTGGCCTCATCCAGGACCAGGACCTCATGGGCCGAATCGTCGCCAGCTCGACCCCCGCGGAGGCGTACGAGCTGATCGGCGCGCGGCTTGCCTAGCCGAACGACCGCAAGGAGGACGAGATGAAGGACTACACGAACGAGCGCTGGAAGGTCGCGGGGACAGCCGTCACCTTTGGCAACTATTACAAGGGAAGCGTCGAGCGCCTTGAGGCGGCAGGATGCGAGGTCAAGCTCAACCCCTACGGGCGCCCGCTCACGAACGAGGAGATGATCGAGTTCGCGAGTGACTGCGACGCCCTGATCGTTGGCAACGACAAGGTCCCTGCCAACGTCATCGAGCACTTCACCAAGATGAAGGTCATCGCCAAGCATGGCGTGGGCGTGGACGCAATCGACAAGGACCAGGCCAAGCGCCAGGGCATCCTCGTCACCAACGCCCCGGGCACCAACAAGGACGAGGTCGCCGACGCGGCCATGTGCCTCGCGCTCATGCTCGCTCGCGACTTCCACACCCTGAACGCGCACACCAAGAACCACGAGTGGGTCAAGTACCCCGGCGTGGACGTGGTCGACAAGACCATCGGCGTCATTGGCGCCGGCAACATTGGCACGGCGTTCGTGCGCCGCTGCACCGGGTTCACGGACAAGATCCTCGTCAACGACCTCGTGGAGCGCGAGGAGGTGAGGGCCATGGGCGCTCGCTACGTCAGCAAGGACGAGATCTACGCCTCCTGCGACATCATCTCCCTGCATGTGCCGCTCGACGAGAGCACCTTCCACCTCGTTGGCGAGGAGGCCTTCGCCAAGATGCGCCCCGGGACGATCCTCGTCAACACCGCCCGCTCCAAGGTGGTCGAGGTCGAGCCCCTCACGCGTGCCCTCAAAGACGGGACGCTGCGCGGGTACGGAGTGGACGTCTACGACTTTGAGCCCCCCGCGTGGCACGAGTTCTTCGACCTGCCCAACGTCATCCTCACGCCCCACGTGGCGGGAACCACCTACGAGTCCAACCGCCGCATGGGCGACACCGCCGTTGACAACGTGCTGGCCGTCAAGCGCGGCGAGGTACCGCCCAACCTCATCACCTTCGGAGGGGCGTCCGCATAGCCATGAAAGTAACCGGATTCACGACATATCGCGTGCGCCCGCGCTGGATCTTCCTCAAGATCACGACCGACGAGGGCGTCGAGGGCTGGGGCGAGGTCATCTCCGGCACGCGCACGGAGACCGTGGTCACGTGCCTCGAGGAGACGATGCGCCACGTGGTCGGCCGCGACCCCAACGACATCGAGGACATCTGGCAGTGCCTCTACCGCTACTTCTTCCGCGGCGGACCTGTGCACATGACCTGCGTCTCGGGGATTGAGATGGCGCTGTGGGACATCAAGGGGAAGAGCCTTGGGGTCCCGGTGTGGCAGCTTCTGGGTGGCCGCGCTCGCGATCGCATTCGCGTCTACTCCTGGATCGGCGGCGACCGTCCGAGCGACGCTGCGGCCGAGGCCACCAAGCGGCGCGACGCGGGCTTCTCTGCCGTCAAGCTCAACTGCTGCTCCGAGATGCACTACATCGACTCGTTCGCAAAGGTCGAGGAGGTCACGAGCCGCATCGCCTCGATTCGCGAGGCCGTTGGCTACGACCTCGACGTGGGCATCGACTTCCACGGCCGCGTCCACAAGGCCATGGCAAAGGTCCTTCTCGCCGAGCTCGAGCAGTTCCACCCGATGTTCGTCGAGGAGCCGGTGCTCCCCGAGAACACGGAGCTGATGGCCGACCTGGCGAAGGGCACGACGATTCCCATCGCCACCGGGGAGCGCCTCATGACGCGGTGGGGCTACAAGCAGCTCTTTGCGCAGGACGCCGTTTCCATCGTGCAGCCCGACCTGTCGCTCGCCGGTGGCATCCTCGAGGCGCGCAAGATTTGCGCGATCGCCGAGGCCCACGACATGGCAGCTGCTCCGCATGCGCCCTACGGTCCCGTCGCGCTCGCGGCAACGCTGCAGCTCGACGTCTGCACGCCCAATGTGTTCATCCAGGAGCAGAGCCTCGGCATTCACTACAACCAGGGGTTCGACCTGCTCGACTTTGTCAGCAACAAGGAGATCTTCCAGTTCGAGCAGGGCTACCTCCCCATCCCCGAGGGGCCGGGCCTGGGCATCACCGTCGACGAGGAGAAGGTCCGCGAGGTGAGCCTCGAGGGGCTCAGCTGGGACAACCCCCGTTGGCGCAACTACGACGGAACCATCGCCGAGTGGTAGCGGAGAGCACCCACCGAAAGGAGCACCATGAGCGAGACCATGAACGCAGGAGTTTTCCACGGCATCGAGGACATTCGCTACGAGCGCGTCCCCGTTCCCCAGATCGGACCCGACGAGTTCCTCCTCAAGGTCCGTGCCGTGGCTATCTGCGGCAGCGACCTGCGCACCTACCAGCACGGTCACGCCAAGGTCAAGACTCCGCAGATTCTTGGGCACGAGTTCGCCGGCGACGTGGTTGAGGTCGGGGCAAACGTCGAGGGCGTCTCCGTTGGCGACCGCGTGAGCGTTCACCCGGGGATTCCCTGCGGGCACTGCTACTACTGCCAGCGTGGCCTGCAGAACCTGTGCGTCGACCGCCCTGGCATCGGGACCGTGCTCCCGGGCGCCTTTGCCGAGTACGTGAAGATCCCGAAGAAGACCATCGAGGCGGGCACCGTCTTCCATATTCCCGAGGGCAAGAAGTACGAGCTGGCGGCGCTGGGCGACCCCGCCGTCTCCGCGCTGCACGGTGAGGAGGAGCTTGACGTGCGCCTCGGCGACACCCTCCTCATCCTCGGCAGCGGCTCGATCGGCATCATGCACGCCATGATCGGTCGCCTCAAGGGTGCCTCGAAGATCATCCTCGTCAACCGCTCCCCCGACCGCCTCGAGAAGGCGCGCGCGATGGGCGTCGCCGACCACTACTTCTGCCTCAAGACTGACGGTGATTTGCAGGAGTTCGTGATGTCCGTGACCGACGGCATGGGCGCCAACAAGGTGTGCGTCGCCAACACCGCCAAGGCGTCGGCCGTCCAGGCGCTCACGGTCGCAGCGAAGGGCGGCACCGTCGAGTTCTTCGCCGGCTTCCCGAAGGACGACCCCGCGCTCGGCGTTGACGGAAACCTGATCCACTACAAGGAGCTCAAGGTCATTGGTTCGTTCGGCTCGACCCCGCGCCAGTTCCAGCAGGCCGAGCAGCTTCTCGTGAACGAGCTCATCCCCGCAGAGAAGCTCATCACTCACCGGCTGCCCCTCTCGCAGATCAACGAGGGCTTTGGCCTCATGGTCCGCGGGGAGTGCTTCAAGGTCATTCTCGACCCCACCCAGGCATAAGAAGCGCGGGCAGGGAGCCCGCCCAGGAGAAAGGAAGACAGGAAATGAAGAAGATCTACGCGGTGTGCGGCTCGGGCGTTGCCACCTCGACGATGATCGCGGCGAAGATTCGCGAGTATCTTGAGGCCCGCGGCGTCCAGTGCGACGTCCAGACCACAAACTACGGCATGGTCAACGGCGGCGGGCTCGTCGCCGACTGCCTGGTCTCCACTAACCCCAACATCAAGTGCGGCGACATCCCCGTCGTTCCCGGCGTCGCGCTTCTGACCGGCATGGGAGAGGAGGCTGTTCTCGAGCAGGTGTACCAGATCGTCAAGGACTAGTCCCTTCCCAGCGCAGACCGTACCGCACCTAGAAAGGGGGCAGATCGATGGAAGTTCTCTCCGCAGTAGTTGACTGGATCGTTGGCCTTGGCGCCTCGGTCTTCCTTCCCATCGTGATGTTCATCATCGGACTCATCTTCGGCATGAAGCCGGGCAAGGCCTTCAAGGCCGGCGTCATGCTCGGCATCGCCTTCACGGCGATTAACGCGCTCAACAGCGCGCTGCTCACGGGCACCATCGCTCCCGTCGCGCAGACCGCCATGGAGAACTCGGGCACGGGCCTCGAGTACATCGACGTGGGCTGGACGCCCGCCTCGATGATCGCATGGGCGTGGCCGCTCGCTGCCACCGTGTTCCCGCTCCAGATCATCATCAACCTCGTGATGCTGGCCCTCAACTGGACCGACACCCTGAACGTTGACCTCTGGAACGTCTGGACCAAGATCTTCCTGGCGGCCATCGCCTACATGGCCACGGGCAACCTCATCGTCGCCTACGTCGTTGCCGCGGTGTTCGTTGTGGCCGAGCTCAAGCTCGGCGACCTGTTCGCCAAGGACGTCCAGGACTCCACGGGCATCCCTGACGTGACCTGCACGCACTCCGGCCTCGCCAACATCCTTCCGGTCATGCCGATCGCCATGCTCGTCGACCGTCTCCCGTTCCTCAAGGGCAAGACCTTCGACGCCGCCACGATCCAGAGCAAGATCGGCTTCCTTGGCGACCCCGCCACCATCGGCATCGTGATGGGCCTCATCATTGGCGTCGTTGCTGGTGAGGACGTGCCCGGGTGCCTGTCGCTGGCCATCGCCGTGGCTGCCTACGTCGTGGTGCTCCCGCGCATCGCGCAGCTCTTCTCCGAGGCGCTCATGCCGATCTCCAACGCCGCGACCACCTTCATGAAGGCCCGCTTCCCTGGCCGCAAGTTCTACATCGGTCTGGACTGGCCCATCCTTACGGCCAACCCCGCCGTCGTCACCGGCGCCGTCCTGCTCATCCCCGTGACGATCCTGCTCGCGATCATCCTGCCGGGCAACAAGACCCTGCCCTTCGGCGACGTCGCGAACCTCTGCGCCTTCATCATCGGCGCCGCTGTCCTCTTCCGCGGCGACATCGTGAAGACGTTCCTCACGGGCATTCCCATCATCATCGTCGGCCTGTACTCCTCCACCACGATCGGCCCGCTGTTCACCGAGCTCGCCGCCAGCGTGGGCTACGAGTTCCCCGCCGGCTCGGCCGCGATCACCTACTTCAAGGCCGGCCCGTTCATCTGGGACGTCGTCATGGCCGTCCAGCAGAACTGGGTCATCGTCGTGCCGCTCACCATCCTCTTTGGCGTCGGCTTCTGGATGATCTACAAGTTCTACTACAAGCCCTCCCAGCAGAAGGAGGCCGAGGAGGCCTAAGGCCCCTGCCTCCTCCCACCACTCCCGGCCGGGCGGGAGTGGTGGGCCTGACGCCGACTTCGGAAGGAGCCGGCGTCAGGCCCACGAGAAACCGGTGCCACAGGCCACGGCACGCCGCGGCCAGCGAGAAAGGATCCGCGCATGCTCCGTGCAATCGACAAGCTCGAGCCCTTCCAGCGGGCCATCTCCAAGGCCCACCTTGCCGCTGCGGGCGTCTCCGTTGACTCGCTCGAGAACCCCGACAAGCCCCTCATCGCGATCGCCAACAGCTGGAACGAGGTCTGCCCTGGGCACGAGCCCCTTCGTCAGCTCGCACAGGAGGTCAAGAAGGGCGTGCTTGAGGCGGGAGGCGAGCCCATCGAGTTCAACACGATCGGCATGTGCGACGGCATCGCGCAGGGGCATGCCGGCATGCGCTACTGCCTGCCGAGCCGAGAGGTCATCGCCGACTCCTGCGAGGCCATGATCGTGGGAGAGGGCTGCTTCGACGGCGTGGTCTACCTGGGGAGCTGTGACAAGATCATCCCGGGCATGCTCATGGCGGCGGCTCGTGTGAACCTTCCGAGCGCCCTTGTGACCTGCGGCCCGTGCTACGACGAGATCAGGCCGTCGGAGTCGAAGGCGCTCCGTGCCCGCTTCCTTGCCGGCGAGATCACCGAGCGCGACGTGATCGAGGGAACGCTGCGCTACTACACCGGTCCGGGCGTGTGCCCGTTCCTCGGCACCGCCAACACGATGGCGTGCCTGACCGAGGGACTGGGCATGATGCTGCCCAACGGCGCCCTGTGGCCCTCCTCGACGAGTCAGCGGCGCTTCTCGGCGAGAAGGACCGGCGCAGCTGTCGTCGAGCTTGTACGGCGCGACATCCGTCCGTCGGACATCATGACGCAGGCCGCGATTGACAACGCCGTTCGGCTGCTCGCCTCGATCGGGGGGTCGCTCAACGCGTTGATTCACCTCCCGGCGCTCGCCCAGGAGCTCGGCCTCTCGTGCACGTGGGCGCAGGTCGCCGAGATCACCTCAAGGACGCCGGTCATCTGCAACATCGTCCCGAACGGTGACATCTCCTGCGTGAACCTCTACAAGGCGGGCGGCATCCCCGCGGTGCTCAAGACCATCGAGGGGGACCTGGACGCCTCCGTCATGACGGTCACAGGCCACACGCTCGCCGAGAACCTCGAGACGTCCGTGCTCCGCTGCGACCGCTCGGTGATACGCGAGCAGGATGATCCCTCCTCCGTTGCCAACGGCATCCAGGTGCTCTACGGGAACCTCGCCCCGGAGGGCGCGCTCGTGAAGACGAGCGCGGTGCCTGCCGACCAGCACGTGTGGAGCGGCACGGCCCAGGTGTTCGACTCCGAGGACGAGGCCTTCGCCGCGTATGACGCCCATGCCATCAAGCCCGGGACCGCCGTCGTCATCCGCTACGAGGGGCCGAAGGGCGGCCCCGGCATGAAGGAGCTCCACCGCGTCACCGAGATCATGAAGGGCATCCCCAACTCCGCCGTCATTACCGACGGCCGCTTCTCCGGCGCCTCAGGAGGCCTGTCCGTGGGGTACCTCTGCCCCGAGGCGTACGAGGGCTCCCCGATTGCCCTGGTCGAGGACGGTGACGTGATCAGGGTGGACCTTCCCAACAACCGAATTGAGCTTGACGTCTCCGACGAGGAGCTTGCGCGCCGCAGGGAGACATGGGCCCCCGTCATCCACGACAACGGGGGGCGCCTGCTCGCCCGTTATGCCGCCCAGGTTGGTTCCGCCAAGACGGGAGCCGTGCTCGAGCGCTAGGCTCGAGGGCCCGGCGGACAGGAGGCTTCACATGGTGCCGTCAGTTGTGCTCAGTGACATGGACGGGACGTTTCTTGCGAGCGACAAGACCGTCCCGCCGGTCAACCTCGAGGCGCTCGGCGCGCTCGCCGCCCTGGGCGTCCCGTTCGCGCCATGCTCGGGGCGCGCGGGGTCGGGCTTCGTGAGCGCGGTCATCGACCATCCCGCCACGCGCTATGCCGTGTGCTCGAACGGGGCCTCAATATACAGGGTCCGGCACGCCGACGGAGCGGCGGAGCTCGAGCCGCTCCGCGAGATCTCGTTTCCCAAGGACGCCGCGGTGCGCCTCTTCGAGGCCCTGCAGGGTCGTGAGATGCAGTTCGACGTGTTCGCGGACGGGGTGGCGTGGGTGAACGCCGAGCGATTCTCGACCATCGGGGAGTACGGCATCGAGCCGAGGATGCTCGCCTACATACGCTCCAACCGGCGGTGCGTGGAAGAGGAGGTGCCGCAGATCGTCGTGCGCGCGCGTCGCGTAGAGCGCCTCCATCTCTGCTTCAAGGACGAGGAAACTCGCGACGCCATGATGGCGGCGGTGGACGCGATCGAGGGGATTTGCTATCTGACCCCTGAGGCGGAGCACATCGAGGTGTGCGTGCTCGGAGCGAACAAGGGCTCGGCGCTCGCCTGGCTCTGCGAGCACGAGGACCTTGACCTCTCATCCTCCGTGGCCTTCGGGGACGGGGGCAATGACGTCGAGCTCGTTGCGACGGCAGGCGTTGGGGTGGCCATGGGAAACGCCCTGAGGCCCTGCCTCGAGGCGGCGAACCTCACGTGCGAGAGCAACGACGAGGGCGGTGTCGGTCGCACGCTCCTTAGGCTCCTCTCGGAGGGATAGCGCTCCCTGCGTGCCCGTCATCGGGTATCATGACCAGTGAGAACCCTTGTCACATCGAAAGCACCGAGCCATGAGCAACGCCCCCCAGCCATTCAAGGTAGCATCCTGTGCAGCAACGTTCGGCGTGTTCACGCACGAGGCACTCGAGCGGCTCGAGTCGGCGGGGTGCGAGGTGAGGGTCAACCCCCACGGCCGCGTCCTCACCAAGTCCGAGATCGTCGACTTTGCCTATGACGCCGACGCGGTGATCGTGGGCAACGACGACTTCTCCGGAGACGTCATTCGGAGCCTTCCCAACCTGCGGCTCATCGCGCGCCACGGGTCCGGCGTCAACAACATCGACTACGCCGCCGCCACGGAGCGCGGCATCGTGATCACCAACACGCCGGGCGTCAACGCCGAGGAGACGGCGGACCTCACCTTCGGCCTCATCCTTGACCTCGAGCGACACATCACGCTCATGAACAACGAGCTCAAGCAGGACGTCTGGAAGAAGCGCGCCGGCCACAGCCTGCACGACAAGACCATCGGGATCATCGGCGTCGGCGCGATCGGGCGCGCCGTGGCCCGCCGGGCCATGGGCTTTGGCATGGACATCCTCGGCAACGACATCCGGCAGAGCACCGAGGCAACCAAGCTCGGCCTCATCTACACGAGCCTGAACGACCTGCTCCGCCGCAGTGACATCGTGACCATCCACACGCCGCTCACCAGCGCCACCAAGAACCTCATCGGCGCCAAGGAGCTGCGCATGATGAAGCCGGACGCCATTCTCGTGAACACCGCCCGAGACGGCATCGTGCGGCACTCTGCCCTCGAGAAGACCCTGCTCGCGGGCCAGATCTACGGCTATGCGGCAGACGTCCACGAGGGTGAGCCGCCCAGGCACTCGCCGATCTACGACCTTCCCAACGTTCTCGTGACGCCGCACGCGGGCTCCGCGACCTACGAGTCCAACCTGCGCATGGGCATGGCGGTCGCCGACAACATCATTGCCTTCAAGGACGGTGTCGTGCCCCCGCACGTGGTGACGCCGCTGAGCCGCATCTACGGCTAGGCCTGCCGTCGCCTTGCGGCGGGGCCCGTCAGGCGCGCTAGGCGGTCATGCTGAGCTTGGCCACGAGGCTGCAGACCTCCTCCGCGCCGGCGGGGGAGTCGGTGGCGACAAAGACGGTGTCCGTTCCCGCTATCGTTCCGAGGACGTGCGCGAGGTGCGCGTCGTCAAGTGCCGAGGCGACGTTTCTGGCGGTGTCTGGCTGGGTGCGCACGACGACGAGCCCCTCGGCCCGCGTTGTCCCCACCACGAACTCCGAGAGGACAAACTGCAGGTTGAGGTCCTCCTCGAGGATGTAGCACCCGCCCGCGAGCTTGCGCAGGTGCATCTCGGTGATGTCGCGCGAGACGGTGGCCTGCGTGCAGCTGAAGCCCCGTCCCTCGAGCGCCGCGACGAGCTCGTGCTGGGTCCGTATGGCCTGCGTGCGCACGATGTCCCGGATTGCGCTGCGTCTGTCCTCGGCGTTTCTCATGGCTCCCTCCCTTCCATCATTGTAGGGGAGGAGCGTCCCCTCGGGGCGTGCTCGGCGCCACCGTTGCGGCTGCCTGTTTGGGAATCACTGGGCATGGGTAGTTTTTCTCGCTAAGTGCAAAGGAATTGACGGTCATGGGTAGTTTGGGGCGGCAATGCTACCCACGGGCGGCGTTTCATGAGGCGCGGCCCGCGTGGCCGCACCGCTCGCGCGCATCTCGCTCGCGGCGCGCTAGACTATCAGCAGGCAAACGCGACGCGAGGAGGAGAGCGTGTCAGACGTCCTTGAGCGCTTCATGCGCTACGTGCAGGTTGACTCCCAGTCCGACCCCGACAACATGGGCGAGACCCCGTCCACGCCGTGCCAGCACGAGATGGCGCGCGTGCTGGGCGAGGAGCTGCGCTCCATCGGCTGCGCCGACGTGGTCGTTGACGAGCACGCCTACGTGACGGGCACGCTCCCCGCGTCCGCGGGCGCCGAGAAGTGCCCGGCGCTCATGCTCTGCGCCCACATCGACTCCTCGCCCGACGCCCCCGCCGCCGGCGTGCGCCCGCACGTCGTCCGCTACGAGGGCGGCGCCCTGGTGGCGGGAGTCGTTGACGGAGAGCCCATTCAGACCACGCCCGACCAGGTGCCTGACCTCGAGCGCTTCGTTGGTCAGGACATCGTGTGCTCCGACGGCACCACGCTGCTCTCCGCCGACGACAAGGCGGGCGTGGCCGAGATCTGCGCCCTGCTCGCCCGGCTCGCCGCCAACCCCGAGCTCCCGCACCCCGCCATCAAGGTCGCCTTCGTTCCCGACGAGGAGATCGGCCACGGCGCCAGCCTGCTCGACGTCGAGGCGTTCGGCGCGCGCTGGGGCTACACGGTGGACGGCGAGGCCCTTGGGGAGTTCAACTACGAGTGCTTCTCGGCGAGCGAGGCCACGGTGCGCGTCCGCGGCGTGATGGTCCACCCCGGCAGCGCCAAGGGCGTCATGGTCAACGCCATCACCGTGGCGTCCGAGTTCGAGCAGCTGGTCCCCGCTGCCGAGCGACCCGAGCACACGGAGGGCCGCGAGGGCTTCTTCCACCCCACCGACATCTCCGGCACCGCCTCTGAGGTCACGCTCACCTACATCGTCCGAGACTTCGAGGCCGCCGACTTCGCCCGCCGCGAGCAGCTCCTGCGCGACGCGGCGGCGTTCCTGAACGCGCGCTACGGCGAGGGCACCGTCTCCGTGAGCGTTCGCGAGCAGTACCGCAACATGGCCGAGAAGTTCGGCCCGTCCGAGCGGTGCCTCGTGGACTTTGCGCTCGAGGCCAACCGCGAGGTGGGCATCGAGCCCTCGCTCGTGGCTGCACGCGGCGGCACCGACGGGGCCCAGCTCACCTTCCGCGGGCTTCCGTGTCCCAACATCGCGACCGGCGGCTACAACGCTCACTCCGTGCGCGAGTTCATCCCGGTGCGCAACCTCGAGCTCACCGTTGACCTGCTCGAGCGGCTCGTCGCCAAGTTCGCGGCCGCGCCGGCGGAGGGCTAGCCCGTGACTGAGACGGTCCTGTTCGCCATAGCGCTGCTCGTCCCCCTCGCCGCGACGGTGCTGGAGCACATGGGCGACGTTCGCATCTCGGAGCGTCACCACAGCCACCACGACACCTATGTCGTGCCCGTCTCCTTCACGCGCGCGATCGTCCTTGCGATGGCGTTCATGGGCGTGCTCGGCCTGCTGCTCGGGTGGCTCTGCCACGAGGGGGTCCTCTCCGTGAGCTCCCTGGTGGTGCTCGCGTTCTTCGACGCGTTTCTCGTCACGTGCCTCGGGCTGTGGCTGTGCATCGGCCGCTATCGCGTCTCGGTGTTCAGCGACAGCATGGTCGTCACCCCCGTCGTGGGCCGCAACGTCTGGGTGCGCTACGACGAGATTGAGCGGCTGGAGTGGACGGGCCTGCGCATGGAGTCGGGCTTCCGCAGCCTGGCCGTGTGGGTGGACGGCCGTCGCGCGGCAACGCTGCTCGGCATCGTGGACGTGGAGCAGATCATCATGAGCATGGACCGCTTCGACCTCCTCCCGCAGACGAACTGACAAGGACGTGCCTTGAGAAAGGGGCCACGCATGATCAAGCTCATCGCCGCTGACATGGACGGCACGCTGCTCGACGACGACGCGCGCCTCCCCGAGGAGACCTTTGGCCTCATCCGTGAGCTCCGCGAGAGGGGCGTGCGCTTCGTGGCGAGCTCGGGGCGGCGCTACGACACGCTGCGCTGGCTCTTCGAGCCCGTCGCCGATGAGATCGACTACGTCGGCTCGCTTGGCACGCAGGTCTACGCCGACGGCCGCCTGCTCGACCGCGAGGTCTTCTCGACCGCCGCGGTGCTGCGGCTCTTTGAGACCTGCCAGATGTTCGACTGCCTGCACCTCGCGCTCTACGAGGCGCAGCGCAGCTACCTGCTCAACGACCAGTCCGCCTACGTGCGCGAGCTCGACAAGGACCTGCCCGACGCGCAGTGCGTCTTCGACCCGCCCTCGCCCGACAAGAGCATCATCAAGGCCGCCATCTGCTGCGACCGCCCGGACCAGGTCATGGACATGGCGTACGTGCTGGAGCGCGAGCTGTCCGACTGGTTCACGTTCCTGCCGAGCGGCTCGTGCTGGATCGACGTCACGCCGCGCCACGTGAGCAAGGCCACGGGCCTCGCGCAGGTCATGCGCTACTGGGGGATCGAGCCGGACGAGGCCATGGCCTTCGGCGACTCGATGAACGACTACGCCATGCTGCGCTTCGTTGGGCACCCCTACGTGATGGGCAACGCCCGCTACGCCGTCAAGCAGGTGGCGCAGCGCGTCATTGGCACCAACTCCGAGCACGCCGTCCAGGCCGAGATGCGCCGCCTGCTGGACGAGCTCTAGCGCCGGCTCGCGCCCCGGTTGCGCCCCGGTTGCGCCCTGCCGCCCCAGGTTTTCTGATTTCCGGAAATCAGAAACCTGGGATTTTGTCACAGCTCGAGAAAAACGCAGCTAGATTGGGGTGTCTCTCAAGTGTCATGCCCGTCTGATTTCCGGAAATCAGACGGGGTGGCGTCTCAGGAGCGGGCAAGGGCGGCGACGAGTCGTAGCACGTTCATGAGGGTCGTGCGGTAGAGCTCGCCGGCGCGCTCGCACGAGGCCTCGAGCGTCATGGGCCCGCGGCACACGCTGAGGGCCGCGGTGAGCCCTTGGCCGAGAAGGACCTCCGCCCCCGGCTCGACGCTGCCCGCAAGGGCCACGACGGGAACGCCGAGCGCTGCCGCGCGCCGCGCGATGCCTGCGACCACCTTGCCCTGCAGCGTCTGCGCGTCCAGGCGTCCCTCCCCGGTGACAACGAGGCTCGCGTCCCGGGCGCGCTCGCCAAAGCGAACGAGGTCGAGCACTGCCTCGATTCCGGGCCTGAGCTCCGCGCCGAGAAACGCCACGAGGCCGGCTCCCATCCCGCCCGCGGCGCCCGCCCCGGGCACGTTTGCCACGCTGGCGCCGAGCGAGCGCTCGATGGCGGCGCCAAGGGCCCTGAGCTGGCCGTCAAGCAGCTCCACGGTCGCGGCGTCCGCCCCCTTCTGCGGGGCGTAGACGCACGCTGCCCCCTGCGGGCCGAAGAGGGGCGCCGTGATGTCGCACATGCCCGTGACGCGCGCGCCGTCGAGAAGCTCGCGCGCGGGCGTCACGTCGATCGAGGCGATCTGGTCGAGCGTGCCCCCGGTGGGCACGAACTGCTCGCCTCGCCCGTTGAGGAAGCGAGCGCCGAGCGCCGCCGCGCAGCCGCAGCCGCCGTCGTTGGTGGCGCTGCCGCCCAGCCCGACAACGAGGCGCCTTGCGCCGCGGGAGAGGGCGTCCGCCATGAGCTGGCCCACGCCGTAGGTGCTCGCGCGGCAGGGGTCGAGCCGGCCTGCCGCCTCCGCCAGGGGAAGCCCGGCCGCGGCAGCCATCTCGACCACCGCCGTGAGGCCGTCGGGCGTCTCGAACAGCGCGTAGCTTCCCGCAACAGGCTCCCCGAAGGGCCCCTGGACGAGGGCCGAGACCCGTTCGCCGGGCATTGCCTCGAGGAAGCAGTCCACCGTGCCCTCACCGCCGTCTGCGACGGGCACGCAGTCGACCTCCCATGAGGGAAGCGCCTCAGCGAAGCATTCCCGCGCGATTGCGCAGATCTCCCTCGAGCCGAGAGAGCCCTTGAAGGAGTCGGAGATGACGACGCACCTGTCCAACCGTCTCACCGTCCCGAGGTCGAAGCGCCATGCGGACAGCTCCAATGTAGCGCTTTATGCCAGCGCCACGATTCCGGAGCTGTGCGTCCTTGTCGCCTCGCTGCGGCCGCCGGCAGCGAAAAAGTCGCGTATGAGCGGAGCGGGGGATGGGTATAGTGTTCATCACCTCGCGGAGCAGGGACCCGAGGTCTGAGGCACATCGTCTGTAAGGAACAAAAAAGCCCAGCTAGATAACTAAACAGTGGATTATTCGGTCAGCTCCTAGGGACAGCCTTGTCCCGAGGAGCTGACCGAGAACCTCTGCGCAGAGGGGCCATGCCCCCTCCGCTGGGCGTTCCTTGACAGACGCATACCCGCTTCCCGGGAAAGGGCGAGAGCGCGCCGCGCGATGACCGCCCTCGGGGGGAGCGGGCCTCAGACACTCGATCGGGCCTTGCCCGCGAAAGGAGCATCACCCATGAACAACACAACCGATGACCGGTGCGTTCCCTTGGAGGAGCGCCTCAGGCTCGCGAGCCTTGGCGTGCCGACCCCCGTAGTCGCCCGCCGCATCGTGTCAGACTGCGCGGCGCTCTCCTTGAGCGTCGCGCTTCGTCCGTCGCGCGGGAAGGATGCGCGCCAGGTACGAGACGTCCTCTCCCTGCGCACGATCAAGGAGCTCGACCCGGCGCGGCGCCACGGCTGGGACGTGGCCGGCGGCTGCCTTGCCGAGGCCGCATGGGCAACGGAGCAGCTCTTCAGGCTTGGCGAGCTCTGCCATGACAAGGAGCAGGGCAGGCGCATCGTGCTGAGCGCAGACCGCACGCTGGCCGCCCTCGTCCGGGCAACGCGATGCTCGGCGAGCGTTGCGCTTGAGGGAAGCCCTCAGGACCGCGCCAGGAGGGCCCTTGCGCTGCCGTGCGCCGAGCTGCTACGGGCGTGCCGCGCGCTCGTGGAGGCCGGCACCGTCGCGGACGGCGCGGGCGAGGGGGGCGCCCTTGAGCTCATCGACCTTGCCAGCGCGCACGTCGAGAAGGACGGGGCGGCGCTCCTCGAGAGCAGCGTCGAGACGGCGCTCTCCTGGCTGCGCGACCCCAAGCGCGCCTCGGAGCTGCGACGCTCTCTGGTCGCGCGCCCGTTCGCGGCGCTGTGGGCATCCGGCGCCCTGTGCGGCCACAAGCGCCGCGCGACCACCGCGCGCAGGCCCAGGCCGCAGGGCGAGCTCGAGCGACGCCTGCGCATGACCTAGCGCGCCCTGTCCTTCTTGCCAGCATCGAACAACCTCCGGAAGGGAGCACCCATGAACGTCATTCCCGCAATCCCCTGCGTCCTGCGAGAGTCGAGCCGAGGCACCGAGGCCGTGAGCGTCTACGACGAGATGCTCGAACGCCGAGAGCTCGTCCTTCTCGGCGAGATCGAGCCCTCGATGGCGCAGCACGCCTGCCAGTGCGTGCGACACCTCGAGCGGACGGACCCGGACGAGCCTGTCACCGTCTTTGTCGACAGCCCCGGCGGCGAGGTGAGCGCCGGCCTTGCGCTCTACGACGTGCTGCGCTCCGTGAGCTGCCCCGTGCGCACCGTGTGCGCCTCGACCGCCGCCTCGATGGGCGCGATCGTCTTCATGGCCGGCGACGAGCGCCTCATGTACCCGCACGCCGAGCTCATGGTCCACGACCCCCTCATCCCGCAGGGGGCCGGCGGCAGCGCCCTCTCCGTGCAGGAGACGAGCCGCCGCCTCATGTCCGTGCGCTCCACCCTCACGGGGATCCTTGCCGAGCGCAGCGGCCTCTCGGTCAGGCGCGTGCAGCGCCTCACGTCGCGAGACACCTACCTCTCTGCGGAGAGGGCCCTTGAGCTGGGCTTTGCCACCAGCATCGTCACGTCCAAGAAGGAGGACTAAGATGACCGCGCTCGATTCCGCCCTTCACGCCGCCGTCCCCGCCCCCGCTCCCGCCACGATCCTCGCCGAGGGCCGCGAGCTCTCCTGTGACACGCGCGCCACGGGGCTCAACAACAACCTGCTCGTGCTTGGCCCCTCCGGCTCGGGCAAGACGCGACACGTCCTCAAGCCCAACCTCCTGCAGATGGGGTCGAGCTTCTTGGTGCTCGACACCAAGGGGCAGCTCCACCGCGAGGTGGGTCCCGTCCTCGCACGCCACGGCTACGACGTCCAGTGCGTCAACTTCGCCGACCTCGCAAGCGGCGGGGCGGGCGCGGGCGCCGGTGACGCGGTGGGCTACAACCCCCTCGCCCACGTCCGGCGCGACCCTGTGACCGGCCGTCCCAACCAGCAGGACGTCCTCTCCGTGTCCAAGGCCCTCTGCCCGGTCGAGGACACCGTGCAGCCCTTCTGGGACATGGCGGCCGCCAACTACCTCTCGTGCTGCGTTGCCTACGTGCTCGAGGAGCTGCCGAGCGAGGAGCGCAACCTGCGCTCCGTGGTGCGGCTCGTCGAGGAGCTTCAGACGGGCAGGACCGAGCGCCTCATGCGCGAGCTCGAGGAGAGCGACCCCGAGAGCTACGCGCTGGCCATCTGGCGCCGCACGCGCGTGACGCAGGGTGCGGAGAGGATGAACGCCTCCATCCTGGGCATCCTCGCCGAGAAGGTCATGTGCCTGTCGTTTGACTCCGCCTACGCGCTCTACGAGGCGCCCCGTCAGGTGGACTTTGCTCGCATGGGCCACGAGCGCGTGGCGCTCTTTGCCACGGTGAGCGACGTCGACCACTCGCTCGACCCGCTCACGAGCCTCTTTGTGACGCAGGCGATCTGGGGCCTCATGCGCGAGGCCGACCGCTGCCCGGAGGGGAGGCTGCCCATGCCCGTCCGCCTCATGCTGGACGACTTCTCCAACCTCAACGTCCCGGACTTCGCGGACGTCATCTCGGTCCTGCGCAGCCGCGAGATCTGGTGCGCGCTGCTGCTCCAGACGGTCTCGCAGCTCGAGCACCGCTACGGGGACGCGGCCGCCCAGACGATCGTGGGCAACTGCGACGAGCAGCTCGTGCTGGCGTTCCAGGACGTGGTCACCGCCGCGGCCTACGCCGACCGCGCCAACCGGCTGCCGAGCAGCCTGCTCGCGACGCCCCCGGACCGCGCGTGGCTCTTCGTCCGCGGCCGCGCCGGCGAGGAGGTTCGTCGCTTTGAGCTCTCCGACCACCCGCTCTACGAGGAGATGATGCGGGAGGACTCCCAGGCGCAGGTACAATAGGCGAGACGACCCGAGGAGGTGACGCGCATGGCTCCCGGCAAGAGGATCTTAGAGCTGAGGAAGGCCGGAAGGCTGGACGAGGCCTACGAGCTCGCGCGGCGCGAGCGCCGTCGCGACCCCGAGGACGAGTGGGTCAAGGGCGCCCTCGCGTGGGTGCTCTACGACCAGCTCAAGCTCGTTCGGGCCGACGCGGCGCGCGGGCGCCTCGACGCTCCCCGCTGTGAGCGGATCCTTGGCGAGGTGGCTGAGCTCGCCCTTCCGGAGCTCGGAAACGAGGTCTTCTACAGGAACCTCCTCAGGCTCATGGAGTCGCTCGCCTGGGACGTCCGCGACGCGCTGGGCGCAGAGGGCCTGCGCTCCTACCTGGGCGCGCTCGAGCACACGACCCGCGTGGTCTCCGACGTCTCGTGGCACGCCGGCGCACCCGGCGCGGCGGACGGGCTTCTCGCCCTGCCGCGGTCCGCCGCCAACAGGCTCATGCGCGCGTTTCTCGCCGCCTTCAGGGGGTCCGAGAGGGACCTCTCGGCGCTCGTCGCGTGGAGCGGCGAGGAGTCGTTCGCCCTGGCGGAGGACGTGCGCCGCGGCGCGGTCGAGGACGTGCAGGACGCTCCCGACGCGCTGACGTCGCTGCCTCGGACCCCGTTCTACGTGGAGTGGGTGAGCAGGTCCCGTGGCTCGGTGGGCATCACCGCGTACCGCCGCGGCGTCGCGCAGGGCTACGGGCCACCCACCGCCTCCATGGAGCGCAGCGTGGTGAGGGACCCGCGGCTCGCGGGGCTTCTCGCCGCGCACGAGGTCTACGAAGCCGTGCTCTCGCCCGATGGGCGCTCGATCCTGGGAACGCCGGAGCGCTGCGAGGACGAGGGGGTCCGCTCGAGCTTTGTCCGCACGTTCGAGGGCATCTTCGAGCGGGTGGGGGAGTTCGGCTTTGTGAGGCTCGAGGGCGGCACGTCCGCGACGGGGGACCTGCTCGTGCCGAGGCGGCTCGTCGAGCGGCACCGGATCGCCGACCTCTCGCTGGTCGCGGGCACGGCGGTCGCGGTGTTTCGCGAGGGCACCGATGGCGCCGAGGGCTCGTGGGGCTTTGCGGTCGAGAAGGTCGAGCGCGTGGTTCCGCCGAGCGCGCAGGACACCGCCCGGCGCGTCCGTGGAACCGTCAGGATCTCGCGCTCGGGCGCCGCGCTCGTTGAGGGGGTGCTCGTCCCTCGGCGGATGGCTGGCGAGCTGGGCGTGCGCGCCGGCCAGGAGGTTGAGGTCGTGGCGCGCAGGAGCTGGGACAAGCGCCGCCGCGCGTGGGGCTGGGTCGCCCGGTCGGCGGCCGTCGTGGGATAGGAGGCCCATGAACGAGAGGGACGACGCGGTCGAGGAGCTGCGGCCGGAGGAGCTTCTCGCCTACTACCGCGAGGTCACGCGGGTGCTCGGGCTCGACCGCGAGAACCCCGACCCCAAGCGGCCCAACAAGCAGGCGGGCTTCTCGATCAACTGGTTCTACCAAAGGCTCGTCCCCAGGTGGGGCGCCGACGTGCCGGCGATTGTCGCGGCGTTTCTTGGCAGCGGCGCGCCCGGGCTTCTGCGCAGCGGGGAGGTCCCGCGCGAGGATTTTGCCGAGGCGCTGCTCGAGGGTGCCGAGCGGCCAAACGAATCCCAGCTCAGCGCCATTGCCAGGGCGCTTGGGTCCACGGTCTCGATCATCCAGGGGCCTCCGGGCACGGGCAAGACCAAGACGATCCTGAACCTCGTCTCGTGCGCGCTCGCCAGCGGCGAGGGAGCGACGGTGGCCGTGGTTGCCACCAACGGCGAGGCCATCAGGACCATTGGCGAGAAGATCGCGGATGCCGCGAAGCAGGGGGAGGCCGCCGGGCGCAACTGGACGCGGCTCGTGCGCGCCCACGCGCCGCTGGGCAGCATGGGCGTGCGCCACGAGTGGTCCGAGGAGCATCCCGGCGAGCCGGTCTTCTCCAAGAACGGGCGCGGCGCCGACGAGCGCCCGTGCGACCGCCCGGACCTGGGAACGACCGGTTGGGAGCCAAACGTGCGCGCCGAGGAGTTTCTCGCCGGTCATCCCTTTGTCACGTGCACCATTCACTCGATCCTGAAGTGCTTTGCCGACGGGGAGCGCTACCGCTACGACTACGTGATCATGGACGAGGCGTCCCAGTGCGACGTGGCGCTGGGCATCATTGCCATGAGCTGCGCCAAGCACCTGGTGCTCGTGGGCGATGTCGAGCAGCTCGCACCCATCCATGTGGACGATCTTGACCCCGAGGTCGAGGGGGCCCTGGCGGAGTCTGGGGTGAGAAGGCCGCGGCTCCCCTGGCACGGCCTTGTGGACGGCGAGGACGGCATGAGCGTCCTCAAGGCAGCGCAGGCGGCGTTCGCCCCGCTCGGCGTGCCCAGCACGATGCTCGTCGAGCACTACCGCTGCGACCCCATGATCATTGGCTTCAGCAACGAGTGCATCTACGGCGGGAAGCTCATGGTGCGCTCTCGACCGAGCGGTGGGACGCCCGTGCGCGTGCGCTGGTTCGAGGGCTCCTACCACGAGAAGACCCTGCCCGAGGGCCGAGCGAAGCGCGGGTCGAAGCACAACCTCAAGCAGCTCGACGTCTTCATGGAGGAGGAGTTTCCCAAGCTGCTCGAGCTGGTGAGCGGGGAGGACGCCCCGAGCGTGTGCATCCTCACGCCGTACAAGGGGCAGCTGCGAGAGCTGCGCGCCCGTATGGTAGAGGCGGCGCAGGAGCTTGACGACGCGATCTCCAGGCCGGGCGAGCCGCGCGAGGACGACGCGCTTGGGCTCGCGGACCTGTCGCTCACGATCCACACGTCGCAGGGCAAGGAGTTCGACTACGTCTACCTGCTCCCCGTTGAGGACCTGAGCACGTGGGAGCAGCCTTGGTCGCAGGGCCGCCGCCTCGTCAACGTGGCGGTCACGCGAGCGAAGCGCGAGCTCGTGGTCGTGACCTCGTCGAGCCTCATGAGCGACAGGGTGCAGCGGGCGCTGCTCGGCAAGGAGCGCTCGGTCGACCCCAGCGCCAGCGCGCGCAGCTGGTCCGAGCAGGAAAAGGAGCGCGGCGAGTACATCCGACGGCTCGTTGACTACGTGATGCGCGAGGAGGGCATGGCGGCCTTTCGACGCTCGTCGCTGCGGTCGGTCTTTGACGTGTGCCCGCTCGTGCGACGGGAGCGCTTCCTTGCCGGGCGGGGAGGCTGGCGTGGGCGCGACCTGCCCTCTGCCCCGGAGGTGGCGATCGCGCGGGCGCTGCTTGAGGTTGACTTGGAGGGGCGGGGACTGGCGTGTGCGTTCGAGGCCCCTCTCTCGGCAATTCCGCACGAGCTTGCCGAGCGGCGGCTCGCGGATGACCCCGCCGAAGGAGAGCTCACGCGGGAGCGCAAGCTCGCCTTCATGTACGACTACGACAAGGCGCGCGACGAAGACGGCGCTCGCATAGAGTCCCACCTCGACTTTGCCATCTACGAGCGCGCGACGGGCAGGCTGGTGCTCGCCATCGAGGTGGACGGCAACTCGCACCGAGAGCAGGAGTTCAGGCAGGGCGCGCGCCCGAAGGCCCGGGCGGGCGAGGACCGCCTTGCGCACATGAGGAGAAACGAGCGCATGAAGGACGCGATTGCGCGGGACCTGGGAGGGCTCGTCCTTCTCGGCAACGATCGCGAGGCGTGGGAGGTGGAGCGCCCGCTCAGGGGGTGCTTCACGCTGCTGCGCCTGCGGACCAACGGAAGCACCGCGTGGGAGACCGAGTCAGTGCGCGCCGCCGCCCGCGCGGACGTTGGCGCACTGCCGCGGCGTGCGTTCTCCACGATCGAGCGGCTGATCGACGAGCAGGTAGCCCGCGGCACGGAGCGCGCCCCTGTGCTCGAGCTTGAGGTTGCCGGCGCGCCGATTGCTGCCGTGGCGGAGCTCTCGCTATAACGTTGCCGCGGTCGGTGGCTGTGGCGGCAGGGCTGCCTGCTCTGGCTGTTTTTTGAAAAAGGGTCACGAGTGACACTCGGACGCCCTTTTATTCGCAAAAGCCTCTCAAGTGACACGTTCTGCGGGGCCCTCGTGAGATCACCCTTTGCGAAAGGCCAGATAACCGATTCGATAGTTGATGCAAACTGATGTGAATGGCCCGAAAAGTGTGTCACTCGCGAGGCTTTTGCAAATTTGAGAGCCGTTCAGTGTCACTCGTGCCGGTTTTTCAAATGTCCTTCCACTGGCGAGGCTTATGCCCTATTCAGACGTGCTGAGGCACCAGCCCGTCGCTGACGTGGGCGACGGAAGGCCGATGCGTGTTGCGAAGGAGTCAAAAGAAAAACCCTGAGCCGTTTTACCAGCTCAGGGACTAAGTCATGGTCGCGGGGGTAGGATTTGAACCTACGACCTTCGGGTTATGAGCCCGACGAGCTACCAGACTGCTCCACCCCGCAATGTGTTGCACACCGTGCGTGCAAGAAATAACTTTATCGACCGTGCTACCAAAGTGCAAGGACTTTCTCGAGTGTGAAGATTTCTCCATAGTTGTTCCTCGGCGCAAGGAGGGAGAATGCGAGGGCTCGAGCGTCCGCACTCCGATTTCGTGTCCGCCTCATGCCGAAAGCAGGGCCACGACGCTTGTCGCCCGGGGTACGCTGCGCTACGCATCGTTCGCGCACGCGGAAAGGAAGCTCGAAATGAATCGTCTCGCAAACAAGGTTGCCGTCGTCACCGGCGCCAACTCCGGGGTTGGCGCCGCCATCGCAAGGCTCTTTGCCGCTGAGGGCGCAAAGGTCGTCATGAGCGCCCGTCGCGCTGCGGCGCTCGAGGAGGTTGCCGCTCAGATTGCCGCAGCGGGCGGGGAGGCCTACGTCGTTCCCACCGACATCTCCAAGCCCGACGACCCCGAGAACCTCATGGCCGCTGCCGTCGAGAAGTACGGCAGGATCGACATCCTCGTCAACAACGCGGGCGTGCTCGAGGCCGGCCTCAAGCCGATCGACCGCTACACCGACGAGGACCTCGACCGCATCATCGAGACAAACCAGAAGGGCACCATGCGCTGCATGCGCGCCGCCACCAAGCGCATGACGACCGGGGCCTCCATCGTCAACGTCGCCTCGATCGCCGGCGAGAAGGGCTGCGGGGGCGCAGCGTACGTCTCCTCCAAGGCGGCCGTCATCGGCATCACCAAGCACACAGCGCTGCGCTTCCAGGCCACGGGCATCCGCTGCAACGCAATCTGCCCCGGCAACATCATGACGCCCATGACCTCGGGCCTGGACCCCGCCACGCTCGACCCCGACATGATCGGCGCCATGGCCGCCCACTCCAACATGCGAACCCAGTCCTGCACGCCCGAGGACGTGGCGAACATCGCGCTGTTCCTTGCGAGCGACGAGTCGCGCGCCATCACGGGCCAGGTCATCGTGAGCGACTTTGGTTCCATGCTCTAGGGCTTCCTGCCGGTGACAAGGGGCGCGGCGGGCTGGCCGTCGCGCCCCTTGTATGTGCGTGAAACCGGTTATGTACACTGCCCCTACAGTGCCGTTTGCAAACCCCCAGCTCAACGAGGTGCCGATAAGGGCAATGCGCTCACGGGGTGTACATAACCGTCAGCGAGCGCGTGCCCATCGCCAAGCCGAGCGAAGGGGTCCGTGCGAGCGCTACTCGCAGATGCGCAGGACGGCCTTGATGATCTTGCCGTCATGGCTGTCTGCCAGTGCCTGGTCAATCTGCTCGAACGGGTACACCGTGAGGATGCGGTCCACGGGGAAGCGCCCCTCCTTGAACCACTTGACCATCTGCGGGACGAAGGTCTTGGGGTCGGACTCGCCCTCGCAGGTGCCCTTCATCGTGCGCATGGGCATCATGACGTCGTTGCCCACGTCGAAGTGCTCGATCGTGCCGGCGGCGGCCACGGGCAGGAAGGTGCCGTGGTACTTGAGCCCGCGCAGGGCACTCTGCATCATGCGGCCGTTGCCGGAGGTGTCGATTGCCACGTCGGCGCCGCGGCCGGTGATGCGCACGACCTCCGCTGCCAGGTCGTCGACCTCGCGGCGGTTCACGGTGTGCGTGGCGCCCAGCTCGCGCGCGAGCTCGAGGCTCTTCTCGTTGCCGCCCACCGCGATGATGTTCTTGCAGCCCGCGATCGCGGCGCCCATGATGGCGCTCATGCCCACTGCTCCGCAGCCAAAGACGGCGACCGAGTCCTCGGCGCCCGCCTTGGCGACGTTGATCACGGCGCCCGCTCCGGTCTGGACGCCGCAGCCGAGCGGCGCAACGTACGCGAGGTCCACGTCGTTATCGACCTTTGCAACGCTCTGCGCGTTGACCACCGAGTAGGTGGCAAAGGACGACTGCCCGAAGAACATGCTCACGTCCTGGCCGTTCTGGTGCAGGCGCGTGGTGCCGTCGGGGGCGACCCCGCCAAAGTTGATCTGGTTGAAGTTCTCGCAGTAGTACGGCTCGTGGTGCTGGCACGCGGGGCAGGTCCCGTCGAAGGCGTAGGTCACGCCAACGTGATCGCCGGGCTTGAGGTCGCTCACGTTCCTGCCGACCTTCTCGACGATGCCGGCCCCCTCATGCCCGAGCACGAGCGGCAGCGGGATCGGCACGCCCTGGCTCCGACCAAACTCGTCGGTGTGGCAGATGCCGGATGCGTAGTTCTTGATGAGGACCTCGTCGTCCTTGGGATCGTCGAGGTCGACCTCCTCGAGCAGGTAGGGGCCGTTCTTCTCGTGCACGACCATGGCGTTGATTTTCATGTGTCTTCCTTTCTCGTTGTGGGCTGCGCTGTCCCGATGCTAGCGGGGTGGCCGTCCGTCGGCCGTGTTCGTTCGGCGAACAGGGTCTCCCTGCGGGCGCGCGGCGTCGCGGCCCCTGCTACCCTGTTGCAGGACGCAAGGAGGAAGCCATGACCGACGATTCGCGACTCGCTGACACCGCCCCGCAGCCCGGGGAGGGGAACCTCATCACGCGAATCATGACCTCGATCGACTCCATGACAGAGGGCGAGCGCCGCATTACCGATTACCTCCTCAAGCACCAGTCGGCGGTCTACGGCATGTCGCAGGCCAAGCTCGCGCGGGCCTGCGGCGTCTCGGCACCCACCATCTCGCGCTACTGCAAGCGCCTGGGCGAGAAGGACTACCACTCGTTCCAGCTCGCGCTCGTCCGGGCCGGCTACCTCATGCACGACGGCGGCTCCATCTCCGAGCGCGACAGGGCCATCTCCGCCGCCGATGTGGCAGGATCCCTTGCGAACCTGCTCGCGGCCAAGATCGGCGACCTCACGTCCACAATCGAGTCGCTCCCTGTGGAGAGCCTCGCTGCGGCGGTTGATGCCATCGCCGCGGCGCGAACCATGCTCGTAGCCGGCGCCGGTCGCACCCTGCCCACCGCGCTCGACGCCGCCTACAAGTTCGAGCGCATCGGCATCATGTGTCCCACGAGCCTCTACTACGAGAAGCTCCTGAGCTCGGCGATCCTCCTGCGCGAGGGGGACGCGCTGCTGCTAATCTCACGCTCCGGCTGGACGGGCACGCTCCAGCAGGTGACGCAGGCCGCCAAGGACGCTGGGGCAACGGTCGTCCTCGTCACGGCAAACCGCAGCTGTCCGCTTGCTCGCATGGCTGACCACGTGTTTCTCGCCACGTCAACCGATGACATGCTCGACGGCAGGGGCGGCAACTCCCGCATGAGCGAGATGCTCATCATCGAGGCGCTCTACGCGCTTGTTGCCGCGCGCAGGCGGGACAGCCTTGACTACATCAAGCGCCACTACAGCTATGTGATGTCCGACGTCGACCTGCCGTAACGTTTCACGAGAGAAAGCAACTTTCACTATACCTTTTCTAAATGAACGCAAGTTTTGCGCTCACGGTCGTGTATGTGCCTTCTACGGATTACTTGTGGCGTGAAAGTGAATTTCATCTGTAGCATCTCGTCGGCCACGGAATCGAGCCTGAAAGCGGGGCCCCGCACAGGCATCGCCACTCTTGAACAAAGGAGGCTGAGATGGCGGCTAAGAACTACCCAGACATGGCTCGCGCGATCGTCGAGCGCTTTGGAGGGAAGGAGAACATCTCCTACCTCAACCACTGCGCCACGCGCCTGAGGATTAACCCCAAGGACAAGGCGAAGTGCGACCTCCCGGGCATCGAGAAGGTCCCCGGCGTGCTCGGGCTCTCTGACAACGGCGACGAGGTCCAGGTCATCATCGGCCAGTCCGTCGAGCAGCTCTACCCAGAGGTCGAGAAGCTCGTGGGCGCGACGGGCGGAAGCGCCGCGTCGGCCGCCCCGCGGGGCAAGAAGAGCTTCGGCGACCTCGTCTCGAGCTTCATGCTCATGATCTCCGGCATCATGACCCCGGTCATTCCGGCGCTTGCCACCGCAGGCTTCATCACGGTGCTCCTGACGCTGCTGTCGCTCGCCGGCATCATCTCGTCCACTGACACCACCTATATCATCCTGAACGGATTTGCGCAGTCGGCGTTCTACTTCCTGCCGATCTACGTCGCGTGGAGCTCGGCTCGCCGCTTTGGCACCGAGCCGATCATTGCGATGCTGCTCGCGGCGGGTCTGCTCTACCCCGACTGGGTGAACCTCGTCAACACCCTCACGGCAGAGGGACAGACGTTCACCAGCTACTTTGGCATACCCGTCTACCTTATGACCTACAACGGCGGCGTGATTCAGGTCATCCTGTCCGTCTGGGTGCTCTCCAAGCTCGACCACTGGCTCGGACGCGTCATCCCCGAGGCCATTCGCTACTTCATGAAGCCGTTCGTGCTCATCGTTGTCATGTCGGTCGTGACGCTCGCCCTCACCGGCCCGCTCGGTGGCTTCGCGGCAAGCGGCATCGCCTCTGGCATTGGCTTCCTCGAGCAGAACGTGCCGTGGCTCGTCGTCCCGACCCTCATTCTCTTCTCCTGCACGATCGGTCAGCTCGTTGCGGGCTTCCACCTCGCGCTCATTCCGCTTGCCACTGAGGCCATCGCCACCGTTGGCTATGACTCCACCGTAACGATCTGGTTCAACTGCTTCACGGTCTCCGCTGGCTTCATCTCGCTGGCCGTTGCCATCAAGTCCCGCAACAACCGCTGCCGCCAGATTGCCATCCCGGCCATGCTCTCCGGCCTGATCGGCGGCATCTCCGAGCCCACCGTCTACGGCGTTGCGTACAAGATGCGTCGCCCGTTCTACGCGCTGACCGTCACGTCTGTGCTTGCCGGCCTCGTCGCAGGCATCCTCGGGTTGCACTCCTATGGCTACGGCTCGCAGTCAATCCCCGGCCTGCTGCTGTTCCTCGGCAACGGCGCCACGATGGACTGGCCCAACTTCTACAACGTCCTCATTGTCTTTGCCGTCATCGCGGTGCTGTCCTTCGTGACCGTGTGGGCCTTCGGGTTTGACGATTCCGTCTACGACGAGGACGAGGCCGAGGAGGAGGCCGAGGCGCACGCCGCCCCCGCCGCCCCCGAGCAGCGCTCCCTGTCCACGGCCGACCTCTCCCTCTCCCTGCCCGGAACCGGATCCTTTGTGCCGCAGGCTGAGCTCTCCGACGCGACCTTTGCCAACGGTACGCTCGGCCCGTGCTTTGGGCTCGCCTCTGACGACGGCGTCGTGCGCGCGCCTGTGGCGGGAACCATTACCATGATTGCTGCGACGAACCACGCGATCGGCATCACCACCGATGACGGGGCCGAGGTCATGGTGCACATAGGCATCGACTCAGTGAAGCTCGGCGGCAAGGGCATCAGCGTGCGCGTCTCCACGGGCCAGCGCGTCGAGGCCGGCGCTGAGCTTGCTGCCTTCGATGCCGCGCTCTTCTCGGCCGAGGGCATCGACGCGACCGTCGTGACCATCCTGCTCAGCGCCGACGGGTACGCGAGCGTCACGAGCGACGCCGCAGCCCCGCTCGTCGCGCACGTTCGATAGGGGGACCGATGGAGGATAATCGCACCTACGACGCCGCGCTCGTTGCTGCGATGCGGGAGCGGGAGCGCACGGAGGACGTTGACGGGGTGCCCGTGGTGATGAAGCCCATCCCCGACGACAACCGCGAGCACGTGCTCGACCCGCGCGTCCGCGAGGTGGCCGCCCGCAAGCGGGCCATGTTCGCAGAGCGTGCCGAGCGCGCGGGAGGCTACAGTCTCGCCAACGAGCGGTGGCGCCCTGACAAGGTCACGCGCGACCTCACCACCGGCGAGGTCGTCGAGACCGAGCGGCTGATCGGGGTGGGCGGCACGCACCGGATCGACGTGTTCACGTACCGTGCTGCGTCAGCTCCCGCCTGCGCCAGGGTCCTCGTCTTCCTTCACGGAGGCGGCTTCACGGCTGGCACCGAGCGCATCTACCACAACCAGATGCGCTTCATCGCCGAGCGGTCGGGTGCGCTCGTGGTGTTCCCGGACTACCGCCTCGCGCCCGAGTGCCCGTTCCCGGCAGCCATCGAGGACGCTGTGGCAACCATCGAGTGGGTGCGCGACCACGCCGAGGAGCTCGGCGCCGACCCTGAGCGGATCATGGTCGCCGGTGACTCGGCGGGAGGCTCGCTCACCTGCTCCTGCCTGCTCAAGGACGCGGGGCACCTCATCCGCCGCGCATACCTGCTCTTCCCGTCGTGCGACTCGAGCGACTACCGCACGCAGAGCCTTTACCGCTGGGATGAGGGCTGCTACCCCGTCGCCGAGGAGGACCGAGAGCTCGCGTGGAGCCGCATCGACCGCATCCGGGCGAGCGCGGGGGCGACGAGCGAGGAGAGCGTCTACGTTCAGGGCAAGACCACGCTCGACGACCCGCTCGTATCGGTCGTATACGCGACCGACGAGCAGCTCCGCGCCTTCCCGCCGATTACCGTTGCCGTCTCCGAGTACGACTACCTGCGCGTCGCCGCCGAGTACTTCGCGCGTCGCCTGCACGGGCTCGGCAATGACGTGCGCCTCGTGCGCTACTGCGGCTGTGACCACGGCTTCCTTGACCTGTTTGGCTTTGAGCCGCAGGCTGAGGAGGTTTGCCTGGACATCGCCGACGAGCTCGCGCGGATGTAGCGCGTAGCGCGTCCGGGCGCGCGGCGCCTGCCCGGGGTTCTCGCTGTCTCATTACAGGTAGACAGATGTATACTTAAATCACGTTCACGGAGACGTGCGTCGCGTGCGCTGTCTCCGTTCCGTCGTATGGAAAGGGGTCCTCATGGCCATCCTGCGCATGACGTTCCGCTCGCGCGAGCTCAAGCGCGACGTTCCCGTCAACGTGGTCCTTCCGTTCGACCGCGGGGGCGCCAAGCCCTATCCCACGCTCTACCTCCTCCACGGACTGCAGAACAGCTGTGACACCTGGCCGCTCAACACGCGCATCGAGCGCTGGGCGTCCGACCGGGGCCTCGCCGTGGTCATACCGCAGGGCGAGAACAGCTTCTGGCTGCCCGTTGGTGGCCCCGAGTACCCCTACGGGGACTTCTCGGCCTACGTCACCGACGAGCTCGTGCAGGTGACGCGCGACGAGTTCTGTCTCTCCCGCGAGCGCTCGCGCACCTTCATCGGGGGCTTCTCGATGGGCGGCTACGGCGCGCTGCGCAACGGCCTCCTGCACGCTGAGACGTTCGGCAAGATCGCGGTCTTCTCGGGCGCCGTCCACTTCTTTGAGGTGAGCCCCGAGGAGGTGGCCGAGCGCGGGAACATGCGTGGAGAGGCGGCCATCTTCGGCGACCTCGACCGCACGCGCGAGAGCGACCTCAACCCCCGCTGGCTCGCCGCGCGCCTCGCGGAGCACGTTGCCGCGGGTGAGGTCCCGTCGTTCCCGCAGGTCAAGTTCATGGTGGGGACGGAGGACTGGCTCGTGCGCTCCAACCGAAGCCTCGCGGAGGCGCTCCGCGAGCTCGGAGCGGAGGTCGAGTACACCGAGGCCCCCGGCGAGCACAGCTTTGACTTCGTGGGCCCGCACCTCCCGGAGATGCTTGACTGGCTGATGGCGGACAAGTAGCTTCACGTGAGCCTCTCGCCCTGCTCAGGGGCGTAGAATGAGCATGACGGAACAGAGCGCAGAAGGAGGAAGCATGGCAGAGAAGAGCCCCGTGCCCGCAACGGGCGGCGACCGTTACGTGCCCTACGCAGAGCGCACTGGCAACGAGTCGATCGTCTACTTTACGCGCGACCTCTCCGCGAAGGGCCTGCGTCGCGCCTACGAGCAGGTGAGCGCCAACGTCTGCGGCAAGGTGGGCGTGAAGCTGCACACCGGCGAGAAGGACGGCCCCAACATCCTCCCGCGCGACTGGGTCTCCTCGCTCCTGGAGGCCGACCTCCCCGGCGCCTCGATCGTGGAGACCAACACCTACTACGAGGGCGACCGCTACACCACCGAGCAGCACCGCGCCACGCTCGCGAACAACGGATGGACCTTCGCGCCGGTTGACATCCTCGACGAGCAGGGCACGGCGCTGCTGCCCGTGACGGGCGGGAAGTGGTTCCACGAGATGAGCGTTGGCGCCAACCTCCTGAACTACGACTCGCTCGTCGTGCTCACCCACTTCAAGGGTCACAACCAGGGCGGCTTTGGGGGCTCTGCAAAGAACATCGGCATCGGCTGCGCCGACGGGCGCGTGGGCAAGATGTGGATCCACACCTCGCCCGGCTCCGACGACATGTGGGACATCGCGCGCGAGGAGTTCATGGAGCGCATGATGGAGTCGGCCAAGTCGGTGCGCGATCGCTTTGGCCGGCGGATCACCTTCGTGAACGTCATGCGCAACATGTCCGTGAGCTGCGACTGCGAGGGCACGCTTGCGGCCCCGGTGGTCACGCCGAACGTGGGCATCCTCGCCTCGACCGACATTCTCGCCGTCGACCAGGCGTGCGTGGACCTCGTCTACGCCATGCGCGAGGAGGACCACCACGACCTCGTCGAGCGCATCGAGAGCCGTCACGGCCTGCGCCAGCTCTCCTACATGAAGGAGCTCGGCATGGGCAACGACCGCTACGTGCTCGTGGACCTCGACAACGACGGCGCGCGGATTCGCCCCGCGGACGCGGTCGCCCACGTCGTGCCCTTCGAGGGGTAGCGCCCCGCGCGGTCCTGCGGCTGGGCGCTACAGGTCCGCCGCGGTCAGGATCTCCTGGGGGATGAGGCGCGCACCCTCGATGACGGCGCGCAGGTAGTCCGCCTCGCGCGGCTTGAGCCGGCCCTCGAGCGAGCCGAGGCCCGTCGCGGGGACGCTGCGCTGGTCGGTGGGCTCGTTGTCGAGCGGCTCGGGGAAGCGCTCCATCGCGCGCTGGATCATGAGGCGGTAGGCGGCAACAAAGGGCTCGACCGCAAAGCGCCCCTCCGCCGCCCGCTCGAGCCGCTCGAGGATGAGCAGGCCCGCGCGGTCGAGGTCGCCCCAGTAGAGGACCGTGACGTCCTCGGCGCCAAAGCTGGCGATAAGGTCGGGCAGCTTGTGCGGGTCATCCACGATGTAGCCGTTGCCAAAGACGACGCCGTGGACGCGCTCGCCGAGGATGCGCTTGCGACCCTCGCGGAAGAGGGCGGTGCGCACGTTGACCCAGGGGTCGAGGTTCTCCGTGACAACGAGCCGCAGGTGGCGGTGGTACTTGGGAACGTGGTGGAGCAGCTCGAGCTTCATCTGAGGGCGGAACGTCACGAGGTCCGAGATGCCCATGAGGTGCAGCAGCTTGCGGCCGTCCGACTCGAGCCCGAGGAACTTCTCGTCCCCGAAGATGCGGTACGAGAGCTCGCGGCAGCTCATGGTGCCGTCGCCGAGCGCGGGCCTCCCGGCGAGCATCGCGTCGATGGCGCGCAGCTCGCGCTCATAGAGGAGGAAGGCGTCGGGCGTGCTGAGCAGCCAGCCGTTGATCCACATGCGCGGGTCGAGGCCGATGATCTGGCGGCGGACCTCGCCGAGCTCAGGGGTCTGCTTGCGAACGCAGTCGAGGTGGGAGAGCGAGCGGGCGGGCCCTCGGTGGGCCTGGGCTCGTGTCACGTCGCGGTGCGCCGTTGCCGCGAGGCTGCCGTCCTCCTCGGGCACGGCGAGTGCGTAGCCGTCCGCCCCTCCGGAGGCGGGGGAGAGGACGCCAAGCTCAACGAGGGAGGAGAGCGTCTCCTCGTCGCCGTCGTAGCGCTCGATAACGGCACGGACGTCGTCGGCGGCGATGGGGTTCTTGCGCAGGCGGACGAGCCCGCTCGCGATTCCCCCCGCGTTGCCGCGCTGTTGCGCGGGCAGCCCCTTGCCAAGAAGCTTTGCGAGCGCGACCACCGTGGCCTGCTCCTGCTCCGTGAGTTTCTGTGCCATGGGACCTCCCGTGCGAACGAAGCGTCCGTCTAGCATACCGCGCCGGACGCGTGCACAGCGCTGGCGCCCGCGGTCCCGGGCGCGGCGGACCCGAGGGGGTGATGGCATGATGGCGGCCCGGAGAGCCGCTTGTTGGAATTCGCGTAAACAGGTAGCTTATGTACCAGATGGGCCCGGGATGACCGCTGCGTAGCATGTCACCGGGCCTGAATTATGTTAATTGGAGGTGTTCGATGGCGGCTGTGCCCGAACAGCCTCTTCCGCAAGCCAGCGAAATCGCGCGGTGCGCCCCCGTGAACGAGTGGGCGGGCCGCTGGCTCTCCCCGGCGAGGTAGACCGGAACTTAACCGGCTGCTCCGAGCGCTCTGCCCGGAGGCGGCGGGTTTGCTCTACGGGTGCGGGGAACAGACCCCGATCGAACGGTACGTGCTCGGCAGCCCTGCGCTGGCGGGCGTGAGGCTGTAAGGGATTTGGAGACGAAGGGGGCCTGCAGGCTCGCTCTCATCGCGGCGTGCGATAGGCGTACGAGACGAACCAGGCAGCGCCCATCGAGCGCAGCTTCTTCTCCTTTGGAATTCTTGGCAGCGTATTCCCTTTTCGGCTGTTCAGAATTGGGCTACCACCTCTGATTAGCTCTCAGCTAATGAAATCGTTCGCACTGGCCGATACCGTGGGACGTGCCAGGAGAATCGCCCTGCGAGGGGCACGAGGAAAGGAACGTTCATGGCTAAAGAGGGCAAGCGGGGAATCGGAAGGACCGTGCTCATTGTGCTCGTTGCACTTGTCGTCATCGGGGGTGTGGGCTCAATGATGGGCGGCGGCTCAGGCACGGGCACGACAGGGACGGGCGACTCTGCCGACGCCGCCGCTGGAACGAATCAGGCGGCCCCCGAGGAACAGCCGGCGGAGGAGCAGGAGCCCTACACCGTCACAGACGAGCAGCTGGACCCGTCCAATCCCTACGGCGTCTTCATCAATGGCACGCTGACCAACAACACCGACAACGAGGTGAGCTACATTCAGGTCGAGTACAACCTCTACGATGCCGACGGGGCTCAGATCGGGACGGCGCTTGCCAACACCAACAACCTGCAGCCGGGCGGCACGTGGAAGTTCGAGGCCGTGGGCACCGCCTCGCCGGACGAGGTGGCGACCTTCGAGCTCATTGACGTCACGGGGTTCTAACCCCGCGAGAAGGGAGGCCGGGCGCCCATGAGCGAGCCGCTGACCGAGGAGCTCCTGGACGAGCTCCTCTCCGCGCCGAGCATAGAGTCCTACCTTGACGAGCGCGACCCGCGCGGCCGCACCCTCGCCGAGTACCTGGGCCAGCTCCTCGCCGAGAAGGGCCTCGAGCGCTCGCGCGTGGTGCGCATGGCAAACCTCAACGACACCTTTGGCTACCAGATCTTCCAGGGCACGCGCCACCCGAGCCGTGACAAGGTGCTGCAGATCGCCTTTGCGATGGCGCTCACCCTGCGCGAGACCAACCGGGCGCTCACGGCGGCGGGCGCCTCCGAGCTCTACTGCAAGGACCGGCGCGACGCGATCATCATCTTCTGCATTGACCGAGGGTGCTCCCTGCAGAAGGTCAACGAGGAGCTCTACCGCTTCGGGGAGCGCACCATCTGCTAGACGGCGGCCGAAAAAACTACAGACAAGTGGGTCAGCGCCCGGTGTTTTGCCTGTTGGCGAAAGACCGGGCGCCACTTTTCTGTAGTTTTTTGCGGCCATGCAAAGTATCCCTATGCTAGGATTGCCGCATGGAAGATGAACTCTCAAACTATCTCGCCGCGCTCGAGCGCGACAGCTGCTATCGCGTGGACGCCGTGCTCAAGGAGGGCGACCTCGAGACCACGGAGCGCGTCTACTTTGTGGGCAAAAACGGCGCCGAGCTGGGCCCCTTTGTGCGCAAGCGCCTCGCCCCCGGGCTGGGCGACGTGTACGAGAAGGTTCTCGAGGCGCAGCGTGCGGGACGGCGCCTTCCGCACCTTCCGCGCATCGTGGACTGCAGCCGTCAGGACGGCCGGCTCGTGGTGGTGATGGAGCACGTGAGCGGCAAGACGCTTGCCGAGGAAATCCGCGGCGCGGCGAACGCCGGCGCTCGCCTGACGCTCGCCCTGCGTCTCTTCCCGGAGCTCTGCGAAGCCGTGGCGGAACTCTCCGAGAGCTTTGACCCGCCGCTCGTCCACCGAGATCTCAAGCCGAGCAACGTCATGGTCTCGGAGGGCGGTGTCACCCTCATTGACCTGGGGATTGCGCGCTCGTACAAGGAGGGCGCGGAGCGCGACACCGTTCGGTTCGGCACGCGCGCGTACGCCCCGCCGGAGCAGTTCGGCTTTGGGCAGACCTCTGTGGCGAGCGACGTCTATGCCCTCGGGATGCTGCTCTTCTTCTGCCTCACCGGTCGCGAGCCCACGGCGCGCGACCGCGAGGGCGGCTTCACGGGGTCGGGGATCCCGGAGGGCGTGCGCGAGGTCATCGTCCGCGCCACGCAGTTCGACCCCGCCGCGCGCTATGCCGGTCCCCGCGAGCTCAGGGACGCCCTGCTCAAAGCGATTCCTGCCGAGAAGGGCGACCCGTCGGAGCCGCCCACGTTCGAGAGGCCTGGCCTGCGCGAGCGCCTCTGCTCCATGCTCGCTCGCGTGCCGAGGCCCGTGGGCGTGGCCTGGGACATCCTCTGCGTGCTCTTTTTGGTCGTTCTTATCGCCGGATGCGTGATGGCAATCGTGGATCCCACGCCCGAGAACGCGAGCTGGCCGCTGTGGTACCTGGCCTATTCCTACGCGGGCTTCATGATTCCCTTGTTTGCGACCTGGTGCGCACTGATCTTGGATCGTCGTCCACTGAGGAGGATCTTCCCGCAGCTCAGACGTTACACGTTGGGCCAGGAGGTGCGCGCGGAGATTGTCCTCTCCCTGGTTCTCATCGGCCTGTGGATTGTCGTCTCGCTGATTGCGCGGCCTGCCTAGCTCCTCGCGCCGCCCGAGCCTGGGGCGACGCCGTGCTAGCCCTCCACGCGCATAAGCGGGGCACCTGCCTCGATATGCTTCTCGGCACAGGCGCTCGCGCTGCCACCACGCGCCTCAACGTCTGCCGTGCTCATGACGATGGTGATGACGACGTCGGGGTATCCTGCCGCCGCGACCTTGTCTCGGTCGAAGGTGACGAGGGGACTTCCGGCCTCGATCTGTTGGCCCTTCTCGACGAGGACCTCGAAGCCCTCCCCGTTCATCTCAACGGTGTCAACGCCTACGTGGACGAGAACCTCCATCTCGTCATTCACAATACCGAACGCGTGCGGCATGGCGATGGTGAGCGTGCCAGAGATGGGGGCAAATGCAACGCCCCGCTCGGGCCAGACGCCCGTTGCGAGGCCCATCGCGCCGCCAGCGAAGACGGGGTCGGGTAGGCTCGCCATGGGCTCGACGCGACCCGTGGCGGGGGCATGAACGACGCCCGGCCCGCCCGTGGTGCGGACCGCCTCCGGAATCGCCGGCTCAGTTGCCTTCTTGAGGAAATCGAACAGTCCCATGCTGCCCCTCCTGTTGGGCTCCATATGACAGAGCAAAACTCCGAGTTACTGACAAAGCGATTCTATCCAATGAGCGCTTCCATGTGGAGCAAAACCTCGCGCTCTCACGGGCGCATAGGCTGTATACAGCTCTGAACGGCTCATTTCTAACGGTAAACGGTGTGATTACCTAAAGAAAATGGAAATGCAATTCACAGAGTAAAACTTCACGCAGTGCGTTACACTACACACAGAGTAATACTTCACATAGCGCAGGCAACCCGGCTGCGTGACTACGTGCCAAGAGTGGGCGGGAGGCATCCCGCCGCGCGGATAGGAGGAACAGGTGGGATTTCAAGACAGCGCTCGCACGATCCTCTCTGAGCTTGACGCACTGCTCTCCCAGGTGAGCGAGGAGGAGGTGGAGCGGGCAATCACCCTGATCGAAGGAGCCGACAAGATTTTCTTCCACGCGCTCGGTCGCGCGGGCTTTGCCGGCAAGTCCTTTGTGATGCGCCTCATGCACATGGGCCGCGAGGTCTATGTGCTCGGAGAGACGAACACGCCCAATTTTGGTCCGGACGACCTGCTCGTCATATGCTCCGGCTCCGGGGCGACCAAGCAATTCGTGGACATTGCCGAGAAGGCGCACGCCCTGGGCGGCAAGGTGCTCGTCTTCACGGGCACGCCCGGCTCTCCGCTTGCGAGCATGGCGGAGGGCACCATTACGCTCAAGGCACCGAGCAAGCACCAGCAGGACAGTGCGTTCACGTCCGTTCAGCCGATGGCTTCCTTGTTCGAGCAGGGGATTCTCATTGCGGGCGACGCCATTGTCCTCACAATGATGGAGCGCTCGAGCTCGAACGAGGAGATGTTCTCCCGGCACTCGAATCTCGAGTAGCCTCGCCAAATCCAACGTCCCAAAGGAGAAGAACGTGAAGAACGACATGAGGGCCGTCACCAAGGCCATGCGTCGTGACATCATCGAGTCGATTGCCGCCGCCGGATCGGGCCATCCGGGCGGATCGCTCTCTGTGTGCGACATCCTTGCCACGCTGTACTTCGAGAAGATGAACGTGCGACCGGAGGATCCGCGCTGGGAGGATCGCGATCGCCTCGTCCTCTCCAAGGGCCATGCGGCACCGGCGCTCTACGCTGCGCTCGCGGAGCGCGGCTACTTCCCGCGCGAGGACCTGCTCACCCTGCGTAAGAGCACGTCCCACCTGCAGGGTCACCCCAACATGAACGACACTCCCGGCGTTGACATGGGCACGGGATCGCTCGGCCAGGGGCTCTCCGTGGCCAATGGCATGGCGCTTGCCGGTCGTCTGAACGGCAAGGACTACTACGTCTACTGCGTGATGGGGGATGGCGAGGTGCAGGAGGGGCAGATTTGGGAAGCGGCCGTGAGCAGCGCTCACTATGGCCTCGACCACGTCATCGCCCTGCTCGACCACAACAACCTGCAGATTGACGGTACTAACGACGAGGTCATGAGCATCCGTCCTGTTGAGGAGAAGTTCCGCTCCTTCGGCTGGAGCGTGCTCACGGTCAACGGCCATGACTGCCAGGCGATCAGTGACGCCGTCGACGAGGCGAAGCGAACGAGCGGACGTCCCACGCTCATCGTCTGCGAGACGGTGAAGGGCAAGGGGGTTTCGTTCATGGAGAACCAAGTCGGCTGGCACGGAACGGCACCCAGTGCGGAGCAGGCAGCCGCTGCCCTCGCCGAGATAGCCGCCCTGTAGCCGAGCCACCGTCAAGTCGCTGGCACCGCCAGCTAACCCAAGGAGAGAGCATGAACGAAGCAACCCGAGTTGCGTACGGAAACGCGCTGGTCGAGCTTGCCGAGAGGAACCCTGACGTTGTGGTCCTGGACGCCGACCTCGCCGGAGCCACTAAGACGGCAGCGTTCAAGGGCGCCTGCCCCGAGCGCTTCTTCGACATGGGCATCGCCGAGGCGGACATGGTCGGAACCGCTGCCGGCCTTGCCTCGTGCGGGAAGGTTCCCTTTGCCACGACGTTCGCGGTCTTTGCGACTGGCAGGGCGTTCGACCAGGTGAGAAATACCGTCTGCTACTCGAACCTCAACGTGAAGATCGTGGGCACGCACGCAGGCCCAAGCTGTGGCGAGGACGGCGGCACTCACCAGGCGATGGAGGACATCGCGCTCATGCGGGCCCTGCCCAACATGACCGTGGTCGTGCCTGCCGATGACGTCGAGGCGCGCGCGGCAACGCTTGCGGCGGCGGAGCACGTGGGACCAATGTACCTGCGGATGGCTCGCCTCGCCTCGCCGACCGTCCACGATCCCGAGAGCTATCACTTCGAGTTGGGGAAGGGGGAGGTGCTGCGCGAGGGGTCAGACCTTTCCATCATCGCGTGTGGCATGATGGTCCCTCGTGCCCTCGAGGCGGCAAAGGAGCTGGCGGGCGCCGGCGTTGAGGCTCGTGTCGTGAACATGCACACGATCAAGCCGCTTGACGAGGAGCTGGTCCTCGACTGCGCTCGCACGACGGGTGCGATCGTGACGGTGGAAGAGGCCTCGGTCATCGGTGGGCTGGGATCTGCCGTGGCGGAGCTCGTCTCGGAGCGCTGTCCGGTTCCCGTGCGCCGCGTTGGCGTCCAGGACCGTTTTGGCAAGTCTGGCAACGGAAGCGAGCTGCTCGACGAGCTCGGCCTCTCCGTCGCGCACATCGTTGAGGTGGCACGCTCGCTCTAGTACGTGCCGAGAGGGATGCGACGGGGTCGTCCTGCGGGGCGGCCCCGTTCCTTGTTTCGAGCGCGCAGGCGCCGCGCCGCGCGTCGGAGGGGCGTGACGGGACGTTCTTCTCGACGGGCTAGTTCTTGAACTGGCCGAGAATAGCCTCGCTCTTGGTACCGAGCTCGAAGGAGGAGAGCCGGTCCTTGAGGAAGTAGAGCAGGATGTCAACAAGCACGAGCTCGTAGGCGTGCGAGGTGTTGCCCCAGGTGTTCATGACGTCGTTCATGGGGCGGACGAGAAGAACAAGGTCGGCGAGCTTCGCCACGGAGGAGCGCTCGTCTCCGGTGACGGCGACGACCTTGAGACCGTTTGCGCGCGCGAGCTTGCAGCACTCTGCCGTGTAGATCGACTCTCCGGAGCGGCTGAAGGCCACGAGGACGTCGTCCGTGGAGCCCAGGACGATGCCGCGCATCATGTACTCCATGTTGTCGCTCGTGAAGGTGTTCGCACCGTAGCGCATGACGCGTTGGGCGAAGTCCTCCGCCACAATGCTCGTGTTTCCCCAGCCAAACGAGAAGACCGTGCGAGCGCCCGCGATGAGGCGAACGCACTCCTCGACCTGCTCCATGGAGATGTCTTTGGAGAGCTGCGCGACGTTTGCGGCGATGACGTCCACGAGCGAAACGACGTCGGCGGGCGCGCTCTCGTCCGCGAGGCTCGCGTCGAGTGTTGCGACTGCCTCGTTCGCCTCCATGGCGAGGTTTATCTTGAGCTGGTAGAAGCCCGACTGGTCGATTCTGCGGCACATGCGCATGATGGTGGCATCGCTGGTCTCGGTCTCGGCCGAGAGCTCCGCCATGCTCATCTGCGTGACGCGCTGCGGGTAGGCTAGGATGAAGTCAGCGACCTTTCGCTCGGCGCCGTGCATCTCGCTGTAGGCGCGCTTGATGTCAGCTACGACCATGATGTCCCTCTCGTCGCTGTTGTGCTCTCTGCAGAGTATAGCTTCACAAAGGCGTTCGCTTTCAGGATAGCGGATGGGTGACGAGGGTGAAGTCTCACTTCTCGAAAGAGCATATGAGACAGTTGAACACTATCCGTGAACGGTCGCTAAGTGCGCGTGAACGGCATGGCATGAGCAGCTGAAAGATAGTTCAGTTGCATAGAAATACGAGGTAAACACTAGTAAATGCAAAGACGGAAAGAAGTCGAATCTTCTTTGACGATATCGTGTAGTAAAACTCTGTGAAGTGTTGTAGACTACTTCGTGAAGTAATACTCCATTCACTGCTCAGGATGCGTATCACTACGGCAAGGGAGGCAAAGGATGTCTGAGGCCAATCTCTCGAGGAGCGGGCTTCCGCTGAGCCTGACGGCCGAGGGGGCGCTTGAGCTGGGAGACGGGCTTGAGCTCAAGGGCACGGGTCACAAGCAGGTGGCTGACATGCAGGGACTCTTTCGTGTCGACGTGGGCGAGCAGGGCGCCGAGTGGGCTTACGATACCTACCGAGCCATCGCGCGGCCATGCGACCGAGAGCTCTTCGAGCGCGAGCTCATCTCCTACGACATCACCGTCATCGCACCTGGCGCCGTGGCCGGCGAGCCAAAGAAGACCTCTGGCCACTACCACGGCTGGAACGAGGCGCGCACGAACACCTATGGCGAGGTGTACGAGGTCCTTCTCGGCACGGCGCTCTTCATGCTCCAGCGCTCTGACGACTTTGAGGAGAACCCCGAGGGGGCTCGCGTCAGGGACTGCGTCGCGGTGACGGTCGAGCCCGGTCAGACGCTGGTCGTCCCGCCCAACTACGGGCACTGCTCGATCAACGCCGGCGAGGGCCCGCTGGTCTTCTCGAATCTGGCCTACGTGCCCTGCCCGGTCCTCTACGACTCGGTCAAGGCGCATCACGGCATGGCGTACTACGCGCTGCGCGACGAGCGTGGACAGCTCGAGCTCGTGGCCAATGACCGTTACCGCGACCTGCCGGCGATTCGGCGCGCAACGGTCCATGAGTGTCCCGAGCTCGGAATCGAATTCTCTCGCGGGGCGTACGAGAGCTTCGTGTCGCATTCGGATCGCTTTGACTACCTGCCTCATCCCGACGAGTACGTCGACAAGATCATGGGGCTCCTGGACTTCGAGTAGGGGGAGTGTGCAATGGGAAACAAGAAGCTGCAGCTTGCGATTGACGTTCTGAGCACCAAGGACGCGCTCGAGATCGTCTCTGAGGTTGGATCCTACGCCGATATCATCGAGGTCGGCACCCCGCTCATCGTTGCCGAGGGCGCCCATGCCGTGCGAGCCATCAGGCAGGCGTGTCCCGACAAGATCGTCTTTGCGGACATAAAAGTGATGGACGGGGGCAGCTGCGTTCCCCTTTCCGTCATTGAGGCCGGCTGCGACATGTTCTCGGTGCTCGCCGCCACAGATGACAACACGATGCGTGAGGCGATTGAGCTCGGTCACCAGAGCGGCGTGAAGGTACTCGCGGATTTCTGCAACGTTGCGGACATCGCCGCTCGCGGCGCCGAGGTCGATGCGATGGGCGCTGACTACCTGTGTTGCCACGTGGGGTACGGGCGCCAGGAGGAGGGCGCGGACCCTGTTGAGGAGCTGCGCGCGCTTGAGCCGTACGCAACGCCAAAGGCCATTGCCGGCGGCATCAAGCTCGAGACGCTGGACCAGGCGCTCTCCTCTGCGGCCGAGGTCATCATCGTGGGTGCGGGCATCTGCGCCCAGGACGATCGCGTTTCCACAGCATCCAAGGTGCGCGCCGCCATCGACGCGTACAACGCCGAGGCGTAGGGAGGTTGAAATGGCGAGCATTGGCTCAGATGCCGCGAAGTGCGCGGTCTTGGGCGCGCAGCAGCTCACTGACTGTCTATCCCGAGTCAACGAATCGCAGTTAGATGCCCTGGGCGAGGCCATCCTCTCTGCCGATCGCATCTTTGTGACGGGCGCGGGTCGTTCACTTCTCGCACTTCGCGCCATCGCGATGCGTTTTATGCACCTCGGGCTGACCGCGTATGTTGTGGGCGACGTCACTACTCCTGCGTTTGGTCCCAACGACCTGCTCATTGCTGGTTCGGGCTCCGGTACCACCGGAAGCGTTGTGCGCGTCGCCGAAAAAGCCAAGAAGCTCGGAGGCAAGGTGGCGTGCTTCACGATCAAGGCCACCTCAACGCTCGGGCAGCTCAGCGACCTTGTCGTTGAGATTCCGGCCTTTACGACCAAGGAGAACTACGAGGGCATGGAGAAGCCCGTCCTTGCCGGAGGCTCGGAGTTCGAGCAGTCCATCCTGCTTCTGGGGGACGCGCTCGTGAACCCGCTGGGAGAGCGGCTCTCCATACCAACTGATGAGGCATTTCGGCTGCATGCGAACCTCGAGTAGGAGCGACGCAGCTTGACAGGCATTGTGGTGTCCCGGTGGAAGGGAAAGGAGCGTCAATGAAGTACCAGGCACTGATTGACGGTGTCGTCGAGAACATGGGAGGTCTCGACAACATCAAGTTCGCGACGCACTGCGCGACCCGACTGCGCATGCAGGCGCACGACGAGAGCAAGATCAACTTCGAGGGCCTTGATGCTGTGGAGGGCGTCTATGGCTATCGCAACATCGGCGGTGGGGAGGTCCAGGTCATCGTTGGTGGCGACATTGAGAACATCTACGAGGAGTTCCTTAAGATCACCGGGTATTCGGGTCCCACCTCCGACCCTGGTGACGCAGCCGCCGCTGCGGCGGCCACAAAGGAGGATGCCGCCATGCTCTCCACGACCGACCGCCTGAAGGGCATCGGACGCAAGGTGATGGATTTCCTCGGCGGCACGGTTGGACCGGTCATTCCGATCTACATGTGCTGCGGTATGGTCATGGCCTTCCTGACCATCTGCACCACCTTCCTTGGGCTTGACGCTGAGAGCGGTGTGGTCACCATCTTCAACGGTCTCGCCAACGCCGGCTTCTACTTCATGCCCATCGCCCTCGGCTGGTCTGCTGCTGACAAGCTCGGCGTCCGTCCCGCTCTTGGCGCCCTTCTTGGCATGACGCTGCTCTACTCGACCATCAACGGCGTCGAGGGCCTCGACTTCTTTGGGATTCCTGTCTACACCGTTTCCTACAACGGCACCTTCCTGCCGATCATGCTTGGCGTGCCGTTCATGGCGGTCATCTTCAACTTCTTCAAGAAGGTCATCCCGCAGAACATGCAGTACTTCCTGCTTCCGCTGGTGACGATGCTCATTACCGTTCCGGTCGTCCTTCTCGTCCTCGGCCCGCTGGGCTACGTTGCCGGCACCGGGTTCTCTGTCGTCTTCCAGTGGCTCCAGACCAACGCCAAGTTCGTGGCAAGCGCTCTTTGGGGTGCCTTCTGCCCGATTGGCATCATCACGGGCATGGACAAGGCGGTCTACGCCATCAACATGAACTATATGAACGCTGTTGGCTTTGACAACCTCTTCTGCCCGGGCGGTCTCGCCGGCAACTCCGCCATCGGCGGCGCGGCCCTGGCCGTGTGGTTCCTCACCAAGAAGAGCGAGACCCGTCAGCTCTCCATGTCCTCCGGCATCACTGCCATTCTCGGCATCACCGAGCCTGCCCTTTACGGTATCTGCCTGCGCTTTGCCAAGCCCTTCCTGGGTGCCACGCTCGGCGCTGCCGTGGGCGCCATGTTCGGTGCGCTGTTCGACCTCAAGCAGTACTCCTGGGCTGGCCCTGGCCTCATGACCTCGCCGACCTACATCTCGCCCGACGGTGACATGACGAACTTCTTCTTCTGCCTTGCCACCATTGCGGTCTCCGCGCTTGCCGGCTTCCTCTTCACGTACTTCATCAGCAAGAAGAACGCCAAGAAGATCTACGGCTAAGGTATCCAGCTCGCGCCTTCCAGCGCTGCGCCCCCAGGCAACGGGAAGCCTGGGGGCGCCTTGTGTGAGTCGTGCCTACTCTGCGCTGAAGGTCAGGTAGACGTACGAGCTGCTGTACTCGTCGTACTCGTCCTCGGGGTCCGTCTCGTAGCTCACCGTCACGCGCAGGCCGTCCGCCGTCTCGTAGCGCACGATGAGGTCGTCGTAGTACGAGCCGGCGCAGAACCGCTCCACGAACTCCTCCGGGAAGGTGGGCTCGGCCGCGAGCAGGCCGTTCGCGACGACGGGCACGTCGAGCCCGGACACCATCCCAGAGAGCAGCTCGAAGTCGCGCTCCGCGCGCGCGAGGTTCTCCTCCGGGATGAGGGAGAGGTCGAAGTCCGTGTGGAAGTCGAGCGTCTCTACCACGCCGTCCTCATCGGTGCTCACGCACAGGCTGGACGTCCCTGGGTCCCCGATGTCGAGCGTATAGCCATAGGCTCGATACCCGTAGCTCTGGTAGCCCTCGCTCGGGTCATCGACGGAGACGTAGCCGCATCCGCCCTCCTCGAACGCCGCCTCAACTGCGGCGAGGGTGTCCGACGCGGCCTGTTGTGCCTGGGACATGGCTGCCGCCGACGAGGCAAAGCGCGGAGCGAACACGATCGCAAGAACGACCACGGGGGCGAGAAACACGGCGAGCCGCCTCGGCGCGAGCCCGGGCATGGGCAGGTGATGGCCCTCCGCGATGTGGCGGGCGGCCTCGTGCAGGCGGCGCGCGAGCAGCCAGACCCCCAGGATGCCGAGCGCCCCGGCGGCCGCCTGCGCGGTCTCCCCGAGGCCCTCGAGGTTCTTGTCGCCTTGCCGCTCGCCGACAGCCTCCGCCACGCGTCCCGTTGCGGCAAGGCCCAGGGCGGCATGGAGCTCGCCCGGGGTGCTCGCGTCAACGGGCGAGACGAGCGCGGCTCGCTCGACGCGGGCCCACTCCTCGGAGCCGGCGAGGTGGCGCGAGCGCACCAGAAGGACCATGGAAATGACCAGGTAGACGATCACGATGGGAAGAAGCGCGAAGAGACCTGCCTCGTAGGCGCCCCTCGACTCCAGCGCGATGTCGTCGATCATGATGAGAATCACCCACGCGGCGAGCGTGGGGAAGATCGCGAGGAGGAAGTAGCTCCCCAGCTTGGGCCAGAGGTAGAGACGTCTGATGAGCTTCTTGTCCTCATCGGTGAACATGGGGCTCCTCGGTGGCTCTTCCGGGACGTCAGCCCAGCAGGCGCGCGCAGGCCTCGAGCTCGGAGACGTTGCCGGTGAAGTGGTACGCGTGCATCCCCGCGACGCGCGCGCCGGTGCAGTTGTCCTCGTTGTCGTCCACGAAGAGGCATTCGGCGGGCTCGAGGTCAAAGCGGTCGCAGAGCAGCCGGTAGATGGCGGGGTCGGGCTTCATGAGGCGTTCCTCGGCGGAGACCACATAGCCGTCGAGGAAGGGCATGACGGGCGCGTGCGCGAGCTGCTCCATGACGCGCGTCGAGGCGTTGGTGAGCACGTAGATGCCGTAGCCCTCGCCCTTGAGGCGGATGGCGAGGTCGTTCACGGGCTCGATGGGATCGGAGCGCTCGGGCCAGTGCTCGAGGCAGGCGGCGAGGTTGGGGTGCAACCGCTCGGGCAGGTGCGCGCGGGCGTAGCGCGCCATGGTCTCGTGGCTGATGGTCCCCGAGTCGAGCAGCGTCCACAGCGGGCTGCCAAAGAGCGCCGAGTTGAGCGCGGTGGCGTCCTCGGGCGTGTCGGTGAAGCACGAGGAGAAGTACGGGCCGTCGAAGCGCATGAGCACGTTGCCCATGTCAAAGATGACGTTGGTGACAGGTGTGCGCTCCGGCATGGTTGCCTCCCTGTGGGCGGGGTCCCGTCTTGGCTGAGGTTCCTCTCCGCAGTCGATTGCTGAAAGTATACCGCGGGTCGGTCGGCGCCGGTTGCGGGCATGAGGTGGACGGACACCTAGGAATCGGCAGTATTGCGATTCTCTCGCGGGGAGTGCACACAGGAATTACCGTGACTACAGCTCTTCTGCGGAGGGCGCTTAAGGTGGCGATGTAGACTCCGGGCGACCTGTTCGGGTTGGGGCTAGACTACTTCGGCCTGGACAAGCAGGACCACCTGTGGATTACCATGGAGACCTAGGTTAACAATCCGGCGATTATGTGCAACATCCGCCGGCACGAGCATACGTTGAAAGGTTTGCTCACAGGGGTGTGCCATGCGCTACTGTCTGTGGAACGCGGGCTGGGGGAATCTGCCTGATGGGGGTGAGGCGCGGGTAACGTTCGATGGTTCTATCATTGCTGACACGGCTGTGGAGAAGCTCTGGGATATTGACGAGGTCTCGGCCGGTTTCATGTGGCCCTGGGAGTACTGCTGCAAGTGCATATGAGGACGAGGAGACGAGGTGGACCTCAGCGGGTACTTTCGGCGGTGGCAGGTGGTGGGCGGCTTCGAGGCGTTTCTTGCCCTTCCCGCCAGCGCGCTTCTCGCCCCTCTCGTCCCAACGCTGTGAAAAGTGAGGCCGCTTAGCGACGGATTACGTTCGCTCTCGACCGTAAGCAATAAAAACCCAAGTCGCGTCACGAAAAGTGGTGTAGGGGCCTTCCCGCGGGGGTGAGCCTCCCCGCCGATCCTACGCCGCCCTCAGCTTCCTGTCGAACGCCTCCCCCACGAGCCGGAGCACCCTCTCCATCCCGCCGGGCTCCTCCGGCAGGGGGTCGCGCTCGTAGCCCTCGGCCAGGGTCCTGGGGTCGATGAAGTTCGTGGCCGAGAGCCACGCGTCGTTCTGGTCGCAGCACACGGCCCCGACGAGCCGGACGAGCGAGTCCCTCGACGGGAACACCTGCACGACCCTCGTGCGGCGCTTGACCTCGCAGTTCATCCGCTCGCAGACGTTGTTGGTCCTGACCCAGACGGCGTGCTCGCGGGGGAAGCCCAGGTAGGCGAGGGCGGACGGCGCCGCCCCCTCGAGCAGCTCCGCGTCGCGGGGGTCGGCGGCGGCGAGCAGCTCGCACGCCCGGCGGTAGCCGGCGCGCACGAGCGCGGGGTCGCGCTCGGCGAGGGCGGCCTTGAGCGCCGCCACGGCAGCGTCGCCCACGTCCCTCCTGCGGCAGCGGTCCCGCACGTTGCGCTCGAGGTGGGCCACGCAGCGCTGCCAGGAGGCCCCGACGAGGACCTCGCGGATGGCCCTCGCGAGCCCCTCGTGGGCGTCGGAGGTCACGAGCCGCACGCCCGAGAGCCCGCGGCGGCGCAGGCCGAGCAGGAAGTCGCGCCAGGACAGGTAGGACTCGGAGTCGACGCACGCCAGCCCGACGACCCTCCTTCGCCCCGACAGCGAGCAGGCCACGGCGGTGACGAGCGCGGCCGAGCGCGCCGCGCCCGCCTCCCGGCAGGGCACGTAGGTGGCGTCGAGCCACAGGTACGGCCACGGCCCGGCGGACAGGTCCGCCGAGCGCATCTCGGCGACCTCGGCGTCGAGGCCGGCGCACAGCCTGGAGACGCGGCTCCTGCTCATCGACTCGACGCCCATCTCGGCGGCGACCGCCTCCACCTTCCTGGTCGAGACCCCGGAGACCCACATGTCGCAGATCGCCGAGGCCAGCGCCGTGTCGGTGCGCGACCACCTCGACACGACGTCCTCGGGGAAGTAGCTGCCCTCGCGCAGCTTGGGTATCCTGAGCGTCACGGTGCCCACGCAGGTGTCGAGCCGGCGCTCGCGGTAGCCGTTGCGGGCGACGCCGAGCTCGGAGGCCTGCTCGTCCATCGCGGCGTTGAGCAGCCCCTCCAGCAGCGACCTCAGCGCCGCGTTGATGTCGATCGTGCCGTCGGCGCGGACGCCGGCCGCGGCGACGGCGCCCGCCGCGGCCAGCGCCCCCTCGTGTACAGTGTCCATTGCGGCCGTCCTTTCTCGCGAATCTGACGTTGTGGTGACTCACGATTCTAGGGGGCGGCCGCGCCCGTGAGGGCGACGGTCGCCTGGCCGCTTACACCAAGTTTCGGGACGCGTCCAAAACCCATTCTGAAAAGTTGCTCGACTAATCTACAATCGAACAAAGCAGGGTGTCATACTGCGGCATTTCGACCAAAGGGCGATTGTTATGGATAGCGATGTAAGATATAGTCTCGAGTCAGCGGATAAGCGGTCCGTTGTCGCTGTTGCTCAGAATCTCGTTGGAAAAACTCTTCGTGATGTTGCCCGTATCGACTCTCTTGACAGCTTCAGCTCGGAAGAAGACCCTTTCGAGGCCGCTATCATTCAGTACTTCGCGAATTCCTCTAAGCCTCTTTGCGAGTATGACGGTGCATTCGAAAGAGCTCTTTCAATCAAAGCTTTTCCGGTGAAGATAGGCAGGAATGGTCAGCTTGTTGCCAAAGACCGCCTTGTTCTCGGAAAGATTGGCTTCTCTGACATCCTCGATGAACCCTGGGAAACTAGCTTGGTTCGCAAGCAGTATGGGAAGCTATTACTGCTCGCCTACCTCTATGAGCCATGCACCAATCCCGTCGATTACATCTTCCAATTTGCCGACTTCTGGGCAATGCCCGACGAAGATGCCTACACAATTCAGCGTGACTGGGAGACTGTCGTCGGTAAGATTAGCTCGGGCCGGGCACATGAGATTTCGAGCGGTGATACGCTCTATCTCGAAGCTTACGCAAAGGATGGCTTGGCTTCCGGCACTGTGCCGCAGCCGCTCTCGGACATACCTGCTATCCCCCGTTATTGGGCGTTCAAGAAATCCTTCGTGATGTCTCTTGTCCATCGGATGAGTGATGCTCAGAAAATCAGCAGAAGCAAGCTGCAGAGCACGCTGCCGCTCTCCGAGCTTGTCCGGCAGCACTTTGACAAATACGTTGGCTACACCGAAGAGGATCTCGGGGAGATATTCGGGCTCACGCAGAAAGGCAAGCGTCCACCCAAGAGCCTCAGCGCGCTGATTACAAGGAGAATCTTGGGTGTAGCAGAGGACTCCAAGATTCTTGAGTTCGAAAAGGCGGGCATTGTCGCCAAGACCATTAGGCTGAAGCGAAATGGCGTTCCCAAGTACCCAATGTCTTTCCCCAAGTTTGACTACTGCAAACTCGCGGTTACGCCCTTTGAGGACAGCGACTTTAGAGGGTATCTCGAGCAGAAGTATCTGCTGGTCATTTTCCGCGAGGACGATGAGGTGCGTAACGAATATCACCTCGATAGTGTTCTTTTCTGGCAAATGCCTGAAAGTGACATCCCCGAAGCCAGGCGCTGCTACAAAGAGATGCAACGGCGCGTGCGCGACGGTCATGCCGATCAATCGGTCAAAGCAACCGAGAACCGCTGCTGCCATGTTCGCCCCCACGGGAGAAACGCCGAGGATACGTGTATGACCCCTTATGGGGTTCCCGTAATCAAGAAGAGCTTTTGGTTCAACTCGAAATACATTGCAGGCGAGATACAGCGCCTCAATACGAAGGGGTTATCGGTCGGATAACAGGTACAGGCCCTCGTTGAAATACAATCGCACCATCAAACCGCTTCCGACAGAGCGGTCAATTACCGGACGGAGAGAAGTGTCTACAAGCAACACCATTACAGTCGCAGAGCTATTCGCCGGCGTGGGAGGCTTTCGTCTCGCGCTCGATGGGTACAACAGCGATGACCCAAACTTCCGTCTTCCCGCCGCCGGGCCATTCCAAACCATTTGGGCAAACCAGTGGGAGCCCCCAGGAACGGACTCCAAGCAATTTGCCTGGCGCTGCTATGAGAGACGCTTCGGCGAGGGAAGCTGCATCAACGAGGACATCAACAAGGTCCTAGACCAATTTGAGGACGGAGAGATTGACATCCCTGATGTCGATATGCTCGTCGGAGGGTTCCCCTGCCAAGACTATTCCGTCGCTAAGCCGCTCTCTCGTGCGGGAGGGATTGAGGGCAAAAAGGGAGTTCTGTGGTGGGATATATACCGGTTCTTGCAGCTCAAGCATCCTCGCTATGTCCTGCTAGAAAACGTCGACCGCCTGCTTAAGAGTCCCGCCTCCCAACGCGGCCGCGATTTCGCGATTATCCTCTCTTGCTTCGTACGTGCGGGCTATTCGGTGGAGTGGCGTGTCGTAAACAGTGCGGAATACGGCTTCCCCCAAAGGCGCAAGCGCGTCTACATCTACGGCACTCTTGCCGACGCGGAATGGGATCTCAACGAGCGCCTTACGACGGGGGTCATGGCCCGCGCCCTTCCGATACGCTCCCCTGAGAATGTACGCATCTTCGCTATCGGGGACGATCCCTACGACGTGACCAAATCCTTCGGCGTGGGCAACTCTTGCTCTCCATTCCTGGCTGCCGGCGTCATGCAAAAGCGTGCCGTATCCACGTGGGACATAACGGAAGACTACGACGGGCCCCGGCAGACCCTCGGTGATGTCCTCGTTCCAGAAAGCGATGTTCCCGAGTCGTTCTACATCCCAGATGAGACCCTCGACCGATGGGAATATCTGAAGGGCAGCAAGAAGGAGCTTCGAGCTAATAAGAAGACTGGTTTCAAATATCATTATTCAGAAGGCTCGATGGCCTTTCCGGACCCGATAGATAGGCCCTCGAGAACAATTCTTACCGGGGAGGGCGGGAGGGGCGCGTCACGATTTAAACATGTCGTGAAAATCGGCGACCGTTATAGAAGACTCATCCCGGACGAGCTCGACCAGCTCCAGGGCTTTCCAAAAGGCTGGACGAACACCGGCATGTCGGACAACCGCCGTGCTTTCTGTATGGGAAATGCCCTCGTCGTGGGCATCCCCCATCTGATTGGTAAAGAAATCGCCAAGGATAGTGAGCGCCATCGTTCAGGAGGTAACGCATGAACGCCGAGCAGAGGACTGAAAAACTTCACGAGATAATCAACGACGAGGACTGCGTCGTTTCCACCGGAGTGCCGCTTCGGTACCAAGGCGAAACGCAGCGCGTCCCCGTTTACAGAATCCCCCTCGAGTATCTCGTATACAACAAGTACAACGGTCGAATCTCCTCGAGCGTCAAGGCTTTCGAGCACAAGAACCACTCGCTCGATCCCGAGAACCCCGACGATATTCACATCATCGAGAAGTTCCTCTGGGACTCGAAGCCCGATCGTAATAAGAGGACGATGAACGACATCGTCGAAAACGGGCAGATGCGCCATGGAATAGTTACCGCAGACGGAGTCATCATCGACGGCAACCGCCGGGCATCGCTTCTCAACCGTGCGTATCACTTGCGCGACCAGTATGGCTTCAGCCCCATGCAAGTCGACAAGTGCCGATTCTTCAGCGCAATCATCCTCCCAAAGAGTGCGACCCCGAAGGACATCCAGCAGCTTGAGACGATGTACCAGATGGGCGAGGACGATAAGCTCGACTACAACGCCATCGAGAAGTATCTGAAGTGTGAGGACCTGAAAGACCTTGGCTTCGGCGACGATGAAATCGCGAAGATGATGAACGTCCAGAAGTCTGAAGTCCCGAAGATGATGGCCACGCTGGGCCTGATGAAGGAATACCTCAGTGCCTTCGGCTATGACGAGATGTACCCCCTGCTCGAGCACATGGAGGACCAGTTCCTTACCCTCACAAAGGCAATCAAGGACTGGACTGATCGCGGCGCACTCGCCCAATACTGTAACTGGGAGTACACCGACTCGGACATCGACGACCTCAAGGTCATCTGCTACGACTACATTCGCTCCGGACAGGAGGGCAAGGAGTTCCGCAGAATCTGCAAGCCCGGCAAGGACGGGGCTATCTTCCAGGACGAGCATATCTGGGAGGACTTCAGGGACACCCATTTCGAAACCGTGGACTCTGCTGAGGACGATCTCAGCGTTGACGAGGCTCTAGAGGAGCATCCCGACCAGAATCCCGTTGATGTTCTTCAGGCTCGCGACAAGGCTTGGATTCAGAAGATCTCCAACAACTTCAAGCGGAACCTGCGATATAACGTCAGCCGTCTTGACGACAAGCTTGATGACGCAAAGCCGAGAGAGATTCTCAAGAAGGTTAAGGGCCTGCTCGAGAGTATCGACACCGACCAGGATGGCTTCTACGGCGATCCCAGCGTTGGCGAGCTCGTTCGCGACATCAACCAAATCACGTATCGCCTCAAGAAACTTCTGAAGCAGTAGAACGATGGATGCGAAGCACGCGGTAAAGCTCAGCCTTTCGGACGATGAGCAGACCATACGCATAGAAGGAGACACGGACGCGCTCAAGCGGGACCGTCGAGTCCTCATGTCGCTTAAGCGCCTCGATTCCAGCTTCGACAAGAGCTCTCTCACGCTCAACGTGAAAGGCCGTGACGTCTCATCGTTGCTCCTGTCGCTGCATGAGGCGCTTTCGCAGCGCGGCTACGTTGACGAAAACAACGATGCCGCGGACTCTGTGGTTGGCGCGTTCTATGCAGACGAAAAGGCATTCGAGGACTTTAGCGAGCAGGCCAAGCATATCAGGAACAACGACTGTGACCCCGCCGACTTCAAGCACTTCTCCGACTCTTTGGTCAAGTACCTTCCCGGCAGACAACTCTATCAGCTTCAGCTCCTCTCGGCATATCACATGGCCTTTTCGCAGAACTCGGCGAACTTCTCCGTACCTGGAGCGGGAAAGACGACCATAGTGTACGGAGCCTATGCCTATCTCAACCATCTCCCAGATTCTGACAAGAAGTTCGTTGGGTCGCTTGTGGTCGTTGGACCCCTGAGTAGCTTCCAGCCTTGGGAGTTCGAGTTCGAATCCTGCTTCCTGAGAAAGCCTAGCGTCGTTCGCCTCGATGGCTCTATGACGCTGGCGGAGAAGAAGGCTTATCTGCTTTCGGGCGCCTGCGCTGACATCACCCTTGTGAGTTACGGATCGCTCAGCCCTCTGCGCTCGTATTTATCCGATTTCCTCAGTCACCACAGGTCGATGCTCGTTCTTGATGAGGCGCACAAGATCAAGAACACCGCCGGTGGCCAGTGGGCTTCCGCTGCGCTATCCCTGGCGAGGAGCGCGGTAGCCCGTGTGGTCCTTACGGGAACCCCAGCACCCAATGGGTATGAAGATCTTTACAACCTCTTCGAGTTCATCTGGCCAAAGCGCCATGTGACTCGTTTCCGAGTCAACCAGCTTTCCGCTATGAGCAAGAGAGAGGACGACCCCCGCATCCCCAGGCTTCTTGGCTACATCGAGCCCTATTACCTCAGAATCAGAAAGTCCGATCTCAGTCTCCCGCCCGTAGACGACAAGCCACTCGATCTGGTCGATATGGACCCACTTCAGCGCGACATTTACTGCGACCTCGAGCACCTCTACCTTGAGGGTATGCTCAACGACAACTTTGATACTGAGGGTGCAAGAAGCAATGCTCTTTCAAAAATCGTCCGATTGATGCAGGCAACCGGCAATCCGAGCTCCCTGCTTTAAGCGAGCGATAACCCCGACACCGATTTCGAACTTCCCGAAGAGCTTGCCGAGAAGATTAGGACGTATGGACGCACCAAGACTCCTGCGAAGTTCCTGGCTGCACGGGACATTATCAAGTCGTACCTCGCTCGGTACGAAAAGATTATCGTCTGGGTTACGTTTGTTTCAACTCTGAAGTCCCTGTCTTCCTACCTTAATAGGTGCGGGATAAAGACGAAAGAGCTCTATGGGGAGACCCCCACCGGCAGTGACGCGGACCTTGAAGATACTGGAGATGAGAGGACCCGCGAGTCCATCATCCGCGAGTTCAACGACCCTGACTCTGGGTTGAACGTTGTTATCGCCAACCCCGCGGCAGTTGCAGAGTCGATTTCCCTGCACCACGCGTGCCACGCGGCCCTTTATCTTGAGAGAAGCTTTAACGCGGCTCAATATCTGCAGTCAAGGGACCGAATTCACCGATACGGCCTGGCCAAGGACGTGACGACGGTCTATCACCGCTTGGCCTGTCGCGACACAATTGACGAGGTCGTCGATCAGCGGCTGGAAATGAAGGAGGCTCGCATGATGAGGATTTTGGAGAGCTCCGACATCCCGCTGTTCGACAACGCGAAGGATGGCTTGGGCGCCGAAGACATTAAGGCTCTGATGAGGGACTATGTTAGAAGAACTAACCGGATATAGTTCTTTCGGACCGGTCGGGCACATCAGCACGATTGTCAAGGTCGTCACTAAGGCGCCCACCTCGGTTGGCGATCTGAAGATTTTGGTGAACGCTGGCGGTAGCGTAGAGATTCCCCGGGTCGATGCGGCTATCGCTCTCCTCTCCGAACTTGGGGTCTGCCAGATCGATTCGGGGGAGATCGTCTGCGCGACCGACCTGGGGACCGCTCTTTCCGACTCAAGCCGCAATCTCGGATTCTCCGTCAGCCTGCTGCTGTTCTCCCGTTTGATTGAAGAACAGGTGCTCCCTCGCATTTATGTTGAGTTTGATGCGGAGGTTGATAGGTACTTCATAGACCAGTCCGAGATTCGGCCGCGCTATGCAGCATTTAGGAACCTACTCCTTGATGCAAAGGTGTTGGAAATCAGCGGGCAGAAGTTCCTCCTCTGTCCGGAGGCGAAAGAGTCACTGCGGGAGGAGCCATGCTCTTGGCGGACAGGGATGTCCCCCGAGCAGCTCATGAAACAGCTCGAACGAAATGAAGAGGCAGGCGAGCTGGCCGAACAATTCGTGATGAGCTATGAGAGGAGACGGCTAGGGGAACCCAAGGCGGGTTTAGTTGAGCAGGTGTCACTTGTCAGCGTATCCGCAGGATTCGATATTGCCTCGTTTGAGTCGAGCGGGTCCGCCCACTTTGATAGGTTTATCGAGGTCAAGGCTTATGGACGTAACGGTTTCTACTTCTCTGCCGGTGAGCTTGATGCAGCAAAGAGATACGGAGCCCGTTACTGCCTCTACATCATCAACCTCGATAGGATTGCGGACCAAGGATATGCCCCGCACATTATTCGGGACCCCGCGTCGTATTTCGAGTCCTGCTCTGAATGGAGAATCGTCCCCGATAGATTAAGAATTACATATCTATCAGCTCTTGATGACAAGAGTACGGATGTAAAGCCAAATATCTGCTAATGACCGTATAGTGTCTAGCGGTCTTGCTCAGAAACAAGCCTCACGCCACTGCGGTTGACAAGATTCTCGAAGGTAGGCTGAGCCACACGCTCGGCTCCCTCGGCCCCGGCGCGCGGTATGCGGTCATGGACCGGTGAGATGCTGGCGTTGGGCGTGGGGTGGCGATGGAGAGGCGCCTGCTCTTCAGGATGGCGCCGAGTAGGAATGCGCGGTGCCGGGGGTAAAAGCGGTATTGACGGCGCACCGGGTTGCCGGCCCTTTCGCTCGGGCCGTCTCTGTATCACAGGTCTCGTAGAATACGCGTACGGGAACGAAGCAGCGACCCTGCCTGAACACGTTCCGACGTCCGCGCCTGAGTTGTTCGAACACGGACTTGATGCGAGTGTTGAGCGCGGTGTTGAAGAATTGCGCGCTTTAGCACACGCGGTATTGCGTTTCGGCATCATTGCCCCCTCCGCCCGTTATCGCCCTTCGGCACCGTCGGTATTCCGTTTTGGCACCGCTCGCCCTTATCTTTCGTTCAATGTTCTTCCTCCTTCGTCTCGGTTGCGTGGCGAGACGAAGGTGCCGGCGCCGGTCCTGTCGCGGAATACGGGTGTCTCCGAATCGCGATATCGCGTCGGCGGGCGGATGGCTCCGAGCATGGCGGCCTTACGAAAGACGATTACTCACCCCCAGCCGTGAGCCTTTGCCGGGATACCATGATTGGGGAGTCCCCCTCTCTACGTTCAGGCGGCTCTCTATATTCGTCAGCCACTCTATTATGTCACCACATTGCCTTGGCATCGAGCTGCGGACTGTTCGTCTTGATGAATGCAAAATGCGTTTCACGCAAAAAATTTGCAAAGACGTCAAGTTAAGGACATACTAGTGCATGGAACTCTTCCATAGATGAGGAGGTTGTCATGCGCACCGAACTGCTTTCCTTTGAGGTTGAGAACTATCGATCATTCTGCGAGGCGCAGAGGCTGGAACTTGGGGAAGACTCATCTCGTGGCGTGACTATGCTCTTTGGGCCCAACGCTGGAGGTAAGTCAAACGTCGCTAAGGCGCTTGCATGCTTCTGTAACGCAATTGTCAACTCTGCAAACGCTAGCTGGCATCTCCCGTACGATCCATTTCTGCTGCGAGAGGGTTGGGACAACCGGCCATGCAAGCTTACCGCTCGGTTCGTCTCGAGCGACGGAAAGTACCTTGAGTACAGCTTCTCTTTTACCGCAACGGCTGTTACGCATGAGCGGTTGAGGGAGCGTTCGGCTAACTCAAAGAAGATGAAGACAGTTTTTGAAAGGGACGAAGCCGGCATTGTCAATTCCGCGGCAGTGCGCAGCGGCTTCTCCAATTCTTTGCTCGCGAAGACGCGTCCTGACACTCTGTTGGTCTCCAAGGGGCGTGAAGATAATGTGGCGTATGCAAATTATGTCTATGAGCTTGCGTCAAGCATTGTTGTTATCTCTGATGAAATGGGAATGGACGGCGGCAGAAGTCCTTATTTCGTGAATCTGCTTAAGCGCGATGAGGGGTTGCGTTCGGCAACGGTCGACTTCTTGAAAAAGTGCGACTTTGCTATTCAAGGGTTCTCCATCGAGGACGTCTCTATTCCGGGTGACGCACTTGATGCGCTCCCACTTCTTCCGGAGACAAAGGCGGCACTTGTCCAGAGTGGTGCAACTGCCTTCAAGACGCTGCACGTTATACGAGATAGTGAGCAATCCGTTGTCGGCACGCGGGAACTTGATTTCTGGGGCCAGGAATCAACGGGCACTCAGAGGTTCTTTCGAGAGATTGTGCCAATAATTGATGCGATTCGTCGAGGAGGTACGGTTTATGTGGATGAGTTCGGGACGTCTGTACATGCAGAGCTTTCAAAGACGGTGCTCAGACTGTTCCGAGAGGGTGGCGAAGAGGGAAGAGCGCGAGCTTCGCTGATTGCGTGCACACAAAATCTTGCACTGATGTCAAAGTTGAGTCGCGAGGAGATTGTTCTTGTGGACAAGACTATGGCAGAAGAGTCCCGTATTACGCCGCTTACCAATTTGAGCGTGCGCTCCGGGGAGGCGTTTGAAAAGCGGTATCGTGCTGGTCTGTACGGTGCTGTTCCCATTGTGGAGCAGTGAGATGGTTCGGGCAGCTATCCCACGCGCAATTCTGATTTGCTGCGAGGGTAAGACAGAAGCTGAGTACTTCCAGATACTGCGACGTGTGTACCGCATACCTGGTTTTATCAAGGTGAAGATCGTTGGACAGAGTGGCCAACATCGAGCGCTTGTTGACCGTGCTTGCGAGGCGAGGGCCGCGTTTGCTCGCGATGAGGGACTTGATGAGGAGGAGGTGGAGTGCTGGGCGGTCTGTGACGATGATCGCATGGAGATAAGCTATGCCGATCTACTGGGTTATGCCGAGCGACATGATGTTCGGCTCGGCTTTTCTCGTCCGCAGTTCGAGTGCTACCTTCTCCAGCATTTTGAGCAGTCCGGATCAGTGCGGATCGAAGAGGTTTTCTCGAAGCTCACTCAATACAAGCTGGATTCAGGCGGTTGGTCTCCGTATGACGAGGCAAGCAAGTCCGACTTGGAGTGGCTCTCGAGTGCCATCTTTGCCAAACCAAAAATCTTAGACGCAGCGATAGTCAACGCTGACCTGAGGGACAGGCAGAGTGGCGCTTTGTTTCTGACCGTTCAGGATCTGGTAAAGCGTCTGCGAGGGCTGCAACGAGGGTAGCTCGCCCCCGTCTGCCGGCGGCCGCGCGCCCGTGCTGACGGTTATGTACACCGCGGAGGGTTGCGGCGAGAGCAGGGAAGAACAAAAAAGCAGGTAGATGGTTCGCCGAACGCGCGTTGATGCTGGTAGAGTGTACATAACCGACGGAAGCGTGCCGAAGCGTACGCAAGGCAAGCGCGCGTCCGCCGCGAGTCCTTTTCGCTGAAAGGAAAACACCATGTCCGACGTGCTCTTTGTTGAGTACCCCAAGTGCAGCACCTGCAAGCGCGCCAAGGCGTGGCTGGACGCGCACGGTGTCTCCTACGAGGACCGCCACATCGTCGAGAACAACCCCACCGCCAACGAGCTCGCTGCGTGGCAGGAGCGGTCGGGCCTGCCCGTGAGGCGCTTCTTCAACACGAGCGGACGCCTCTACCGCGAGCGCGGCGTCAAGGCCCTTCTCGACGCGGGGCTCTCCGACGCCGACGCCTTTGCGCTGCTCGCCGAGGACGGCATGCTCGTCAAGCGGCCGATCGTGGTGGGGGAGGACTTCGTGCTCGTGGGCTTCCGCGAGAGCGAGTGGGAGGCGGCGCTATGCTAGCGCAGAGTGAGCTTACGAGGGAGTTCAGCGCCGAGAACATGGAGCTCGTGCCGGCGGCGGTGGCAGCCGGGGCGGCTCGCGTTGAGCTCTGCGACAACCTCGCCGCGGGCGGCACCACGCCAAGCTACGGCGTCATCCGCGCGGCGATGGCGTTCGCGCTCCCGCGCGACGTGTCCGTGATGTGCATGGTGCGCCCGCGCGGCGGAAACTTCGAGTACACCCCCGACGAGGCAGCCATCATGCGCGACGACCTTCTCATGGCTAAGAGCCTCGGCGTCACCGGCGTCGTCTTCGGCTGTCTGCGAGAGGGGCGGCTCGACCGCGAGCTCACCGCCGAGCTCGTGCGCCTTGCGCATGAGGGGACGCCCGAGGCCCCGCACGGCGTCGCCGTCACCTTTCACATGGCCTTCGACGCGCTCGACCCCAATGACCAGCTCGAGGCCATCGACTGGCTGGCCGAGCAGGGCGTGGAGCGCGTTCTCACGCACGGCGGCGCGGCGGGAACGCCCATCGCGGGCAACGTCGAGCGCATGCGCGCCTTCATCGAGCGCGCGGCGGGGCGCCTCACCGTGCTCCCGGGCGGCGGCATCACGTGGGAGAACGCCGAGGAGATCGCGCGCGAGCTGGGCGTGTCCGAGGTTCACGGGACCAAGATCGTGCGGGTGGGCTAGGTGGCACGGCCCAAGGCGCCTCGGGGGTTCGCGCAGGTCCGCACCGACGTGGGCGAGCACCTGAGCCGCGCCGACCTTCTCGGCGCCCTGGCCGCCCCTGACGTGCGCGTCGAGAACACGTCCTTCTCGGCGCTCGAGCTCTCGGACGTGTCCGCCAATGGCACTGCCTTCGAGGGGGTGGTGTTCCGCGGCTGCTCGTTCGAGCGGGTCGACCTCTCTGGCTGCACCTTCACCGACGTGCTCTTCTCGGGCTGCCGTTTTGTGCGCTGCGACCTTGGGCGCAGCTGGCTTAACCGCTGTGACCTGCGCAGCTGCTCGGCGCCCGGCGTCAGCTTCGCGAAGGGGCGGCTCACAGGCGTGCTGCTGGACGACTGCCAGCTCGGGTACTGCGATCTCTCCGACGTGACGGCCGAGCGCCTGCGCGCGCACGAGACAAACCTCACGGAGGCGAGCGTGTTCTCGTCCCGCCTGCGCCGGGTCGAGCTGGACCGCTGCGACCTCACGCGCGTGACCGTGTTCAAGACGAGCCTCTCTGGGATTGACCTCTCGAGCTGCGACCTCACCGGCATCCGCGTCTCGAGCGACCTGCGCGAGCTGCGCGGCGCGATCGTGAGTCCCGAGCAGGCGGTGCAGCTCGCCGGGCTTATCGGCGTGAAGGTGAAGGAGGACGACTGGGCATGATCGACGAGGGCGCCTCGCTCGAGGAGGTTCGGGCGATATTCAGCAACGACCGCTTTGCGTCGGACGCGTGCGGGTGCCGCGTGGTGGAGGCCGCGCGCGGGCACGCGGTCTGCGAGTTTGACATCACTGCAGGCCATCGCAACGAGAAGGGCGGCGTCATGGGCGGCGCCATCTTCACGGTGGCCGACTTTGCCATGGCCGTGGCGTCCAACGTGGGCTCGCCCACCACGGTCTCGGTGAGCAGCACGATCGAGTTCATGAGCGCGGCGCGCGGCACGCGGCTCATAGCCACGGCCGACGTCGAGAAGGACGGGCGCACGCTCGGCTTCTACCGCTGCGTTGTGACCGACGAGCTCGGGACGCCCGTCGCGCGCGCCACGCAGACGCTCATGCACCTGCGCGAGTAGCCGTCCGGGCTCATGCATTCATTTGTTGGGTAGTTTTTGCGAGCCCCCTCAAGTATCACCCGCGCGGTGCCAATTGATGACCTGCGCATTTGCAGGGCAGCGTGTGAAGGCTACTCAGAGGTGCCTCGCAGAATCACCCAACAAATGACGGCGCCTCGTTCCCTAGTCCAGCGCCGCCAGCTCGATGGGAATCCAGTCAACGAGCGGGCGCACGTAGGCGAGCAGCTCGTCCGTCACGCCCATGCCGTCGGCGCTGATCCAGGCGCGCGGAACGCCCTTCACACGATTGGCAACCGAGAGGACGTCAACGAGGGCGGTCCGTACCTCGTACGGGTCGTTCGAGACACGCTCGAGCGCGCACATCTTGGTCGTCTCGCCGGCAAGCGCCGCGCGCACTCCCGCGCGGCCGAGCTCAAACGCCTCGGAAAGGTCTACCTCGCTCGCGACGTAGCTCGCGCAGCGCTGCAGCGTGGAGAGCTCAACGGAGCGCGTCTTGCAGCCGAGCCGCTCCTTCGCGACGGCGGCGAGCCAGCGGCCCGCGCCCGAGAGGGTCGCCAGGTGCCCGAACTCGTCGACGTCCGCTCCCGACGCGGCCGCGAGCTCGCAGACAAGTCTCCCGTCTGCAGTGCGCACGCCCTCGCTCACGCCCACCATCACGGTGTTCTTCACGGCAAGCAGCTCGGCGACGCGGCCGAGAAGGGCGTCAACGTCGAGGGGTGCCTCGGGCAGGAGCACGATGTCGGGGTTGGCGAGGGCCGCCGAGGCGGCGAGCCACCCGGCGTCGCGGCCCATGATCTCGACGAACGTCACGCTCTTGAGGTCATAGACGTTCGCGTCGCACGTGATCTCGCGCATCGCGGTGGCCACGAAGCGCGCCGCGCTTCCGTAGCCGGGCGTGTGGTCGGTCCCCACGAGGTCGTTGTCAATCGTCTTGGGCACGCCGACGAAGCTGATGTCGCTTCCGTGGTCGCGTCCGTAGGCGCCGAGCTTGGCGATGGTGTCCATTGAGTCGTTGCCGCCGATGTAGAGCACCGCGTCGGCCCCGATCTCCTCGAAGCGGTCAAAGAGCCGCTGGTAGACGGACTCGTCCTCGCTGGGGGTGGGAAGCTTGTACCGACAGCTGCCAAGCCAGCTTGACGGTGTCTCGCGCAGCAGGTCAAGGTCTGCCGGATCGGCGAACGCCCTGTCGAGCTCGACCATGCGCCCGTCGAGAAACCCTTGGATTCCGTAGCGCATGCCCACGACGCGCGCGCCCGCCTCGATGCCCGCCGAGATGACGCCGGCAAGGCTCGAGTTGATGGCGGCGGTGGGCCCGCCCGACTGTCCTACCAGCACGCACCTCTCGACTGACATGTCGCTCCCCTCGTTCGGCTGCTGCGAGAAGCATACCGCAAGGAAGCGCCCCGCCCCGGCTCGCGCCGCAACGCGGCGGGGCGGTGGGGCGGGGCGCCAGGTAGAGCCCTACGCGAGGTTGTAGAAGGCGTCGCGTCCCAGGTACTCGGCGGACGTCCCGAGCGCCTCCTCGATGCGCAGGAGCTGGTTGTACTTGGCCACGCGGTCGGTGCGGGCGGGGGCGCCGGTCTTGATCTGGCCGGCGTTGGTGGCGACGGCGATGTCGGCGATGGTGGTGTCCTCCGTCTCGCCCGAGCGGTGGGAGACGATGCACGCGTAGCCGGCGCGCTTGGCCATCTCGATGGCCTCGAGCGACTCGGTGAGCGTACCGATCTGGTTCACCTTGACGAGGATGGCATTCGCCGCGCCGAGCTCGATGCCCTTCTTCAGGCGCTCGGTGTTGGTGACAAAGAGGTCGTCGCCCACCAGCTGGACCTTCTTGCCCAGGCGCTCGGTGAGCTTCACCCAGCCGTCCCAATCCTCCTCGGCCAGACCGTCCTCGATGGAGATGATGGGGTACTTCTCCACGAGCGCCGCCCAGTAGTCGATCATCTCGTCGGTGGTGAGGGTGCGGCCCTCGCCCTTGAGCTCATAGGTGCCGGTCTCGGCGTTGTAGAGCTCGGTTGTGGCCGGGTCCATGGCGATCATGAAATCATCGCCCGGCGCATAGCCCGCCGCCTCGATGGCGCGCACGATGTACTCGAGCGGCTCCTCGTTGGTGGCGAGGTCGGGGGCGAAGCCGCCCTCGTCGCC
>DXBM01000018.1 GCA_019116525.1 Candidatus Olsenella pullistercoris | reverse complement strand
TAACGGCTTTGGTCGCATCGGCCGTCTGGCGTTCCGTCAGATGTTCGGTCACGAGGGCTCCGAGATCGTCGCCATCAACGACCTCACCTCCCCGGACATGCTCGCGTACCTCCTGAAGTACGACACCACGCAGGGCAACTACGCTCGCGACCACAAGGTCGAGGCCGGCGAGGACTCCATCACCGTCGACGGCAAGCAGATCACCATCTACAAGGAGGCCGACGCCTCCAAGCTCCCCTGGGGCGAGCTCGGCGTTGACGTCGTCCTCGAGTGCACCGGCTTCTACACCTCCAAGGCCAAGGCCCAGGCCCACATCGACGCCGGCGCCAAGAAGGTCGTCATCTCCGCTCCCGCGGGCAACGACCTCCCCACGATCGTCTACAACGTCAACCACGAGCAGCTGACCGCCGATGACAACATCATCTCCGCGGCCTCCTGCACCACCAACTGCCTCGCCCCGATGGCCAAGGGCCTGAACGACTTCGCCCCCATCGTCTCCGGCATCATGACCACCATCCACGCCTACACCGGCGACCAGATGCCGCTCGACGGCCCGCAGCGCAAGGGCAACAAGCGCCGCAGCCGCGCCTGCGCGCAGAACATCGTCCCCAACTCCACGGGTGCCGCCAAGGCCATCGGCCTGGTCCTCCCGGAGCTCAACGGCAAGCTGATCGGTGCCGCCCAGCGCGTTCCCACGCCCACCGGCTCCATCACCAACCTCTACTGCGTGGTTGACAAGAAGGTCACCGTCGACGAGGTCAACGCTGCCATGAAGGCCTACGCCGAGACCATCCCCGAGACCTTCGCCTACAACGAGGACGACATCGTCTCCTCCGACATCATCGGCGAGACCCACGGCTCGATCTTCGACGCCACCCAGACCATGGTCCAGGACCTCGGCAACGGCCAGAGCCTCGTTCAGGTCACCTCTTGGTACGACAACGAGAACTCCTACACCTCCCAGATGGTCCGCACCATCAAGTACTTCGAGAAGTTCGTCGCGTAGTCACTCGCTTCGCATCAGCTTCGCAGGGGTGCGGTCGCAGCTCACAGGGCCGCGGCCGCACCCCCTTTTCGCAGGAACCCGTCAAAGGAGTGAACATGGCCTTCACCAAGAAGACCGTCCGCGACGCCGACGTCGCGGGCAAGCGCGTCCTCATGCGCGTCGACTTCAACGTCCCCCTGAAGGACGGCGTCGTGACTGACGACACCCGCGTGCGCGCCGCCATCCCCACCATCGAGTACCTCAAGGACAAGGGCGCCAAGATCATCCTCATGAGCCACCTCGGCCGCCCCAAGGGCGACGGCCCCGAGCCCGCGTTCTCCCTCAAGCCGGCCGCCGACAAGCTCGCCGAGATCACCGGCTATGACGTGAAGTTCGTCGACGACACCTACGGCGAGAAGGCCAAGGCGGCCGTCGACGCCCTCCAGGACGGCGACATCCTCGTCCTCGAGAACGTCCGCTTCGACAAGCGCGAGAAGAAGAACGACCCCGAGATCGCCAAGACCCTCGCCTCCTACGGCGACATCTTCGTGCTCGACGCCTTCGGCACTGCGCACCGCGCCCAGGGCTCGGTCGTCGGCCCCGCCGCCTACCTGCCCGCCTACGCCGGCTTCCTGCTCGAGAAGGAGGTCGACACCCTGACCTCGATCTTCGCCGAGCCCGAGCGCCCCTTCGTCGCCATCGTCGGCGGCTCCAAGGTGTCCTCCAAGATCGGCGTCCTCGATCACCTGATCGACTCCGCCGACACGCTGATCATCGGCGGCGGCATGGCCTACACCTTCTTCCTCGCCCAGGGCAGGAGCGTCGGCCTGTCCCTCAAGGAGGAGGACTGGGTCGAGCGCGCCGGCGAGATGCTGAAGAAGGCCGAGGAGAAGGGCGTCAAGATCCTGCTCCCGATCGACAACCGCGTCGCCGACCACTTCGGCGAGGACGCCGTGCCGGAGGTCGTCTCCTCCGACGCCATCCCCGACGACCGTGAGGGCATGGACATCGGCCCCGAGACCGAGAAGCTCTACGCCGAGGCCGTCATGGGCGCCAAGACCGTCTTCTGGAACGGCCCGATGGGCGTCTTCGAGTTCGACAACTTCGCCCACGGCACCGAGGCCGTCGCCCGCGCCATCGCGGAGTCCGACTGCACCTCGATCATCGGCGGCGGCGACTCCGTCGCGGCCATCAACAAGTTCGGCCTGGCCGACAAGATGAGCTGGATCTCCACCGGCGGTGGCGCTTCCATGGAGCTCGTCGAGGGCAAGGCCCTTCCCGGAGTGGAGGCGCTTCTCGATGCGTAAGAGGATGATTGCTGGCAACTGGAAGATGAACAAGACCTACAGCGAGGGCGTCGTCCTCGCCCAGGGCCTTGCCGACGAGCTTGCCGACGGCACCGGCGACGTCGACGTCGTCGTCTGCCCGCCCGCCGTCGACCTCAAGGGCGTCTCCGAGGTCATCGAGCAGGCCTCCGCGCCGTTCGCGCTCGGCGCGCAGAACGTCTACTGGGAGGAGTCCGGCGCCTACACCGGCGAGACCGCTCCCAGCATGCTCGAGGCCGTGGGCGCCACCCACTGCATCATCGGCCACTCCGAGCGCCGCGACTACTTCGGCGAGACGGACGAGGACGTGAACAAGAAGGCCAAGGCCCTCATGGCTCACGGCATCGTACCCATCAGCTGCTGCGGCGAGTCCCTCGAGGTCCGCGAGGCCGGCAAGCACGTCGAGTTTGTCGTGGACCAGATCAAGAAGGACACCGAGGGCCTGGAGATCTCTGACCCGTCCAAGTACGTGATTGCCTACGAGCCCATCTGGGCCATCGGCACCGGCAAGACCGCCACGGCCGACGATGCCCAGGAGGTCTGCGGCGCCATCCGCGCTACCCTCGTCGAGGTCTTCGGCGAGGAGGTCGCCTCCGGCATCCGCGTCCTCTACGGCGGCTCCGCCAAGCCCGAGAACATCGCCGGCTTCCTCGAGAAGGAGGACGTCGACGGCGCGCTCGTCGGTGGCGCCTCCCTCAAGGCCGACAGCTTCGCCGCCATGGTGAAGAGCGCCATGGCGTAGGCGTGCCCTCTGGCATGTGCTTTCTCAGGGGCCCGGACTCGTCCGGGCCCCTTTGCATCCTGACAGGGGGTGACAGGGGGGACGGGGGGATCTGTCAAGTCTCCGTCCCCTTTGTCAAGACTTGACAGATCCCCCCGTCCCCCCTGTCAGGCCAGATGGCGGGCATCTGTGCTATCATCACCTACTACTATGCATCTGTCCTGAAGGAGCCTCTGTGAACCCGCTCAACGTCATCCTGCTCATCCTGCTGTTCCTCTCCGGCGCACTGACCGTGCTGCTCGTGCTCATGCACTCGGGCAAGGGCACCGGCGTCTCCGACATGATCGCCTCGTCGCTCTACAGCGCCGGCACGGGCTCGGGCGTCCTCGAGCGCAACCTCAACCGCCTCACCGTGATCACCACCACGGTGTTCATCGTCTGCGTGATCGTGATGGCGCTGACGTTCCCCACGGGCACCGTCGGCTAGGATTTCTTTCAGATACCACAAGACGTTGTGCCTCCAGGGCCCTTTGAGGCGGCATCTGGGGGCGCGAACGTTTCATGTGCGTGTCAGAGTTTATCCAGAGTTTACTTCGGGCACTTTTTTCCGGTAAAGTCACAGTTTGTCACGCTCGGGCGGGGAGCCTGGGCGATCAGTCGAGGGACGGGGCAAACGGATTGCCCGCCTCGCAGACAGGAGGAGGAAACAATGTTCGACAAGTTTGGCGGCGTGACCCGTCGCAACTTCGTCAAGGGTGGCTTGGCTGCCGGTGCTCTCACCGCGCTCGCTGCCTGCGGCGGCAACGGCGGCGAGACCACCGAGGGCGGCGAGGGCGCCGCTCCTGCGGTCACCGAGAACTACTTCAGCTACTACCTCTCCGAGCCGGCCTACATCGATCCGTACAACGGCCAGGAGAACCAGGGCATGGCGGTCATCTTCGCCTGCTTCGATGGCCTTCTCGTCTGGGACTACGACACCAACGAGCCCGTGCCGCTGGCTGCCGCCGAGCTGCCCACCGTCTCTGACGACGGCCTCACCTACACCTTCAAGCTCCGCGAGGGCATGACCTTCCACAATGGCGACCCCGTTGACGCTGCCTCCTTCAAGCGCGGCTGGGAGCGCGTCGCCAGCCCCACGATGGCCACCCCGTCCGACATCGCCTACCACCTCGACCCGATTGCGGGCAAGGCCGAGTTCGCCGCCGGCGAGGCCACGGAGATCTCCGGCCTCGTTGCCGTTGACGACCTCACCTTCCAGGTGACCCTCACCGCCCCGATGGCCGACTTCCCGGCCGTCTGCTGCCACCCGGCCCTCGCGCCCGTGCCGCAGGCCGCCCTTGACGACCCGGCGTCCTTCCTCGAGCAGCCGATCGGCAACGGCCCCTTCAAGCTCGACGAGCCCTGGCAGCACAACCAGTACATCCTCGCCTCCAAGTTCGAGAACTACTACGGCGAGGCCCCGGCCATCGACGGCGTGTACTTCTCGATTCAGGCCAACCCCGACACCGCGTTCCGCGGCTTCCAGGCGGGCGAGATCGACTTCTGCAACATCCCCGTCGGCCAGATCCAGGACTGCGTCGACCAGTACGGCGCCTCCGAGGACGGCTTCACGGTGACCCCGGGCGCCCAGGCCCTCACCGGCACCGAGCTCTCCACCTACTACCTGATTCCGAACCTGGAGAACGAGTGGCTCTCCAAGCCTGAGGTCCGCCGCGCCCTCTCGCTCGCGATCAACCGCGACAACATCGTCAACTCCCTCTTCGAGGGCTTCCGTGAGGGCGCCAACTCCATCATGCCGCTCTCCATTGACGACAACGAGCAGAACGTCTGGCAGTACTGCAAGTACGACCCGGAGCAGGCCACCCAGATCCTGGCCGACGCCGGCATCAACCCCGCTGACATCACGGTCACGCTGAACTACAACTCCGGCGGCGACCACGAGGACATCATGTCCTCCATCCAGGCGGACTTCGCCGCCATCGGCGTCAACGTCCAGCAGCAGACCCAGGAGTGGGCCGCCTACCTCGAGAGCCTCTCTGACGGCTCCTACGACCTCGGCCGCCTCGGCTGGACCGCGGACTACCCGATCCAGGACAACTTCCTGTACCCGAACTTCTACAGCACCGCGTCCAACAACTACAACCACTACAACAACCCGGACTTTGACGTCAAGCTCCTCGAGGCCCGTCAGATCCAGGACGAGGAGGCGCGCCGCACCGCCTACCGTGAGGCCTGCGCCATGGTCGGCGACGACATGCCCGTCATCCCCATCATGTTCTACGCCCACAACTACATCGGCTCCGAGCGCTGCGCTCACTTCTTCTACGATGCGGCCACCATCCCGCACTTCGAGAGCGCCGAGCTCGCGTAGGGGACGCGCGACTTGTTGCTAGTGGCACATAGCTAGCCGTTCCGGGCAGGGCGTCCCTCGTGGCGCCCTGCCCGCTTGACGGTATGTGCGGCACGGCGCACCTGAGGCGCGCGGTGCCGTGCATACCGCTCTGCTCGACGGCGCCCTTGGGGCGCCTGCGCACTATCCGACAGGCTCGCGGGCTGGCGCCCGCGCGGCCGCGAACTGACAAGGAGAGGGGAGTCGCAGTGGCCAAGTACATCATCAAGCGCGTGCTGCAGTTCATCCCTGTCTTTCTCGGCGTCACGCTGATTCTGTTCGTCCTGCAGAACGTCGTGCCCGGCGACCCGATCAAGCTGATCGCCGGCGAGAGGCAGCTCGACCACCAGACCGAGGTCACCCTGCGCGCGCGACACGGCTTCATCGAGACGGACGCCGAGGGCAACCCGGTCTACGAGGTCGACGAGAGCGGCGAAGTCGTTCTCGACGAGGAGGGCTACCCCCAGACCATCGAGACCCCGCTGTGGAAGCGCTACGTCACCTACCTGACCAACCTGCTCCAGGGCGATCTCGGCACCTCCTACCAGCGTGGCACCGAGGTCACGAGCATCATCTTCCAGAAGTATCCCTACACGATACAGCTCGCCCTCGTCGCCATCGTGATCGAGGCGATCGTGGGCATCGGCGCGGGCATTGTCTCGGCGATCAAGCGCTACTCGTTCTGGGACATCCTCGTTACGCTGGTGACGTCGCTCATGGTCGCCATGCCCGCCTTCTGGTTCGGCATGCTCCTGCAGCTCTTCTTCGGCATCTTCCTGAAGGACGTCACGGGCGGCGCGCTCTCCCTGCCGATCTCGGGCGTCGCGGGTCCCGTCTCCACCTACCCCGCGTGGATGTACTACATCATGCCGGCCATCACGCTCGCGGCGGTCTCCACCGCCTACTCCGCGCGCATCATGCGCTCGCAGCTGCTTGACGTGATGAACCAGGACTACATCAGGACCGCGCGCGCCAAGGGCCTCTCGCGCGGGGCCATCATCCGCAAGCATGCGCTCAAGAACGCCCTCATCCCGGTCGTCACCTACATCGGCATGGACTTTGGCGCCATGCTCGCCGGTGCCATCCTCACCGAGACGGTCTTCTCGTGGCCCGGCATCGGCCGTGAGACCTACCTCGCGATCTCCCAGCGCGACTGGCCCATCGTCATGGGCTCGGTCACGGTGATCGTCGTGGTCGTCATGGTCATCAACCTCATCGTCGACGTGAGCTACGCCTTCCTGGATCCGCGCATCCGCCTCGGCAGCTCCAAGAACGAGGGCTAGGAGGGCTCATGAAGTATCCCGTTACCGCAGGCGCGGCGCGTTCCGGCGAGGATGCCGCCGCCGTCTCCAAGGCGACCTCCGACATCGGGGCATCGCGCACCCTCTGGGGCGACGCGTGGATGCGCCTGAAGAAGAACAAGCTCGCCATCGCTGCCGCCATCTGGATCGTCTTCATCATCCTCGTCGCCGTGACGGCCGACCTCTGGGTTCCGGCGGTCCTCGGCGACCCCAACGCCACCGCCGCTGACATGGCTGCCGCCTCGCGCCTCCCACCGTCGCTCGAGCACCCCTTCGGAACCGACAACCTCGGCCGTGACGTGCTCTCCCGCGTCATCTACGGAGCGCGCATCTCGCTGATCGTCGGCGTGGTCGCAACGGGCATCTCCACGGCGATTGGCCTTGTCATGGGCGCGCTTGCTGCCTACTACGGCGGCGTCTGGGACACGCTCATCATGCGCCTGGCAGACATCTTCCTCGCCTTTCCGTACACGCTCTTCGTCATCGCCATGATCGCGGTCATAGGAAACGGCATCCAGAACGTGTTCATCGCCATCGGCATCCTGGGCTGGCCGCAGATCGCGCGCGTCTTCCGCTCGGCGATCCTCTCCGTCAAGGAGAACGACTACGTGGACGCCGCCCGCTCGATGGGCGCCTCTGACGTGCGCATCATCGCGCGCCACATCTTCCCCAACTCCGTTGCCTCCATTGTGGTCTACGCGACGATGAACATCGGCGGCGCCATCCTCACCGAGAGCGCCCTGTCGTTCCTCGGCATGGGCGTCGTGCCGCCAGACCCCTCCTGGGGCACGCTCATCCAGACGGGCCAGCAGTACCTGCAGACCGAGCCGTGGCTCATGATCCTGCCGGGCCTCGCGGTCCTCACGACCGTGCTCGCCTTCACCCTGCTGGGCGACGGCCTGCGCGACGCCCTCGACGTGAAGATGAAGGACGCATAATGGCTAAGAAGAACGAGAACCACGTCGACCTGAAGACGCAGCCCATTCCCGAGGGCCAGCACCTCCTCGAGGTCGACAACCTCAAGATGTACTTCCACACCCAGGACGGCGTCGTCAAGGCCGTCGACGGCGTCTCCTACACGCTTGATCGCGGCGAGACCCTCGGCGTGGTCGGCGAGTCGGGCTCCGGAAAGTCCGTGACCCACATGACGATCATGGGCCTCATCGACATGCCCCCGGGAAAGATTGAGGGCGGCGACGTCCGCTACCGCGGCCGCTCCCTTCTCGAGATGTCCGAGCAGGAGATGCAGCACATCCGCGGCAACGACATCGCGATGATCTTCCAGGACCCCATGACCTCCCTGAACCCGGTCTACAAGATCGGTAAGCAGGTGGGGGAGGGTCTGATGCTGCACCGCGGCTACACGAAGCAGCAGGCGCTCGAGCGCGCCACCGAGCTCCTGCGCTTGGTGGGCATCCCCAATCCCGAGAAGCGCGTCAACGAGTACCCGCACCAGTTCTCGGGCGGAATGCGCCAGCGCGTCATGATCGCCATGGCGCTCGCCTGCGACCCTGACATCCTGATCGCGGACGAGCCCACCACGGCGCTCGACGTGACCATCCAGGCGCAGATCATCGAGCTCATGCAGGAGATGCAGGAGAAGAACGGCAACGCGATCATCATGATCACGCACGACCTCGGCGTCGTGGCCGACATGGCCGACAAGATCATGGTCATGTACGCCGGCAGGCCCGTCGAGTTCGGCACCGCCGACGAGATCTTCTACGAGAGCCGCCATCCCTACACCTGGGGACTCATCCGCTCGATCCCCGAGCAGGCGATTGACGAGAAGAAGCCGCTCACGCCGATTCACGGCAACCCGCCCTCGCTCGTGAACCTGCCCAAGGGTTGCCCGTTCGCCCCGAGGTGCCCGTTCGCCGTGGACATCTGCCACGAGAGGCTCCCCGAGCACATCGTGACCGAGACCGGCCACTACTCGGCGTGCCACTTCGCCGACGACCCCGAGTTCCTGAAGAACGCGCCGGACACCTCCCGCTCTCGCGGCAAGATCGCCACGGGGATGCCCGACACGCTCGACGTCACCACGAACGGAGGTGAGGCGTAAGATGGCAGACACCAGAGAGCCCCTGCTCAAGGTCGAGCACCTGACCAAGGAGTTCCCCGCTGAGGCGGGCATGCTCGCCGGCCGCTTCTCCAAGCGCGTCGTCTCCGCCGTCAAGGACGTCTCGTTCGAGATCTATCCCGGCGAGACCTTCGGCCTCGTCGGCGAGTCCGGTTGCGGCAAGTCCACCACGGGCCGCTCTATCATGCGCCTCACGAACCCCACCTCTGGCCACGTCTACTTCCAGGGCAAGGACATCGCCTCGATGAGCCACAAGGAGCTCAAGGAGATGCGCCGGGAGATGCAGTTCATCTTCCAGGACCCGCAGGCGTCGCTGAACCCCCGCATGACGATCGGCGAGATCATCTCCGAGCCCATGACGATCCACAACGTGGGCACCAAGGAGGAGCGCATCGCGCGCGTTCGCGAGCTGCTCGACGTCGTTGGCCTCAACCCCGAGCACATCAACCGCTACCCGCACGAGTTCTCCGGTGGCCAGCGCCAGCGCATCGGCATCGCGCGCGCCTTTGCCCTGCGCCCCAAGCTCATCATCTGCGACGAGCCCGTCTCGGCGCTCGACGTCTCGATCCAGGCGCAGGTCCTGAACCTCCTGAAGGACCTTCAGGACCACTACGGCACGGCCTACCTCTTCATCGCGCACGACCTCTCCGTCGTGCAGCACATCTCCGACCGAGTTGCGGTGATGTACCTTGGCAAGATCGTGGAGGTCTCCGACTGGAAGACCCTCTACACCGAGCCGCACCACCCCTACACGCAGTCGCTGCTCTCGGCCGTTCCCGTGCCCGACCCGGACGTCCAGAAGACGCGCAAGCGCATCATCCTCCCGGGCGACCCGCCTTCGCCGATCGACCCGCCGAGCGGCTGCCGCTTCCACACGCGCTGCCCGATCGCCAAGGAGGTCTGCTCCACCGAGCAGCCCGAGTTCCGCGAGGTTGCCCCGGGGCACTTCTGCGCCTGCCACTGCGCCGCGGTGAACCCTATCAAGGAGACCTCGATCGAGCTCTAGGCGCTGCAAGTCAAAGCTCTTGCGGGCGGGGTCGGACTGTTCCGGCCCCGCCCGTCTTGTGTGGGGCCATCCTCGTGCCACGTTCTCACTTCCGTCATCCTGACGATACTGAGAGCCTGCTTGCATCGGGGACCTTCTCACATGCGTCAACTTGACGGTTGTGAGGGACGGTTGGGCCGCGTCAGGCTCGTAGAGACGTCAACCTGACAGAAATGAGGGCGTGGCCTAACGGTTTGCTCGCCCATCGTCCCGCAGAAACAACGGCTTGACGCTTGTGAGAGAAGGTGGCGCACTTGGACCGTTACGATTACGGTCAGTGAATCTGGTACGGGGGAAGCATCTCGAAAAGGCGCTGCCGTCTCAGTGCGACATATCGCTGCTGGCGAAGCAGCCCGAGGTGGCGGCGCATGGGCTCGCCGAGGGTGCGCGCCATGTGCTCTCCAACCTGCCGCTCGAGAAGCTCAAACTGGTCGAAGTGGTCAATCATCTCTGTTGTAACGGGCATCACACGTATCCCGAGCGCTTGGATGTCGTTGATGCGCCCCTTGTCACGTCGAACCTGGCGCGGCTTTAGGTGCCACTCGTCGCTGTCGTACTCGAGGTCGAGCAGGAAGGCGTCCCAGAAGATGTCGGGCAGGTAGTGATCTGACCTCGTAAGGTGGCGCTTCGACCGAGGCACGTCGATTCGCTCATTGACGGTTGGGCGCGGGTAGCCGAGTCCCCCGAGCCGCGGCGGCATACCCTGGAGCGTTGCGAGGATGCCCTCGCGCGGCGAGTTTGTGTTGTCCAGAACCCAGCGCAGTGCCTCGCGCGCCTTCCTTGCACCGCGCATGCCCGTTGCCCTCGCGAGGTACGCGGCGAGCTCCCCTGTGCTGGAGACGCGCGGAAGCCCCGTCTCTATGGGCTGGTCGCGATGCCCAACGCTCTGGTGCGCGTATGTGCCGCAGACCTCGGTCCCGAGCATGATGGCATCGGAGAGCGTGCGGGCCTCGGCGCACCCGCGAATGAAGAGGAACTCCCAGGAGGGGCAGAGGATTCCTGGAGCGACGCGCAGGAGCGAGCCCTCCGGGAGCTCGGGCGGCATGAGATGGTGCGTGATTCCTCGCAGGCCAGCCCGGAGCCTTGGGGCGGTCACGAAGATGTGGAGCGGGTCATTGTCGAGCGCGCCCGAGGCGAGGATGGGGGAGAGGTCGGCTTCCCGAACGTCCTCGGCGGAGTGAGCGCACGTCTCGGGCGCGATCACGTGCAGGTCGGTCCGATCGAGTTCGAGCTCGCCTCGCCGAGAGGCGGCGAGCACGCGTGCGGCGGTTTCTCCGGCAAGAATGAGCTCGTGACACATGCCTTCCCCTGTCCCCTGGGTAACGTGGTGAGCGGGTGTCCCGGATGATACTCATCCCCATGGATTCCTGCCTGACGGCTAGCTGTCAGGAACCTTTCACGAGCGAGCAAGCAGGCAGGTGAAAGGAGGTGGCACCGCTGGGTGACGAGTTGCAGAGAGGGGCAAAAAAACTTGCGAGGTGCCGTTCGGACACCAAATCGTGCCGTTCGAAGGGCTTGTCGTTTGCCTGACTGTGGGGTGGGCCAGAAACGGGCGCTCGACGCTACGTGAGAGTACGCGGGCGCCCCTCTTGTCCCGTCTCCGCCTTCGGCCTGGGCCCTCTCTCCCCTTGTCCCTCCTTCCCCCTCTTCCTCACAAACGTCAATCTGACGTTTGTGAGGTATGTCGGATGGGATTGGTCCTCTCATAAACGCGTGCCTGACAGAAGTGAGAAGAGCTGTGCGATCATGCGGCGGCATAAGCGCCGGATAAACGTTTGTGAGGGGGTTGGCGGGCGCGGATAATCCCGCAGAAACGTCTGATTGACGGAAGTGAGAGGGCGTCAGACATTGAGCGTACTCTCACAAACGTCAGGTTGACGGAAGTGAGAAGGTCAGGAGGCGAGAAGAACGTCCCCTCGGCATATGAAAACGGGCCCTTGCGGGCCCGTTGCTTTCGTGGTGTCGGAGGCGGGACTTGAACCCGCACGACCTTTTAGTCAGTCACTAGCACCTCAAGCTAGCGCGTCTGCCAATTCCGCCACTCCGACTTGTCACTGCGCTTTCGCGCAAGGAGTAGTATGCACCACTCCCATCGACCGCGCAAGGGGTAATCTCGCGATTTTTTTCGACTCGGAGACGGCCCCCGCTCAGGTCCTCGTCGCCGCGTATCATGGAGCCACGCGAGCGAGAGGAGGCCCCCATGATCGACCAGCTGTCAGTCTGCCTGCCCAACCGCCCCGGAGCCCTCGCCGAGGTGTGCCGATGGCTCGGCGAGCAGGGCGTCCAGATCTACGCCGTCACGGTGGCCGAGAGCGTGGACTTCAGCGCCGTGCGCCTCATCTGTGACCGCCCGCGCGCCTGCGCCGCCCGCCTGACCGAGCGCGGCCTCCTTGCGGTAACGAGCCGCCTCGTCGCCGTCGAGCTCGAGGACGTGCCCGGGGCGCTTGGCGGCGTGCTCGACCGCCTCGCCTCGTGCGACCTCAACGTCGAGTACGCCTATGGCTGCTCCGTCGGCGACCGCGCGGTCGACGTGATCAAGGTCACCGGCGAGCCCCTTGAGGTCAAGCTCGCCGAGACCGGCCTGCGCCTCCTCAGCGGCGCGGACCTCTACGTCGTCGACGAGGACTGAGGGGGCGCGCGTGGCTCGGGGGGCGCTCAGCACGAGGCGCGTCGAGGGCATCGGGGAGGGCAGCGTCGTAGGCACGCTCTCGCGTCTGCTCCAGCTGACCTGCGAGGCCGTGCTCGTCTTCGACGGGGCGGGGCGCGTCCTGCTCGCCAACGACGAGGCGGCGCGGCTCTTTGGCGGCGAGAGGGGCCCCGTGGGCCTCGACGTTCGCCTGCTCTTCCCGCACCCTGACGCCGAGGGCCCCCTGGGGGAGTTCTCGACTTCCGACCTCCCCTTCGCGACGGACGGCACTGCGTCGCGCGCCACCTGCTCCCTTCCGGGCGCGGGCTCACTGCCCGTGCGCGTGCGCTGCGACTCCGTCCACGCGCCCGGGGAGACCTACCTGCTCGTGGCGATGCCGCTCGACGAGGGGACGCGCTTTGAGCGAGAGGGGGAGCGCGCGCTCGAGGACCTGCGCCGCGCGAACCGCCGCCTCTCGGGGACTCTGAGCATCGTGCTCGACACCCTCGACGCCGAGGACCTCTCCGCGCTCTTCGCCCGCGTGCTCGAGGAGATAACCGAGACGATGGAGGCCGACGGAACGATCGTCTACCTCGCGGAGTCCGATGGCTTCCACCTGCGGGGCGTTTCGAGCAGCCTGCTCGAGGAGCGCATTGCGCGCTTCATGCCCTTCGGGCGCAGCGTGGAGCGCGTCGCCCTGCGCGAGGGGAGCGCGGTCCGGCTCCGCGTGTGCGCCCCCACGAACGACGACCTCAGGCAGGGCAGGCTCTCCGCACGCGACGTGGTCAACGAGGACACGCACGAGGTGCTGAGGATGCGCAGCGACATGCTGCCCCCGTTCACAAGCTTCATGGCGGTGCCGGTGTGGTTCGGCGGGCGCGTCATCTCGATCATCGAGGTGGGCTGGCGCCGCCTCCACCCGCTCCCCAAGGACGACGCGAGGCTGCTCGACTCCGTCGCCCACTACCTCTCCGTGCAGCTCGCCGGCACGTTCACGGCCCTGAGGTCGCAGCGCGCCGACCGCCTAGCCTCGCTGGAGACCGAGCTGCGCGAGCGCATGCTCGCCTCGGTGGCGGGCGACGAGGACGACCCGTTCTCCCGCGCCGCCTCGGCGCTCGAGACCGCTGCCGACGAGCTCGAGGCGGCCATCGTCCCCCTGCACCAGAACGACCAGCAGCACGTCCTTCTCGCCGAGCTCCCGCTCTCGGGCGTCAGCGAGCTGCGCTTTGACCTCGGGGAGCTCTGCTCGCCGCACGAGCGCGACGGCGTCGCGGTCGTGCCCATCACGGACGGCACGGAGCTCAGCGCGGCCCTGCGCGAGATGGGCGAGCCCTGCGTGGGCGTGCTCGTGGACCTGGGGGAGCTCGCCGACGAGCGGCGGAGCCTCCTCATGCTCAGGCCCGACGGCGCCGAGCCGCTCGATGAGCTCGAGCTCGAGTTCGCGCGCTCGCTCGCCGCCGACGTCCGTGACATCGCCCGCGGCGAGGAGGCGCGCGAGCAGGACAAGCGCATCTCGCAGGCGCTCCAGATGGGCATGAGGAACGAGCTGCAGAACGTCCCGGGCATCACCGCGGAGGCCGTCTACTCCTCGGCGACAAAGGCGGCCTCGGTGGGCGGGGACTTCTACGACCTGATCCGCCTGCCCGGGAGGCGCGCCTGCGTCATCATGGGCGACGTCTCCGGCAAGGGCGTGGAGGCGGCCTCGGTGTCGGCGGCCGTCAAAACGGCGCTCGGCGCCTACGCGTGGGAGGGCCTCGCCCCGGCGCGCATGGTGCGCACGCTCAACGAGTTCCTCCTGGGGTTCTCCCGGCTCGAGACGTTCGCGACGCTGTTCGTGGGCATCATCGACCTCGAGGCGGGCACGCTGCGCTACTGCTCGGCCGGGCACCCGCCCGCCATGCTCATTGATGCGGGCGCCCGCGAGATCTCCGTCCTCGACGTGCAGTCGGGCGTGGTGGGCGCCTTTCACGACATCGCCTACCAGAACGGCGTCACGGCGCTCGAGGTCGGCGACGCGCTCCTGCTCTACACCGATGGCACGACCGAGGCCCGCGACCCCTCGGGCGCGTTCTTCGGCGAGGAGGGCCTGCGCGAGGCAGCGATGCGCGAGTCTGCCGGCGAGAAGCCCTTCGAGGGGTTCGCGGCGCGCCTGCTCGCAACGCTCGACGCCTTCACCGAGCAGAGCCTCGAGGACGACGTGGCGATCCTTGCGCTTCGTTTCGACGAGGTGGGCTGAGGGCGCGCGTTAGGGCCGGGTCGTTTCGGGGAATAAGAAGGGCATGTCCGACACCGTGAACATAGCCCTCGTTCCGGTCGAGGGAGACCTCGACGTGACGTCCGTGCCGGCGCTCAGGCGCCGCGTGGACCGCCTTGTGGCACGGGGGTGCAGGCGCGTCATCATGAACATGGCCGACGTGAGCTACGTCGACTCCGCCGGGCTTGGCCTCATCCTCACCGAGGCCCGACGCCTGAGGGGCGTCGGCGGCCTGCTCTCCCTTGTCAACGTGTCGCCGCAGGTGTACCACGCCCTCCGCAGGATGCGCGTGCTCGACCACATGCCCGTGCTCCGCGCGGGAGCGCGGCGCGCCCCGTCCCCGCTCGATCCGTCCGTGCTCCCTGCCTGGCGCATGACGTTTCGCGTGGAGGCGACGGGCCTTGCCGAGGCACGCGGACGCCTCGGCGAGCTGCTCGCGCGCCTTGCCCTCACGCCGGACGAGGTCTTCGACATGACGCTCGCCACGGGCGAGGCGCTGGGCAACGCCGTCGACCACACCTGCGGCGACGGCGTGCTCGTGACCGTTGCTGCCTATCCCGACCGCGTGTGCGTCGAGGTCACCGACTGCGGAGAGGGCTACGAGGTCGCCGAGGACGAGGAGCTCCCGGAGACCGGCCCGCTCGCCGAGCGCGGTCGCGGGGTGCGGCTCATGAGGCTGCTCGCCGACTCGGTGAGTATCGGGCGCAAGAGCTCGGGGGAGGGGACCGTCGTGAGGCTCGTGAAGCTCTTCGACGCGCCCAGCGGCCCGGCGCGGGAGGCCGATCCGCTGACTTCGAGACCCCTGGCCTTATGATTCACAGTTTCTTCACGTCGCGAAAAGATTGCCCTTGCGCAAGCGGGACGCGGCCCGTATAGTTATCTCTGCTCTTGCGGGCTTAGCGCAGTTGGTAGCGCGCCACCTTGCCAAGGTGGAGGTCGCGGGTTCGAACCCCGTAGCCCGCTCCATGAGTTCCATGGCCGGACTTGTTCGGCCTTTTTCATACGGCGAAGTGGCCAAGTGGTAAGGCACGGGCCTGCAAAGCCCTGACCCCCGGTTCGAATCCGGGCTTCGCCTCCAGAACCGCATGGGCGCCCTTCGGGGCGCCCTTTTTTCGGGCGCGTCTGAGCCGGGCTTTGTCCTGCAAGCCAGAAATAACACGCAGAAACCGGGTCTTCACAAAGCCAAACCTGGGCATATATGAAAATGAAACCGGATTCTGCATGTTATTCGCTTTTGGGGGCGATGGGCGTGGCGAGAAGCCCGTGGCGAGAAGCCCGTGGGATCGCGGTCGCTTGCGCGTCAGTTTTTTCACTTGCAATCGGGCGCCAAACCCCGTATAGTTATTCCTCGCGTCGCGGGCTTAGCGCAGTTGGTAGCGCGCCACCTTGCCAAGGTGGAGGTTGCGGGTTCGAACCCCGTAGCCCGCTCCATGCACTTCTCGGGGCCGGTCTCAGACCGGCCCCTTTTGCTATCCTGAGGAGCTGCGCAAGGCATCGAGAAGGAGTTCGCAGCAGATGTTCCTCTCCCTCATCTTCGTGGCGTTCCTGTTTGCCGTGATCCAGGGGTTCGTTCGCGTCGTCGTCTACTTCTGGGAGTGGCTCTCGGGCGGGGGGCAGCTCGCGTCCGAGGACGTCGAGCGCGCCGAGGCGGCGCTTGAGGAGTCCGAGGACGTCCTGGAGCGCGAGCTCGCCCGAGCGGAGCGCAAGCGCGGCCTGGGCAGGGTCTTCGCGCGCTGGCGCGCCTCCGGCGAGGCGATCGACGAGTACCTCGACCACCTGAGCCTCGGCTGGTACCAGGCGGTCATCATCTTCTTCCTCGGCTCGATGGCGGGTCTGCTCATCGAGGAGGTCTGGATGCTCGCCACCTCCGGGCTCACCGAGAGCCGGGTGGGCCTGGTGTGGGGGCCCTTCTCGCCGCTCTACGGGTTAGGGGCGCTCCTCCTCACGTGGCTCAGCTTCCACCTGCGCAGGCGCGGGACCGCGGGGTGGCAGGTCTTTCTCGTCTCCGCGCTCGTGGGAGGGGTGCTCGAGCAGCTCACCGGCTGGACGATGTCGGCCGTGTTCGACGCCGAGTCATGGACCTACCTGCATCTCCCCGACCACATCACGCAGTGGGTCGCCTGGCGCTTTCTGGCGATGTGGGGGCTTCTGGGTCTCGTGTGGTGCCGTGCCGTCATGCCGCGGCTGCTCTACCAGATTGGCATGCCCACGACGCGGCGTCAGGCGGTCTTCGTGACCCTTGTTGCGGTCTACCTCGTTGCCGACGTCGCGATGACGCTCGTCTGCTTCAACCGCAAGGCGGCGCGCGACGCCGGGGTGCCGCCCGCGAACGCCTTCGAGGAGTGGGTTGACACCAACTACAGCGACGAGTTCATCTCGAGCAGGTTCCAGAACCTCAAGATGGGCGACGACCGCGACCTCGTCGACGAGAACGGCAACATCGTGCTCGGGGCAGACGGCGAGGCGCTCAGGAGGGGAGAGTCATGACGGGGCGCGAGGTGTACCTGGACTACGCGGCAGCGACGCCGGTCGACCCCGAGGTCGCGGCTGCGATGGCGCCCTACCTCGCCGAGCGCTTCTGGAACCCGTCGGCGCCGTATTCCCGGGCGCGCGAGGTGCGCGACGACGTCGAGCGCGCCCGCGGCTCCATTGCGCGAGCCCTCGGCGCCCGCCCCGACTGCCTCACGTTCACCGCAGGGGCCACCGAGGCGAACAACCTTGCGTTCGCCGCCGTCGAGGGACATGTCGTCGTTGACGCGATCGAGCACGAGAGCGTGCTGGCCTGTGCCGCGACCCATGCGCGCAGGACCGTTCGCGTGGGAACGGACGGGCTCGTGGACCCTGCCGTGGTCGCCCGCGCGATCAGGCCGGAGACCGAGCTCGTCTCGGTGGAGCTCGCCAACGGAGAGATCGGTTGCGTCCAGCCCGTGCGCGAGATTGCGCGCGCGGTCGCCGCCGAGCGGGCGCGCCGGCTCGAGGCAGGGGAGCGCACCCCCATCTACCTGCATTCAGATGCCTCTCAGGCAGCGGGAGCGCTCTCCGTCAACGTCTCCTCGCTCGGCGTAGACATGCTCACGCTCTCTGCCGCGAAGCTCTACGGACCCAAGCAGGTGGGGGTGCTCTGGGCCTCGGAGGACGTGCGCCTTCGTCCGCTCGTCTATGGGGGCGGGCAGGAGGGTGGCGTGCGCTCCGGCACGGAGAACGTCGCGGGGATCGTGGGGATGGCCCGGGCCCTCGAGCTCGCGATCGAGCGCCGTGCGAGCGAGTCGGCGCACCTTACCGCCCTGCGCGAGCGCCTGCGCTCCCGGATCCTCGGGCTCGTCCCCTGGGCGCACGTCAGCGGGCCGAGCAACCCCAAGCGCCGGCTGCCGGGCCTTCTCAGCGTCTCGTTCGCCGGCATCGAGGCGCGCAGGCTCGTCATCGCGCTCGAGCGGGAGGGCGTCTTCGTGGGCACAGGGTCCGCCTGCGCGGCGAGCAGGATGCGCGTGAGCCACGTGCTCGAGGCAATCGGCATGCCGCGCGAGCTCGCCGAGGGGAGCCTTCGCCTCACGCTCGGCCGGCCCACGACCGAGGAGGACGTCGACCACGCCGCCGAGGCGATCTGCCGGGCGGTGCGCGCCGAGGCAACCCGCCTCAGGCTCGACGACGCCTCCCAGGCGGCGCGCGTGGCAGCGCTTATGGGGAGCTGGCGCTGATGGCGAGCGTCTTCTGCGGCCTCTCCGGTGGCGTTGACTCGGCGCTCGCCTGCGCCCTTCTCGTTGAGCAGGGCTATGACGTCACCGCTGTCTACATGCGCAACTGGTCCCAGGACCTGCCCGGGTTTCGCTGTCCGTGGGCGGACGACCTCGCCGACGCGGAGCGCGTTGCCGTGACGCTCGGGATCGACCTCGAGGTGTGGGATTGCGAGCGCGAGTACCGCGCGACCGTGGTCGACTACCTTGTGGACGCCTACGCGCGCGGCCTCACCCCCAACCCCGACGTGATGTGCAACCAGACGATCAAGTTCGGGACGTTCCTGGACCGCGCGCTCGAGCGCGGCGCGGACCTCATCGCCACGGGCCACTACGGTCGCGTGCGCCGCGGCCCGGACGGCCGCGCGCGCCTGCTTCGCGCGCTCGACGAGCACAAGGACCAGACCTACTTCCTCTGGCGGGTGGGCGAGCGCGCGCTCGAGAGGACGCTCCTTCCCGTGGGCGAGGTGAAGAGCAAGGCCCGCGTCCGCGAGATGTGCGCCGAGCGCGGGCTCGGGGTGGAGGCAAAGCCCGACTCCGACGGGGTGTGCTTCATCGGGCCCGTCGGCATGAGGTCGTTTCTGCTCGACTCTCTGGAGCGAAGGGCCGGCGACATCGTGGAGTGGGAAAGCGGCCGCGTGCTCGGCCGCCACGACGGGGCCTTCCTCTTCACCGTGGGACAGCGCAAGGGCCTCGACCTGGGCGGTGGTCCCGCGCGCTACGTCGTGTCCACTGACACCGAGAAGAACGTGGTGTACGTCACCTCCGACCGCTCGTGCCCGGCGCTCTGGACGCGCGAGATCGCCCTCGCGGACATGCGCTGGGTGTCGGGAGAGGATCCGGGGGCGGGTCGCTACCTCGTGCGCACGCGCCACACGGGCGCGCTTCGCGAGGCTGAGCTCGACGGGGAAACGTTGCGCTTTGACGAACCCGTCCGCACCGTTGCCCCCGGGCAGTCCGCCGTGATCTACGATGGGACCCGCTGCCTCGGCGGCGGCATCGTGTCCCGGAGCGGGCACGCCCCCTTCTGACGCAAGAGGAGAGCCATGTCCATCGAGAGGGCCCGCGCGCACCTGGCGCGCTTTGGGGCGGACGCGCGCGTTCGCGAGTTCGACACGTCGAGCGCCACGGTGGAGCTCGCGGCGGCGGCCGTGGGCACCGAGCCGGCGCGCATCGCAAAGACGCTCAGCTTCATGGTCGGTGAGACGCCCACGCTGATCCTGTTCGCCGGGGACGCGCGCGTCAACAACCAGGCGTTCAAGGCAACCTTCCACACCAAGCCGAAGATGCTCTCTGCCGACCAGGTCGAGGGGCTCGTGGGGCACGCGCCGGGAGGCGTCTGCCCGTTCGGGGCGAACGAGGGCGTCGACGTGTTTCTCGACGAGTCCCTGCGCCGCTTCGAGACCGTGTGGCCGGCGGCGGGGAGCTCGAACTCCGCTATCGAGCTCACCTTGGACGAGCTCGAGCGCTTCTCGGGCTCCAAGGGCTGGGTCGACGTGAGCAAAGGATGGAGAGAGGCCGAGTGACGGCCGTGCGAGCGGCGAGCGGGCAGGCTCGGCCCCAGTCGCGTTACACTTAGCTGACATGTCGGTGCATGCGTTGTGACAGGGGCGTCTGGAGCGCGAGTGGCAGCAGAACAGGAGAGCCAGAAGCAGGCCAAGTCGGCCGCCAAGCGGGTCGCCATGAAGGTGTCCGCCGTGCGGTCCGTCTCGGCGGAGGACAGCGCGGCCGACAAGCAGTCGATGGGGCAGGTCAGGAAGACCTTCGTCTTCCTTGGGTTTGTCGCCGTGGCCTATGCCCTCTACCTGGTGCTCTCTGGGCAAGTCGACGAGTTTGTGACCTCGCTCGCGGGAGTGGACCTCGCGTGGATCGTGGCCGGGGTCGTCTGCTTCCTCTTCTACTACGTCTTTGGCGTGCTCGCCTACGCGCTCTCGATCATCGCGGACCCCGACAACCCCGTCGGCATCCGTGACCTCATGAGCGTGGAGGCCTCCGGCGTCTTCTTCATGCGCCTCACGCCCAACAGCGCGGGCGCGCCTCCCGCGCAGATCTACCGCCTCACGCGCGCGGGCCTCTCCGTGGGAGAGGCGAGCGCCCTCAACTTCACGCGCACCGTGCTCTACGAGGCGGGCGAGGGCGTCTTTGCCGCCATCATGCTCGTGTTCTGCGGCAGCTACTTCTACGAGACCTTCGGCGACGTCACCCTGGTCGGCCTCTTCCTCTTTGGCTTCAAGGTCGTTCAGGTGGGCGCCATGCTCTTCCTGTGCCTGTTCCCCAAGCCGGTCGTTGCCATCGGCAACTGGGCGCTGCGCTTTGCCAACCGCCGCGGCTGGCTCAAGGACGAGAAGTTCGAGAAGTACTTCGAGATGGTCAATACCCAGGTGGTGAAGTTCTCCGCCGCCTTCAAGCGCTCGGCCAGAAACGTTCGCGAGATGCTGCTCACGATGCTCGTGACGCTCCTGCAGCTCGGCTGCATGTACGCGCTGCCGTGGTTCGTGCTGCGCTCGTTCGGCGAGCCGGCGGACTTCCTCGTGTGCCTCGCCTCGGGCTCGATGCTCGAGCTGCTCATCAACGCCGTGCCGCTGCCGGGCGGCGCCGGCGGCGCCGAGGTGGGCTTCGCGATGCTCTTCCGGGGGATGTACGGCGTGCACACCACGGCCGGTTTTGTGATCTGGCGCGCCGTGGAGTACCTGCTGCCTGTCCTCATCGCTGCGCCCTGCATGGGCATGCGCTCCAAGGGAGGGGAGAGCCTCAACCGCCGCTGGAGCCGCTTCCGCAAGCGCGCCCTCTCCCTCGTGACCGGAAGGGGCGCCCCCGGCGGCAGGCGCGCTGCCTCGCGCGGCGGCGTCACCGTGAGGCCGGCCGGGCCAAGGCGCGCGGGCACCGTGGTCGTGTCTGGCGGCGCCAAGAGGGCGGCTGCCGAGAGGGACGTGGCCGCGCGGATCGCGGCCGGCAAGGCCGCCGCCGTCGCAAAGCGCGCTGCCGCTGAGCCTGCCGCGCGCGAGGCCGAGGGCGTCAGGCGCGAGGCGTCGATCAACCCCGCGAAGCTCCGCCGCAAGCAGGCGGCGCGCGCCAAGGGCGCGACGGGCGCCAAGGGCGGCGAGAGGCCAGCGCCCAAGGGGACCGCGGGCACGCGGCCCGCCCCCGGGCAGCCCCCCGCCGCGGGAAAGGCCGGGGAGGACGCATGAGGCAGAGGGTGGGCACCCTTGCCTGGCTCTCCATCCCCGCGGTCCTGCTCATTGCGGCCCTTGTGCTGTGCGCGACGGGGCTCTACGTGGGCTCCCCGGCTGGGGTCGCCTGCCTGGTCGCGTGCGCCCTCGGGTCCGCTGCGCTGATCGCGGGGCGCGGCCGCCTTGCCGCCGCGGCGCTCGGGTGGCTGTCACGGCGTGGCCTCTCCGGGCCGCATGCCCGTGCGCTTCTCGCTGCCCTGCTCGTGGCGGCGTGCTCCGTGTGCGCGACCCTCTCGCTCGAGGTCTCGTACGCCGCGGGCAGCGCCGTTGCCATGAGGCTTCCCTATGCCCTGCTCGAGCTGGGAATCGTTATCCTCTTCCTGCTGACGCTGCTCGGCCTGTTCCGGGGCAGCGGCGCAGGCCTTGCCCTGGGCTCGCTCGTCCTTGCGCTCGTGGGCGTGGCGCAGTTCTTCGTCGCCGACTTCAAGGCGTACGTCATCATGCCGAGCGACCTCATGGTGCTCGGGACCGCCGCGGCCGTTGCCGGCGGCTACGTCTACGCCGTGAGCGACCAGGTGCTCATGGGCCTCTCGCTCTTCCTCGTGGCGACGGCCCTCGCCTCCGTCACGTCCGCCGTCCGCGGGCCGCGACCCCCGCGCCTCGCGCGCAGCCTGGGCCTCGCTGCGGCGAGCGCCGTCCTTCTCGCCGTGGTGGTGGCGTGCCCGAGCTACGCCGATGACCTTGGGGTCTCGGTGAGCGGGTGGGACCCGCTCGGGAGCTATCGCACGCAGGGGTTCCTCCCCTCGTTCATCATGATGGCGCAGGACATGTCGCTCGAGGAGCCGGAAGGGTACTCGGAGGAGGGGGCGCTCGAGCTCGAGCGAGCCTACGCCGCTGCCTACGACGAGGGTCTCGGCGCCACTGAGTCGCGCGCCGCCGCCGAGGAGCAGTTCGCCGAGGAGCAGCCCGCGCTCGTGGTGATCGTGGACGAGACGTTCGCGGACCTCACCCAGCTCGTGGGGGAGGGCTGGGGCTACGAGGGCCCCGAGCGCTACAACGCGATCGACGACGCGGTGATGCGCGGCTCGCTCACCGTCTCCACGACCGGGGGAGGAACCTGCAACACCGAGTTCGAGCTGCTCACCGGCATCTCTCTTGGCCTTGTGGGCGAGGGTTCCTATCCCTTCTCGTTCTACGATCTCTCGGACGTCTCCAGCCTGCCGCGCCAGCTCGCCGCGCTCGGGTACTCGACGACCGCCATGCACCCCAACCTCGCCACCAACTACAACCGCTCGGTGGCCTACCCGGCGCTCGGCTTCGAGGAGTTCCTCTCGGAGGAGGACTTCGCCGGCGAGGAGTGGTTCCACAGCGGCGTGTCCGACGAGGCGACCTTCGATCGCATCCTCGAGCTCCTGGAGTCGGACGAGGGCCCGCAGCTCATCTATGACCTCACGATGCAGAACCACTCCTCCTACGACCAGGACAACCTGGGCGAGGTGCCGAGCTACGCCTTCGACGGCCTTGACGAGGGAGGGCGGGAGCAGCTCTCGGAGTACCTGGCCTGCATCGAGGAGACCGACCGCGCGCTCGGGGAGTTCCTGGCCGCGCTCGAGGAGCTTGACCGTCCCGTTGCCGTGCTCTTCCTGGGCGACCACCAGTCCTACGTCGCGCCGTGGCTGAACGACGCCGCGCGGCCGGACGAGGAGGAGCCCGCGCACAGCCTGCGGCTCTACGAGACGACCTACTGCCTCTGGGCCAACTACGACGTGGCGGGCAGCGACCAGGTGTCCGAGTGCGTGGACGCCAGCGCCTCCAACGTGGTCGCCCTCGCGCTGCACGCGCTGGGAGCCCCGCTCACCGACTACCAGAAGGCGCAGGTCGTTGCCTACGACGAGGTTCCCGCGATGAGCGTCATGGGCGTGCGCGACGCGGACGGCGCGTGGACGGTGCTCGAGGACGAGGAAGCGCTGCCCGAGGCATACGCGGACCTCGAGCAGATGGCCTACCTCGAGTTTGCCCGGGCGGTGTGAGGCTACGGCGCGACGTCCTTCTCGGCTTGCGCCAAGGCGTCGAGCACGTGCTACCACTGCGAGCGCTCCTCCGGGTGCTCGGCGAGGCGCCGCATGAAGCGCCCGCGGATGTCGGGGCGCTCGCGCAGGGTGCTGACGTAGTTGTTGAGGTCTCGGCGCTCGATGTGGTCGTCAATCTCCTCCGGCGCGTGGAACGCGTCCGGGTCGGTGGGGTCGTACCAGTAGCCTCGGTGCTCGCGGGCGGTCGAGGGCCTGCTGTACTCCAACTAGTTCGAGCGCTCGCACTGCTTCTTGTCGAGAACGGTCACCATGAGGTCTCCTTTCGTCGTGCCGTACTGACAAGGTCAGACTACGCCGTGCAGAGCGCGCTCGCTGAGATGTCACTACTAGTGACATCAGCACATGGGAAAAGGGGATGCGCTATAATGCGCCGCTTTCGACGGGCTCAGGGCGCCTGTCGTCAACGGGCGCCTACTGCGCTCCTCATCTCCAGCACCGAGGGCAGGAACCCGCGCCGTTCGTAGAAGCGCCGTGCGCTCTCGTTGCCAACGACCAAGCAAAGCTCGATCTGGCGAACGCAGCGCTGGCAAAAGACATCGTCTGCCCAGTCCATGAGCTGCGTCCCAAGGCCCTGTCCGCGATGCCCGCCCATGACAGCGAACTCATCGAGGTAGCCGCTGTCGCCGATGACGTCCACCTTGCAGAAGGCGACCGGCTCGCCCTGCTCCTCGATGATCGCCACCTCGGCTTTGCCATCGGCGAGGTCCTTGGCGCACTCGCGCAGCTGGTCCTCGACCGGCGAGCTAGGAAAGCTGCCCCCGAAGTGCGCGGATACCTCGTTGTGATGCCGCACGAGCGTGCGATAGAGCGGCTCGAGCCGCGCCACCTCGGACGCGGTGATGGTTCTGAGCTGGTATTCCAAGGAGCCTTCCTGTGATGTTGCCCCTGGCCAGTGTGCCTCTAGCCAGAATACCCCATCCGTCTCTCCCTTCCGGGTACGTACGAAATTTCAGAGTTGATGTTCTTCTCGTTACATCGTCTGCCTGCGGAAACTGAATCGCATGACACCGCATTAATCTTGCAACTGCATACGCACCCGGAGCGCGCGGTCTGAGAACGGCGAGAAGGACGAGTCGCTTGGGCGCCTCTTAGGCGCACGTGCCCATGTTCGCGCGATAGCCCGCCACGCAGAGCGCGGCGATGGGCACATGAGCGCCCGCGCCGCCCACGAGGAAGAGCGTCGCCCTGTCCAGAGCGCCAAGGACGTGGACGTAGACGAGGAGGGCCATGACGACGGCGTAGACCGCGCACACGAGGGTGGCAATCCCCATGATGTGGCAAAGCCTCGCGGCGTTGACGTGTGCGCGCTCCGACGGCGACGCCGTGCTGTAGCCAGCGAGGAGGCCCGCGCCATGTCCGCTGAGCAGCACGACGGAGACGACCGCGAGGACCCCGGCGATGGCGCACGACATCCAGACGTACTCCACGACGCGCCCTCCCCTTCCTGGATCTTGCCGGGCCCGTTGCCTGACCTTTGATATATGGTATCCAAGCGGGGACAGGCGCCCCGAACTGGCGGACGGTTAGCTTGGGCTCGCGAGAGGGCTGTTAGCCCTATGTCGTCAGAGGGCAACCATACATATCTGTCAATTCCAGCCCCAAATGAGACCTTGAAATGAAGGGTATGCATGGTTGCCTGTTCTACAGACCGCGCCTCAGAACGCCGCGCCTCCCGAACACACAGCAAGGAGGGGCGGGCCGCTCACCGGCAGCTCGCCCCTCTCATCAATAGTTGCGTCAGCCCTACGCGGCGCTCACGGGAATCTCCACGTCGCCGACCGTCACGCTCACGATGTCACCCGCGGCCACGTGCGGTCGTAGGTCACCGTCTTAGTGACGGCGCTCGTGCCGTCGTCCTGCTCCTGCGAATGCGTGTTGGCGTTGGTGGCGTCGAACGTGGTGCCGTCCGCGAAGGCCACGGTGACGGGGAGGCCCAGGACCGCGTCCTGCTTGGCGCGCGACTCGTCGCTCAGCCTGCCCGAGGGGCCGAGGTCGGCGACCAGGCGCTCGTGCCGGTGGCACCGTCGGTAGTCGCGCGTGAGCCCGATGCGCTCGTCGTAGATCTTCGACCGAGAGATGTAGGCGGCGCCGGCCACCGCCGAGGCGCCGTCGCGGCGCCCGACGACGCTGATGTTCATGTGGAATAGTGCCGTGGACATCGCCCCCTCAGGTCGCCGCCGGCCAGCCCCGCAGGGCCCGCCGGGAGGCTGCACGTCGCCGCGGAGCGGTGACATATAAGTGCGCTTTGTCCTGTAAAGTAATCTATTTGTTTAATCACTTTAGTCAAGTAAAGTGCTACAATATGAGCAGCTAATCGGTTGCGTTCTAAGGGGTTATTGACATGTTTAAGATGATCTACGATGAGACGCTCGAGAGCCTGGACGCCCGCATCGAGCAGCTCCGCGCGCGGCGCCGCGACGCGGTCTCGAGACACGAGAAGCGAGAGCGCTCCGCGAGGAACTGCGCCTGCATGACGATCGGCGAGACGGTACTCGCCTGGTACGGAGACTGGCACGAGCTCGACCCGGGGGCATTCGTGCGCCTGCTCACCGAGCTCAAGCCCCGCAGGGAGGCGCTGACCGTCGACGGCCCCGCGCCGAACACCGAGGACGCACTCAGAGCCTACCGCGCGCTGCGGCGCGACATCGCCGAGGCCGAGGCGGAGTTCGCGGGGCAGACGCCCGCCCCCGAGGGGGCGTAGGCGATGGGCGCCTCGACGTCGAGCGCGCGGCGCCTCGCGGCCGAGAGGGCGCGCAGGAGCCGCGCCGCGAGCGAGGGGACGGGAGGCGCGCGCTACGACGAGACCGCGGGCGAGATGCGCACGACGAGGGGGAAGGTCGTCGCGCGGATCCTGTCGAGGACCCAAACGCCGACGTGAGGAGGGTTGAGGAGGATTGTAGAAGAGCCCGTCACCTCGAGATGGCCCGCCTCTACGCTCTCCCGCTGGAGGAGGGCCCTGGCGAGGAGTGCCCCGAGTTGTGAGGGCCAAGCGTGCCTCCACCCACAACGAACGCGGCATCCGCAGCACGACACCTGTCTTCGACGTCCTTTACTATTCAATCCCGATCTCATCAAGTAATGTGAGGCCGCTGCGTTTGCTGCGGAGAAAATGGCACCCGCCGTCTCCCAGAGGGGTCGAATCACACAGTTGGTGCCGGAGGAGATAAATCTCGGTCCGCTCCAAGGAGACTCCACAACTGGTGCCTGCTAGACCGTCTCGGATAGCACGCCCCTCTTCGCCGTGAAGCGCAGGGGGCCTAGGCCCACGCTGACGTCACAGCCATTGAGAAGCGCCGTGGTGATGACCGAGCACGCGACGAGCCCAAGGAGGACCAACCCTGACCATGCGTCCGAAGGCACCCCCTCGATCCACCGTTTAATCTGACCTCCCCCAACCGACATGTCCGCCAGGGCCTTGTCTGCCTCGACACCCATCTTGCTCTCCCTTCTGGAGCTTCAATGTTCCGGACGCTCGCGCTTCACACCGACATTCTCGCCCGCCCGTGCTTTTCAGCCCCCGTGCTCCTGTAGAATGACATCAAGATATTTTGGTCATCCATAAAGTGGGGCACGATGTCACGCGACGAACTGACACCCGAGGATATGGAGGGCATGCTCTCCGAGTCCGCCTGCTCGACTCGGACCGGCAAGTCCCGGACCCTCGCCGTCATGGACATACTCAGGGCATTCACCGACGGGGACCATGGCCTCACCGCAAGGGAGATCGCCTCCGTCATCGGGGCGCGCACCGGCAGGGAGCCCTCGGAGGGCGCGGTCCTCTCCGACCTCCACGAGATCGCGGCGAACCGCCCGCTCGGCATGGAGGTCATCATTCCCGCGCGCGGCGAGAGCGGCGGGTTCAGGTCCAAGAGGTCTGCCCTCACCGTCGCCCAGGCGAGGCTCCTCGTCAACATGGTGAGGACGTGCAAGTTCGTGACGGCTGCTCAGCGCTCCGAGCTGTGCGAGGCTGTGTACGAGACGGTCTCCATCGCCCAGCAGGACATGATCGCCGGGGTGTGCACGGACGACCGCGAGGCTCCCCGGTCCTCCGATGCCTTCGAGGCTGCCGACGTCTCCCTAAGGGCCATGGAAATGGGGAGGATGCTCAGGTTCTCCTACGTCGACTGGGGCCTCGACGGCGTGGAACGACCGCTGGCGTCACCGGACGGGACCACGGCCTTTGAGGAGACGCCCATATCCCTCGTCTACAGCTTCGGGAACTACTACCTCGAGACGTGGGCGGACTTTCCCGCACCGGGTAGGAGGATGGCCAGGCGCCTAGACAGGATGCGCCACCCGGAGGTCTCCCCCCGCCGCGCGAGGAACACGAAGGAGGTCAGGGATCTCGGGCGGACGGTCCGGGAGCGCACCGAGCAGACCTTCGACATGTGGGGCGACGGCATCCCAAGGACGCTCTTCCTCAGAATCGACTCAAGCGCCGCGAGGTACGCTTTCGACCGCTTCGGTCACGGCCTCAGAATCAGGCACGTCGCGGAGGACGGCTCGCACGGCTACGCGTGCGTCACGGTCCAGCTCGCACCGACCTTCTACCGCTGGGTCGTGGGGATGGGTGGCGGCATAACGATTGCCCGCCCGCAAGGCCCGGGCTGGCTCGTCCCATTCTGGGAGGACGCGACAATCGCCGAGAAGAGCCTCGAGGAGCTGGAGGAAGACTACCGGGCGGCCATCTCGGGACTGGAGAAGCTCATGTCGGCGTGCGCCAAGGCACACGGAATAGAACGCGAGGAGGGCATGAGATGACCGAAACAACCGTAGAGGACGTCTGTCGCTCGGCGTTCGACGTCGCCCTCGAGACAATCAGGCGCGGGAAAGACTCCCGCGAGGGAGGCCCGGTTGACACGAGGAGCCTACTCTCCGACATGAACCCCATCTTCCGCTTCGGCGGGACCGAACTCGACCTCGAGACCGCCGAGGACGTGGTCGATCTCGCGCGGCGAGAGACGCGGGGCGCAGTGAGAGACATCCTGCTCTCCACCGCCGTCCTGGCAGGCATCCCGTACAGGGCGCCCGAGAGCCGCCGTGAGCCCTTCGCACTCTCGGGGGACCGCGGCTGGACCGCATACGTCATCTGCGGATCAGCCGAGGACCGCCTGTGGCTCACGCCACTGCTGAAAGAGGCGCGACGGCAGGGAGAGCCCCCGTCGTGGGGCGACGTCCGCCGGTTCCGGCGCATCAGCCTCTACGACGCGAGGCCCAAGCCAAACGTGGGCGAGAGCGCGGAGGGGCTGTTTGGCCGCTCGGACGCCAACCCCTCGGTGGCGACGATAACGCTGAGGATGTTCTTCGACGCGTACTTCGAGCCCGGATGCTTCGACAAGTTCCTTGTGGAGGCGGGGCGCTACGTCGAGGAGGCCAGGGAGGTCATCGGGTATCGGACGGTCCCCACCCCGACGAAAGGGTTCCTCGCGAGGTTCAAGGAGGACCTCGCTCGCGGACTAAAGGAGGATGTCCCGGGCTTCGCCGAGGAGCTTAGGAGAGACGGCCTCCGTGACGACCAGGTGGAGCTCATGAGGAGGAACTTCGTCGAGAGAGGTCGCCTCAGGGCGCTGGTGGGGGCCCTGCCCTTCGCCGACAGCTTCATCTCCTCGGAGTGGTTCTACAAGGTCGACCACGAGACCGACGCCCTCGAGAAGACCGGGGTAGTCTCGGGCTACCTGAAGTCGATCGAGCAGCTCCTGCGGCACCTGACCGATCTCATCAAGGACGAGGGGTGGACCATCTCTCTTCCGACTAAGGGGGGTTACAAGCGATTCCCTCTCTCAAGCGACTGCGACGAGGCGGACAGGAGGAACCTAGGGGCGCTTCAGTTCTTCTTTGGCGAGAAGTCGAACAAGGACCTCTTCTGCGTGAATGGCAATTCGAGGCGGCTTCTAGTCAGTAAGCTCGGGAGGTGGAGGGAGAAGAACCGAAATGGACTATTCCACTTCGACAACGTCCACGACGAGGACAACGTGAAAGAGATACGGCGGCAGACTAGGTTTCTCTACTTCCTTATCCTCGGGAGCTGGAGGAGGGAGAGCCTCGTCGCCCTGGGGGCGCCGCCCGAGGGCACTGAGCAGGGTGAGCCAGTCTTCGACGAGGAATCGTTCAGAAGGTGGTTCGAGGACGGACTCGCCCCGCTGGCGTCGCGACAGTGGGTTCTCGACGACGCAGGGACGGTCGTGCTCTACTACTGCATCGATCGCGACTGGTGGCGCACCGACCGACGTGGCGACGGGGCCAACAGAGAGCGTCACTGGGAGATGAGGCTCGAGGTCCGCGGACAGGGCTCGGGCGAGCCGTTTGGCAGTCTACCCCCGTTGCATACCGCGAGGGAGGCCTATCACTGGGTCTCCGACGACGAGGGCGTCCTCGAGGACGTTGCCCTCGCCCGCCTCCTCGCCTCCCGGGCGCTGAGCGAGAGCACCCTGTTCGAGAAAAGGGGTGAACTCCCGGATCTTCGCGTCTTCGACCTGGACACTGAGGCGTCTCGCACCATGAAGGCAGACCCGGGGGCCTTCCCCTCCAACTCCCTCAAGAGCAGGGGAATCGACAGGAAGCACGCCCAATGACCCGACCACCCATTTTGAAAGGGATCCCACAACCGAGGAGGCGCCGTCATGTGCGTGAGGTTCAGTCCGCTTACGGCGGAAGAGGCCCAGGCCGTGCTCGACGCACGCGGGACGGGCAGGCATGCCATCCGCTGCATCGAGGCGCCAGATCCCATGCATGACGCTCGTCCGGGCTCCCAAGTCCCGCTCTTTATCCCGGACGGCGCGGGCGGCCTCAGGGTCGCGCAGCTCGAGTGGGGCTTCCCGCTCGACGGCAAGCCGCACGCCGTCTTCAACACCCGCATCGAGTCGGCACTCGAGCAGCTCCGCCTGGGCCGACGCGGCATGTGGGCCAAGGCCATCGCGCAGGGCCGCTGCCTCGTGCCCGTGCGAGCCTTCTACGAGTCTCATGCCACAGAGAAGGTGGTAAGCGAGAAGACCGGCAGGCCCGTGCGCCGCCAGTATCGCTTCCGACTCCCCGGGGCCCGCGCGTTCCTGCTCGCCGCCGTCCAGGCCGACGGCAACTTCTCAATCGTCACCACCGAGCCCAACGCCAGCGTGGCCCCGGTGCACGACCGCATGCCGCTCGTCCTCGGTCCGGGCGAGTCGAACATCTGGCTCGGCCCGGAGTTCGCGTGGCTCGCGGACCGGAGCCACATCGTGCTCACATCAAAGGGAGAATAGGCAGTCATTCGAGGAGAAGCGTTCCAGCGGTCTAGAACTCAATTTCGTTAGCGATGTCAGCCACGTTCTTCATGTGCTCTTCGCGCCTGCGTTCTTCTCGCTGGCGCTTTTCCTGCTCTCTGAGCAGGTACTCGCGCTCCATCTTGTTGGCGACGTCCACGCAGAGAACCAGCGTCTCTTTGTGAACGTCCCGGACCTCCTCTATGGTCGTTCCGTCGAGGATGATTTTGTCGCCGGACACCCTGGCAATGCCGGGCCTATGCATGGTTGACCATCTCGGGGGGCTGTCCCACGTCTTCACGAAAAGGTCGGCCCACAGTGCGCTGGGTCGGCGCGAGAGCCTGAAAGGCACCCGATAGAGGGCGCACCCGGGCGTCCCGTCGTTTCTCGGCTCTCCAACCTCATCAGTGATGATGCCGACTATGCGCACGGGGTCATCGGGCGACTCGTTTTTCTCAAATGACCGCGACCGGATATTGGCAACGCTACGAACTCTTACGGGCGGCTTGCGCTTGAGGTGGAAGAGAGTCGCCCGCAGGTCGTCATAGCCCGCTGCATCAAGACCTTCTCGTAGGTCGATCGCCAGCTTTCCCGCAAGGAAGGATGGCATGGACTCTCCTGGGTCTCCCTCCTTGAGCAGGGGTATGAACTTCCGCTCGTTGCTTTTGGAGTAGAGCTCGTTGCTGATGATGTGACCCTCGTAACCAACGCCTCCCTCGCGGCCGTCGGCCTTCCTCTTGTACGTGGGGGTACAGACGATGAGCACGTAGTCGGCAGCGGAAACCGACTGTTCCATGAACTGCGGGAGCCGGTCGCCGGGACTGACGTCGTACTGGTCAAGAATCGCCTCGATGCCGTCCGAGAGCAGCTTGTCGGCGAGGCTCTTGACCCACGCCCGGTGGTCCTCGGTCTCCCAGGCGTACGATATGAACACTTTTGGCACCACGGGCTACGTCCTTCCTTCCCCCGGCAGCCTACGCTATCCCTGCCTCCACTCGATTGGCCAGTTCGCCGTCTGGGGCAGCTCGTCGAGCGCCGGCAGCGACTCCACGACGTCCAGCGTCTCCATGCTCACGCGGACGATGCTCTCAACGAGATCCACGATGTAGCGGGGCTTCCTGCTGTAGTCGTTGGGGTCGTTCACGATGCCACTCTTCGGGTCGGTCCTCACCTGGTATCGGTCGACGAGCCAACCGAGCGCGCTCTTGCCGTTGACCACGTACTCCTGACACCGCTCAGGGATGTTGCGTATGGTCATGCGCTCGGCGACGTGGAGCACGGTGTAGTCCTTGACGGCCTTGCCGTTCTCGTCCTTCGCCTTGCCCCACGTCATCTTCTCCGTGCGCCCTGGGTTCTTCGGGTCGCCGTCCTCTACGAGGCCGCCCCATGCCGGGACCTCCTCGTAGCCGAGGTGCAGGGTCGCGAGTCTGTGGCCGGCCCTGCAGAACGCCCCGAAGTCGCGTGCGAGCGGGATGCGCGGCAGCTCCTTCTTGAGGTTGTTGGCGAACCGCTCCCGATACTCAGGCGAGTGCAGGATGCCGTAGACGTAGAAGAAGATCTCGAGCTTGTCGATGTCGCCCGCGATGTCGGGGTAGGCCTTCCGGAAGACCGCGAGGGCGGCGTCGGTGATGGCGTCGTGCCGGACCCATCGGGAGGACTCGCCGGCCTCGGCATCTGTCAGCGTAGCCTGCGAATCGCCGAAGAGCGATGGCTGGACGGGCGCGAGGGCGCCCAGTCCCGTAAACGGGGCCGGCTCGACCTCTTCATACCAGTAAAGGGGAAAATACTGGCCATTAAACTCCATTTGAATATCAACTACTGTCTTCGCCATGAGACAGGAGAATTGTCGCGGGCCGAAGACGACTCCGATTTGGTAATTCTCGGCACCTTCAAACGGGAACAGCTCGGTTTGCCCACCGGGTATATCGGCGATTTGTTTGTCAAGACGGCACCATTGGATACAGAAGGGGCGATAGACGGCCTTCGTTATTCTGCCCTTGGACTCATCCTTGAGTCTTCCTCGCTTGATGTCGGCATAAAACGCTCGTGACCAGCTTATTGACGTCTCGTCCTTTGATACGAAGGATTCGGGTGTCAAATTGCCGAGCGAGCTCTGATACCTAGAGAGCTCTGCATTAAAGAAGCGAATTGTTTTTTCGGTATTCCTTTTGACCGAACTTTGAGAAAAACTGTATGTCCAAGCATCTCGCTGGGTTTTGTAACCGCCGCTCCATGTCTCGAAGAGTCCAGACGATAGTTTCTTGACTCCACTTCGAACGCCCATCGGAATAAACTGCATAAATGAGTCGTCGCGCTTCTCGAGCCAATCACCGTGCTCATCTGGACGGAGCACCGCCCACTCGGGGTCGGCGTCGACCGCCTCAGTGAGGATCCGCAGCTTCTCCTCGCGCGTGAGGTAGTCGCCGATATCGCGGTAGCGGACGACGCCGTGCTCCCCAGAGGCGGGGTTCTTCACGAGCATCGTGATGGCGATGGTCGCGCGAGAGCCCGAGTCGAATATCTTACCGCCCTCGCGGCGCGATTCCTCGCCCTGCGTGCGCTGGTTGCCGCGCAGGTTGTAGACGTAGATGGAGCTGAATTCGTCCGCGAAGCACTTGCGGACGCCCGCCGACGCCTCGCCCTTGAGCCAACCACCGTTCGAGACGAAACACACGATGCCCGAATCGCCGATGCGGTCGGACGCCCACCTGAAAGCTCGGATGTAGTGGTCGTAGAGTGAGTTTTTTAAAACAGCCTTGGAACCTGCCGCGTACGTTGCCTCGATTCGGGCGTCCAAACTGGGATACTTCGTGTTCTGGTTGCCGGTGTTGTCCTTGTCGCCCGCGCGATACGGCGGGTTACCCACGATGACGCGGATTTCCGCCTCTCGCTGCGACACAATGCGCTCGCTGTTCTCGGTGAAGATGATATGGTCGACGACGTCGTTTTCCTCGTGCATCTGGAAGGTGTCCGTAAGGAGCGCCCCCGGGAAGAGAACGTACTCCCCGCCCATGCGTGAGTGATAGGACTGCTCGATGTTGATGTCCATGATGGTCGCGGCGAGCGGCACGATCTCGTTCGAGTGCAGGTCGTTGAGGTACTTGTAGGGCAGATCGCCATCGGGGATGAGCGTCTCGTCCTCGATGAGGCGGCACAGGTAGGTGCCCGTCCCGGCGAAGCCGTCCAGGATGTGGACCCCGCGGTCCCCGAGCGAGAGCCCGAACTCCCGCCCCAGGGCACGCTGCACCATGTGGAGCTGCGCGTCCACGACCTCGACCGGCGTGTATACGATGCCCAGAGCGTCCGAGGTGTCCTTGAACGCCGCCTTGAAGAACTCGTTGTAGATCTCCTTCACGAGCTGCTGGCGGCTCGCGTCCGTCGTGAGGGCGGCGACCTGGGCGCGCACCGAGGCATAGACCTCGGCAAGCTCGCGGTCGTCGGTCGAGCGGGGGAGGCCCGCCGCGTAGAGCGACTCCAGGGCCCGGTCGAGACCGAGCGTGATGGGGTTGTTCGCCACGACCTCCTCGTTGTCGAAAAGCGCAACGAAGATGGGACGTGTGACCTCGTGCTGGGCCAGCGTCTCGATGGCGCGCCTCTCGTCGAATCCGTCGTTGAGGGAATCCCTGATGCCCTCGAGGAAGACGCCGAAGCTCTCGGCGACACCGGCGTTACCGTGCACGAGCTCCGCGATCTGCTCGCAGCGCGCCGCCGTCACCTGGGCGACCCTGCCCGTCCACTCGGACCAGTAGATCTTCGTGCCGCACTTCTTGACGATCTGCGCGCGGATGGCGCGCGCCAGGCCGCGTATGTCGTCGAAGTCGATGTCGAGGGAGAGCTGCTCGGGGGCGTCAGCGGGCCCCGGCTCTACGGCACGGGCGCCGACCCGGTGCCCGCTGCCGGCCTTGGCCTTGCCCGTCCTCTTGAGCTTGGACTCGTCGAGTACCTCGACCTCGACGACCTGCTCGAGAGCGTGCGTGTCGTCGAAGTTCCCCGCATTGATGACGGCGTCCAGCCGCTCGTCGTGGCTTCGAAGGGCGCGCACGACGTCCCAGACCACCTTGTAGTCCTTGGAGTTCGAGAGCGCGAGCCCCTCGTCGGTCCCGGCTGGCACGAAGACGGGTATGACGATGTAGCCGTAGCGCTTGCCGGGGGCGCGGCGCATCACGCGACCCACCGACTGGATGATGTCCACCTTCGACTTGCGCGAGGAGAGGTAGATGACCGCGTCGAGCGCCGGGACGTCCACGCCCTCTGCGAGGCAACGGGCGTTTGAGAGGATGTGGCAGGTGTCCTCGCCCTCCTCGACGGCGAGCCAGTCGAGCTTCACCTTGCGCTCGTCGGCGGCCATGGTGCCGTCCACGTGGTCGAGCTTCACCTCGACGCGCCGGTTCGCCTCGACGAGCTGCTGCACGTCGGCCCTCTCGGCATCGTCCTGCCCTTCGGCCTCGTCGGCTATGGTCGCGAGGTAGGTGTCGACGACGGTCTGGAACTCGCGGGAGAGGGCCTTGGACGCGGGTATGCTTGCCGCGAACGCGATGGCGTGGCGCAGCGTGCGCCCGTCCTCGCGTACCTCATCGGGCCCCGCCGACGGGTCAACGAGCCAGTCGGCGCCGTGGCGCCGGTCGAATAGGGCCTTCCAGCAGCCGAGGAACTTCGCCACGTCGGGCATCTCGAGCGTGAGGTCGTCGCGCGCGCTGAGTCGCTGCATAGTTGACGACACCATGTTCTCCGACACCTTCATGACGACGATCTTGTAGTCGGTGAGGAGCCCGTCGGACACTGCCTTGCCGAACGAGAGCCGGTAGGCAACGGGCCCGTAGGTATCCTCGTCGTCCATGGAGGCGACCTCGACAGCGCCCTCCTTCGCCTTTCTCTTCGCAGCCTCGCCGAATATGCGTGGGGTTGCCGTCATGTAGACGCGCTTCACGGCGCGGATGTACTCCGCGTCGTGCACCTTGCGGAACGCCGTCTCGCCGTCGATGACGCCGGTGGTGCGGTGCGCCTCGTCGCAGATGCAAAGGTCGAACCCGGGCAGCCCGAGCTCCTGCGCCTCGTGGACGCGGTCAATGGACTGGTAGGTCGAGAACACGACGTTGAGGGCGGTCGGGCTCGGCTTGAAGCGAGCGGCGATTGTGTGCGGATTGGTCGTTGCCGGGAAGGGGACGTCCATGAGCGTGCCGTACGACTCGTCGTCGAGGCTCGACGCCGACGCGTCCGAGCAGATGACGTAGGGGTTGATCTTCCCCCGCACCTGGTTCGACCACTCCCGCATCGACTGGGACACGAGCGAAATCGAGGGCGCCAGGAAGAGCACTGTGCCCCCGTCTCCGACGAGCTCCTCGGCGGCCCGCAGCGCCATGAGCGTCTTGCCAGTGCCGCAGGCCATGAACACGGAGCAGCGGTCGTTTCCGGCGAGCGTCTCCCTGACCCCGTCGATGGCGGCGCGCTGGTGCGGCCTTGGCTCGTGCACTCTGCGGACGGCGGAGTCGTACTCGACGCCGACCGCGAAGCTCTCCCACTCGAGGTTCGCCACGAGCATGTCGTCGAGCGAGAGGCGGATGAGATCCTTGGAGACGTCCTCGCCGCTGGCGATCTTGGCGAGGTTGCCGGTCCAGCCCCCCGTCGTCGTGTCAGCGACCATGAGGTGCTGGTAGGTGTCGTGGATGCCGGCGAAACCGAGGAACGTAGCGACGTCCTTCTCTGCGAGCTTGTTCTTGCCGTAGCACTTCGCCTGGATGGCCCAGTAGGTGCCGTCGGTGGCGTCGCGCGCCACGAGGTCGATGCCGTAGTCACCCTTGTCGCCGCCGTTGGTCGGCGAGTCCGCCCACATCCACACCTTCTCGAGACGCGACGACCAGGCGGGGTCGTTCTCCAGGAACCACTTCACCGCGCGCTCGTAGCGGGTGCCCTGCTGCCTCGTGTCAACGGATTCGGAAACGATTTTCTCGTAGATTTCCTTGATGTCCACAGGGGTCTCCGTTCTCGGCATGAAGAAGCGTGGCGCAAGATCGATCAAGCGCAGTGGGCGCGCGCCGCATCATAAAGCAACGAAACAATTCTACCAGCCAGGCGGCCGAACCGACCGAGAGGACCTTTCTGACGAAACCGTCCGCCTAACCGCGCTCGTCCGCCGCATTCTCCTCCGCGCCGGCGATCATCTCCCCGTACCCCTCGAGCGCCGCGAACGGCATGAAGAGCCTCCCGCGCTCGGGCGAGGCAGTGGCGCGCCGAGGCCCGCCCTCCAGGACGCGCCTCCGTATCTGGTCGAGCGTCCACGCCCTGCGCTCGCGCTCCATGGGGTCGAGCCCGTCCCACACACTCACGTCCGGCACGGCGTCGAGCGCGGCGCGCACATCGACCTCACGCACGGTGGCCCCCAACCTGGAGGTTGCGCTCCCGTGCGTTGGCGCCGGGCATCAGGCTCGTCGCCCGCAAAAGGGCGTTGGGGCCGAACCGCCGCCGCACCGCCACGGCGGCGCGCGCCAGGTTCCTCTCGCGCTCTTCGGCCGCGGGGTCGTCGAAGAGCGTGAGCGTGGCCATGCGGTCGGGCACCACTCCGGATAGAGCGATCTGCACCCGGCGTATCGGCGCCGTGCGGGAGATGCGCTCGTCGAAGACGCCCATGACGGTCTTTGCAATGAGCCGCTCCGAGGACGTCACGCGCCCGAGTCGCCTCTGACCGCCCGCCCACGTGTCCGGCGGCTCTCCCTCGCCGTCCCAGTCGCGCAGGACCGTCCCCGAGTAGCCGGCCCACACGCCCACGGTGTCGCAGGCGAGCATCCCCGCCGCCAGGTCCATGCAGCTGCCAAAGACCATCTCCCGCACGACGGTGCGCGCCTCGTCGAAGCCGTAGTCGCGCATGAGGACCTGCCCGTTGGAGAGCGAGCGCGTCCTGGGGACGTAGGAGCGGCAGTCGGCTATCGTGGCGGGCTCCAGCCCCCACGCGTGGTCCAGCAGGTACTCGCCGTTCCTCCCGAACATCTTCCGTATGGCCTCCGGCCGCTCCGCGCACACCCCAGCGAGGTCGAATATCCGCCTCTGGGCGAGGCGCCGCGCCGTCCCCGGCCCGATGCCCCATATGTCAGTGATCGGCCGGTGGAACCAGACCTCGCGCCGGAAGCTCTCCTGGTCGAGCTCGCCGATGCCGTCGTCGGCGTGCTTGGCCGTCACGTCCAGCGCCACCTTCGCCAGGAACATGTTGGGGCCGATGCCCGCCGTAGCGGCGATGCCCGTTCTCTCCCGCACCGCCGCGATGAGCCTGCCGGCGAACGCCCGGACCGAGAGCCCGTAGCGGCGCAGGTAGGGCGTCGCGTCGATGAAGCACTCGTCCACGGAGTACGGCCACGCGTCCTCGGCGCACACGAACCGCAGGTACTCGCGGTATATCTCCGCCGAGACCTCTATGTAGCGCCGCATGCGCGGCACGGCCGTGATGTACTCCATCCCGGCGGGGATGTCCCGCACGCGGCAGCGGTTCCTCACGCCCTTCGCCTTCATGCTCGGCGTGACGGCGAGGCAGATCGTGTTGGCGCTGCGCTCGGGGTCGGCCACCACGAGGTCGGTCGCGAACGGGTCCAGCCCCCGGTCCGTGCACTCCACGCTCGCGTAGAAGCTCTTCAGGTCTATGCAGATGTACGTGCGCTCCCGGCCGGCCATGGCACCTCCCTTAGAATCGAACGCCTGTTCCTCACTAGACCGTAGCATCCCGTGCGGACAAGAACTCTGCCCCGGCCGTAAAGCGACACGCCGAATCCACGTCATGTTCGCTACAAAGACCAAACAATCGTTCGATAATGAGAGACATGGAGTACGTGACGACGACATACGGGGAGAGGCGGCGCGTCCACCGGGAGTACGTGGACGTCTACTGCCGCATGGGCCGCGACGGCGCGATCGAGCCCGTGTGCGTCGTGTGGCGCGACGGTCGCAGCTTCCCCATAGACGAGGTGCTGGAGCCCGGGCACTTCGGCTCCACGGCGCGCGGGAGACAGACCGCGCGCTACCGCGTGCGCCTCGGCCGCCACGAGACCGACCTCTACCTCGAGCGGCGCGCCGCCCGCCCCGAGGTCGGCGAGACCGAGACCCTGCGGTGGTGGGTCAACGCCTACGACCAGGTCAAGCAGGGAAAGCCGTCACATACCGGGCGCTGACCGCCGAGCAGGGGAAAGGGACGCCCCCGACCCGGCGCGCTGAGCAGGGGGGGGGTTATTATTTAGCCAAGAAATGACAGTCTTATGTGCAAATACTTAATCCTGATAGGGCAAACAGGAATATCCACGTTTCAAACAAGCTGAGACAAGCTTATCGAGATACGGTTTGATTCTCGACTTCAGGCAAGTACTATTGCCAAACCGATCTACCAACCGAGGACTCACGGCATAGTACATTCGAATAAAAGCCCGTCCGAAAGGATTATCAGCGAGGAACTGATCGCGAAAGCGACGCAAGACCCAAACCTCGGGGCAGTCATAAGAGCCGTATACACATGTGGCGATATAGCAACCGCCGCTACTCGTACTTGACGAGGAGCTCGATGAGGTGCGATTGGCACTCTGTTTCTTCTCCTGAGCATCCATCGCTTTGCCAAAGTCATTTTCCATTTGATTGAGCTTAGCGATGAGTGCGCGCTCTTGCGGATTGCTTCCATCGAGCTTCATCTTCATAGCGAGATACGTGCCTATCTCAAGCTTCATCAGCATCTCATCGGATATGTCGGATGGACAGTAGTTCCATTTGTAGGGACCCGGATAGTTCTTCCACGGATTTAGCAGATTTTGAGATAGTCGAGCAGTCGTAACAGTCAATTTCAGCTCGTCCTCAGTGGAGCAGTCGCAGCAATCAAGGAACTCTCTCACTATCCCATCGAACGTATCGATGGTTGCAAAGAAAAACAGCTCGCTTGCCACAGTCGCCTCCGAGGAAACCATTCCGTTTCTAATTCCAGAGTATATCAAGTATATCAGCGATTTGACCTCGACTAATACGCAAAACATACTGACTGCATCACAGTATGAGAGGAGGCACCGTGGCCGGTCTCGGTTTGTTCGGCGTAGCGGTTGTCGCAATTTGTTTGCTGGGGCTGGGAAATGGCACCCTGATTCTCGATGGCGTCACATTCGTGATGCTAATGTTTGCCATCCCCTGCGCCTTCATCCCAGTCGCATGGCTAAACGAAAAACTCGGCAGCAAAAATCGAGGTCTCGCAGTCGTAGGCGCATTTTGCGTCGGTTTATTCCTCATTGGCGTCGCTACAAGGGAACCCGTTGAAACGCCGCCATCCGACGATTCCGAGGAGATCTCACAAACGGACGAACGTGATTCAGTAGTCAACGAAGATTATGACTACGGTTTCGATCCTGAGTCGGTACTTGACGCCCAAGAGCCACCGACATCGGATTCAACCCCATCTGGCGGTGGCGCGAGGCGAGTCCCCCGATATGAGGACGAACGTTGGCCAACCTCCAATCCTGAACTCACCTCAGTACCTGAGGATCAGCGCTGGTACAATGCCCGAAGTCATATGGGAACAACCTGCACCGTCGTCGGCCCCGTTGTCGATGTCTACCAAGCCGTCGACGAGGCCGGCGCCCCCGTCTTCGTTGACATCGGAGAAGCATATCCCTCAAGCGGCAACGTGACGCTCGTCATATGGGCGCAAGATATAGACCCGTTCCTCGACATGCTCAACGCCGTTGACGACGGCGGCGCATGGCTATCGGTAACCGGCTATTTGAATAACTACGAAGGCATGCCTCAATTCAACTCCGCCATGAGCGGCATCCAATTCACATGGTGGACAAACGTGTCATAACTGCAGCAAGCGACTTGACATGCCGCTGCTGGAAATAAACGAGACCCTGCTCACTGCCGGGTCGGGGCCGTCCCCTGAGACGCTACTCGCGCTCCCATCGGTCGTCGAGCTCGTCCTTCACCGCGCTCACGGCGGCGATTATGACGTACGCGAGCTTGCTGTCAAGCGCGAGGGCGTCCTCGGTGCTCCGTCGCAGCATCTCGCGGATGCCGTCGAGCGTCTCGATCATCTCGGGGGTGGACATGGACACGGTGGTCTCCCTTCTCTCTCGCGGGCGCGTCTCGCCCGCCCGGGCGGACCTGTACCCTCAGCGCGCCGCCTCCCACGCCTCGGGCATGACGTCGTGGATGTCGGCCTCGCTGGAGGCGATGCGGTCGAGCATCGCTGCCGCGCACTGGGCCACCTCGAGGCCGATGTAGCGCGCTTGGACGTCGGCGCCGAGTGCGACCCACTCGGGCCAGGTGCAGCCGTCGGGGTCCTCGCGGGAGGCGTCCCAGGACGCCGCATAGTCGTCGAGGCTGTCCCCGAGGCCGAGCAGATAGCGCCTGACCAGGGCGGACGCGAGGCCTGTCACGTCCTCGAAGGGCATGACGCGCTCCATGGCGTAACTGGCCGCGAGCCGCTTGAGCTCGCCGATCTCAATGCTCGTCATAGCATCCCGTCCTCTCCCGAGTCCGTGTAATAGGCGTATTCGGGCTCGAACGCGGCGCTGCCGAACACGACCTCGATCTCCTCGACGCTGAGGCGGCCGACCTGCTCGGCGCTGAACTGGCCGTTGTCGGCGAGCATCCACGCCTTCGGCCACCAGCTCGGGCGGCCCGCCCAGACGCGCTCCCAGTCCCCCTCGGAGACGTACTCGCCCATGTCGTTCAGGCGGTATACGCCCTGGTAGGGCTCGAAGCAGTCCTCGACGCAAGCCCTGAGCTCGTCGGTCACTCCGAGGATGCGATTCATGGTCGCCTCTCCGATTGCCTTGCTCATGCGCAGGCCCCCTTCGGTACGCGGCGCACGGTGGGCGTGCGCAGGTAGTTGTTTACGTTGTCGGCGCACTCGTCGCCGTTGTGCATTCGCACGTAGGGCACGCCGGTGGTGTCGAGGCCGTTCACGACGCGCCCGTCGCCGATCCCGGCGACGGGGTAGGGCTCGTAGCGGCCGCCGATCTGCTGCACGTAGACGACGTCGCCAATCTCGACGGACGCCGTGGGCACCTCCTCGGCGGGGAGGAAGTCGCCGAGCTGCTGGTCGGCCGGCTGCGCGGCGTCGATCTCGAGCAGCATGGCGTCGAGCGGGTACTCGTTTTCCTCCTCGAACGGGGCGTAGGGGTACACGCGGTCGACGATCTCCCAGCCCCGGACCACGTAGACCCCGTTGTCGCCGGGGTCCATCTGCTTGTCGGTCGTGTAGCGGGAGATGCCGACACTGAGGCCCGACGCGCCCATGAAGTTGGCGATGACCTGGCACAGGCGCGCCCACCCGTATTCGTCGGAGTCGGGCGGGCGGAACCCGCGCAGGTCGCAGTACTTGAGGAACGCCTCGACGGAGTCCCTACCCCCGTTCCAGTGCAGATAGACCCCGAGGTCCCGAGCCTCGGTCGTGATGACCGCCCTGTTTCCCATCTCTTCCCCCTCCTATAGTCCCGGCGCGCCGCTCACGCGGAGCGAGTCCGCGAGCGGTCCGTCTCCCAAAATCTCCTGCGCGAACGCCATGGAGAGCGGCGTCCCGGCCGGCCGCGAGTCCCGGATGTCCGCCGCGACCCTCAGGCCCACCTCGAGCGGGGCGCGGTCGCGGTAGAAGAACGGGCTCACGGCGTGCCAGGAGCCGTCCGCGGTCCGGGCTATCCGCCCGGTCACGACCGAGCCTGCCCACTCGGGGCAGTCGGTCAGCTGCGAGCCCTCGACCGCGTAGGCCCTCCCCGTCGAGATGTCGGCGAGCGCGGCGACCATCGCGTCCCCCTCGGCCTCGCGCGCCACGTAGACGAAGCTGGCGAAGAGGCCCGTCTCGGCGACGGTGACGGCGTCGTCGCGCGCGGGGCCCGCGGGGAGCCCGTGGGCATACTCCGAGAGCGGGGTGGCGCCGTCGCCCGGCGCGTAGTCGAAGAGGAACCAGTCGGCGAAGGTCGCGAGGCCCACGCCGGTGAGCCCCGCCGTGGGGGCGACGGCGCCGGCGTAGGCGTCGACAGCCTCCAGGAACCGCTTCGGGGACCTGCCTCGGACCTCGCGGAAGGCGTCGTTGAGGATGTCGCAAAGTGACTTGAGCATCGTCTTCTCCTTTCTGTGATTGATTGGTTGTCCATGCGCAGCCGGCGCAGCAGGCGTTGCACCCCATTCCCCTTCATCGTTCTTTGCGATTAAGGAAACGGGGAGGCTGCTGCGCTCGCTGCGGGGTTGGTCGCCCGCCGATGCGGCGAGTCTCTCGGGCTCGTCGGGTCACGCCGACGCGGCGTCCCCCTGGCGCCTCGTCCGCCAGTCGAGCTCGTCGACCATGACCTCGACCTTGCTGCGGCGCTGCCCCTGGCGGTCGGTGTAGACGAGCTGCCTCAGGTGTCCCTGGACCATGGCGAGCGCCCCCCTTGGTGAGGTAGCGGCTGATCGCCTCGGCCCTCGCGCCGAACACGGCGCAGTCGATATAGCTGGGCCTGTCCTCGTAGCCGCCGTCCGCGCCCCTCACGCGCTCCGTTACTGCGACCGTGAAGTTCAGCACCATCGTCCCGCCCTTCGTGGAGCGCAGCGTGGCGTTCTCGACGAGGTGCCCTGATAAAGCTACCGTGTTGACTGACATGATCCGATCCCTTCTCTCGATGGGCTATGACGTGCACTCACCCGTGGCGGCGCTGGCAGCGACGCCAAAGAGAGAAGAGAGCAACAGTAGGAGGGCCTGTCGCAATCGCGGCAGTCTCTATCTCAACACTCAATATTCTGATTATGGTGGCGATATGGTGGGGGTTATAGGACAAAATGTGTGTAAGCCCTAGTCCCAGTCCATCCGGTAGGGCTCCGAATGGTGAAGCTCCGACCACACGATCGCGTCGCCCCACTGCGGGATGCCCCCCTCGAGTTTCTCTCGCTCGTCCAGCCGCTCGTAGATGGCCGCGATCGAGCGGTCGGTCGGCATGACTCGCAGGATCTCGGCAGCGGGCAGGGGCGATGGCGAGTGGACGTAGCACCACCAGAATATGGCCTTGAGCCTGCGCTCTATGGAGAGCCCTCTGTGGTCGCGCAACATCGCCCTGAGCTGCGCGTTGACCCCTCCTTCTATCCGGTTGTTGGTAGAGGGAATCACTCCTGTGCCCGCGAGGGCGGGGTCGAGATAGGTGAAGATCGTGCCGGCGTTGACGAGCCTCACGAGCGAGCGGCGGGCCTTCACGAGCCTCTCGTGGGCGAGCCACGTCTTGCCGTCCTCGCCGATAGAGGTCTCTGCCAAAAACGAGTCCCAGCGCTCCGACCACGCCAGGAGCGCCTGCGCCCAGCCGTCGGCTTCCTTGAGCGTCGTAATCGAGAGCAGTGCCTTTGCCAGAGCGTAAAGCTCGACTCCTGCAGGCGTCCTCGGTCTCGTCGTGGTGTAGCGCCTCACCTGGCAGAAGGCGTGAAAGACACACCTCTGGTGCCTTGTGCTCGGCCATGTCTGCCTAAGTGCTTTGGCAAAGCCGTCCCCGCCGTCGGAGACGACGACCTCGGGCGCGGCCACGCGCGACATCAGCGCCGCCCAGGCGCGGCCGTTCTCGGAGCGGCACAGGTGCCAGCCGAGGGCATGCTCGTCGTCTGAGGCAATTAGTACGACCGCCTTCCTACCAAGATGTATGCCGTCGACGAAGACGACCTTGCGTGCCGCCTCGACCTTCGGCGGCATCGGCCAGATCTCCCAGAGCCGTGCCGTCTTCCTGCGAAACGTCCTGCCGCCTCCAGGCATGTCCGACTGACGTGAGCGGGTGAGAAGCCAGGCGAGAAAGGCGGAGAGCCGCTTGGCGGCATTGTCAATCTTGCAGGTCGCGCTCGCGCCGCAGGAGGTGCACCTCCACCGCGTCCTGCCCGCGCTCGTCCTGCCGTTTCTCGCCATCTTCCTGCCGCAGACAGGGCAATGTGGAGCCCCCATGTGAGACCTCGCTGTCTCGAGCAACTTGTAGGCCGAAGACAGCATGGTCTAGCTGGCCAAACGTCGGATGCCTTACACACATCTTGTCCAGGCGGTGAGTTGGGACAGGACAACTCCAGGGCACTATTTAAGGCATCTGAACTGCGCAAACAGAATCAGGGCTTACACACTTTTTGTCCTATAACCCTATGGTGGCGGGTTTGGTGGCGAAAAGAAAACAGGCCAGAGACTATAGCCTCTGACCTGCGAATTCGTGGTGGGCGTTACAAGATTTGAACTTGTGACCTCTTCCGTGTCAGGGAAGCGCTCTCCCCCTGAGCTAAACGCCCTTATGTGATGCACTGCTGGGGACCGCAGCGCGAGGGATATAGTAGCAAGAACCCCG
>DXBM01000017.1 GCA_019116525.1 Candidatus Olsenella pullistercoris | reverse complement strand
TGTACGAGCTGCTGGGGGAGCTCAAGCCAACGCACATCCTGCACCTGCCGCAGGGTCGCTCCCGAGCGCACGAGCGCGAGGGATGGTACCAGGAGGTCGTCGCCCTCAAGGAGGCCCTCGAGCGGCTCTATGGCATTCGGATAACCGACGACGCCCTTCGCGAGGCCGCCCGCCTGCGAAACCGCCTGCGCCGTGCGACGCTGGCCCTCTTCGAGCTACAGCGCGCGGAGCCGCCGGCAATGAGCGGCGTGGAGCTCATGAGCACGATGTTCGCGGGAACCTTCAACTTTGACGTGCGCGCGTACGTGGAGAGCCTCGAGCGGCTCGGGGAGCAGCGCCGGGCGGAGGCTGAGGCAGGCGGCAGCCCCGTTGGCGCGGGGGCCAAGCGCATCCTCGTCACCGGCTGTCCGGTGGGAGGCGTCATTGGGAAGGTCGGCGCCACCATTGAGCGCAACGGAGGCGTGGTCGTGTGCGAGGACGACTGCGGCGGCGAGCGCACCAACCGCTTCATGGTCGACGAGGACGCGCCGGACATCCTGCGCGCGATCGCCGAGCGCTACCTCAAGATAAACTGCTCGGTCATGACGCCCAACGAAGACCGCTTCGTCGCGACGCGCGAGATGATCGAGAAGTATCGTGTGGACGGCGTCATCGAGTGCGTGCTCACGGCCTGCCACACCTTCAACGTCGAGGCCGCACGGATGGAGCGCGCCGTGGAGGCGGCGGGCGTGCCGTACATGAAGATAGAGACCGACTACTCCTCCGGCGACCTCGGTCAGCTCGAGACGCGCATCGCCGCCTTCATCGAGACGCTCTAGGTGGTCGTCGTGGTGTCGGGCGAGAGGTGCCTGCGCCTGGGGATTGGCCTGGACATAGGCTCCACGGCGACGAAGCTCGTCGTGCTCAGCGCCGACGGCGCGCTTGAGCACACGGACCTCATGCCCACGGGCTTCTCGAGCGTGGACGCGGCGGCTCGCGCCCTCGCGGCGCTCGAGGCGGCGGGGCTTGCCCCGGGCGGGGGAACGCGCGTTGTCGCCACCGGCTACGGGCGCGTTGCGGTGCCCTACGCGGACAAGGTGGTGACCGAGATCACCTGCCACGGGCGCGGCGCCGCACGGCTCTTTGGGCCCGAGGGCACCGTGATTGACGTGGGCGGCCAGGACACCAAGGTCATCCGTCTGCGTTCGGGGCGCGTGGCAAAGTTTGCCATGAACGACAAGTGCGCGGCGGGCACGGGACGCTTCCTCGAGGTCATGGCGGACCGCCTGGGAGTCTCCCAGGAGGAGCTCTCCGCGCTCGCGCGCGCAGGCGAGCCGACGAGGATCTCCAGCATGTGCACCGTCTTTGCCGAGAGCGAGGTCATCAGCCTCGTGGGGCGCGGCGAGCCGCGCGAGAACATCGCGAGCGGCGTGGTGGAGAGCGTGGCGGCGCGCGTGGCCACGCTCGTGGCGTCGGCGGGTGGCACGGCGCCGTACTACCTGACGGGCGGGCTCTGCGACAATGGCTACGTGGTGGAGCGCTTGGCCGCGCTTCTCGGCGCACCGGTGACGACCTGCCCCGAGGCTCGCTATGCGGGCGCTATCGGCGCTGCGCTGGTGGCGTTGGACATGGGCTAGCGAAGGCTCGCACGGAGAGGCTCTTCTCGCCGTGCGAGGGCGTGGGACGAGACGACGGTGGCCCGTGGGGCCTGATGGGAGGACGACATGGCAGAGACAGTGCTCACGATCGACGCGCGGGGCGAGGCGTGCCCCATCCCGGTGGTGCGGACGCTCAAGGCGCTCGGCGCGCTGGCGGGCCCGGGCATGGTGGAGACCATCGTCGACAACGAGATCGCCGTGCAGAACCTCACCCGCATGGGCGAGGGCAAGGGCTGCGCGGTCAGCTCGGAGCGCACCGGGGAGAAGGAGTGGCGCGTCACCGTGCGCGCGGACGCGGCGGTTGCTGTCGCGGCGGGTGAGCCCGAGGCTGTGACCTGCGACGTCCCGGCCGCCTCGGCGCCGCGCAACGTGGTCGTGGCGATCACGTCCGAGTGCATGGGCACCGGCGACGACGTCCTCGGCAAGAAGCTCATGGGGAGCTTCGTCTACTCGCTCACCCAGCTCGACGAGCTGCCGGCGACCGTGCTGCTCTACAACGGCGGCGCCCACCTCAGCTGCGAGGGGTCTCCGGCGCTCGAGGACCTGCGCGGCCTCGCGGCGTCGGGCGTGGAGGTCCTCACCTGCGGCACCTGTCTCGACCACTACGGCATCGCGGACACGCTGGCCGTGGGCGAGGTTACCAACATGTACGTGATCGCGCAGCGCCTCACGGGCGCGAGCCTCGTGGTGAGGCCGTAGGGCGTGGGCGGCGCTCGGCGCGTGCGGGTGCCCTCGCTCGTGGTGACGTTTCCCACCACGGCGGCGGCGATGTCGTGCGAGGAGAGCTGCGCGCGCCGCGGCCTGCCCGGTCGGATGATTCCCGTGCCGGGCGAGGTCGCGGCAGGCTGTGGCCTGGCGTGGAAGGCGGCTCCCGAGGATCGCGCGGTGTTGGAGGCGGCGCTCGCCTCCGACGGCGTGTCCGTTGAGGGCTGGGCCGTGATCGAGCTGCTGGAGTTCGTGCGATAGGGCGGCGGGGTCGTAGGGCCGCGGCGCACGGCCCGAGTTTGTAGGCGCGAGACGACACTTTGCAGGGCAGAAATGTCGTTTTGCTCCTACAGTCTGAGTTTGTAGGCACGAAACGACGTTTTTCTCGCCAAGAGTGTCGTTTGGCTCCTACCGTTTGCTGTCCGTCGAGAAACTGCCCGGCGAGAAGGACGTGGAACAGATGATCTACCTGGACAACGCCGCGACCACGATGCGCAAGCCACAGGAGGTCGCTGACGCCGTGATGGCGGCGATGGGGTCGCTCGGCAACGCGGGGCGCGGGGCGTCGTCCGGCGCGCTCGATGCCAGCCGCGTGGTGCTGCACTGCCGCGAGGAGATGGCGCGCCTGCTCGGATGCCCGCGCGCCGACCACGTGTGCTTCTTCGCCAACTCCACGGCCGCCCTCAACGCTGCGCTGTCCGGGCTGGTCGGGCAGGGGGACCGCGTGGTGACAACGGTGCTGGAGCACAACTCCGTGCTGCGGCCGCTCGCGCGCCTGGCGGACGAGCGCGGTGCCGAGGTGGCCTACGCCGGCTGCGACGAGCACGGGCTTCTCGACCTGGCTGACCTCGAGCGGCTGGTCACGCCGGGCACGAGGCTCGTGGCCGTGACGCATGCCTCCAACGTGACCGGCAACCTTGTGGACATGGCGAGCGTGGCGAGAATCGCGCACGAGGCGGGCGCGCTGTGCGTGGTGGACGCCTCCCAGACGGCGGGGGCCGTTCCCATCGACATGTCCGAGATGGGCCTCGACGTGGTGTGCTTCACCGGGCACAAGGGCCTCATGGGACCGCAGGGAACGGGCGGCATGGCGGTTGCCGAGGGCGTGAACGTGCGCCCATGGGCCGAGGGCGGGTCCGGCGTCCGCTCGTTTGACCGTCGACAGCCGAGCGAGTGGCCCACGCGCATGGAGGCGGGCACGCTCAACGCCCACGGCCTGGCGGGCCTTTCTGCGGGCGTTGCCTACATCGAGAAGGTCGGCGGGCCCGCGGCGGTGGGAGCGCGCGAGCACGCGATGGCGCGGCGGCTCTATGAGGGGGTGCGCGGCGTTCCCGGCGTGAGGGTCTACGGCGCATGGGGCGTGGACGCAGCGCTCTGTGGCGGCATCGTCGCCCTCAACGTGGGCGATCTTGACTCCGGCGAGGTGGCCGACGCGCTCGCGCAGGGCTGGGGCATCGCGTGCCGCGCCGGGGCCCACTGCGCGCCGCTCATGCACCGCGCGCTCGGGACGGAGCGCCAGGGGATCGTGCGTCTGAGCTGCGGCTGGTTCACCACTGAGGAGGAGGTTGACGTGGCAGCCGCCGCGGTGCGGGAGATTGCCGCGAGCTGACCGAGCCAAGGTGACGGTTATGTACACTCCTCTTGCGAGCCGTGCGTATTGACGGGACGGCTACCTGCGCCTATGCGGAGGCGGGGAGGGACGGGGTGTACATAACCGTCTGAGAGCGCTCAGCGACCGTTCGCGAGTCCGCAAGAGGGGTCAAACAATTTGTGAGCTAAACTAACTACTTGGAATTAGTTGTGAGGCGCGGAGCGTTATACATTCAAAAATATAACGTCTACAAGGGAGTTCGCATGCTGGTTGTGATTCGCGGATCGGGAGACATCGCCTCGGGCATCGCGCTGCGCCTCTTCCGCGCGGGGATGCGGGTCGTGATGTGCGACCTGCCCGTGCCCACCTCCATCCGGAGAACGGTGTGCTTCTCGGAGGCCATTCGCCTGGGCGAGACGAGCGTCGAGGGCGTGCGCGGCGTGCTGTGTGCCACCCCGGCGACGGCGCGCGCGGCCGTGGAGGCCGGCGACGTCGCCGCGCTCGCGGATCCCGAGGCCGCCTGCGCGCGCGAGCTCTCCCCGGACGTCCTTGTCGACGCGATTCTCGCCAAGCGCAACCTGGGCACCACGCGCGACATGGCGCCGGTGGTTATCGGCGTGGGGCCCGGCTTCACCGCCCCCGTGGACTGCGACGCCGCGGTGGAGACGATGCGCGGCCACTACCTGGGGCGCGTCTACTACGAGGGGTCGCCCCTGCCCAACACCGCGGTGCCGGGGCTCATCGGCGGCTACGCGGGGGAGCGCGTGATGCGCGCGCCCGCGGACGG
>DXBM01000016.1 GCA_019116525.1 Candidatus Olsenella pullistercoris | reverse complement strand
GTGGGCGGCGGCGGCACCAACGCCGTGAACCGCATGATCGAGGAGGGCATCCGCGGTGTCGAGTTCGTCGCCGTCAACACCGACGCGCAGGCCCTCGCCATCTCCGACGCCGACATCAAGGTCCACATCGGCACCGACATCACCAAGGGCCTCGGTGCCGGTGCCAACCCCGAGGTCGGCAAGGAGGCAGCCGAGGACTCCCGCGATGAGATCAAGGCGGCGCTCGCCGGCTCCGACATGGTCTTCATCACCGCCGGCGAGGGCGGCGGCACCGGCACCGGCGCCGCGCCGGTCGTGGCCGACATCGCCAAGAACGACGTGGGCGCGCTCACCGTGGGCGTGGTCACCAAGCCCTTCACCTTCGAGGGCCGCAAGCGCTACGCCTCCGCCGCCGAGGGCATCGAGAACCTCTCCGAGAACGTTGACACGCTCATCGTCATCCCCAACGACCGCCTGCTCGACCTCTCCGAGAAGAAGACGACGATGCTCGAGGCCTTCCGCATGGCCGACGACGTGCTGTGCCAGGGCACCCAGGGCATCACGGACCTCATCACCGTGCCCGGCCTCATCAACCTCGACTTCGCGGACGTCTGCACCATCATGAAGGGCGCCGGCACCGCGATGATGGGCATCGGCACCGCCTCGGGCGACAACCGCGCCACCGATGCCGCGGAGGAGGCCATCTCCAGCCGCCTGCTCGAGAGCTCGATCGACGGCGCCACGCGCGTCCTCCTCTCGATCGCCGGCAACAAGGACCTCGGCATCCAGGAGATCAACGACGCCGCCGACCTCGTCGCCAAGAACGTCGACCCGGAGGCCAACATCATCTTCGGCACCGTCGTGGACGAGTCCCTCGGCGACCAGGTCCGCGTGACCGTCATCGCCACGGGCTTCAACGACGCCAACGTCCAGCAGACGCTCCCGTCCATGTCCGCGCCCGTCTCTCGCCCGGCTGCCCGCGAGCGCGCCGCCGCCCCGGTCGCCGCTCCCGTGCCTGCCTCGCAGAAGCCGGCGACCATGCCGATCAACGTGAGCCGCCCTGCCTCCTCCTCGTCCAACGACAAGGAGTTTGACATCCCGGACTTCCTCAAGCGCAGCCGCATCTAGCGATGCCCTCTCTCACGAGACATCACTGCGACGGCGTGACCCTGCTCACGGACGAGTCCCGTCCGAGCGGGGTCACGCTCGCGTTCACCGAGCGGACGGGGGGCGTCTCGAGCGCGCCGTACGCCTCGCTCAACCTCGGCGCTCGCTGCGGGGACGATTCCGAGAGCGTGGCCGAGAACCGTCGTCTCGCGCTCGCGGCGCTCGGGGCGCAGGACCTTCTCGAGAGCATGGTGGTCCCGCGCCAGGTGCACGGTGACCGCGTGGTTGTTGTGCGCTCCGCCGAGCCCGCCGCCCTCGCCGCCGCCCGCGCGGAGGCAGAGGAGGGCGCCGACGCCGTGGTCTGCACCGCGGCGGACGTCCCGGTGCTCATGTGCTTCGCGGACTGCGTTCCCGTGGTTCTCGTGGCGCCCGGCGCCTTTGCCGTGGCCCACTCGGGCTGGAGGGGCACGATCGCGCGCGTCGCCGAGAAGTGCGCCCGCGCGCTCTGCCGCGAGGCGGGCTGCGAGCCGACGGACCTTCTCGCCTACGTGGGCCCGCACATCGGCGCGGACGACTACGAGGTCTCCGAGGAGCTCGCCGCGCGCTTCGTTGCCGAGTTTGGCGCGTCCGTCGTGCCGACGGAGCGTCACCTCGACCTGACGGCCGCCGTCATGGCTGCGCTCGCGTCCGCAGGGGTGGGCGAGAGCAGCGTTGCGGTCTGCGACGTCTCCACGGCGAGCGCGACCGACCGCTTCTATTCGTATCGCGCCGAGGGCGGAAAGACTGGTCGCCACGGCGCGCTCGCACTCATGAGAGCAGGGGAGGCGATGGCGTGATGGACGAGCTCGACCCGGCGTCGTACGAGTACTTTCTCGCCCTGAGGCTCCACGCGATCAGGCAGCGGATCGCCGAGGCCGCCGCGCGCGCCGGACGCGACGCGAGCGAGGTCGAGGCCATCGCGGTCTCCAAGACCGTTGGGGCCGAGGAGGTCCTGGCCGCCCGCAGGGTCGGCTGGGGCGCCTTTGGCGAGAACCGCCCGCAGGAGCTCGCGCGCAAGCTCGAGGCCATCTCGGCGGCGGGCGCGGGGCCGGTCTGCTTCGACATGATCGGAAACCTGCAGAAGAACAAGATTAACCAGGTGATCGGCAAGGTCCGCCTGATCCACTCCATCTCCTCGGCGCACCTCGCCGAGGCGGTCTCCACGCGCTGCGAGGCGCGCGGGATCGTGGCGGACGTGCTGCTCGAGACCAACGTCTCCGGCGAGCCCTCCAAGTCGGGCTTTGCGCCTGACGAGCTGCGAGCGGCCGTCGAGGGGGTCGTGGGGCTCCCGGGCATCCGGGTTCGCGGCCTCATGACGATGGCTCCCGCCGGGGACGCCGACGCCGCGCGCGCGACCTTCTCGGGCCTGCGCGAGCTCGCCGACGAGCTGCGCGGGCGCACGGGGCTTGCGCTCGAGACGCTCTCCTGCGGGATGAGCGACGACTTTGAGATTGCGGTGGAGGAGGGCTCGACCCTCGTCCGCCTGGGCAGGTGCGTGTTCGACCGGGGGTACACCCTAGGGTAGGCGGCCACGCGCCAGCGCGCCTGCCGGCGCGCAACGACATGGCAACGAGCGCCCGAGGGGCGCGGGGAGAAGGAGGGAACATGAGCTTCCTCGACACAATCAAGGACAAGGTCCTCGGCACGCAGGGCGACGACTACTACGAGGACGACTACTACGAGGGCGAGGAGGGCTACGACGAGCCCTACGAGCGCGAGCCGCGCGAGTCCCGCCGTCGTGAGAGCTCCTCCTCGGGCGGGCGCCTGCTCGGCACCGTCGCGCGTCCTGAGGTCGAGAGCGTCTCGGTCTACACCCGCTCCGGGCGTCCTGTCGCCACCCAGCAGCAGCCGGCCCCCGCGCGCAGCTACGCGCCGGCCCCCTCGACGGGCTTCTCGGGCTATGACGCGGACGCGCCGCAGGCGGGCGCCTCGTCGGCGGTGACCACGAGCTTCTCCCGCGTGACCTCCGGGCAGCTCCCGCCCTACGTGCTCAGGCCCGTCTCCTACGAGGACGTGCAGACGGTCGTGCGCCGCGTCAAGACCAACCAGCCGGTCGTTATCTCGTTCCGCAGCACCAACATCGAGTGCGCCAAGCGCATCCTCGACTTCTGCTTCGGCTTCTCCTACGGCATCGGCGGGGACGTCGAGGAGCTGGGGGACCGCGTGTTCTGCGTGCTTCCGGCGGGGGTCAAGCTCTCGCAGGCCGACATTGACAAGCTTGTCGCCGACGGCGATCTCGTGCGTTAGGAGGACGCGATGTCCCTGGTTGGCGACAAGCTCGTTGGCGTCATTGGCGCCGGCTCGATGGGCGGTGCCGTCGCGCGCGGCCTCGTGGCGTCGGGGACGCTCGAGGCGTCGCACCTGCTCGTGGCGGACCCGGACGCGGCGAAGCGCGCGGCGTTCGAGAAGCTCGGCGCGCGTAGCTTCGCCGACGAGGGCGCCCTTCTCGCCGAGCGGCCCGACGTGGTGGTCTTTGCCGTGAAGCCGCAGGTGCTCCCCGGCGTGCTCGAGACGGCGGCGCCCTACGTGGACGGCCGCCTCGTCATCTCGATCGCCGCGGGGATCACCCTGTGCACGATCGAGGGAGCGCTGCCCGGCGCGCGCGTGGTGCGTGCCATGCCGAACATGCCCGTCCAGACCCGCTCCGGCGCCTCGGCGCTTGCCGCGGGCACTCGGGCGACGGCGGAGGACCTCGAGCTCGCGCGCGAGCTCTTCTCCTCCATTGGGGCCGCGTGCGTCATGCGCGAGGACCAGCTTGACGTGGAGAGCACCGTCGTGGGCACGGCGCCGGCGTTCTTCGCCCTGTTCGTTGACACGCTGACGCGCGCCGGCGTTGCGGCGGGCCTTCCCTCCGACACCTGCCGGGAGATGCTGCTCGCCACGATGCGGGGCAGCGCGGACCAGATGATCGAGGAGGGCGTGCACCCGAGGGCGTACCTTGAGCGCGTGACCTCGCCGGGAGGCACGACGGCGGCCGGCCTGCGCGCCCTTGAGCCGGCGCTCTTCGAGGGCTCGTTCGCCGCTGTGGACGCCGCGATGGCGCGCACGCGCGAGCTGGCAGGGGAGTAGGGGAGCAACGGGCAGATGATTAACCTCGCGTCGCTCGCCTACCGCCTCTTTGACATCTACTCCTGGCTCATCGTCGTCTGGTGTCTGATGTCATGGATCCCTATGCGCCCCGGGGGATTCTTTGACGACCTCAAGGCAGCGATTGGAATGCTCGTTGAGCCCTACCTCGGCCTCTTCAGGCGGTTCATACCCCCGTTCGGCGGCGTGGACTGGTCGCCGGTTGTGGCGATATTGGTCCTGAACGTTATCGAGCGCGTGGCGCTCTCGATACTCTTGTAAGATTTCAGTGCGGAACGGACGCGCGGGCGAGCCCGCGTCCACTCAAGCGAAAGGGAACAGGAATGGCAATCACACCCGCAGACATCGAACAGCAGACCTTCTCTCCCTCCAAGCACGGCTACGACACCGAGGAGGTCGACGCCTTCCTCGAGCAGCTCTCCTCCGAGGTTGACGCGATGCTCCAGAAGATCGCCGACCTCAAGGGCCGCCTGAACTCCACCGAGCAGCAGCTCACCGCCGCCCAGGCGCAGATCGCCACGCTCGAGGAGCGCGGCGCTGCCGCGCCGGTCGTGGCGCCCGCCGCCCCGAGCAGCGAGGCGCTCGCCGCCTCCGAGCGTCAGATCTCCCAGGTGCTCATCGTCGCTCAGCAGTCCGCCGACAAGCTCCTCGCTGACGCGCGTGACAACGCCGAGCGCATCCGCAACGAGGCCGACGCGAAGGCCCGCGAGGTCATTCGCCAGGCCCTCGCCGAGAAGCAGAACGAGCTCGACGAGATCGACCGCCTCAAGGCCTCCCGCGAGGAGTTCCGTGGCGAGTACAAGCGCCTCCTCCAGCACTTCATGGACGACGCCGAGGCCGTCTTCCCGGCTCAGACGTCCTTCTCGTCCGCCCCGACTGGCTCCGTTCCCGTGACGCACGAGGCGTCGATCGCTGAGGCGACCCCCGTTGCCGCCCCGATCCCCACGCCTGCGCCGGCCGTGAACCCCGCTGACTTCGGCGACCTGGACTAGGGCTCACCCCATAAGAGCTGAACGGCGCCCCGGACCCTTGGGATCCGGGGCGCCGTTCTGTGCCGCAGGTAGGCGAGGGTGCAGCGATGGTGGGCCCTCCCTCAGAAATACTTTTCTGTTTGTTTACAAGGTAGACTTTTCCTTCACTGGGCCGCGGCGCGGTCGGCAGGACTGTTCCCGCAGCTGACCGCCAGCTTTCAGACCTTCTAAAGATTAAATCACCCGTTGCACAAATTGTCTACGTTTTGGGCAGGGGGGTGCGCTATGGGAAGCGAGGCGGACGAGGTCGTTGGCCTGCACCTCACAAGGACCCAGCGCGAGCTCCTGCGCTACATCGGCGGTGAGACCGCGCTCAGCGGGGGCATCAGTTGCACCAAGCGCGACCTCGCAAACCTCACGGGGCGAAACATCAAGACAATTGACCGATGCCTTGCCGGGCTGCGCCGCGATGGGCTCGTCGAGGTGGAGATGCGTTTCAGCGAGAGCGGCGCCCAGTTGGCGAACTGGTATCGCTTGCGGTTGCCTGCGGCACCAACCGAGTGACGCAACGGGGCGCCGGCATGGTTTGCCCCTTGGCGTGCAAATTGTCGAAGGAAAGGCGGTAAGCATGAGAAAGGCGGGAGGGAGTCCGAGGTGGCTTGCCTTGCTCGTGGGCGCGAGCATGGTGCTCGGCATGATGCCGACCTCTGCCCTGGCCGACGCAATTGTGTCTGGCGAGGGTGGAAGCTCGGATTTCGTTCAGGTTGAGGAAGACGGGGGCGACGAGAAGCAGGCTGATCAGGCCGAGACTTCTCTCGACGAGGGAGGCGACTCCGCGCAGCAGTCCCTTGACGAGCAGGGCAGCGAGGAGACCACTGCCACGCCGCAGCCTAAGGCCCCGGCCGAGAGCTCGCTGCAGGACGTATACGTGAGCGTTGGCGGCGACAACAACAACGCTGGCACCGCTGACGCGCCGCTTGCGACGATTCAGGCTGCGGTCTCTGCCGTTTCGAACGGCGGAACGATTCACCTGCAGAGTGACATTACGCTGAGCTCGTATATCTACATCGGGAGCAAGGCTGTCACCATAGATGGCGACGGGCACACCGTCACGCGAGCGGAAAACTTTAGCGCACACAATGACGGGGGGCGCGGCGGCTACAACCCCGCGATGATTGAGGTCCAGAACTACGCCACGCTCACTCTCGTTGACATCACCCTTGACGACGCGAACCGTCAGCCCCAGAACGGGCTCAATAAAGGCGAGCCGGTAAGCTACCAAGAGCAGAGCACGACGAAAAAGGAGAACCGAGACAAGGTTCAAGGCGCCATCATTGAGGCCTCCGGTGACGGGCACGGCTCGATCATCCTTGAGTCCGGTGCCGTGCTGAAGAACTTTGGTGGCATGTCTGCCGTTCGCATCGGCGGTGACGTCGGCGACGGCAGCTCGCTTACCATGAAGGCTGGCAGCATGATCTGCGATGATGCCGACACCGTGCACGGGGACGAGGGAACCGCATCCAACGACGGCAACACCACAGACGGCATAGGCCCTGCGGGAGCGGTCTGGAACCAGGGCGGCACCTTCAGGATGGAGGCTGGGTCGTCAATCCAGGACCTCAACGGTCGCGCGATCTTCTCCGAGGACGGCGGCAAGACCTACGTTGACGGGAGCATCAGCAACATCACGTCGAATGAGTCGGAGCGCAACTGCACGTGGGCGACCGGCAAGGCCTTTGCCGGTGTCGCTTACTTCGGCACCGCTCCAACGACCGAGTTCACGCTCGGTCCGAACGGCACCATCAGCAACATCAAGTCGCACGACGGCAAGGGAACTGACGTCATCTTCATGCTCATCGGGGGCGCCACGATGACGACCGAGGCGGGGTCTGAGATTTCGGACTGCAACGTCTCGCTGGCCGATTCCAACGCCGGACGCATCTATATTGGCGGTACGGTCACGGGAATCAGCTCAGGAAACGTGATTGTTCGCGGTCGCGGAACCAACAACACCTTCGTGGTGGAGGAAACCGGACTGATCACTGACTGCAGCACCACCGACGCGGGCCTCTATTACCTCAACGGAGGCAAGCCCACGATCGAGGTCGCGGGCACCATCAGCAACATTACGGCGGGCGAGGTGTTCTTCATCTCAAACAATGGTTCCAGGGCCGACGGAACCATTGACATCACGGGCACCATCAAGGACTGCAGTGGCACCGCGCTGCTCGCGGGTGACCCCTCCATCGTCACGATCAGCGGCACGATCTCCAACTGCAGCGGCTATGCGCTGGTCTATGGCGCACAGGCAAACGGATCCTCCGAGTCGGCGGTCAACATGACTGACGGCGCGGTCATCTCCGGGAACCACAACGGGGGCGCGCAGATTCAGGTTACGAGGCAGGGCGCCTCGCTCGTTGCTGATGACGCCGGTCGACACGTCTCGATTGCCCCGGGAACGCTGCAGGGCTCCACGACCATCGACCTCGTGCCGTTTGACGTGACCATCGATTCTGGCTATGCCCCCATCAAGCTCGGCAACGCCAACACCGTCGTCACGGACGCGATCAAGAGCGCCCTGAATGACCAGCACCCGGACTGGGTGGTTGTGAACGAGACAGGCGGGCCCATCTGGTTCCAGCCGTCCGAGGACACGGTGCACTTTGTGGCGAGCCGTCCGCAGGACACCAAGAACACGGGACTCTATGCTGCGCTTGTGGAGCTCGATGAGGACGGCACGCCGGCATCCGGTGCAAGCGTCACGTTCATTGAGGTAGAGAACGGCAGCACCATTGACGTCACGCTCGAGGGCCTCACGCCGGGACAGTCGTATGCCCTCATGTTCGTCAACAGCAACGAGTACACCATCACGCCTGATGCCGTCACCATCTATACCGGCGGCGGTCAGGGCGACGAGTCCTACGATGACGGCGGATGGCCTGTCGTGACCCTCACCGACTCGCTCGATGAGATCACCGAGATGACCTATGACGGTCAGGATGTCCTGGCTGACGGCACTGACCCTCTCGACTATCTGATGAGCCAGCTTGCGGTGTCCTATACGGATGCCGATGGCAACCCCGTTAGCAATGACTCCGCGGCAGGTGAATACCTCGTTCACCTGAGCTGGAACGACGGGTTCGATCCCAGCAAGCTCAGGATCAACGGAAACCTGGTGAATGAGGAGCTTGGCCTCGGCACCATCATTGTTCGCTACGTTCAGGACGTTGACGCTGCCAAGACTGGCGAGAGCACCTATGCGGTCAGGACCACTGCTCCTGCCACGATGGAGTCTCATGCCGTTGCCGTGGTCGATGGGAACGCGTCCTTCACCCTGAACGGGGACGCGGGTCGCCCAGTGGATGATGCGAGCGGCGTGTCCGTGCTCGATGACTCCCTGCTCGCCAACACTGGCGACAATCGACAGGAGCTTCTCGAGCAGAAGGCTGTGGACTCCGGTCTGCTCCCCGAGCTTGGCGCTGGGCAGGCGTATCGCTTTGCGTTCCGCTACCTTGACCTTGTCGATGCCAACAACGGCAACGCCTGGGTGGCTAACAACGGTGACACGACGATCTATCTGCCCTATCCCGATGGCATGACCTATGAGGACGCTCAGGGCATCGACTTCACGCTTGTCCACTACAAGGGCCTGCACCGCGAGTATGGCATCAGTGGTCAGGCGGAGGTCGAGGACGCGATTGCCAACGCCGAGCTCGAGACCATCGAGGTCACTCCGACCGAGCAGGGCCTGATGTTCACGGTTCCCAGCTCCGGCTTCAGCCCGTTTGCCATGATTTGGCAGACCGAGGCGCACACGGTGACCGCTTCGGCCGGTGAGGGCGGCACCATCACGCCCTCTGGGGCCGTTGTCGTTGCGGAGGGCGCTGACCAGACCTTCTCGATTATCCCTGACGACAACTACATCATTGCGGATGTGAAGATTGACGGTCAGGGCATCAACCTCTCTGAGGTCGTTGCCGATGACGGTACGGGCTCTTACACCTTTGCAGCCGTTGATGCCGACCACACCATCGACGTGTCGTTCCGCGCGGCCCAGCACACCATTACCGCCACGGCAGGGGAGGGCGGCAGCATCTCTCCGTCCGGTGCTGTGATCGTGACCGATGGCGCTGACCAGGCCTTCACGATCACGGCCAACGAGGGCTACGTGATCTCCGACGTGAAGGTGGACGGCGTGTCCGTGGGCGCGGTGAACAGCTACGCCTTCAGCGACGTGACCTCTGACCACGCCATTGAGGTGACCTTTGCGGCAGAGACCGTGACGCCGCCGGCCCACGAGCACACCTGGTCCGACTGGAAGTGTGACGGCACGAGCCACTGGAGGGTCTGCGAGGAGTGCGGCGCTGTGAAGGACCGCTCCGAGCACGTCTTTGGCGCGTGGGAGCAGGTCGGAGACGGGCTGTGGGAGCGCTCCTGCACCGTCTGCGGCTACGTTCAGGAGGGCACGACAGAGCCCGCCGAGGACGAGGGTACTGACAAGCCCACCAACGAGTCCACCGACGAGGAGCTGCCCCAGTCCGGGGACAGCACCAACGCAACGCTCACCGGGCTTCTCGCCGTGGGCGGGGTCGTTGTCGCAGGGTCGGCGATGGCACTGCGCGCTCGGCGTCGCAACGGATGAGTCACTTATCTGACGTGAGCCAATGAAAGCGGCCCCTGCCTTGCGAGGCGGGGGCCGCTTGAGTTGGGTCGAGCAGGTGCGAGGTGGGCCTGTAAGCCGGGTTCTGTCGGGGACGACCATTTATCTAGGACGGGCGTTGCCGCTCGCCTCGAGCACGCAACCCGAGCGCGGTGCGGGCCACACCATAGCGCTCCTATTTGCGCTTGCTCCGGATGGGGCTTGCCAAGCCGTCGCGTTGCCGCGGCGCTGGTGGTCTCTTACACCACCGTTTCAGCTTTTCCCTTTGCGCAGCAGTGCCGCGCCAGTTGGAGTCTTCTTTTCTGCGGCGCTTTCCGTCGGGTTTCCCCGCCCGGTCGTTAGCCGGCATCCTGCCCTGTGGAGCCCGGACTTTCCTCATGGCGCTCTCGCGCCCCGCGGTCGCCTGGCCCACCTCGCGAGAGAGATTCTAGCATGAACGGAAGCGCGCCCCCGCGCCTCCGCTTGTTCTACAATATGTGCGTGTAAGTGGCCGCTGAGCGGCAGGGCGTTGTGGAAAGGCGTTACGTGGGTCTGTTCGAAAAGCTCGGCCTCTCGATTCTCAACCGGTCCGAGCCTGCGATTGAGCCTGTGCCCACCCCCGAGGACCCCCAGGCAGTGCTCGCCCCGGTGACGGGACGCTTGGTCGCGCTTGGCGACGTGAGCGATCCTGCGTTCTCGCAGGGCATGCTCGGCACCGGCGTGGGAATCAAGCCCGAGGGAAACGTCGCGTTCTCTCCGGTCACGGGCACCGTGGTCGCTGAGGTGAAGAGCGCCCACGCTCTGCTCATCAAGGCGCAGAGCGGGGCGGAGGTCCTGCTCCACGTTGGTCTTGACTCGGTTGCGCTGCACGGGGCGGGATTCCGCCAGCTCGTTCGCAAGGGGGACGAGGTTCGCGCGGGCGTCCCGGTCCTTCGCTTTGACCGCGACCTCATGGCGGAGCGCGGTCTTGACGACACGGTGGTGGTCACCGTCACCAACCCAGAGGCCTTTGAGCGCGTCGAGCCGGCGTGCGCGGGCGACGAGGTGGTCGCCGGCGCCGTGGTGCTGCGCACGGCGTGACGTCATGTCGTACCTGACGCTCAGGGGCAACGGAGAGGCGCGCGGAGAGTTCGAGGACCGCCGCAGCCGCTTCATCGCACAGCTCGCGCACGTGGGGAGCGAGGCGGAGGCAGAGGAGTTTCTCGCCGCGGTGCGCGCGCGTCACCGCGACGCGCGCCATCACGTTCCCGCATGGATTCTCTCGGACGGGCGCGAGCGCTGCTCGGACGACGGCGAGCCGAGCCGCACGAGCGGGATGCCCACACTCGAGGTCCTTCGAGGGGCAGGCCTCGCCGACGTCTGCTGCGTCACCACACGATACTTCGGGGGCACCCTGCTCGGCCCTGGCGGCCTCGTGCGCGCCTACACCGCGGCGGCGCAGGCGGCGGTGGCGGCGGCATGGGACGACGGGCTGGTGGCGGAGATGACGCTCGTCACCCCTGTTACGGTCCAGCTGCCCTACGCGCTCTACGACCGGGTGGCGCGGATGTGCGCAGACGCGGGCGGCAAGCTGCGCGATCAGCTCTTTGCCGAGGACGTTCAGCTCTCGTGCGCCTTTCGCTCCGGGGACGAGGTCCCGTTCGTAGACGCCGTCCGCGAGCTTGCTAACGGCGAGGAGCTCGCCCGTGCGGGAGAGCCGCGCTTCTCCGAGTTCTAGGAGCTGCGGGCTAGGGCGTTCGCGTCCTTATCGTCAGGGGCAAGCCGGGAGGGCGGCCAGCGAGCCGTCCTCCCTTTCTTGTGCCGTTGCCGCGCATGCTAGAATCTGCCGAGAAGAACCTGGCGGCGGCTCGACGGAAGGAGAGGCATGCTGAGCGACACCGAGGCTCGCCTCGCCCGCGAGCTTCCCGGCTACGCGCGCCGCGTGCTCGACGTGCTCGAGTCAGCGGGCTTCGAGGCCTGGGTGGTGGGTGGCTGGGTGCGCGACGCGCTCCTTGGCGCCCCTGGTCACGACGTTGACGTGACGACCTCAGCCCCCTGGCCCGAGACCGCCCGCGTGCTGCGCGCCGCCGGCGCCACGGTTCACGAGACGGGCACGGCGCACGGGACGGTCACGGCGGTCGTGGACGGGCGCCCCGTCGAGACGACGACCTATCGCGTGGAGGGACGCTACTCCGACCGTCGCCACCCCGACGAGGTTCGCTTCGTCACTGACGTGCGCGAGGACCTTGCGCGCCGTGACTTCACCGTCAACGCGATGGCTTTCCATCCCGAGCGTGGCCTGCTGGACCCCTTTGGCGGCGAGAGGGACCTCGGCTCGCGCGTCATCCGCGCGGTGGGGGAGCCCCGAGAGCGCTTTGAGGAGGACGCGCTGCGCGTGCTGCGGGCGGTTCGCTTTGCCTGTCGGCTGGGCGCGCGCATCGAGCCCGCCACGCAGGGCGCGCTCGAGGCGTGCGCTTCGGGCCTCGCAGAGATCGCTCCGGAGCGCATAGGGCAGGAGCTTGCTGGGATTCTCGCCACGGGGCGCGTGGCATGGGCGCTTCGCCACGAGTTCCCCGTGCTGTCGGCGGCCGTTCCTGAGCTGTCCCCGATGGAGGGCTTCGACCAGAGGAGCCCCTACCATGCCCATGACGTGCTCGAACACACCGCGCGCGTCTGCGCCGGCGTGGAGGAGTTCACGGGAGGGGTCCCGAGCGAGGCGCTGAGGTGGGCGGCGCTTCTGCACGACGTTGCCAAGCCCGCGTGCTGGAGCGTCGACGTCTCGGGGAGGGGCCACTTCTTCGGCCACCCCGAGCAGGGGGCGCGCACGCTGCGCGACGTGATGGGAAGGCTGGCGATACCCGGTGAGGTCACGCGCTCGGCCGCGGCGCTCGTCCGGCTCCATGACTTCGAGATCAGGGCGACGGCCCCCTCCATGCGACGGATGCTCGCCGAGCTCGAGGCGCTTGCCCCCGGGCAGGCCCCGAGCCTCGCCTTCGCGCTTCTCGACCTCAAGCGGGCGGACGCGGTGGCAAAGGCGCCCAGGTGCATGGGCTATGCTGTGGACCTTGATGCCATGAGCGAGACACTGCGCCAAGAGCTGGCCTCGGGGGGCGTGTGGCGCGAGCGAGACCTGGCCGTGAACGGCGGCGACGTCATGCGCGAGCGAGGGGTCGGTCCCGGGCCGGGCGTTGGGATGGTGCTCGCCCAGCTTCTCTCGGCCGTGATGTCGGGTGAGGTTCCCAACGAGCGCCAGGCGCTTCTCGCCTGGCTCAGGTGGTAGGGGACGGCATGGACCGGCTCGAGTATCTCGTTAAGACACTGTCGAGAACGCGCCGCAAGGACTATGAGAACTATGTGGTCAATGCGGTTTGGAACCGTCTTGGTGACAATGAGCTGAGACCTGTCTCGCAGCAGTTTGTCACGGGGCTTGATGGCAAGCGCTACTTCATTGACCTCTACTTCCCGCAGCTCAACATCGGAGTTGAGTGCGACGAGGCCTACCATCTCGGGCAGGCGGCGCATGATCGGGCTCGCGAGCGAACGCTTATTGACGTTTTGAGCCATATTGAACTCGACAAGAGCTACGTGCCCTTTCACGTTGACGTCTCGGGTGGTTTTGAGAAGACCGAACAGCAGATTGACCTGGTCGTGGAGAAGATTAGAAGTGCAGCCCTTGCTGCAAGAGAGAGCGGGAGCTTCGTTGCATGGGAGCCCGGGCGCCCGGTCGGGGAGCGGCTTGGAGACCTTGCTGAGATTAGAGTTGGTGACGACCTAGGCTTTCCCAGCATTATCGAGACGTGCAACGCGCTTTTTCTCACGGGATATCGAGGCGAGGGAGGGCGGTTTCGCGCCTTCTTCCGTCCGCGACGCGGACCGTACGCGCACCTGTTCGCCGAGAAGTACGTGCTTTGGTTCGCTCCTGTCCACGTTGCGGGCCAAAATGGGCGCACGTGGGAGAACTACGTCTCAGAGGATGGTCGAACGATATTTGAGGTGAACACTGAGCTCTCGGTCGAGGAGCTGGACAGTGCCGAGGACTTCGAGAGGGTGGTGTTTGTCAAGGCGCGCAATCCCATTACGGGGAGGAGCGAGTACCGGTTCCTCGGAGTGTTTGCCATGGCGGGCCACGACACGTATCAAGGCTTGGACTGTCGCCGCTATGACCGGACAAGCGATCATTTCAAGCTGCAGCAGAATGTTCCGGCATAACTTCTCCAGAATTTCTAGTTGCAAGAACGAGGGGATTCCCGTATAGTATTTCCTTGCGCTGAGAGGCGCACGAAGTGGCAGATTGGGACTTCGTCTAGTGGTAGGACAGCGGATTCTGGTTCCGTCAACGGGAGTTCGACTCTCTCAGTCCCAGCCATTTGCCGCTTGCCTCACAATCGCA
>DXBM01000015.1 GCA_019116525.1 Candidatus Olsenella pullistercoris | reverse complement strand
CTCGGAGCGGCGCACGCGGGTGGTGCGCTGGTTCTTCTTCTGCGGCATTGTCTACTCCCTAGCCCCTCTTCTTGGCACCGATCTGACGCTTCTTGCCCTTGCGGGTGCGAGCGTTGGTGTGGGTGCGCTGGCCGTGGACAGGAAGTCCCTTGCGGTGACGCAGGCCGCGGTAGCAGCCGATCTCCATGAGGCGGGCGGTGTTCTGACGAACCTCGCGGCGCAGGTCGCCCTCGGTGGTGAAGTTGGCGTCGATGAAGTCACGGATCTTCGTGACCTCCTCCTCCGTCAGGTCCTTCACGCGGGTATCCGGGTTGACACCGGTCTCAGCGCAGATCTTGGTGGCGCTGGTCTGGCCGATGCCGTAGATGTAGGTGAGTCCGACCTCAACGCGCTTCTCGCGCGGCAGGTCGACGCCGTTGATACGGGCCAACTTGGAGCTCCTTCCTTAGCCCTGACGCTGCTTGTGGCGCGGGTTCTCGCAAATGACGTAAACCTTGCCGTGGCGACGAATGACCTTGCACTTGTCGCACATCTTCTTGACCGAAGGACGTACCTTCATGCGTCTAACCTTTCCTAGTGCTGACACGAACCTATCTACTCGCCCAGCCGCTGGCGTGAACATCCAAGGCTGTGTGGGGCCCTACTTGTAGCGGTAGGTGATGCGCCCCCTGGTGAGGTCGTAGGGAGAGATCTCCACGACCACGCGGTCGCCCGGCAGGATGCGGATGTAGTTCATCCTGATCTTGCCAGAGATGGTGCACAGAATGGTCTTGCCGTTCTCGAGCTCGACGTTGAACATTGCGTTGGGCAGCGGCTCGATGACCTTGCCCTCAAGCTCGATTGCGTCCTGCTTGCTCAAATCCGGCTTCCTCTCCATTCCGACAGCGACCAAATATCATACCTAAAACACACATGCGCGTCCATATGGCGCGCGCACCGCACCACCAGACGAACACAAGCTAAGCCTGCGAGCCGCCCTCCATCGGGCACCACGGGCCCTGCTCGTCGGACGTGAGGATGACGGGGCCGTCCTCGGTGATCGCGACGGTGTTCTCGTAGTGTGCCGCGGGCAGCCCGTCGTCGGTGACGACGGTCCAGCCGTTCGCGAGCGTGTGGCACTTGTAGGTTCCGAGCGTGATCATCGGCTCGATGGCGATGACCATGCCCGCCTGGAGCTTGACGCCGCGACCGCGGCGCCCGTAGTTTCTCACCTCGGGGTCCTCGTGCATGACCCTGCCGACGCCATGGCCAACGTAGTCGCGGACGACGCCGTAGCCGTTGCCCTCCGCGAGCTCCTGGACGGCCGCGCCGATGTCACCGAGGTGGTTGCCCGGGACGGCCTGCTCGATGGCGGCCTTGAGGCAGTCGCGCGTGCACTCGCACAGCGCCCTCCACTCCGCAGGGGGCTCGCCGACGTAGAAGGTCCACGCGTTGTCTCCGACCCAGCCCTGGTAGGTTGCGCCGGTGTCGATCGAGATGATGTCCCCCTCCTGGAGGATGACGCTCGGCGAGGGAATCCCATGGACGATCTGCTCGTTGACCGAGGAGCAGACGCTGCCGGGGAATCCGCCGTAGCCCTTGAAGGTGGGAACGGCGCCGTGCAGGCGGATGAACCCCTCGACGACCTGGTCGATCTCCATGGTGGTGGCGCCGGGCCGCACGAGCGCCCCGGCACGACGAAGGGCCGCCTTGGACAGAGCCCCGGCGGCCTTCATCTGCTCGATCTCTGCGGGAGACTTGATCTGGATCATAGAGCGAGGAGCGTCTTGACGTCGGCGTACACCTCGTCGACGGGACGGTCTCCGTCAACCTCCTTAAGGATGGAGCTGCCCTTGTAGTACTCGACGAGCGGGGCGGTCTGGGACTCGTAGACGTCGAGGCGGTGCTGGATGGTCTCGGGCTTGTCGTCATCGCGCTGGTACATCTCGCCGCCGCAGCGCGGGCAGGCGTCAACGCCGGCCGGCGCGGTGTAGCCGCAGGAGCGGCAGGTGCGCCGCGAGCTCAGGCGCTCGACGATGACGGACGGCTCAACGGAGACGAGAAGCGCAGCGTCGAGCGTGAGGCCCATCGTGGCGAGCTCGGAGTCAAGCGTGACGGCCTGGGCGGTGTTGCGCGGGAAGCCGTCGAGGATGAAGCCGCGCTGGGCGTCGTCCGCCTCGAGGCGCTCCTTCACGAGGTCGACAACGAGCTCGTCGGGCACGAGCTTGCCCTCGTCCATGTAGCCCTTGGCCTTCTTGCCGAGGCGGGAGCCCTCCTTAATGGCGGCGCGCAGCAGGTCGCCGGTCGAGATGTGGGCAAAGCCAAACTCAGCAACGAGCTTCTGAGCCTGGGTCCCCTTGCCCGCTCCGGGTGCGCCGAGAAGAACGATGTTCATGTCCAACCGCCTTTCTGTTTGCGCTTCCTTGCTGCTGCCGCGACGACCTCCGTCTTACTTGAAGAAGCCGTCGTAGTTGTGCATCTTGAGCTGGCTCTCGATGGAGGAGAGCGTGTCCATCGCTACGCCGACCATGATGAGGACCGACGTCCCGCCGAACGCCTGGATCAGAGAGTTGCCCGTGAACCAGAAGATGATCGTGGGCACCACGGCGAGCAGGGCCATGAACAGGGCGCCTGGCAGGGTCACGTGGTCGATCGCGCTCTTGATGTAGGCCGCGGTGGCCGAGCCGGGACGCACGCCGGGAATGAAGCCGCCCTGCTTGCGAAGCTGGTCAGCGGTCTCGGTGGGGTTGAAGACCATCGAGGAGTAGAAGTACGCGAAGGCAACGATCAGCACCACCGAGAGAATCCAGTTGATCCAGCCGGAGGAGAGTGCGTTGGCGAACGCCTGGACCCATCCCACGGACGGCAGGAAGACCGCGAGCTGCGCCGGCAGGTACAGAATCGCGGAGGCGAAGATGATCGGGACGACGCCGGCAGTGTTGACCTTGATCGGGAGATAGGTGGACTGCCCGCCCATCATCCTGCGGCCGACGACGCGCTTGGCGTACTGGATGGGAATGCGGCGCTGCCCGCGCTCGATGAAGACGATGAGCGGGATGATCGCCACGATGATGACGAGCGTCACAACCGTGAGCAGCACGTTGCCGCTGCCGGCGACCGAGGAGATGAGCGCGGTCGGAAGCCCGGACATGATGTTCGCGAAGATGATCAGCGACATGCCGTTGCCAACGCCGCGCTGCGTGATGATCTCGCCGAGCCACATGATGATGATGGCGCCGACGAGCAGCGTGAAGACAACGACGACGTTGATGAGGGCCTCAGGGGCGTCGATGCCCTCGAAGCTCACGCCGTAGCTCCTGAACAGGAACAGGTAGCCAACGGCGTTGAGCAGGGCGAGGCCGATCGTGAGATAACGCGTGTACTGCGTGATCTTGCGCTGACCGGCCTCGCCCTCGCGAGCGAGCTCGCCAAGGGACGGAATCACGGCCTGCAGCAGCTGCAGGATGATCTGCGCCGTGATGTAGGGCATGATTCCGAGGCTGAACACGGACATGCGAGAGAGCGCTCCGCCTGAGAACAGGTTGAGCACCGCCATCGCGCCGCTCGAGGAGAGACCGGCCTGGTAGGCGCCGAGAAGATCCTGGAACGGCGCGCCCGGAACGGGCAGGTACGCGCCGAAGCGGTACAGCAGCAGGATCGCTGCAGTCAAGATGAGCTTCTGCCTGAGCTCCGGAACGCGAAAAGCGTTGGCGATTCCCTTTAGCACTCCTGCTCGACCTTTCCTCCGGCCGCCTCGATCTTGGCCTTGGCAGAGGCGGAGACCTTGTCCACCTTGACGGTGAGCTTCTTGGTGATCTCGCCGTCGCCGAGGACCTTCACGGGAATATAGTTGTGCTTG
>DXBM01000014.1 GCA_019116525.1 Candidatus Olsenella pullistercoris | reverse complement strand
CAACAACCCCGGCGTAAAATAACCCCAGCGACTTTTTTACATTGCCCGATAGCGGCGTCTTCGACGTAACAAGAGCATCGGGCAATGTAAAAAAGTCGCTGGGGTTATTTTACGCCGGGGTTATTTTGCATGGCCGTCCTCGGGCACTAGATGTTCAGTGCCAAGACGTTGTTTACGCCCCGGGGATGACAAATAGGGATGGCTCCCGCATGCTGTGAGTTGTCTAGGCTTGCAGCGAAGGGGGCCATCCCATGTCCCAACATCCTAACGCAAGGCTAACGCCCAGGGGCCGGGAGACGCTCGTCTCCCGGGTCGTCGCCGGGGAGCGCGTCTCGTCCGTCGCCCGCCAGATGGGCGTCAGCCGCCAGACCGCGAGCAAGTGGCTCGCCCGCGCCCGCAGGGGCGAGCCGATGTCGGACAGGACCAGCAGGCCCCGCAGGCTCCCGAGGTCCACGCCGGCCGAGGCCGAGGCGCGCGTCATCGGGGCCAGGCGTTCCATGCTCCTGGCCCCGCTCGCCCTCGCCGCCGTCACGGGCGTTCCGGCCCGCACCTGCGCGAGGATCGTCGCCCGCTCGGGGCTGCCGAGGCTCGCCGACGTCGACCGCGTGACCGGGGAGGTCCGGCGCCGGGGTCCCGTCACGCCCGTGCGCTACGAGAGGTCGCGCCCGGGCGAGCTCGTGCACGTGGACGTCAAGAAGGTGGCGAGGATACCGGCGGGCGGCGGCTGGAGGGCCCTGGGGCGGGGCAACGACCCGTCCAGGGGGCACTCCGGGCTCGGCTCCTCGTGCCTGCACGTGGCCGTCGACGACTTCTCCCGCGTCGCCTACGCCGAGCTCCTGCCCGACGAGCGGAAGGGCACCTGCTCGGCGTTCATGTCCCGCTGCCTCGCCTTCTTCGCGGGGCTCGGGGTCGCGGTCGAGCGCGTGATGACCGACAACGGCCCGGGGTACCACAGCCGCGAGTTCAACGCCCTCCTGGCGTCCGAGGGGGTCCGCCACCTCTACACGCGCCCCTACAGCCCCTGGCAGAACGGCAAGGTCGAGCGGATGAACAGGACGCTCGCGCAGGAGTGGCAGTACGGCAGGGCGTGGGAGAGCGAGGCGGGCAGGGCCGAGGCCCTGCCCGCCTACATCGAGCACTACAATTGGTCCCGTCCGCACAGCGCCTGCGGGGGCCTGCCGCCCATGTCGCGCGTCACCGGTGTAAACAAGGGTAAGCCAAAGCGCGCAGCGCGCGTCATTTCTTAAGCAGTGATGAGCCCGGAGACGCACTGCGCGACGATTGCCAAACGCAGAGCGCCCGAGGGCTCGCGCTACTCTGCCGCCTCCGGGGTGAGCCGGTGCATGATGGCGTCGCAAACGAGCGCGCCCACAACGGTCTTGGCATCCTCTATGCGACCGTCGAGCACGACGTCCACGAGCTCCTCGAGGGGGACCAGGTCCACGTTGATAAACTCGTCGGCGTCGGGGTTGGAGCGCGTGAAGGTAAGGCCCGTGGCCATGTAGACGTGAATGAGCTCGTCGGTGAAGCCGTCCGAGGTGGCGATCGTGGTGAGGAAGGCGATCTTCTCGGCGGACATGCCGGTCTCCTCGAGCAGCTCACGGCTCGCGCACTCGAGCGGGTCCTCGCCGGGTGCGAGCTTGCCGGCGGGAATCTCAACGGTCACGCGGCCGAGCGCGGTGCGGTACTGGCGCACGAGGCAGATGCGACCGTCCTCGGTGAGCGCCACCACGGCCACGGCACCGGGGTGGCGAACCACGTCGCGGAGGGCAACGCGCCCGTCGGGCAGCTCCACGCGCAGGCGGTCGACGTTGAAGATGCGCCCCGTCCAGGCGACGTCTTCGGTGAGGGGCTTCTCGGCGAGCGCCGCGTCGCGCGGGTCCTCGTCGCCGAGGACGAGGTCGCGCTCCACCGGCGCGCCGGAGAGGTGGCCGATGCTCGAGCGGTCCCCGTCGTAGGTGAACGCCCGCACGGACTCGCGCACGCTCTGGGCCGCTGCCTCGCGCGACTCAACGTTCTCCCAGTTGGCGTCCTCCACCGGACGCTCGTTCTTCTCGTTGTCTGACACGAATCCTCCTTGCGTCTACGCCCGGTCAGGGGCGGTGAGCATTGTCTGGTACCTGTCGAGAAGCCCTGCGCGCAGGCGCTCGAACTCTGGAATGTAGCGCTCGATTATCGCGCTCACGAGCGCAGCGGCGACGTTTCCATCGTAGGCGTGCGTGGTATTGTTGCGGTCGCGAAGCATGGAGAGCCACGTCTCTTCGTCCATGAATTCGTAGAGCGCCGCCGCTGCCTTAACTATGTCACGAGGGGAGCCCGTGGCTGCCACCGCCTCCCCCTCGTAAGAGAGCAGGGGCTTCAAGAGCTTCCATCCCAGCTCGAACTGAAGCGAGAACTTGTCGATGATGCCACTCTGCACGAACTCGTTCGCAAGGTCCTGTTCGGGGGCTCGCGCCAGAACGTCGAGCGCGGCGGCGTAGTTCTCATACTTCCTCATACAGCACCCTTCCGTCGCGGGAAATCTCCTGGCGCAGCGCCGCCGAGATGGGCCCGTCGAGGTTGACGATGTCAATGCGCAGAAGAGACCAGAGGTCGTCCTGCAGCCTTGCCTCGAGCGCGGAGAAGTCCAGGCAGCCCTCCACGGCGAGGTCTATGTCACTGTGCGGACCGTTGGTGCCGCGGGCGCGCGAGCCAAACAGCACAACGCGTCGCGCGCCAGCCTCGCGCGCGAAGTCCGCGATCTGCTCGTACACCTGCTCGACGGGAACCGAAGACATGACGAGGCACCTCCTCCTCGCCCCATGATAGGGCACCACGAAGGGTTGGCGGCAACGCAGACAAAAGACCCTCCCGAACCCACGTTTTTCTCGCTGAGGCGTGGGTTTGGGAGGGTTCAGGTTACTTAATGCCGCCCGAACCTACGCTCTGCCAGCGATTCCGTAGGTTTGGGAGGGACAACGGCAGGCAGCACCGAAGCGTCGCGCGCTACCCCCGCAGCGCGCGCATCCCGATGTCGGTGCGCAGGGTCTTGCCCTCGAACTCGATGAGGTCGCACGCCTCGTAGGCGCGGCGACGGGCCTCCTCGAAAGTGGGGGCCACGGCAGTGACGCCCAGCACGCGCCCGCCGGCGGTGACGAGCTCGCCCCGCTCGTTGATGGCCGTGCCCGCGTGGTACACCGTCACGTCCGGGAGCTGCTCGGCGCGCTCGATGCCGGTGATGACCTTGCCCTTCTCGTAGCTCCCGGGGTAGCCGGCCGAGGTCAGCACCACGTCAACGGCCCAGTCGTCGCCCCACGAGACCATGTCCGCGGAGAGCGTCCCCGCGTCGCAGGCGAGAAACACCTCCACCAGGTCGGCCCGCATGCGCGGCAGGACGACCTGCGTCTCGGGGTCACCGAAGCGCGCGTTGAACTCGAGGACCTTGGGGCCATCGGCAGTGAGCATGAAGCCGCCGTAGAGGCAGCCGGAGTACGTGATCCCCTCGCGCGCGAGCTCGGCGACGACGCGCTCCTCGATGTCGACCATCGCGGCGAGCTCGTCTGCGGACACGAGGTGCTCGGGGACCGGGGAGTAGACGCCCATGCCGCCCGTGTTGGGACCGAGGTCGCCGTCGAGCGCGCGCTTGTGGTCCTGGGCCGTGGCGAGCGGGACCACGGTCTTGCCGTCGGTGAGCGCGAGCAGCGAGCACTCGGGGCCGTCGAGCATCTCCTCGACCACGACGGTGGCCCCTGCCTCGCCGAACGCACCGGAGAAGCACTCGCGCACGCCCTCGAGCGCCTGCTCGGTGGTCTTTGCCACGATCACGCCCTTGCCGGCCGCAAGGCCGTCGGCCTTGATGACGATGGGGGCGCCGACGCGCTCCACGTACTCGAGGCAGGGCTCCTCGTCGGTGAAGCTGCGGTAGGCGGCGGTGGGCACGCCGGCACGGCTCATGACCTGCTTGGCGAACTTCTTGGAGCCCTCCATCTGGGCCGCGTTCCCGTTGGGGCCAAAGCAGGGGATGCCAGCGGAGCGGACCGCGTCGGCGACGCCTGCCACGAGCGGCGCCTCAGGGCCAATGACAACGAGCCCGATGCCATGGTCGCGCGCCCATGCGGCAACCTCGGTGGGCGAGTTCTCATCAAGGGACACCGCCTCGGCGAGCCCGTTCATGCCGCCGTTGCCGGGAGCAACGTAGAGCCTGCCGGCGCGCGGCGACTCGGCGAGCTTGACGAGGAGCGCGTGCTCGCGCCCGCCCGAGCCCAAGAGCAGGATGTCGACCTTCTCGTTTGCCATGGGTACCTCCATCTCCTGGCCCCGCGGGGCCGTATCAGGTTCCTATTCTGACGAATCGCTCCCCGCCGACCCCAGGCCGCGAAGGGACGCCACCGGTCGCTCGTAGGCGTCCTCCGGCGCAAGGGCGAGCGCGAGAGAGCCGGGCCCGAGGACCTCTGTGCTCGCCTCGCGCGCCCGGACCGTGCCCAAGCACCGGGCCGTGACGCCCGACGCGCTGATCGCAGCCTCCGCCGCACGCAGAACGCGGGCGTCGCCGCCCTCGGCAAGGGCGTACACGAGCGCGCCCTCGCGGGAAGACACGGAGCTCAGGGCGTGCGCGAGACGATCGGAGAGCACCGTGAGGTCTGCGCTTCTCGCCAGCTGCGTGAGGTTGTCGCCCCCGAGCAGGTAGAGGCCGCGGTCCCCCGTGAGCCTGATGCGCATGCCGGCAGTCGCGCGCGAGAGCAGGCCGCCGCGACGAGACCTCCGGCGCTTGGTCAGCCGGGCAGTGGCGCTCGGAACGGCGAGCAGGCGGGCGCGCTCGGCAAGAGCCAGAAGCGCCGCCACGGCGTCGGTGAAGTCCACGTCGAAGTAACGGTAACGTGCCGCGCGGTCCACGAGCATGCCGGTAGCAACGGATGCGGAGCCCGAGTCTATGACGGCGACCTCGACCTCTCCCGCGCAGCGCCGAGCGGCGGCGCGGGCCGCATCAACGAGCGGCGAGTAGGTCGCGCACGAGTGCAGAGAGACCACCCTGCCGAGCCCCCTGCTCGCAAGGGCTCGGTACGTGCGCTCAAAGGCGTCCGTGGCCGGACCGAGGTCGTCCCCGTCGAGCGGCGCGTCGGCGAACTCGACCCCCGCAGCCCCAAGGAACGAGGCTGGGAGGTCGCACGTGGCGTCGCAGGCGATCGCGTAGTCCGTCTCTGCCACGGGGCCGCCGACTAGTGCCAGTAGCGGTCGATGGTCTGCTCGCGGTCCGGGCCCACCGTGATGATGGAGACGCGAACGCCCGCGAGCTGCTCGAGGAAGTCAATGTAGTCCTTGGCCTCGCGCGGGAGCTGGTAGAAGTTGCGAACGCCGGAGATGTCGCACTTCCAGCCGGGGAGAGTCTCGTAGACGGGCTTCGCGTGATAGAAGACGCTCTGGTGCTCGGGCACGGTGCGGTACTCAACGCCGTCGCACTCGTAGGCGACGCAGACCTTGATCTCGTCAAGGCAGCCGAGAACGTCGAGCTTGGTGATCGCGAGGTCCGTGAGGCCGTTGACGCGGGCGGCGTAGTTCACGACCACGGCGTCGTACCAGCCGCAGCGGCGCTTGCGCCCGGTGGTCACGCCGTACTCGTGGCCGACCTCGCCGAGCTTGTCGCCGATCTCGTCGAAGAGCTCCGTGGGGAACGGGCCCGAGCCAACGCGCGTGAGGTAGGCCTTTGCCACGCCGAGCACGCGGTCGATGTTGGTGGGGCCCACGCCCGAACCGGTCACGGCGCCGCCAGCGGTGCAGTTGGAGCTGGTGACGAAGGGATAGGTGCCGTGGTCGATGTCGAGCATCGTGGCCTGGGCGCCCTCGAACAGGATGTTCTTGCCGGACTCCAGCTGCTCGTTCAGGAAGAGGCTGCTCTCCACGATGTACGGGCGGATGCGCTCGGCGTAGGGCAGGTAGCTCTCGCAGATCTGCTCGACGGTGTAGGTGGGCAGCTCGTAGACCTTCTCCAGGATGGGGTTGGTGTAGGCGAGCGCGCTCTCGAGCTTCTCTCGGAAGATCTTCTCGTCGAGCATGTCCTGGATGCGCAGGCCGGTGCGGTTCATCTTGTCCATGTAGCATGGGCCAACGCCGCGCTTGGTCGTGCCGATGAGGTTCTTACCGAGCTTCTTCTCGTGCGCGCCGTCAAGGTCCTTGTGATAGGGCATGACGATGTGCGCGTTGCCGGAGATCTTGAGGTGCTCGGCGGAGATGCCCTGCTCGGCGAGCATGTCAATCTCGGAGAGGAGGATCTCGGGGTCAACGATGCAGCCGTTGCCGATCACGGGGTAGGTGCCCTCGTACATGACGCCGGAGGGAACCTGGTGAAGGGCGAGCTTCTTGCCGTTTGCGATGACCGTGTGGCCGGCGTTGGCGCCACCGGCGTAGCGGCACACCACGTCAAAGTCGCCAGAGATGAGGTCAGTGACCTTGCCCTTGCCTTCGTCGCCCCACTGCGTACCCACGAGCACAGATGCCGACATGCGAGTTCCCCTCGTCGCGATTCACATTAGGACACGATTATACGGCACGCGCGGCTGCGGGCGCGGCGACAGGGCCTCTTTCTGGCCCTTGCGGTCCGCCCGGACGGCCTCCTTTCGCCCGCTAGAGCCCGGGCTTCAAGAGTTGGGTGGTTTTCGGGGGGATCTCAAAGTATCGCCTTCACTGCCCAACGCGTCTACCTGCGTGTTTTCGCCCGCGAGGCCTGGGGCTACTCGAGGCCCCTTTCAAAAAACACCCAACTCTCGGCGGAAGCGGAATCTACGCCGCCCTTGTCCCCGGCTCCGACCGCGGCCCTAGCTGTGGAAGCCATCGACCTCCACGAACTTGGTCGAGCCCGGCAGGAACATCAGGGGAATGTCCTCAAGGGCGCCGGAGCGGTTCTTCGCGATGATGAACGTCGTCTCGTCCTTCTTCGGACGACCCTCTCGCTCGGCCTCCTCGTCGGTCATGGAGCGGTCGAGCAGGGCAACGATGTCCGCGTCCTGCTCGATCGAGCCCGACTCGCGCAGGTCGGAGAGCTGCGGGCGCTTGCCCGTTCGGTTCTCGACGGTACGGTTGAGCTGCGAGAGCGCGACCACCGGAACGCCCAGGTCCTTTGCCATGATCTTGATGCCACGGCTCATCTCCGAGACCTCGGTCGCGCGGCTGTCGGAGTGGCGGCCGCCCGCGGGCGGGGAGATGAGCTGCAGGTAGTCAACTATCACGAGGCCGAGCTCCTTGCCGTGCAGGATGCGGCGAGCCTTGGCTCGAATCTCGGTCACCGTGGTTCCCGGCGTGTCGTCGATCACGATGTCGAGCTGCGAGAGCTCGTCGGTTGCCTGGAGGATCTGCGGCCACTGCTCCTTGCGGATGTTCGCGGAGCGGATCTCGCGCAGGCCGATGCGGGCGTTGGCGGCAAGGAGGCGCTGCGCGATCTCGACCTTGGACATCTCGAGCGAGAAGAGCGCCACCGACGCGCCCTCGTACGCCGCGTTGGTGGCGAGGTTGAGCGCGAACGAGGTCTTTCCGACGCCCGGGCGGGCGCCGATGACGATCATCTGGCCGGGCCGCAGACCGAGCAGGCACTCGTCAATGTGTGGGAAGCCCGTCATGACGCCGAGCTTGCGGTCGTCGCGCTCGGCGTTCTCGCCGAGCTCGTTGTAGAGCTCCCCCATGATCTCCTCGAGGGACTGCTCGTTGGAGCGGACGTCGCGGTTGGTCACGTCGAGCAGCATGCGCTCTGCACGGTCCACGACCTCCTTGGTGTCCTCAGGGGCGTCAAAGGCGAGCGCGGTGATCTGCGCGGAGGCGTTGATCATCCTCCTCAGGGTGGTGTCGCGGTGCAGCATCTCAACGTGCCGGCGCCAGCCCACGAGCGCGAGCGAGTTGGTCCCGAGCCCCAGAAGGAAGCTCCGGCCGCCCACGCGCTCCAGCTCGCCGGTAGACTTGAGGTAGTCGGCCAGGGAGATGGTGTCGATCGGCATGTTCTTGTCGAACATCTCGCGCATGGCCATGAAGACGGTGCGGTTGGACGGGAGGTAGAAGTCGTCCGGCTCGAGGGCAATCAGACACTCCTGCAGTGCCTCGGCGGAGACCATCATCGCGGAGAGGACCGAGGCCTCCGCCTCCGGGTCCTGCGGCATGGCGCCGCCGCCCTCCATGGTCATTCGCGTGGGATTGACGTCATAGTCGCTCATGCGCGGCCTCTCTCGCTGCTCCTCCAAAGCTGGTCTGACCATTCTACCCCCGCGCGGCGAGCCGTCCGAGGAGGCGTTTCGCGACCGCCCGCCACCTTTGTTGCTCCCCTGTCAAGGGGTCATTTTGGTGGGAGGAGGTCTTCTACACTCAAGGGCGAGGGAACCTCGTGTCTGAACGGCCTTTTTTCTAGTTGTCTACGTTTTCAACAAATTTTCTCGGGTAGATTTAGGCACGTTTTCGACAGTTTTCATCATCTTCTACAACTTGAGGACCACCCGCCGCCCCAACTCAACGTTCTATATAAAACGACATACTGCTTCATAAACCCGCAGGTAGAAGCTGGTATCATGAAGATGAGCCACAGAAGCGCCCCGGAAGACTCCGTGTCTTCCGGGGCGCGTTCTTACACTCTGCTGACCTGCGGTTATTGTAGAAACCCGCAGGTGGCGAGAAGTACGTTGAAAAGTGCGCCTACTCGGCGGACTCCTCGGTAGCCTCCTCAGCCTCGACCTCGGCGTCAGCCTCGGCCTCGGGCTCCGCGGCCTCCTCGGTCACGCCCACGAGGACGTTGATCGAGGCAGAGATCTCGCGGTAGAGGTTGATCTCGACGGCGTGGACGCCGGAGGTCTTGATGGCATTGCCACGGCCGATGCGCTTGCGGTCGACCTCGATGCCGAGCTGGTCCTTGACGGCATCGGCGATCTGGGCGGGGGTGACGGAGCCAAAGAGCTGGCCCTCCTCGCCGATCTTGGCGTCAACCGTGACGGACTTGCCGTCGAGCGCGGCCTTGGTGGCCTCGGCGGCGGCGATGCGCTCGGCCTCGCGCTTCTCGATGTTGTGGCGACGCTCCTCGAGCTGCTTGATGTTGCCCGGGGTGGCAGGCTGGGCGATCTTGTTGGGGAACAGGAAGTTCTCCGCGTAGCCCTGAGCGACGTCAACGACGTCGCCCTCGCCGCCCTTGCCCCGAAGCTCACTCAAGAGAATGACCTTCATGTGACACTCCTTCTGTGACCAGCGAGCCAGTCGCTAGTCCTGCTGTGCGCTGCCCGTTTCGGCCGGAGCCGCGCCCCTGGGAAGGTGGCGCAGGTTCGCCCAGACGTCAACGAGCCCCGCAACGGTCAATACGACGAACTGCATTTCGAGATAGAGCGCGAGCGCTCCCGCCAGAGCCGAAGCCACGGGCCCCACGTGCTTCTCGCGAACGAACCACGAGAGCACCGCGAGCCCCTGTGCGGCGAAGGCGAACCTCAGGGCCATGACCACGTTGGCCGAGACCACGAGGGCAACGCGCGAGGCGGCCCCCTCGGTGGTAAGGGCAAAGGCAAGGCCGGCTGCGCCGGCAACGAGGACGGCAACGACCCAAAGGGGCAGGTCGTAGTCGACCAGGCGAGGGGCGCGCGGGACGCTCCCCTCCTTGGCCTTGCCCGTGGCGAGCCCCGCGCCGAGGAGCGCGGAGAGGTAGAGCCCGAGTGCCGCCACGACGTAGGCCGTCGGCCACATGACCGAGATCACGCTGCGAACGGCCTGCATCTGCGCGGCAATCACGGAGCCCTGGGCCCCGAGCTGCGCCTGGTAGGCGTCGAGCAGGGCGGTGACGCTCTGGCTGAGCGTGGTCCCGTTTGCCGCCGCGAAGGCGGCGTCGGCGCCCATCTGGCAGAGGGCGGCGAGCGCACAGGCGACGCATGCGAAGCCGGGCGTGAGCCTGGTCCGCACGATGGCCTCCCCGACCGCGAGCGCCATGAGGCACGCAATCACGGCACCAACAAGCGCCGTGGCGCCCGTCGTGAGGCTCAGCGCGACCGCCGGGACGATCGACGCCGGCACACACGCGATCCTTCGGTACGCGCTCTCTGAGGACGCGGCCACGGAGATGACACCATAGGCCACGAGCGCCGGAGCGAGCACAGAGAGCGTCGAGGACGCGACCGCGCCGCCAAGCGCGCAGAAGAAGAGCCCTGCCGAGGACGAGAGCGCCTGTGGGGTCCTGCCCGCGCCGCTCCCAAGGGGGACGATGCCCCTGCCCGTCTGCGAGGGGCCCGCAGAGCCGCCGCGCGCGCCCTCAGGCACGGGAGGACGGTCGCTGTTGGGCCAAGTGCTCATCTTTGCCGCGCTCTTCTCGAAGTCCGCGACCGACTAGCCGCGGTTGCGCCCGCCGCGGCTGGAGACCACGGGGACGGTGTAGGGGAGAAGCGCCATCTCACGGGCGCGCTTGATGGCAAGCGCGATGTCGTGCTGGTGCTGCGTGCAGGCGCCAGTGACGCGGCGCGGCTTGATCTTGCCGCGGTCGGTCATGTACTTGCGGAGGAGCTGCACATCCTTGTAGTCGATGTACTCGGTCTCCTCCTTGCAGAACTGGCAGTACTTGCGACGCGGCTGGCGCTGAAAATCCTGCTTCTGCTGAGCCATGTCTTGTTTGCCTTTCTGTTGGCGGCGCAGCGCCGCCGGTGGTTGTTAGAACGGGATGTCCTCGTCGTAGACCTCGGTCGACGGCGGGGCCTGGACGGGCCGGGGCGCGTAGGACTGCTGGGGCGCGGCGGCAACGGGCGCGGCGTAGGAGGCAGGCTGCTGATAGCCGCCCTGACCTCCCGCCTGCTGGTTCCTCGAGCTGAGGAACTCGACCTCGTCGACGACGACCTCGAGCTTGCTGCGGCGCTGGCCCTCCTTCGTCTCCCAGGAGCTGTACCGAAGCTTGCCCTCGATGGCAACCTTCGAGCCCTTGGAGAGGAAGCGGGAGAGCGCCTCGGCGCGCGAGCCAAAGACGACGCAGTCAACGAAGTTGGGAACGTCCTCCCACTCGTTGGTCTGCGGGTTGCGGCGACGGTCGTTCACGGCCACGCCGAACGCAAGGATCTGCGTGCCGCTCGCGGTGACGCGAAGCTCAGGGTCCCTCGTGAGGTTTCCTGAGATGTTCACCCTGTTGATGCTCATGACTCACTCCCTCTCACGCGCGGGCGCTGGGCCCGCCTTCCACTGCTAGTCCTTGTCGACGCGGCGCACGACCATGTGGCGCTTGACGGCATCGTTGATGCGCAGAACTCGGTCGAGCTCGGCGATAACGGTAGGATCTGCGTGGAAGTTGATCAGGGTGTAGTCACCCTCGGTGAGGTCGTCGATCTCGAAGGCGAGCTTGCGCTTGCCCCAGTCCTCGACGCTGTCGACCTTGCCAGTCTCGCCAAGGGCGACCTCGATGCGCTTCATGACAGCGGCGCGGGTCTCCTCGTTGCAGGTGGGGTCGACAAAATACAGCAGTTCATAGGCCTTCATGTGGTTCACCTCCTCTGGGCTAATGGCTCCGGGACGTGAAGGTGCACCCGGAGCAGGAAAGGTTCGGCGAAGCATCATACCACAGATGCCGAGCTGAGAGACCTTCCACGCACCCTTTCGTAGATGCTACCCGCCGATACCGACACGAATCCTCCAAAAGTCTTCCCAGTATCTTTCACCAGCGAGAAGGCCTCCCTGCTCGCAGCGCAGAACAAGAGGCGCCGGGCCGCGAACGGCGACCCGGCGCTTCCATGAGTTCTCCATGAGGGCGAGAAGGACTGGCCGAAGTTACTCCTCGTTGCGCTCCTCGCTGTGGTCCACGATGGGCGAGTCTTCCTCGGGCTCAGGGGCGGACACGGGCTCAGGGGCCGCCTCGGACTCAGGGGCCGGCTCGGGCTCCGGAGCGGCAGCCACGGTCTCCACCTCAACGACCTCGGGCTCAGAGGCGTGCGCGGGCTCCGGCTCGGATGCCGCCGCGGGCTCCGGCTCGGGCGCAACCTGCTGCGCGGGCTCCGGGGCGGCAGCCACGGTCTCTACCTCCACGACCTCGGGCTCCGGAGCGGCAGCGGGCTCGGCGGCCTCAGGGGCGCCCGCGGGCGCGGCGCCCGGAATCCCCGGCGCCACGGGCTGGGAGCTGTCACTGGGGCGCGCGTCCTTCTCGGCAACGTGGATCGGGTCCTCCTCGCGACCCCAGGAAGAGACGTCAAACTGGCGCATCCACAGGGCAACCGCTGTCGCGATGAGCATGGCGAGGATCACGCCGATCAGGCCGCAGACCAGATAGATCACGAGAATCGCAGGGCCAAACGAGCCGATCAGGGACCCAAGGATCTGAAGCGCCAGGATCGCCTGCATGTCCGCGGAGAGGATGGCCTGGTAGCGGTCGATGTAGCTCGCGAGGTAGAAGACCTGCGGAAGGAAGTTGGCCAGGCTCACAAGCAGCACCAGGGCGCAGATGAGCCAGATGATGGCCATGCCCGCCACCTCCATGCCCACGACCCTGATGAGGCCGGCGGCGTCGTGCGAGGCCATCTGCCAGACCGTGCTCACGCGCAGGCCCGCACGAATCCTCTGGTAGATGGTCGCACGAAGCACGGCGACCACCACAACGATGCCAAGGAAGAACGAGAAGATAAACCACGCGAAGGCGCCAAGCACGCCGAGCAGCGGCACGACGGCGATGACAGCGGCGATGACGGCCATGCAAACGCCCCAGACGAGCATGACCACGAACGCGCGCCAGCCGCTCGCGATGCACTCTCCCACGCGCACGCCACGCTGCTTGGGCGCAGAGTTCACTCCCCATGCGGTGAGGCGCGCCCACTCCGCCACGTAGCCCGCAACGCCCAGCCAGCCCACGATGGGCACGAGCAGCGCGAGCGTCATGAGCAGAATCGGCTTCATCCATCCGCGGTCGCGCGTGAGCAGTGCCCAGGAGCGCGAGAAGTAGCGTGTGCTCTTGAAGCCCTCGAGCTCGGACTCATCAACCATGGGTGCTCCCTTCGGGGTGGGTGTTACTGGAGGTAAGGGTACCCCAAGTCTGGAAGCCAGAGATAACCGGGACATAAAAAGGGCCGCCCTGCGCCTGGCAGGTCGGCCCGATCTCACATGGCGGAGGAGGAGGGATTCGAACCCTCGTACCCCCGAAGGGGTAAACGGTTTTCGAGACCGCCGCATTCAACCACTCTGCCACCCCTCCGTAAGGGTGACGTGGCGCCCGAAGGCGCCACGATTAAGTTCTGGCGGAGAGTCAGGGATTTGAACCCTGGAGACGCTTTAGGCGCCTACACGATTTCCAATCGTGCTCCTTCGGCCACTCGGACAACTCTCCGTGAATGGTGCAGCGGCAAGTATAGCGTAAGACGACGCCTCTTGGAAAGCACTATTTCTCGGTGCCTCATCCTCACGGATGCGCCACAATGGACGCGCAGTCACCGTCGTGGAACGAGGAGCCCGCGTGCCCGAGATTTTCTCAGCAATCAATCCCGAGTACGTTGCCGTGTCCCTTCCCACGTGGGTCGACCTCGCCTCGGTCGTGGTCGGGTCGATGGGCGGCGTAATGGTGGCGCGCGCGAGGCACCTCGACGCGGTGGGGTTTATCGGCCTCGCGCTCATCTGCGGCCTCGGGGGCGGGCTCATCCGCGACGTCATGATGCAGGTGGGAAGCGTCTACATGCTGGACTCGCCGTTCGCGATCCCTTTGAGCGCGGCAACCGGCATCCTCGCCTTTCTCTTCCCACAGCTGCTCGACCGCGCGGGCGGGAGCCTGCTCGAGTGGCTCGACATCTTCGCCGTGGCGCTCTTTGCGCTCGTGGGCTGCGACAAGGCGCTCGTGAACGGGTTCTACCCCGCGTCGTGCATGCTCATGGGCATCATGACCGGCGTTGGCGGCGGAATGCTGCGGGATGTCTTCCTCGGGGAGGTGCCGAGGATCTTCAAGCGCTCCAACCTGTATGCGGTCTGCGCGTTCGCCGGCTCCTTTGCGTACTGGTGCGCCGTGGTGCTGGGCTCCGTGAACAAGCTCTGGGGAGCGGCTCTGTGCCTGGTGGTAACGATTGGCCTCAGGCGCTGGTCGCTGCGATACAACGTTCAGACGCCCGCCGACGTTGACCTTGGGCCACGCGTGGCGGCACCGGTGAAGCGCGCGGCGCGCTACGTTCGCGTGAGCCGCTGGCGCTCCCGCAAGCGCTAATTTGGGGACGTGCCCCTCCTCTCAGAGAGTTTGGGACAGGTTGCCAACGGCCGGAAGCAGCCGAATCGCAACCTGTCCCAAACTCTCTGAGAGGAGGGGCACGTCCCCAATTGTTACTTCTTGACCTTGCCGGTGCGGACGGCCCACTTGCGGCGCTCGGTCTCGTTGAGGATGCGCTTGCGCATGCGGACGCTCTGGGGCGTCACCTCAACGAGCTCGTCGTCCATGATGTACTCGAGCGCCTCCTCGAGCGTGAACGTCCGGGGCGGCGTGAGCTGGACAGCGATGTCGGCAGTCGACGAGCGCTGGTTGCCGAGGCTCTTGGTGCGGGCGATGTTGACGACCATGTCACCGGGCTTGGAGCGCTCTCCCACGAGCATTCCCTCGTAGCACTCGTCACCGGGGGCCACGAAGAGCTGGCCGCGCTCCTGGAGCGTGCCAAGGGCGTAGGCCACGGCCTTCTCGGTGCTCATGGAAATCATGGCGCCGTTCTGGCGCACGCCGATCTCGCCGGCATAGGGGCCGTACTCAAGGAACGTGTGATAGAACACGGCCTCGCCGTGCGTGACGTTGAGGATGCGGTTCTTGAGGCCCATGATGCCGCGAGTGGGGATCTTGAACTCGAGGTGCGTCTGGGTGGTGCCGCTGTCCATGCTCGTCATGGTGCCGCCCGCGTTGCCAAAGACCTCGATGACCTTGCCCGAGTACTCGCCGGGGCACTCCACGACCGCCTGCTCGACGGGCTCGGTCATGGTTCCGTTCTCGTCCTTCTTGAAGAGGACGCGCGGACGGCCGACCTGGAACTCAAAGCCCTCGCGACGCATGGACTCCATGAGGACCGAGAGGTGCAGGATGCCGCGGCCCGCCACCTCGACGCCCGTCTTGTCGGGGAGCTCCTCGATGCGCATGGTCACGTTGTTCTCGCGCTCCTGCATGAGGCGCTCCTTGAGCTGGCGGCCGCCCACGATGTCACCCTCGCGGCCCACAAGCGGGGAGGTCGACGCCTCAAAGACGACGGAGAGCGTCGGCGGGTCGATCTCGATGGGCTCGAGCTCGACGGGATTCTCGGGGTCGGTGTAGACGTCGCCGATGTCGGTGGAGTCGATGCCCACGACCGCGGCGATGTCACCCGCCTGGGCCTCGGTGCACTCCTTGCGGCCGAGGTAGTCGAAGGTGAAGAGCTGCTTGACCTGGCTCATCGCGCGCGAGCCGTCGTTCTTCACCACGAGGATCTTGTCGCCGTCGTGGATGGTGCCGGAGTAGATGCGGCCGATGCCGATGCGGCCCACGTACTCGGAGTGGTCAATGGTCACGCACTGCATGGCGAGCGGACCGTCAACGTCAACGTCGGGCGCGGGGAGCTCGTTCACGATCATGTCGAGCATGGGGAACATGTCCTCGTTGCCGTCCTCGGGGTCAAGGCGGGCGAAGCCGTTGACCGCGGACGCGTAGATCACGTGCTCCATGGCAAACTCGAGCTGCTCGTCCGTGGCGCCGAGGTCGGCCATGAGGTCGAGCGAGGTGTTGACCGCGCGCTCCGGGTCGGCGGCGGGCTTGTCGATCTTGTTCACCACGATCATGATCGAGAGCCCGGCGTCGATGGCGTGGCGCAGGACAAAGCGGGTCTGGGGCATCGGGCCCTCCGCAGCGTCAACGAGCAGGAGGGCGCCGTCCGCCATGCGCAGCACGCGCTCGACCTCGCCGCCGAAGTCCGCGTGCCCAGGGGTGTCGATCACGTTGATCTTGACGCCCTGGTACTCGATTGAGATGTTCTTGGCAAGGATCGTGATGCCGCGCTCGCGCTCCTGGTCGTTGGAGTCCAGGACGCGTTCCTGGACCTGCTGGTTCTCGCGGAAGGCATCGGTTGCCTTGAGCATCTGATCCACGAGCGTGGTCTTGCCGTGGTCGACGTGCGCAATGATGGCGATGTTCCTGATGTTCTCCTGACGCATGAGACCCCTCACTGCCGTGGACGTACAGAGCCAGCCTCTCGGCCGGCGGTAGTTTTTTCTCGACACACGGTACTTTACAGCAGCGCGGGCATCTCTCCGGCCGGCGCGGGGTCGCTCCACGTGAAACCATCACCCGTGCCCTTGCCCTCGACGAGAGAGAAGGCTGAGTACGCGCGCCAGCCACGCTCGCCAAACTCGAGCAGGAGCGCGACGGCGTAGGCCCCGTCCTCGTCCGCGACGGCGCCCTCGTAGGCTATGGCATAGCGCTGCGCACCCGCGACCTGGGAGACCTTTGCGCGGGCCGCCTCGAGGCAGGCCTCGGCGCCGTCGTCCTCAAACTCGTAGCTCGACGTCTCCCCGTCCGCTGTCTGCACGGCGAGAAGAACCTCAAACGGCTCGCCAGCGGCGAGAAGGTCAAGGGCGTCGCCCATAAGCGTGCTCGCCAGCTCGTCCGTCTCGGGCGAGACGCCCTCTCTCAGGTCTTTGCTCGCAGTCATCGCGCCCCTCTCGCTCGCTGTCTTTCGCGATGATACCGCAGGTTGCATGCACGCCGGGGCGGGCAGGTTCGCGTGGCCCTCCTCGCTGGGACGGTCGTTTGGGTGCGTAAATGACCGCTGTTCGCCGGTTTTCTCGCCGATAAGTGCCACGGACGCACCCAATGGGCAGCCAAGGACGCGACAACGCTTCGCAGCCAAAGAAAAAGCCGGGGCAGGACGCCCCGGCAAACGATGCATGGTGGAGACGATGGGGTTCGAACCCACGGCCTCAGGCTTGCAAAGCCCGCGCTCTCCCAGCTGAGCTACGTCCCCTCTGGGTCCGCTTCGCAGCGTGCGCGAAGACGGAAAAGAATAATCGCCCCAGCGGCGACTCGGCTAACGCTGGGGCGACTATTGTCAGGAAGTGGTGGGCCTGACAAGGTTCGAACTTGTGACCTCCCGGTTATCAGCCGGACGCTCTGACCAACTGAGCTAC
>DXBM01000013.1 GCA_019116525.1 Candidatus Olsenella pullistercoris | reverse complement strand
GGAGGTCTGGATGGACGGCATGGAGGTCACCCAGTACACGTACTTCCAGCAGGTTGGCGGCATTGAGGTTGACCCGGTGCCCGTGGAGATCACCTACGGCCTGGAGCGCATCGCCATGTACATCCAGGGCGTCGACTCCGTCTACGACCTCGTTTGGAGCTACCTGCCCGACGGCACGCCCATGACCTACGGCGACGTCTTCCTGGAGAACGAGCGCGAGTTCTCCGCCTACAACTTCGAGGTCGCAAACGTCGAGATGATGCGCGAGAAGTTCGACGACTACGAGCGCGAGTGCCACGCCTGCCTCGATCGCAAGCTTCCGCTCCCTGCCTACGACTGCGTCATGAAGTGCTCGCACGCCTTCAACATTCTCGACGCCCGCGGCGCGATCTCGGCCACAGAGCGCGCCAACTACATCCTGCGCGTTCGCACCATCGCCAAGCTCTGCTGCGAGAGCTATCTCGCTGAGGTGGCCGGAAAGACCAGCGAAGACTCCACGAAGGGGGAGGTGGCCTAGATGGCAGACACCCGCGACTTCCTGCTCGAGATTGGCACCGAGGAGATGCCCTCGGCCCCGCTCATGAACGCTGCCGGACAGCTCGGCAAGCTCGTTGCCTCGGGCCTTGACGAGGCCGGCCTTGCCCACGGCGACGTTCGCGTCATCTCCACTCCTCGCCGCCTTGCCGCGCTCGTCGCCTCTGTTGCGACCGCCACCGACGAGGTCCACGAGGTGCGCCGCGGCCCTGCCGCCGCCATTGCCTTTGACGACGCCGGTCAGCCCACCAAGGCGGCCGCTGGCTTTGCTCGCAAGTGCGGGATCGACGCCGCCGAGCTCGTGCGGCGCGTGGACACTGACGGGCGCGAGTACGTCTTTGCCGAGCGCAGCATTGCCTCTGCGCCCGCCATGCCGATCCTTTCCGCGCTCTCCGAGCGCGTCATCGCGCAGCTTCAGTGGCCCAACTACCGCAGCCAGCGCTGGGGGTCCACGCACGAGACCTTCGTCCGTCCGATTCGCTGGATCTGCGCCCTTCTCGGCAGCGAGGTCGTTCCCGTCTCCTATGCTGACGTGACGAGCTCCAACGTGACGCGCGGGCACCGCGTGCTCGCCCCCGGCGAACACGTCGTCGCTGAGCCGGCGCTCTACGAGAGCGTTCTGGAGAGCGCCTTCGTCCTCTCCGCCGAGAGGCGGGCGGAGGCAATCCGCGCGGGCATCGCGCAGGTTGAGGCCGAGCGCGGCGGCGCCCATGTGGACACCCCCAAGCGCATCTTCGACGAGGTCGTGAACCTCTGCGAGTGGCCGACGGTGCTCGTGGGCACCTTCGACGAGGAGTTCCTCGCCGTTCCGCACGAGATCATCTGCGAGTCGATGCTCTCCAACCAGCGCTACTTCCCGGTCTACGACGCCTCCGGCGCCCTCACGCGCGAGTTCGTCGTTGTCTCCAACGCCGACCCCCGCGTCTCCGCGACCGTTGTGGCAGGCAACGAGAAGGTCGTGCGCGCCCGCCTTGACGACGCCAAGTTCTTCTACGACGAGGACCTCAAGCGTCCGATGGAGGAGTTCGTCGACCGTCTCGCCACCGTGACCTTCCAGGAGCGCCTGGGCACCATGCTCCAGAAGGTCGAGCGCATGGAGGGCCTGGCGGCCGCCGTGGCAAAGCAGGCAGGGGAGACTGACGACGGCGTTGCCGCGGCAGCGCGCGCCGCGCACCTTGCCAAGGCCGACCTCGTCTCTCAGGCCGTCGTCGAGTTCACCAACCAGCAGGGCGTCATGGGCGGCTACTACGCTGCCGCGGCAGGGGAGAGCGAGGAGGTCTGCGCCGCCATTCGCGAGCACTACCGTCCCCGCTTCGCCGGTGACGAGCTTCCCTCTGGCATGTGCGGCCGTTGCGTGGCGATTGCCGACAAGCTCGACACCGTCTGCGGCATCTTTGCGATCGACGAGCCGCCCACCGGCTCCTCAGACCCCTATGCCGTGCGCCGCTCCGCCATTGGCATCATCGCCATGCTGCGCACGCTTCCCTCGAGCGACCTGAGGCAGCTCATTGGCCTTTCGCTTGACGCCTACAAGGCGCAGGGCCTTGAGTTCGACCTCGAGGAGGTCACCGCCTCCGTGGAGAGGTTCTTCCAGGGTCGCCTCGTGGCCATCGCCAAGGACGAGGGGCTTCGCCCCGACACGATCGAGGCGGTGTCTGCCGTTGGCGTCATTGACCCCGTCGAGTTCATGGCGCGCTCACACGCGCTCGAGGACGCGCGTTCCCAGAGCCCCGAGCTGTTCGACGACCTCGCCACGGCGTACGCCCGCGCCTCCCACCTTGGGGACCCGTCGCTTGGCACCGAGGTGGACACGTCCCTTCTCGGCGATGCCGAGAAGGCCCTTCTCGAGGCCTGTGAGCTCGGGTCTTCGCGCGTGAGCGCCGCGCTTTCCGCGGGCGACTTTGCCGACGCGCTTGCGGCACTTGCCGAACTCAAGGCGCCCATCGACCGATTCTTCGACGATGTCCTTGTCATGGACGAGGATACTGCGGTAAGGGGCAACCGCCTGCGCCTGCTCAACCGCTTCGTTGAAGTCTTCGTGGGGGTTGCCGACATCGGCGCGCTCTCGCGCAAGAAGTAGGGTAAGTTGGGACGGGTTCAGACCCGTCCCCGCCAGATGGATGCTACAGGAGGCACGTGATGGCAAAGCTCGATCTTGATGACGACATCTTCGGTCAGGTCGTTCCCCTCATCTACGTCCTTTCCGACTCGCGCGGCGAGACCGCAAACACTGTCGTCATGGCTGCTGCCGCACAGTTCGGTGACGGCTCCGTCGACATTGAGCGCCTCTCCAACGTGAAGGACGTCGACTCGGTCCGCGTCTACTTTGACGAGCACTACGACGCCGACCGTCCGTGTGCGGTCTTCCACACCTTCGCCAACGGCATCCTGCGCCGCGAGATTCGCCGCGAGCTCGACCGCCGCGGCATTCCCTCGATCGACCTGCTGGGGCCGGCCGTGACGGTCATCTCCACCCTCACGGGCGAGGAGCCCACGCGTGCCATCGGCGCGGTCTACAAGGACGATGGAAAGGGAGAGGGAGCGGCCAACTAAGGCCAAATCGCGCTCCATGTTACTACCTCTGGGGTCGGGCTGCATGGCTCGGCCCCTTTTTCTTACCTTGTGCACCGTTTACCCCATGAGGTCGGCCGAATGGCCGAAAATCGGGCGCGAGCGGTAGCGGAGGGGCATATTATGAAGAGCGGCCACGGGGGAGACCCTCGCGGCCGCACGCAAGCGCGCGCTTGCCCGAGCGCGCAAGGACCCAAGGAAGCAAGGGGTAAACATGGCAGAAAAGCACGTCTACCGTTTCGGCTTCGACGCCAACGGCAACAACGTGACCGAGGTCGCGGGTGCCACCGTTGACGAGGCCAAGTGGATCACGGGCGGCAAGGGCGCCAACCTTGCCGAGATGGCCAACATCGGCCTGCCCGTCCCCCCGGGATTCACCATCACCTGCCAGACCTGCGTCGCCTACTCCGGCGCCGGCAACGTGTGGCCTGAGGGCGTCCTCGACGAGATCGACGAGTACCGCAAGGACCTCGAGGAGCGCATGGGCAAGAAGCTCGGTGACTCCGAGGACCCGCTGCTCGTCTCCGTCCGCTCCGGCGCGCCGTTCTCCATGCCCGGC
>DXBM01000012.1 GCA_019116525.1 Candidatus Olsenella pullistercoris | reverse complement strand
AGCTGCTGCCGCAAGGCAATCACATCCGGGAAGTCCAGATTGTAGATCTTGCATCTACCGTTGTCGCAGGTTCTGCCGGTGTTGTCCAGCCCACAGCCCAGATTGACCACCGCCGCATTGGGGTGGCCTTTCAGGTAATCCCGCACCTCGAAAGCAAGATCACCCTGCCGCATGGCCACCTCCAGCGCACCAAAGCGCTGCATCAGGCTGCGGGAGTTTTTCTCTGCCTCTGAAAAGTCGTAGTCGATCTGGTCGAGCAGACGAGCCGCTGTTTCATCCTTGTAAAGGTTCGGGTACAGCTCCGTACACAGCTTCCGGGAATACAGCGGGAGGATCAGCGTCTCCTGCACGGTGTTTTTCTCAATTTTGCATTTCATAGGTTTCTTCCTCAGTGAATAAAAATTGTCATGATTGCCGCCAACACAGCCGCTATGGCCGTCATGCCTATCGCCATGTGCAGGATGGATGCGAAAATGCCCGTGCTTGATACCCCTACTTCCGCGCCGTGACGCAGAGCCACCTTTTCTTTTTGCGTATCTGCACCTCGTGAAAACCCGCCTGCTCCAGACACGCCTTTAATTCAATGTCCTTGTAGATGGTCATGCCGCCGATGATCTGCGTCCACCTCTCGTCCTTGTCCGTATCGCCATTGCTCTCGTTACAGATAAGAATTGTCCCGCCTGGCTTCAGCGTCCGCCGGACCTCACGGAAGCATCGGGGCAAATCAGGCCAGAAATAGACGGTCTCAAAGGCCGTGGCGGCATCGAAGTAGCCATCCTCAAACGCCATATCCGCCACGCTGCCCTGCAGAACGGCGCAACGCCCCTCCTGAATTGCAGTTCGGTTGAGCTTTCTAGCCTTCTCCACGCTGACGGGTGAATAGTCGATGCCCTTGACGACGCCATGCGGGCATTTTTTCAGCAGCCGTTTTATGTTCGCCCCGCCGCCGCAGCCGCAATCCAGCACCTTGGCGTTTGGCGCAAGCCGTAGAAATCGAAGTCCCCACCGCGCCACAGGGCTGTGGCCCAGATTCATCATGGCAACCATAAGTTTTCCGCCGAGGCCCACGGGCTTGCGGGTGTTTTCAAAGAACGACATCTGGCCCCTCCGATTTCGTGCATTCCGCATAGGTCAACGGGAACGAGGCGGTTGTGTGCCGAATGTTGGTGTCGGGCCACGCCCAGGCCTGCCCGATTGTAGCGCCTATGCCGCGGCGCGAATCGCCTCCATCACGATCACCTCCGCCCTGCGCAGCGTCTGCGCGAAGGCTTCCTCGCTGCCGCCGAGCACGATGAGCGCCTTGCCGGAGTACGCTTCGACGTGCCGCCCCGGAAGGTGGAGGAATCCGAAGAGGCCGTCCTTCTCGACCGTGAACCGCTCCATGTCTCCACTTCCCAACGACAGGCCCCACAGCGGACTGGTTGATGCCTCCTAGAGACGTCGGGCGCTTTCTGCTGCCAGCGCGATGGTGGTGCCGTTGTGCAGGAGCGCCGAGACCTGGGGCTGGATGATGCCGGCGATTCCCGCGGCGAGAAGCGCCGAGTTGATGCCCATGACCGCGACGAACGAGCGGTCGAGCCGCCCCATGAGAGAACGGCTGAGCGCGTGCAGGCGCACGATGGCGTCGAGCCCGCCCGCGGCGAGCGTGACGTCGGCGACCTCCTGCGCGATGGCGGTACCTGTGCCCATGGCAATGCCCACGTCGGCAGCGGAGAGCGCCGGCGCGTCGTTGACGCCGTCGCCCACCATGACGACGCGTTGTCCGCGGGCCACGAGCGCCTCCACGTAGGCATGCTTGTCCTCGGGGAGCAGGTCAGCGCGGTACTCGGTGATGCCCGCCTCGGCGGCGATGCGTGCGGCGGTGCGCTCGTTATCGCCGGTGAGCATGATGATGTGGTCGATGCCCTGCGAGCGAAGCGCCGCAATTGCCTCGGGCACTCCTGCCTTTAAGGGATCCTCGATGCCGAGCGCGCCCACCAGCTTTCCGTCTTGGGCGAGGTAGAGCGGCGAGAGGCCTTCGAGCTCGCCGTCGATGAGCGCCTCTGCCTCGGGGGTGACCTCGACGTGCTCGTCCTCCATCACGAAGTGGCGGCTTCCGATGACGATTCTCTTGCCATCGAGCGCCGACGCGATGCCGTGCGCCACGATATAGGCGACCTCGGCGTGGCGCTCGCGATGCTCGAGACCGCGTGCGGCGGCCGCCGCCACCACGGCGCGTGCCACGGGGTGGGGGAAGTGCTCCTCCAGACAGGCCGAGGTGCGCAGGACCTCGTCCTCGGTCCAATCGGGCGCGAGGGCGAGTACGCGCGCGACCCGGGGCGTCGCTTCGGTGAGCGTTCCCGTCTTGTCGAACACGATGGTGTCGGCGGCGGCGATGGCCTCGAAATGCTTGGCACCCTTGACGGTCATGCCCTCGTGAGCGCTCTGACTCATGGCGGCGAGCACGCTGATGGACGACGTGAGCCTGAGGGCGCAGGAGTAGTCGACCATGAGGGCGGCCGACGTCTTTGCGAGGCTTTTCGTGGTCGCCGCCACAAGCCCCGCAAGCAGGAAGTTCCACGGAACGAAGCGGTCCGCGAGGTGCTCGCGGCGCGTCTGGACCTCGCTCTTGAGATGCTCTGTTGCCTCGACGAGGCTCACGATGGAGCGGAGCTTGGTCGAGGCGGGCTCGGCGCCCACGCGGATGACGATCTCGCCCTCTTCTACCGCGGTGCCGGCAAAGACGTCATCGCCGGCCATGCGCTCCACGGCGAGCGGCTCGCCGGTGAGCGCCGCCTGATTGACCATGGCCTCCCCGCGCACCACCACGCCGTCGACGCACACGGGCATACCGGTGCGTGCCACGACGAGGTCGCCCGTGCGGAGGCTCTGGGCGGGCACGGTGACCTCCTCGCCGTCCTCGAGGCGACGCGCGCTTTGGGGGATGGCCATGAGAGAGCGGATGAGCTCGTGCTCGGAGCGCGTGCGGGTGGCGTCCTCGAGAGCCTCGCCCAGATCGAGCAAGAACATGGTGCTTGCCGCGGTCTTTGGGTCGCGCTTGGCAAACGAGAGGCCGATGGCCGAGGCGTCGAGCACCGGCACGTCGAGACGCCCGCGCCTGAGCGAGGCGAGGCCGGCGCGCAGGAACCCGAGGTAGTGAAGCCCGGCCCATACCGCGCGCAGCGCGGGAGGGAGGAGCCAGCGGCGGATCAGGTGGTTGCCCACGAGGCGGACGATGCTGCGCGCAACGGGCGCGCCCACGGGCACGAGCGCCGCAGGCGTCTGGACGCTCGTCTTTTCGAGCTGGGGGAGTGCGAGCGCATCCAGTCGATCAAACAGGGCCGTCCTTGCGGGAGCGTCGCGATACCAGACGGCAACCGAGCGGATGCGAGGATAGGCGCGCACGCGCTCGACGCCCGCCCAAGAGGAGAGCGTCGTCTCGAGAGCGACGACGTCGGATGCGACAAGACGCTCGATGAGCGTCAGGCGCACTCGCCCCGGCACCTCATGTTCGATGGCGTATCGCACGGTCGCGCCTACGCCTCAGCGGGAGCGGGCTCGACGGGCTCGGCTGCGTCGGTTGCTTTGGACGTTTCCTGGTCCTCGTCATCCTCGGTGTCGTAGACGGTCTCGTTAAGGTACGTGGCCTCGGCGACGATGTCATCCATCTCGGCGCGGGTGCGCTCGATGGCATCCTCGCAGGCGCGCTTGGCGCGCAGGCCCGCCGCGACGGCCTCGACGTAGAGGCGCTTGGCCGCGTCGCTCGTGAGCACCTTGCCGCCGACCGATCCGATCAACACCCCCGCGCCCAAAAGCAGGCCGTGCGTTCCCTTGAGAAAACCTAGAGCACTCATGTCGAACTCCCTCCGTCGCGCACAAAAGTACGCCTTGGTGAACAGTTTCAAGTCAACTGTAGCTCACATTTGAGGAATGGTCGGCGCGATTTCCGCAAGGGGTCAAATGGGGACTGTCCCGTATGCGCAAAAGGGACATCCCTTTTGCGCGTTACCCAGCGAGCTTGCAGACGAGCATCGCGGCGAACATGATCGTGAAGACGAGGTTGCTCCACCCGCCGAAGAGGACGCAGCGCGCCGGCTGCGGCACGCGCATCCACACAAGACCGAGAAACGACGTGACCAGCGGCGTGAGGACCACAAGCCAGGCGGGGAAGACGGTCTGTCCGAGCACGACGGCAGCGGCGAGCACAACGAAGCCCAGGTACATGGGCACGGTGGCAAATCGCATGACAAACATGATGTTGCCCGCGACCTCGTCGTAGAGCTCTTCTCGCCCCGCCTTGGCGATGACGGAGAGGTAGACGTACTGAGCGTGGTAGGCGCCGCCGCAGACGAGGGCAAAGGCGAGCAGCGCCGCGGCCAGCCAGACGAGCCAGGAGAGGTCGCCGCGCGCGACGAGCGCAAGCCCCGCGAACCCGAGCACGTACAGGAACGCGGCGACGGGCCCCAGCGCGCCCCCGATACGCACGCGGCCTGCCGGCACGTCTCGCATGATGCGCATGTACGGCCGGAGGGTGCCGTCCATGTCGTAGGCGCCGGGCGTGAAGTAGAGTAGCATGTCCCCGGCAAACATGAGGATAGAGCCCAGGAGCCCCAGGGCGAGAAGAACGAGCGTCGCTGGCATGGCGCCTCCCATCCATCGCGGGCGTCAGATGGCCCCGGAGACTGCCTGGCCCCGGGGCCTCAGGGCAAGCCTTACGCCTCGACGAGGCTCCTTGCGGCAGCCTCGAGTGCGGCTACGGCGTCGTCGTCGGGGGCCTCGTTGGCGATGACGGTGCAGACCACGTTCACGCCTGCCCCCTCGGCGTCCGCCTGCCAGGTTTCCATCCACTCGCCGGTGCCCCAGCCGTAGCTGCCGAACAGCGCCACGGGCTTGTCGCCCAGCGCGCCCACGCACGCCTCCCAGACCGGCTCGAACTCGTCAGACTCAAGTTCCTCGGCGCCCATGGCGGGGCAGCCAAAGGCGAATGCGTCATAGTTGGGTACGTCATCTGCCGAGAAGTCCGCGACGGGCACGACGCGGGCCTCGGCCCCCGCCGCGACGACGCCCGACTCGAGCGCGTGGGCCATCTCCTCGGTGTTGCCCGTTCCCGTCCAGTACACGATCGCGACGCTCTTGCTCATGGGTTCTCCCTTCTTCGTGCGGACCCTGCCGCCCCTTTATGCCGTTCCCATCCGGAGAAGCCCTCGTAGGGGCGTTCCCTCGGAGTAGAGCCTCTTGATCCTGAGCTCCTCGCGTTCGAGCTCTTTGAAGCGCCGCAGCGCCTCGTCCACGTTCCCGTAGACCTTCCAGCGCCCGCACGCACGCGCGCCGCGCCCGCCGTCGGTCATGAAACCGCTCACGTCCTCGACGGGATAACCAAGGGCGAGTCCGACCTCGTGTGGGAACAGGCATCTGCCGCTGTAGTAGGCGCGCAGGCGCCGCCCGAGCTCCCTCATAAAGGCATGCTCGCGGGCGGGGAGGAGGTTTCTTGCCAGGAACTCTTGGACCGCCGTCCCCGAGAGAAGGTCCCGGACGCAGCGGGGACGCCAGACGAGCAGCATCGCCCGTTCTTCGCGCCATCCGAGAAAGTCGATGCGCACGCCAAGCTTGCGTGAGATGTGGGCGTAGCACGCGATCAGGCACCTCGCATGCAAGCGTCGCATCCACGACGGGGCGGTGGCGGGGTCTTCGATCTGCGTCCGGAAGCCAAAGACCGCCGCGGGCTTGCTTCCCGAAAGCACGAGTCCTGCCTGACAGACGAGGCAGCGCACGAACCTCGCCTCGAGGCGCTCCCGCGTGGAGGAGCACTCTGCGCCGTCGGCGAGGCAGACATCCATGCCCTGTCCCATCGGCCCTCCAGTAGTTAGAGTCGTCTAACTTATGGAGCCTAGAGTATACAGTGCCTAACTCTTTGTCCAGAGTTGATCGACGCGATCTTTGGTGGGCAAGAATGTGCCCCGTGAACGCTCCGAATGAAATTTCGTGTATTTGAAATACATAATATGAGAGAATTCTGTGTACTATATACGCACAAACTGAAGAAAATGAAAGAGGAATCGTTGAAACGAGCTATTGAGCAGCAAATTGAGCTATGGGCTCAGCGTCCGGAACGTCCCCTTCTCCTACGTGGCGCGCGACGTGTCGGTAAGACCTATGTGGTCGAGTCGGTTGGAAAGCGTGTGGCCGGGGACCAGTTCGTGAAGCTCGACTTTCAGACCGACCTCGATCTTGTCGCCCCGCTCTTTAACGGTCCGACTGACGATGTCGATGCCATCATGCGGCGTATTGCGGAGTACAAGCGCGTGCCGCTCGATCGCGAGCGGTCGTTCATCCTCTTTGATGAGGTGCAGCTCTGCGAGCGGGCGCTCAACTCTCTGCGCTTCTTCTCGGGCTCTGGCTGGCGTGTTGCGGCGACGGGAAGCCAGCTTGGCGTCGCCACGCGCAGGCGTCGGCTGCCGTTTCCCAGTGGCGTACAGCAAGAGACGCTGCACCCCCTGAGCTTCGAGGAGTTTCTCTGGGCCATGGGGGAGGAGGCGATGCCTGGCGACATTCGACGGCATGCGGAGACGCTCGAGCCGTATCCTGCGCATCGTCGTGCGCTCGAGCTCTTCCGTTGCTATCTCGTCATTGGGGGCCTGCCGGCGGCGGTCGCCGCGTATATCGATGGGCATGACATCGACGCCGCACGCGTGCAGCAGCGGGAGGTGGACGACATCTATACCGCTGACATGACCGACCCCGATAGCGGCATCAGCGCCGTTGCTGCCCGCAAGGTCTGGAGAAGCATTCCGGCACAGCTCCTGCGAGCCTCGACGAAGAAGTTCAAGTACGCCGAGGTGGAGCGCGGTGGCAGGCGGACAAAGCTCATGGAGCCCATCGACTGGCTTGCGAGCGCGGGCATGGTCTCGGTGAACGAGTTGACCACGTGCACGGTGGCTCCCCTCGTTCCGTACGACGAAGATGAGGGCAGCTTCTTCAAGGTGTATCTGACGGACACGGGGCTCATGTTCTATAAGCTCGCCGTCAACCCGCGTCTGTGGCTCGAGGCGGAGTCCTCCTCCAATCTGCCGGTCTCCGCGGATTTCCGCGGGGCCTTGGCAGAGAATGCGGTCATGCAGGCGCTCGCGGCCAACGACCTTCAGACGTTCTACTGGGCCCCGCCGTCCTCATGGGGCGGAACGGGTGAGCTGGACTTCCTGCTGCAGGACGACGAGATGCGGGTCATCCCCGTTGAGGTGAAGTCCGCCCGGAGCGTGCGCGCGCGTACGCTGGCGACGTTCATGGACCACGCCCACTCCCCGTATGCCGTGATTCTCTCCGAACACGACTTTGGCCGGAGCGTGGACGACGATGGACGAGAGATTCGCGAACTTCCCCACTATGCGGCGTTTTGCCTGGGCGAGCGCTGCCGGAAGGCGCCGCTCTAGCGGAGACGAGCAGGGCCGCCCGCCCTGCCTGAGCAGCCCCCCTGCCACTGAGGCGAGCCCACGACTTGGGACCGCCCCAGTTCATGGCCCAACACACGCCGATGCGGCGGGCGCCACGACGACGTCCTAGTGTCCTCCCGATTCGGCTCAAAAGTGCTCTCATCGGGTTTGTCCAGGCGAAGCCCCCTCGCAGAGGTCAACCCGCTCCACCTCCGCCCTCGCAGCATCCCTCCACCTCGCCGGCGAAAGGCCATGCATCCGAGCGAAGGCCGCGGAGAAACTCGTGGGAGAGCGGTACCCGACCTCCCGCGCCACCTCGGCGACGCCTCTCCCGGCCAGCAGCAGGGTCGTCGCCTCGCGCATCCTCCGCGCAGTTATGAAGGCCGACCAAGAGCTTCCGGCCGCCCGTCTGAACAGGAGCTTGAACTTGGTGACTCCCATGCCAGCGGTGGACGCAGCCTCCCCCTGGCTCACACCCTCCCGCCATCGCGTATTCGCAAGCTCGATGGCGGCAAGGATGCCGGTTCGCGCGTCGCCCTCACTCGGAAGGGCCGCCGCCGCAGTCCTGACAAGCGAGCCGAGAAGGACCTTCGCAGCCCCCTCGTAGACGAGCGCGGCGCCCGGAGCGGCGGGGTCGACGTCGGAGATCTCGCTGAGAGCAGAGAGGACACCGGGGGCCCAGCCAACGCTGTGACGCGTCTCGGCGAGAAGGGACGAGATTCCCTCGATGGACCTCCATCCGAGCTCGGCGAACGCGCTCCGGAGCGCTTCCTCGAAGTACTCGACCTCCGCGTAGGCGAAGTGGGAGCCGGCCGGCACGGGCGTGCTGACCCACCCTTCCCGCGTCTCGATGTAGGCAATCGCCATGGGGCCAGATGCGGCCGCATCTCCGCCCGCCCCCGGTGCCGGGCCCCTCACCGTGAGGTAGCGGCACGTGTCTATGGCGAAGAGCGTGTCGATGAGGATGGTGAAGTCGCAGGTGACCACCGTGAGGCCGTCACCCGCCCACGCGCGGTACCAGCCCTCGGCGCGCACGCCGTCGCCCACGAACAGCTCGCCGGCGCCCCGGTCGTCGCCTGCGGGCAGGAGCCCCATGCGCTCGAGCTCCTCCGCCTGGAAAAGCCGGGACTCTTCGTTTGGTCGCGCGCCTCTCGGGTCGGTCGTTTCCCCCATGCTCGCACGCCCTTCCTTCCCGCTGCTGCACAATCACAGTAAGTCTAGTCTAACTTGCCGCGCCCGCATCGGCCTATCCGAACGGTCGCAGCGGAAAGGGGGCCTCATGGCCAAGCGAAAGGAGGGCGCGGGCAGGGAGGAGTCCTGGGCCGCCCGCGTCATCGGCTTCACCGGAGGCGGGAGGTGGCTCATCTACCTCTCGATGGCGCTCTCGGCGCTCTCGTCGGCGTGCTCGTTTATCCCGTTCGTCGCGGTCTACCTTGTGGTGGCGGACGTCGTCGCAGTCTACCCCGACTTCGCCGCGCTCGACGCGGCCCGCATGGCGGGCCTCGGCTGGATGGCCCTCGGGGGCGTGGCGGGCAACATCGGCCTCTACCTCGCGGCGCTTCTCTGCGCGCACTCGGCGGCCTTCGATGCCGAGTACAACCTCAAGCTCCAGATCGTCGAGCACCTGGGGCGCATCCCGCTGGGGCGGCTCGAGGCGCTCGGCACGGGGCGCGTCGGGAAGGTCATGGACGAGAGTGCCGGCGCCATCGAGGGGTTCCTCGCCCACTCGCTGCCCGACACGGCGGCGGCCTTCACGGCGCCGGTGGCGATCGTGGTGCTGCTCTTCGTCTTCGACTGGCGCTTCGGGCTCGCGGCGGTGGCGTGCGTGGTCGCGGCGTTCGGCGTCGAGGCGGCGGGCTTCTCCAACAAGGCCATCACCGACAAGATGCGGCGCCACCTGGTCAACCAGGAGCGCATGACGAACGCCACGGTGGAGTACGTGCGCGGCATGCCCGTCGTGAAGACGTTCGGGCAGACGGCGGAGTCGTTCGGCCGCCTGTCCTCGGCGGTGCGCGCCTACACCGACCTCGCGCTCGACGTGGCGCTCTTCTGGCAGAGCCTCATGCCGGCGTTCACGGCCATCATCAACAACGCCTACCTGTTCGTCCTGCCGGTGGGGATCGCCCTCGGCGCGGGGCTCACGGGCGGCGCGTTCCGCCCGTTCGCGCTCGACTTCATCTTCTACCTCCTGTTCGTGCCGTCCATCGCGGGCGCGCTCAACAAGATGATGTACATCTCGGAGGACAGCATGATCATCTCCTCCCACCTCTCGCGCATCGACGAGGTGCTCGGCATCCCGGCGCTCCCCGCGCCGGCGCCGGGGGCCGCCCGCGTGCCGGAGCGCTTCGACGTCGAGCTCGACGGCGTGTCGTTCTCGTACGGGGAGGGCGCCCCGCTCGCCCTCGACGGCGTGAGCCTCGCCATCCCCGCGGGCACCACCTGCGCCCTCGTGGGCCCCTCCGGCGCGGGCAAGTCGACCGTGGCGAGCCTCGTGGCGCGCTTCTGGGACGTCTCGGCGGGCGCCGTGCGCATCGGAGGCGTCGACGTGCGCGACATCGACCCGGACGAGCTCATGGGATGCGTGAGCCTCGTCTTCCAGGACGTGCACCTCTTCCGGGCGAGCATGCTCGAGAACATCCGCATGGCCCGTCCAGACGCCACGCGCGAGGAGGTCGTCGAGGCGGCGCGCGCCGCGCAGGCCGACGCCTTCATCCGCGCGCTGCCGCGGGGCTACGACACCGTCTACGGCAGCGAGGGGGTGCATCTCTCCGGCGGCGAGGCACAGCGCGTCTCCATCGCCCGCGCGATCCTCGCCGACCGGCCCATCGTGGTGCTCGACGAGGCCACGGCGTTCTCGGATCCGGAGAACGAGCACCTCATCCAGAAGGCGCTCGGGCGGCTCATGGCGGGCAGGACCGTGATCATGATCGCGCACCGGCTCTCGACCGTGGCGGGTGCGGACCAGATCGCCGTCATCGACGGCGGGCGCGTGGCGGAGCGGGGCAGGCACGACGAGCTGCTCGCCGCGCACGGCACCTACGCGCGCATGTGGGAGCGCTACGCGCAGGCCCTCTCGTGGGGCATCGGGTCGGAAGCGCCGAACGGAAGGGAGGTGGCTTAAGATGGCTACCCCGAACAGAATCCCGCGCCTCCAGCGCGCGCTTGCCCTCACGGACCAGGGCTACCGCGGCCTCAAGCGCGCCATTGCGGCGTGCACCCTCACCAACCTCGCCCTCATGGTGCCCTTCGCCATCACGGTCATGGCGTTCGGGGTGGTGCTCATGCGGCTCACGGGGGAGAACGTCGACTGGCAGGCGCTCTGGGGCCTCTTCGCCGCGGGCGTCGCAGGGCTTGTCGTCGTGTTCCTCTGCGCGCGCAACGACTACCGGCGCACGTACGTGACGGCGTACCGCGAGACCGAGGCCACGCGCATGGGCCTCGCCGAGCACCTGCGGCGGCTCCCCATGTCCTTCTTCAACCAGCGCGACCTCTCCGAGCTCACCGAGAACCTCATGGGGGACGTCTCCAGCCGCGAGTCGCTCATGTCGAGCACCATCCCGCAGCTCGTCGCCAGCTGCGTCTCCACGGCAGTCGTGTGCGTCATGCTCGCCTTCTTCGAGTGGCGCCTCGCCCTCTGCGTGTTCTCGACGCTGCCGGCGGCGCTCGTCATCGTGCTCGCCGCGCGCGGGCACGAGCGGCGGCTCTTCGAGCGTCAGACCGGCGCGCGCCTCGCGGCGTCCGCGCGCCTCATGGACTACGTCGGGGGCATCCGCGACATCCGCGCGTGCCGACAGGTGGGCGCGCAGTCCGCGCCTATGCGCGCCGCGCTTCAGACCTTGCGCGAGATAGCGATGCGGGTGGAGCTCTCCGTGGACGTGTGCGTCTCGGCGGCCACGACGGTGCTCCAGGCGGGCGTGGGCCTCACGGTCTTCGTGGGTACGGCGCTGCTCGCGGCGGGCGAGGTCGACTTCCTGACCCTCCTCATGTTCCTGCTCATCGCCTCGCGCGTGTACGGGCCCATCACCTCGATCCTCTCTCAGCTGCCGAGCCTCCTTCAGCTCTCGAGCCGCACGGCTCGTCTGCGCGCTCTCGCCGACGAGCCGGTCGCGACGGGTTCGGATGACGCCGCAGGGCTGGGCGAGAAGGGCGTCGAGCTTGCCGACGTGCACTTCTCGTATGCCGAGGGCGGCGATGAGGTGCTGCGAGGCGTCTCCTTCCGCATTGAGCCGGGCACCGTCACGGCGCTCGTGGGTCCCTCCGGTTCGGGCAAGTCAACCGTAGCCAAGCTCGTCGCGCGGTTCTTCTCACCAACCTCTGGCTCTGTCGCGGCGGGCGGGGTCGATCTCGCGACGCTCGACGAGGAGTCGTGGCTCGGCAATGTCTCGGTGGTCTTCCAGGACGTGACCCTCTTCGATGACACGGTCATGGAAAACATCCGCATGGGCCGGCGCGGTGCTACCGACGAAGAGGTGCGCGCGGCGGCAAGGGCGGCCAATTGCGAGGAGTTCATCGAGCGGATGCCGGAGGGCTGGGGCACGCGCCTCGGCGAGAACGGTGCCAGGCTCTCCGGCGGCGAGCGCCAGCGGCTCTCCATCGCCCGCGCACTTCTTAAGGATGCGCCGATCGTGCTGCTCGATGAGGCGACGAGCTCGCTCGATCCCGAGAACGAGACGCTTGTGCAGGATGCCGTGAGCAGGCTCTGCGCCGGCAAGACGGTGCTCGTGATCGCGCACCGCCTGCGCACCGTGGCGGGCGCCGACCAGATCGTGGTGCTGGATGGCGGATGCGTGGCCGAGCAGGGCACCCACGCCGAGCTCATGGCCGCGGGCGGCCTTTATGCCCGCCTCGTTCGCATCCAGGCCGAGAGCCTCGGCTGGAGCGTCGGTGGCAGGGGAGGCCGCTGAGGCCGGCGGGCCGAACGGCGGGCGGAGCCGTCCAAACGAACAGCCCACGGGCGGCCCTCCCGCTGCCACCCTCTCCCGAGCCAAGCGATGAGCTGCCTTGAGCGGAATCAGACATCGTCTGTCCGGCCTACCAAAATGGCAGCGCCCCGCGAGGAACAAATTGAACTGCGACCCAGAGCTTGGACGCAGTTCAGGATGCTTGTGGGGCGCCTTTATTCGGTCGAAGAGTCTCCCCGCGAATTACGCGGCAACTGGGCGGTGGGTAAAGCCTCCCGCATTATCCGTGTGGCGGACATCCTCGACGCTCGTCGCGCAGGTTGAGCTCCATAAGATGCGAAGCGTGCCTGAGGCCATCGCCCACGTCGATGTCGAATGAGCCGACATCGACAAAGCCGAACGACTCATAGCAGGCAATCGCCGGCTCGTTGTTGTCGAATACGTCAAGCCTGAGCGTCCATGCCTTGCGTTTTCGGGCTTGGTCTGCGGCAAATTGAAGAAGGCCCCGCGCTACGCCTCTGAACTGCCTCCCATTTCTTGGACATGGAAATAAAAGTCCAAGAAATGGGAGGCAGTTCACGAACGACAAGAGGGGCCGCCTTCTTGCGGGCGTGGGCGCGCCTCGACGGGAGGGGGACGGGGCAGCGCGGCTTCACGGGCGCGGCGCCGTTGCCGGGAGAGCCCGTGGCGCCGTTGTCATCGTTGCGGGCCCCGGCGGGACGCTGGTCTCCGTAGAGGTGGACGCGGCGGTCGCCGGCGCCCTCAGGGAGATGCGGCGCGCCGCGTGGCGGATCGAGCGCAGGGAGGCCCGGCACACGCTCGGCCTCGATGCCATGGGCCCGTCCGCCGCGTCAACCGGACCAGAGTCGGACCCGGGGTTCGCCCTCATGAAGCACTGCCAGGCGGACGAGCTCGTCGCGGTGCCGTCCCGGCTGCCGAAAGTCCAGCTTCGCCGCCTACTCATGCATACCGTCGTGCGCCTCCCGGTCAGGGAGATCGCCCGTCGCGAGGGCTGCTCCGAGCGGGCGGTGAAGTACAGCCTTGCGCGCGCACGGAGGCGGATGAGGGCCTTGTTGACCGACGGGGATCGAAGGTCGCTCAAGCCCGTTCGGCCCCTGCCCGAACGGGCTTGAGTATCCCGGGGTCAAAAATGATTCGGCTCGGTGACCATGCCGCCGGCAAGCCGCCGCGCGTCAGCGTTCCTAGAACTCCCCCTTGACTTCGTGAACGCCCTCCCTCTCGCCAAATCGACGCCGCCTCCACTCGCTCGGTGCGGTTCCGTATTCCCTCTTGAACGCGGAGGAGAACTTGCTCGGGTTCGCGTAGCCGACGCGCACGGCGGCTTCGGCGACGCGCATTCCCCTGGCAAGCAGGGCGGCGGCGACCTCCATGCGCCGCTTGCGGAGGTACCCCGCGACAGTGCTCCCGTATACCCGCGAGAAGTACTGGTTGAGTGTCGCCGCGCTCACACCGAACGCCGACGCTAGCACGCGGGCGTCGTGGGCGCAGTCGAGAGAGCCCTCGAGCTCGTCGTGCACGGCGGCAACGATGCGCATCTGGGTGCGTGTGAGGATGAAGCGGGGTCTGGCGCAGGAGAGGTCGCGACGTTGGAGGCCAAGCAGCAAGCCGAGAACCTCGTAGGTGGCCAGAGCCCTGTCGGGTGCTTCGACGAGGGCGGCGATGCGTCTCATATGCCCGTTGAGCTCGCCGTCGCCGCTGAGCACGGCGGCGCTGCCCGCCTGTCGCGCGATGGCCTCGACGGCATCCTCGTCATCGAGCAGCGAGAAAAGCGGCGATCGAGCGATACGCGTGTTCACGAACACCTCGACTCCCCGGTAGCGTCCCGAGGGGTACCGGAACTCGGCGGGGCGCTCCTGCGAGCAGCTGATGCACACCTCGCCGGCCGAGACCGTCGCCAGACCCCCGCTCGGGACGTCGACCTCGCAGCGGCCCTCGTGGCACAGGTTTATCGTCAGCCATTTGCCCCGCGAGAACGCGGGGAGGGGGACGGACGGGGCCTCTGGGACGTTGGGGCACCGCTCGCACGCGAAGTCGACGTTGGCGACGAACAGGTCGCGCGACAGGGGTCGGCCTCGCATGCACCCGCTCCCGACCGGGTGCGACAGCACCAGCTCGTAGACGCCGTCGGCGTCTTGGACGAGCTCGACGCCGGAGGCGACGCGCAGGCGCGTCCCCCGGTTGCTCTCCGTATCGGTGAAGGGTGCGTTTCCCATAGGCTATCTCCCGTTCGCGCAGTCCAGCCCCATTCGTCTCAAAAGTTTATTTTATCTAACTTGATGAGATTTGGAGCTGAACCTACATCGCGGAGCTGAGGGGGCATACGTTCCAGGCTTACTTTGGTGGCCGCGGGCGTCATGCCCGTTTAAGGAAAGGAGCGATTCCATGAGGCTATGCGATGTGGCGACGGGGCTTTCTGCCCGTATCGCATCCGTATCCGGCGACGACCGGTTCGTCTCGCGCGTCACGGCCATCGGGCTGACGGAGGGATGCGCCGTCGAGGTCCTGCAAAACGTCAAGAACCGGCCCGTGCTCGTGCACGTGCGCGACAGCGACGTGGCGCTCGATCGCGGCGACTGCATGCGCATCGAGGTGGAGGTGGTCGCATGAGCTGCGAGAGATGTGCGGCTTCCTGCCCCGCGGCGGGAGGCGCGAAGGCGCCCGCCGCCCGCAAGGCGGCGGGCGGCGTCACGGTCGCGCTGCTCGGCCAGCCCAACTCGGGCAAGTCGACGCTCTTCAACGGGCTCACGGGGGCGCGCCAGCACGTGGGCAACTGGCCCGGCAAGACCGTGGAGCGGAAGGAGGGGACGTTCGAGCGCGGCGGCACGGCGTTCCAGGTCGTCGACCTCCCCGGCTCGTACGGGCTCGCGGCCAACTCGCCCGAAGAGGAGGTGACGCGCGACTACCTCGCATCGGGCGCTGCCGACATCGTGCTCGTGATGGCCGACGCGTCGCAGCTCGAGCGCAGCCTCTACATGCTCGCCGACTTCGTTGCGGCGTGCCCGGAGCAGCCGTGCCTGCTCGCTCTCAACCTCATGGACGTCGCCGAGAACCAGGGCAAGCGGATCGACGCCGTCCTTATCGCGCGGCGGCTGGGCGTTCCTGTGGTGCCGCTCGTCGCCTCGCGCCCCGAGGGATACGGCGCGCTGCTTGACGCGCTTGCACGCACGGTGCGCGAGCGTTCCGTCGTGGATGGCGCGCGCCTGCGCGAGGGGATCGCTGCCGCCCCCGACACGATCCAGGGCACGGCCGCAGCGAAGTTCGCCTGGATTGAGGGGCTGCTCGACGGAGCGGTGGAGGCGCCCGCGCGCCCGCACGCGCTTTCGCGCTTCGATCGCGTGGTCACGGGCTCGCGCTGGTCGAAGCCCATCACCATCGGCATGATCTTGCTCGGGTTCATCCTGGCGTTCGTGCCGGCTATTCCCATCATGATGCTCGGCGGCGCCATCTCGTCGCTCGGGCAGGTCGTGGCGGGCGCGCTCGCGCAGGCGGGCGCCCCCGATGTTCTGGGCAGCTTCCTCGCGGGCGTGGTGTTCAACAGTTTGTGCTTCGGCACCATGATGGTGGGCTACGTCTTCGGCATCAACCTCGTGTTCGGCCTCTACGAGGAGGCGGGCTACATGGCGCGCATCTCCTACGTGTTCGACCACACCATGGCGCGCTTCGGGTTGCAGGGCAAGTCGCTCATGCCCTTCCTCATGTGCCTCGGCTGCACGATGGGCGGCGTGTCGGGTTCGCGCGTCATCGACTCGTGGGGCCAGCGCATGCTCACGGTGATGATGGCCTGGGCCATCCCGTGCGGCTCGACCTGGGGCGTGGTTCCGGTGCTCGCCGTGGCGTTCTTCGGCGTGGCCGGCGCGCCGCTCGTGATCGTGGGCATCTTCGCCGTGACGATTCTCATCATGTGGCTCGTGGGCAGGGTGTTCGGGCCGCGCCTGGTGGCCAAGGGGGAGCGCGCCGGCATGGTCATGGAGCTTCCGCCGTACCATCGGCCGCATCTGGGCAACGTCGCGCGCGGCGCCCTGCTCAAGAGCCGACAGATGTTCGTGCGAGCCATCCGGGTCGTCGCCCTCTTCGCCTTCGCGATTTGGGCGCTTACCTACACCGCGACCGGCAGCGTCGAGGGGTCGGTGCTCTACGCGCTCGGTACCGCCATCGAGCCGGTCACGCGCTTCTTCGGCATGGGTTGGCAGACGTTCACCGCGTGGTTGTGCGCCCTCGTGCTCAAGGAGTCCGCGCTCGGGGTGCTCTCGGGGCTCTTCACGGGTGCCGCGACGCCCAACGCCGTGCTCGTGGGCGTCATGACCGGCGCCGCCGCCGCGGCGTCGAACATCGGCGAGGTCATGGCGCAGGCCATCTCGGCTCCCGAGGCGCTCGCGTTCATCTTCGCGTTCACGTTCAACATGCCGTGCGCGGCGAGCGTGTCGGCGACCTGGGGTGAGGTGCACTCGACCAAGTGGACTGTCATCACGGCGCTCTTCTACATCTGCTGCTCTCTGCTATTGGGGTGCGTCGTCTACCACGTGAGCGCGCTGTTCTTGTAGCGGGTTGTGCCTGAGGGGAAGGGCTGGTGCGATAGGGCGAGCAAAGTGTGGCGCGCCGCGGCATCCGAGGGGTTCCGATTACCGGATGTGCCTGCGGTCGCCTGCTTGAAGAGGCTTTTGAACCTGGTAACTCCCATGCCGGCGACCGATGCCACCTCCTCCTGGCTCGCGCCATCGCGCCAACGTGAGTTCGCGAGCTACATGGCGGCGAGGATCCCGACCCGCGCCCGGCGGTCCTCGGGCAGGGCCGCGACCGCGGTGCCGACGAGGGAGCCGAGCAGCATCCTCGCCGCCCCCTCGTAGACGAGCCCCGCCCCCGGGGCCGCAGGGTTCGTGCGCGCGATCTACTCTTGCGAGACGAGGGAGGCCGCCGCCGGGCTCGACCGGGCGCTCTCCTGGATCATGCACTCCAACGTGCCCGAGATGAAGAGGGCGGCGAGGAGCATCAGGGCGGAGCGCGAGGGGGTCCTCAACTGGTTCTCGACGCGCGCCACCAACGGCTTCCTGGAGGGCATGAACTCGGTCATCCAGTCGCTCAAGCGCGCCTCGAGGGGCTTCAGGAACGTCGGCTACTTCACCACGATGCTATTCCTCAGGCTGGGGAGGCTCGACTTCTCGGCCCAGCTGGCGTCAGGATGTGCTACCCACTAGAAACGCCGAAGAGCCGAATAATACCCCTATAAGCGAACGATTTGACGCACTGGCTTCAATCTATGAGGTTGGAGCCAGTGCGTATATGTGTTGACGGTGACGGGTGCTTCGTACTGCGCTGTGCGAGCTAGAGCAATGGGTATACAATGTCAGACAAAGTAGGAGATTATAAAGAAAGGTCCGCTATGGCTACGGCTGTTGCATCCGAATCCATTTCCGCCAAGCTCCGCAAGGACGAGAAGGACCGTTTCACCGCCGTCTGCGACGAGATTGGCACCTCCCCGAGCAATGCCATCCGCATGTTCGTCTCCGCGTTCAACCGTCGGGGTGGCTTTCCGTTCGACCCGTCGAACCCCTGTGGGTTCAGCCCGGAGACGCTCGCCGCGATGGACGACGCGGCGGCGGGAAGGAACCTCTCCGGTCCCTATCGCACGGTGAGGGAGGCCATGGCCGCGCTCGACGAGGAGTAGGCCATGATGGAACTGAGGTTCACGACCAAGTTCAAGAAGGACTACAAACGCATCAAGAGGCAAGGTAAGGACCTATCAAAGCTCGAGGTGACCCTCGAGGCGCTCGTGTGTGGGCAGGCCCTGCCAGAGGCAATGCGCGACCACTCGCTGGGCGGAACGTACCGTGGGCACCGCGAGTGTCACATCGAGCCTGATTGGCTCCTCATCTATCGGATTGATGAGGAGGGTCTCGTCCTTGTCGCTACGCGTACGGGAAGTCACAGCGAGTTGTTGGGGCTTTAAGGGTCCGTTGATGTTGGTTCGCCCTCTTTTGAAGAGCTGGACTCGATCTAGGTTCAGCCTCGGGATTAATAATCGTAGCGTCTTCAGCGAAGGGGCTGCGTACGCAATTCAGACATGGGTGCGCGAGAGCCCACTTTTCACCCATTGAGCAGGGAGTAATGAGTGCTGAAACCCTGCTACCGCCGCTCCTGCGCTCGCCCCACGGTGCGAGCCTTGATGATGACAGCCTGTAAACGAGACAGGCACCTGCTTTTGCGGCGGGCGCCCGTTTTCCGCTCGTCACGTTGTTTTTCTGACGAGTTTATCCGTAGTTCTCGATTGCCCATTCAAGCAAATCATCATTATCAAGATGGACTTCAATTCTGCCCATATCCACCTCAGTCCAAAGAATGGTCATCCAATATGCATCCTGTCCGTTTATTGAGCACCTTCCAGCGGCAAGATAGCTGACTCCATCATCTCCCTCGACTTCTAAATTTGAGAACCCGCACTTCTCGACAATTTCGCTGGTAACACTCTGGGCGCTTTTCGTGTCATAGGCATCGCAAATGAAGTGGACTCGAACGCCTTCAATCTGCTCACCATTTAGCAGCGCGTCCCTACTCAGCACCTCATTATCAGTTCCGAGGAAATACAGCGAATAAGCAGTGTCTTCGACAACTATGTCTTTCGGAACTCCCTGCCACTCGTATCTATCGTCTTCTTCGCCGAGCTCTCCTGCCTCAAGCTCATACTCGAATCCTTGGCCCTCTTCAAGCTGATTGACTATCGCCGAAGGTTCCATAGAGAGCAGCTTGTCAAGTTGATACCAAGTGACTGTATTGGAGCAACCGACAAGCCCGATAGCAATCAACGCGGTAGCGAGTAGAGCGGCAATCTTCTTCATTTACATCACCTACTCAACGACAAAGGCATCTATGAGACGTGGTTCAACTTGCACGCACTGGAACTTCCCGCACGTCGGAAGCTCTTGTTCTTTGAAAAGGCTCGCAAGTTCCTCCTCGGTCAGTTCAATGCATGTGGTGAGCGGGTTTCCGCCCCTGCTGCCATGTGACACCTACTTTTCTAGCAGGGGAAGTCGTCCTTTTTGTTGTGTCAACATTTACGAGCGCGCCGAATGGCCCGTGGGCGGCATGAGAAAAGGGGCGCCCCGTACCGGAGCGCCCCAATCCGTGCATTGATTGCCTTGTTCCTGAGTCTCCTGCTACGAAGACCATGGCCATCGTGATTGTCTGGCCAGATTCAAAACGACTGGTTGAACGCGCCGCGCACGTCCCCGCTAGATCGCCTCGAACTCCCTCAGGACCTTCTCGACGTCCGTCCCCTTGATCTTCTTGAGCGCCTCCTTGAGCGCAAACCGCTCGACCAGGCCGAGCTTCATGTCGGTGACAGGCTTGCCGTCGCGCAGCTTCACGCTCGCCATGAGCAGGTCGCGCACGTCAAAGACGCTGCCCCACACCTCGGGAACGCCGCGGTCAACGTCGCAGAGCGTGTAGACAGCCTCCATGCCCGTGCGCATGGAGTACTCCGTGGTGAAGATGGTGTCTCGCGGGGTCTCGGCAAACTGACCGATGAAGGCAAAGTTGACCGCACCGTCGGGCACCACGTCGGGGCGGTCCCCCGCGGCGCGCGGCATGAAGAACGCCGTGATGTAGGGC
>DXBM01000072.1 GCA_019116525.1 Candidatus Olsenella pullistercoris | reverse complement strand
GCGCCATGAGGCGCGCGATGGAGGTGTTGAGCGCGTCGGCGAGGTAGGCGGCCTGGGGCCGGCCGCCGTAGGGGAGGCTCGAGAGGACCCGGTTCGTGCTCACCACGAACACGACGTCATGCGCCGGCCCGCCCTCCTGACGCACGGACACGGCCGAGGAGAGCGCGGAGAGCCCCACCACGAAGCCGTGCTGCTCGTCGGCGAGCGTGACGTCGAGCCCGGCTGCCTGCGCCTCGTCGGAGCTTCCGTAGACGGACTTGTCGACCCAGATGCGCCCTGCCTGGTCGGTGGAGTAGCCGTCCCCGCCGGCACCGCCGCCGAGGACCTCCTCCCAGCGCGAGGAGGTGTCCGGGTCCGCGAGCTTGGTGATGGCCTGGGCGGACGCCCGTCGCGGCGCGAGGCACGCAACGAGCGCGACCAGCGCAAGGAGGGCGAGAAGGGCGGTGGTGCGGCGAGGGGTGCGCGACATGCGGTCTCGATTCTGCGGGAGAGGGGATAAATACGCCTTGTCTACCCGCGCGGCCCGATTTCTTTCACGGGGCTACCCGCAAGCGTCGCCCCTGCTACACTGGAACCAACCGCATACCGAGGGCACGGCTCGATCGCTGCTACGCCTACGTGATGAAAAAAGGATTCCGGTTTGACTCCGGACCAGCACACGGCTGTGTCGAGGCCGGCGGGCGCGCCCGCTGGCTGCCCTGCCCTCCCGACGCCCGCTGACGCGGGAGAGAGCGAGGCACCGATGCCCCAGCAGAACCTGTCGAGAAGAACTTTCCTTTCGCGCCTCGTCGGCGGCGTTGCCGCGTGCGCGCTCGCCCTGGCCGTCGCGGCATGCGACGCCGCCCCGGCCGCCTCGAGCGGCGGCTCGGGCGCCGAGGACAAGAGCGCCATCGCCGTCACCGTGGAGATTGACGCCACGGCCGGCGAGGGCGAGGCCACGTCCACCGAGGTCGAGGTCGACGAGGGCGCCACGGTCTACGACGCCCTGGTCGCCACCGGCGCCGACGTCAACGCATCCGACTCGGACTACGGCATGTACGTGCAGGGCATAGGCGGCCTTGCCGGCGGGGACTTCGGCGATATGAGCGGCTGGATGTTCGAGGTCAACGGCGAGATGGCCGAGGTCGGCTGCTCCCAGTACGAGCTCTCTGACGGCGACGTCGTGACCTGGACCTACGTGACCGAGTTCACCGAGTAGCCGGCGAGAAGAACGTGACGGCAGCCCGTCCCACAGCCTTCGAGTCATGCCACGCGGCCGTTCCCGCCATGCTGTTCACGGGGACGGCCGCCCTCGCCGCCCTCGCGGTCCAGCCCGCGCTCGTGGCCGTCTCGCTCGCGGGCGCGCTCGCGTTCTCCCTGCTCGTGCGCGGCGCCCGTGCGACGGCGCGCGGCCTTGCCTGGCAGCTCCCGCTGCTCGCGCTCGTCTGCCTTGCCAACCCGCTCTTCTCGGCCTCCGGCTCCACGCTCCTGATGAAGCTCGGCCCGCGCAGCGTCTACGCGGAGAGCCTCGCGTTCGGTGCCACGATGGGCGCGCTCATGGTTGCCACGGTGCTGTGGCTCGAGGATGCCGCCGCGGCGCTCTCGCAGGACCGGCTGCTCGCGCTCGCGGGCCGCAGGATGCGCGCGCTGCCGCTCGTGGCCTCGATGGCGGCGCAGCTCGTGCCGCAGCTGCTCGGCAGGGCCCGCGCGATGCGCGCGACGCTCGCGGCGTGCACGTCCGCCGGGGAGCGACCGCCGCTGCGTCGCGAGCTCTCACGCGTCACGACGATGCTGCTCTCCTGGTCGCTGGAGGACTCGATCGAGCGGGCCGACGCGATGCGCGCCCGCGGCTGGGAGTCGGGGCTCGAGCGGACGGCGTGGCGCCCGGAGCGCCTGCGGGGCCGAGACGTTGCCATGCTCGCCGCCCTTCTCGCCCTTCTTGGCGCGAGTGGCGCGTCGGCGTGGCTCGTCTGCTCGACCTGGCGCTTCTACCCAACGATGTCCGGCGGCGCGCCGTGGTGGGCCTACGTTGCCCCCGCCGCGCTGGCGCTGCTTCCCGCGACCGTCGAGCTCCTTGCACGCGCGCGCGAGGCGGCCCCATTGGCCCCACTTGTACCAGGTACAAATGGGGCAACACGGTGTCGAGAGATCCTTGCGCGCTCGCGCGAGGGGGCTCGCTCGTGAGCGCCCTGTCGTATCGAGGCGTGACGTTCTCCTACGCGGGCGCGCCGGAGGGGTCGCCCGTGCTGCGCGACGTCTCGCTCGAGGTGCCCGAGGGCGCGTTCGCCCTCGTCATTGGTGCCACGGGGTCCGGGAAGTCAACGCTTCTGCGTCTCGCCAAGCCAGAGATCGCCCCCGCTGGGGAGCTCCTCGGCTCCGTGCGGGCGCTCGGCCGGGACGTGCGCTCCCTCGGCGCGCAAGAGTCGGCGCGCACGGTGGGCTACGTGTTCCAGAACCCGGACGCGCAGGTGGTCTGTGAGAGCGTGTGGCACGAGATGGCCTTTGGGCTGGAGAACCTGGGGGTGCCGGAGCCCGAGATGCGCCGTCGCGTCGCCGAGACGGCAACGTACCTGGGCATGGGACCGTGGTTCCGCGCCCGCACGGCGGAGCTCTCCGGCGGCCAGCGCCAGACGCTCGCGCTCGCGGCGGCGCTCGCGATGCGGCCCCGCCTGCTCCTGCTCGACGAGCCCACATCCATGCTCGACCCCCTCGCAGAGCGGGACTTCCTGTCGCTGCTGTTCCGTGCCAACCGCGACCTCGGGGTCACCGTGGTTGTGGCCACGCACGACCCCGCCGCCATGCGCGACTACGCCACGTGCGCGTTTGAGCTGAGGGACGCCTCGGTTCGCCCGCTCGACCCGGCGGAGGTCGCCTCGACGGTGCCCCACTTGTACCAGGTACAAGTGGAGCATGCGGGACGCGGGGGAGGGCAGCTCGTGCGCGCCGACGACCTCTGGCTGCGCTACGCCCGAGACGGGCAGTGGGTGCTGCGCGCGCTCGACCTCTCAGTCGACGAGGGAGAGGTGCGCGCGCTCGTGGGGTCCAACGGCTGCGGCAAGTCGACGCTGCTCTCCGCGCTCGCGGGGACGCTTCGGCCCCAGCGGGGTCGCGTGCGCAGCGCGGCGGCCTCGAGTCAGGCGCTCCTGCCGCAGTCGCCCAAGGCGCTGCTCGCGTGCGAGACGGTTCTCGACGAGCTTGGGGAGTGGTCGCGCGGCGCGGGCTATGGCGAGCGCGAGGTGGAGGAGGCGCTGCGCCGCTTGGGGCTCTCGGGCGCGCGGGACCGCCACCCCTATGACCTCTCCGGCGGCGAGCAGCAGCTGCTCGCGCTTGAGAAGCTGCTGCTCACGAGGCCCCGCCTGCTCCTGCTCGACGAGCCGACCAAGGGGCTCGACCCCGCGGCGCGCGCCCGCGTCGCCCAGCGCGTGGCCTCGGCGAGAGACGGTGGCGCCACGGTTGTCGTTGCCACCCATGACATGGGCTTCGTGCGCGCCGTCGCGGACAGCGTCTCGCTCATGTTCGACGGGGGGCTCGCCCTCACGCAGCCCACGGAAGAGTTCTTCTCGAGCTCCTGGCTCTACCGCGACTGACGCCGCGCGATGTCGCGCGCTCGCGCCGCGACCCTAGAAGAGCAGGAACGGCTCCGTCTCGGACATGTCGTCCTCGTCGAGGTCATCGAGGTCGTCGTAGTGGGCGTGCTCGTCCTCGTCGTCATCGTCCTCGCCCCAGGCGTAGGCGTTCGCGAAGTCGTCCCCCTCGTCCACGACGGGCAGCGCGCTCGTGATGCTGCAGAGCCCGTCCATCGCGGGGACGATCTTCTGCCACTGACAGATGACGGGCTCGCTCGGCGCGCCCTCGAGCTCGGCGAGCGAGTCGAGGTAGATCTCGTGCGCCCCGTCGAGAAGGTCCGACCCGCGCCGGATCTCTTGGAAGTGGGAGGCGAACTTCTCCATGGCCTCCTCGGGGCCGTCCGCCTCTACGACGCAGGGCATGAGGCAGTAGTTGTCCTTGCTGTCGGAGTCGTCGTTGTAGCTGAAGTTTCCGATGTACAGCATGGGGTCTCCTCGTCCGTGGGGCGCTTGCGGTATGGCAGACTGGTACCCATGATCGAACGCGAACAATCACGGCGCTTTCGGTGGCTGGCGGCCCTCGAGGCCCCGGCCCTTCTCGCCGTGCCTGTGGCGCTGGTGGGTCTCTCTGCCGCCGGGGTGAGCGCGACGGCCGGGCTGACGATGGCAGTGGCCGCGCTCGCGGTCTGCCTCGTGCTGACGAGCTTCGAGGCGTCCCGCCCGGCCCTGCGCCAGCTCATGCCCACCGCGGTGCTCGCTGCCGTTGCCGCCGCGGGCCGCGTGCTCTTCTCGCCGGTGCCCGACGTCAAGCCGGTGTCGGCGATCGCCATCGTGGCGGGCGCGGCGCTCGGGAGGCGCAGCGGCTTTGTGGTCGGCGCGCTCGCGGCGCTGGCCTCGAACGCGTTCTTTGGCCAGGGCCCGTGGACTCCCTGGCAGATGTACGCGTGGGGGCTCGTGGGCTACGTCGGTGGCGTGCTGGGGGAGCGCGGGTGGCTCGAGCGGTCCGCCGTGCTCCTTGGCTGGGGGTTTGCCTCGGGACTGGTGTACGGCCTCATCCTGAACGGCTATCACGTGCTCGGCTACGTCCACCCGCTCACCTGGCAGGCCGCGCTCGTCGCCTGCGCGGCGTCGCTGCCGCTTGACGTGACGCACGGAATCGCGACGGTTGCGTTCCTCGGCGTGATCTGGGTGCCGTGGCGTCGCGCGATCAGGCGCGTGGTGGCCAAGTACGACCTGTAACGGGCGGGCTTCTCACCGCGCGAGACCTTTACAACGCGACCGGCCTCCGCTATCGTAAGTGCGTTTCATGCCATGTATCAACGAAGGGGATGTGCATGTCCGGACACTCTAAGTGGGCAACCACCAAGCACAAGAAGGCCGCCATCGACGCCAAGCGCTCGTCGCTGTTCTCCAAGCTCTCCCGTAACATCACCGTTGCGGCCAAGCTCGGCGGCGACCCCAACCCGGACAACAACGCGACGCTCGCCGCCGCCGTGGCCCGCGCGCGCATGGTCTCCATGCCCAACGCCAAGATCAAGGCCGCCATCGACAAGGCCTTTGGCTCCGGCTCCGACGCCGCCAACTACGCTGAGATCACCTACGAGGGCTACGGCCCCGCGGGCGTGGCCGTCTACGTTGACTGCCTGACCGACAACAAGAACCGCACCGCTGCTGACGTCCGCTCTGCCTTCTCGCACTCCGGCGGCTCGCTCGGCACCTCCGGCTCCGTTGCGTTCCAGTTTGAGCGCAAGGGCTCGATCGCCGTGGAGAAGGTCATCAAGTCCGAGGACAAGAAGGTCGCGGACAAGGAGAACGCCGTCGACGAGGACGAGTTCATGATGGCCGTCGCCGAGGCCGGTGGCGAGGACTACGAGGACGCCGGCGAGGAGTGGATCGTCTGGACCGCCTACGACAAGATGCAGGACGTCCAGAAGGGTCTCGAGGCACAGGGCATCGAGGTCAAGGGCTCCGAGCTCACCATGGTCCCCACGACCCCGACCGATGTCTCCGTTGCCGACGCCAAGAAGGTGCAGCGCCTCGTCGACCGCCTCGACGAGCTGGAGGACGTCCAGAACGTCTACCACACCATGAACATGACCGACGAGATCGCCGAGGCCCTGGAGGCCGACGAGTAGGTCGCGTTTCTCGCGCAAGGGCTTCTCGCCCCTCCCAATCCAAGGGACTCTTGCCCCTCCCGCCGCTCGATTCGTGGCGGAAGGGGCTTTTTCTTGCTTTTGCACCGACGGCCCGGCCGCGCTTGACGCCGTGCCAAATCCGCACCGTTCTTCTCGATTGTGAGCAACATCTTTTATGCGCGGCGAGAAGAACGTTCATTTACGGCTCGTTTTATGAACGAATCGCGTTCAAACTCGGATTTGTGAGCAACATCTTTTATGAGATCCATCAAAGATGTTGCTCACAACCGGCTTGCGGAGGGCCGGGCGGACGGCGCTTCAGCCGCTCGCGTCCGAAACACTGCCGTCTCCGGGATGAAACCACAATATGTAGTGGTCGAAACAATCAGACCCTACAATAGGTCGTGTTCTGCACCCATAAGGAGAGGAGAGCGGCATGGGCAGCATCGGCAGCATGAGCAAGCCGAGGACGGGCTTTCTGGTGGCGGCGATCCAGTTTCCGGCCCCGGTCGTGAACAGCCGGGCCGACATCGACCGTCAGGTCGAGAGCATCGTGCGCACGCTCAAGGCAACCAAGGCAGGCTACCCCGGCGTCGAGCTCATCGTGTTCCCCGAGTACAGCACGCAGGGGCTCAACACCTCCAAGTGGCTCACCGACGAGTTCCTCTGCGACATCCCCGGCCCCGAGACCGAGGCGTTCTCGCGCGCGTGCCAGGAGGCCGGCGTCTGGGGCGTCTTCTCGATCATGGAGCGCAACCCCGACCCCAACAAGAACCCCTACAACACCGCGATCATCATCAACCCCTCCGGGGACATCGCCCTCAAGTACCGCAAGCTCTTCCCGTGGAACCCCATCGAGCCGTGGTACCCGGGCGATCTGGGCATGCCGGTCTGCGAGGGCCCCGGCGGCTCCAAGCTCGCCGTCTGCATCTGCCACGACGGCATGATCCCGGAGCTCGCGCGCGAGGCGGCGTACAAGGGCTGCAACGTCTACATCCGCATCTCGGGCTACTCCACGCAGGTGAACGACCAGTGGATCCTCACCAACCGCTCGAACGCCTGGCAGAACCTCATGTACACGGTCTCGGTGAACCTCGCCGGCTACGACGGGACGTTCTACTACTTCGGCGAGGGGCAGGTGGTGAACTTCGACGGCACCACGCTCGTCCAGGGGCAGAGAAACCCGTGGGAGATCGTTACCGCCGAGATCTATCCCGAGCTGGCGGACAACGCGCGCCTCACTTGGGGCCTCGAGAACAACATCTACAACCTCGGCCACCGCGGCTACGTGGCGGTGCCGGGCGGCGAGCCGGACGCCGGCCTCACCTACATCAAGGACCTCGCCGCGGGCCGCTACCGCCTTCCGTGGGAGGACCAGATGGAGATCAAGGACGGCTCGATCTACGGCTATCCCACCACGGGTGGGCGCTTTGGCAACGACTAGCGCGGCGAGAAGGACCGCGGCGCCCTAGGATCACCGCGCGTTCCGGGCGCCGCGCGCGGCGCTACTCCACCGTTCCGTAGACGTTGCCCCAGCCACGGGCCGTCAGGATGGAGTTGAGCTGGTCGCAGAGGCGCTGGCGGGTGTAGGTGCGCGGCGGGAGCGCGCTCACGACCTCCATGAGGTCGCTGGCCAGGTCCAAGATCTCCGCGCGCAGCTCAACGTCGACCCGCTCCGCCGTTGCCGCCGAGGACACGCCTGGGGGAAAGACGGAGTCAACCAGCCGCTGCAGCTCGCCGAAGTCCTCGGAGCGCATGTCCATGTGGCCTCCCTGTAAGCGTTCGTTTTCGTGTGGAACATGGTAGCAGCTCGCTGTCCGTTTGCATCTATACTCAGACGGACCGACCAGAGGAGGATTCCACATGCCCAATGCCTACCAGAAGATGACCACGCCCGAGCTTGACGCCGCCCTTGCCGAGCTCGAGCGCGAGGCAGAGGGGCTGCGCGCCCTGAACCTCAAGCTCGATATGGCCCGCGGCAAGCCGAGCCCGGAGCAGACGGCGCTCTCCAAGCCCATGCTCGACCTGCTCACCAGCGAGAGCGACCTTTCCGACCAGGGGGTCGACGCCGACAACTACGGCGCTCCCGACGGCCTCCCCTCCGCCCGCGCCCTTGCCGCCGAGCTTCTCGGCGTGGACGCCGCCAACGTCTCCGTCATGGGCTCCTCGAGCCTGAACCTCATGTACGAGTGCGTGCTCCACGGCTACGTCCACGGCATCGCCGGCGAGAAGCCCTGGTGCCAGCAGGGGACGGTCAAGTTCCTCTGCCCGGCGCCCGGCTACGACCGCCACTTCACCGTGACCGAGAGCTTTGGCATCGAGAACGTCCCCGTGCCCATGGGCGAGGACGGCCCCGACATGGACCTCGTGCGCGAGCTCGTTGAGGGGGACCCGCAGGTCAAGGGCATCTGGTGCGTTCCCAAGTACGCCAACCCCACTGGCGTCACCTACTCCGACGAGGTGGTGCGCACCTTCGCCGCCCTCAGGCCCGCCGCGCCCGACTTCCGCATCTTCTGGGACAACGCCTATGCCGTCCACACCTTCGAGGGCGAGGGCGACGAGCTCCTCAACATCTTTGACGCGCTCGCCGAGGCGGGGGCCGACAACCTCGTCTACGAGTTCGCCTCCACGGCCAAGGTGACGTTCCCCAGCTCCGGCATGGCATGGGTCACCGCGAGCCCGGCCGACATGGCGGAGCTGCGCGGCGCCTTCTCGGCCATGCGCGTCTCCCCGGAGAAGATCTCCCAGCTCGCGCACGTGCGCTTCCTCAAGGACGCCGCCGGCGTGGCCGAGCACATGAAGAAGCACGCCGCGCTCGTGGCGCCGCGCTTCGCGCTCGTGGAGGAGAAGCTCTCGGCGGGCCTCGGCGAGCTCGGGTGCGCCACCTGGACGCACCCCAAGGGCGGCTACTTCGTCTCCTTCGAGGGGCCGGAGGGCTCGGCCAAGGCGATCGTCTCGCTCGCCAAGGAGCTCGGCGTCACGCTCACGCCCGCAGGCGCCCCCTGGCCCTATGGCCGCGACCCGCGCGACACCAACATTCGCATCGCGCCGACCTACCCCTCGCTCGAGGAGCTCGGCCAGGCGCTCGACGTCTTTGTCGTTGCGGTCAAGCTCGTGGCCGCCCGTCTCGCCCGGGCCGAGCGCGCCTAGCGCGCGATTGCGGCAGGGGCCCGCACCCACCTCTTGGGAAGTGCCGGGATTGGGTAGTTTTTCTCGCTGACCGCAGAGGGATTGCCGCCCGTGGGTAGTTCTGGAGTGCCAAACTACCCACGGGCGGCGTTTTCTAGCTGGGCGCGGGACCATGCCGGGCGAGACGGGCCGCGCTCGCGTTTCCATGGCGAGAAGGGCGCGTCGTCGCGCGGCCAAAACGGGATTCCTTCTGTTATTATCGCCGCGCGCAGCCGTTGCCCGCGCCCGGGCGGGCGGCTATGGCATACTCTTAGATTTCGTGGGCGCATGGGGCGCCGAGGTTCGACAGGAGGAGCGCACGCGCATGGCGAAGTGGCGTCTGGCACAGCGAAAGACCCAGGAGGGCGAGCAGCCCAAGGGGGCCGGCGCGCCCAAGCGGGAGCGCAAGCCCGGCGAGCTCTCGACCTTCCAGAAGGTCGTCATCGTGGCGTTCGTCGTGGTGTTCGCGCTGTCGACGCTCGCGGGCGCCCTCGTGTCGGTCTTCCAGAGCACGCAGCAGGAGAGCGTCGAGTACAACGTGGAGTACGTTGACTCCCAGTACAGCGACCTCGTGGCCGACCTCGAGGCCACGCTCGAGGAGACCCCGGACGGCACGAGTGCCCTTCTGCAGATCGCCCGGTACTGCTCCTCCTGGGGCAGCACGGTGGGCGTGCTCGCCCAGACCGACGAGGAGAGCGCGCACGGCGAGGAGCTGCTGCAGCGCGCGATCGGCTACTACGACCGCTACCTCGAGATCGAGAGCACGGCAGAGGCGAGCTCCGAGCGCGCGCTCTGCGAGTACTACCTCGGCGACTCCGAGGCGGCGACGGCCGACCTCGAGGCGGTCACGCAGTCCTGGCCCGAGTACGCCCCGGCATGGGCCGACCTCGGGATGCTCTATGAGTCCGCCGACAGGACCGACGACGCCATCGCCGCCTACGAGCAGGCGATCGAGCTCGACCCCGACGACGAGCAGGGCGCGAAGAGCTACGCGGAGGGCCGTCTCGAGTCGCTGCAGGGGAGCGACGCCGCCGAGGATGACGCCAGCGCCGAGGACGGCAGCGAGGACGCCACCGGCGAGCAGGATGACGCGTCAGCGGACCAGACAAGCGACGGCTCGGCGAGCGAGTAGCGCCGAGGGGGAGGGGGCACCATGGGCCTTGAGATCACCACGACGAGGGGGGCCTCCGGCGCGCGCGTGAGCGTGTCGGGCGAGGTCGACGTCAGCTGCGCGCCCGAGCTGCGCTCCGCGCTCGACGCGAGCATCGCCGAGCTCGGGACGGGCGAAGAGCTCGTCTGCGACCTCTCCGAGGTCCCCTACATCGACTCAACGGGCATCGGCGTGCTCGTGGGCGCCGCGCATCGCTGCGCGGAGGCGGGTGGCGCGCTCGTCGTGGCGCGCCCGCGGCGCAACGTCGCCCGCGTGCTGGGGCTTCTCGGCGTCGGCGCGGACCTCAACATTCGCGAGGAGTAACGAGGGGGCCGGTACGGCCCCTTTCGATGGCACGGAAGCGGGAGGGTTCATTTCTGTGTTTGGCATAGGAGAGACTGAGCTCGTACTTATCGTCTTGTTCGCGTTCCTGGTGTTTGGGCCGGACAAGCTCCCGGGCATGGGCCGCACGCTGGGGCGTGCCCTGCGCCAGTTCAAGAGCGCCCAGGAGGGCTTCACGGAGGTCGTACAGACCAACATCGTCGACCCCGCCGCCGAGGCGCTGAGCGACAACCCCAAGAAGCCCAACCGCAAGCGCGCCGAGGAGCTCGACGAGGACGCTGACATCGACGTCGCGGAGGGCGAGGAGGCCGCGCGCCCGCGGCGCACCGAGACCTTTGCCGAGCGCAAGAAGCGCCTCGCCGCCGAGAAGGCCGCCCGCGAGGAGGCCGAGAAGCAGGCCGCCGAGGCCGCGGCCGCCAACCCCGACGCCGACTCCGCCGAGTCCGCCCCGGAGCAGCCGGCAGCCGACGGCGCAAGCAAGCCCGAGCACTCGGCACCCGCCAAGCCGAGCGCCGCCGACCTCTACGCCATGAAGCGCCCCTCTCATGCAGCGGGCGCCGTCAGCGACGGGGAGAGCCCCGCCGCGACTCACGAAGTGAGCGACGAGCGTAGCGAGGAGCGCGGAGCGGACGGGGCTCTCCCCGTCGCTGACGGCGCCGCCCCCGATGCCACGAAGGAGGCCTAAGCCATGCCGATCGGTCCCGCGCGCATGCCCATCATGGATCACCTCGGCGAGCTGCGCCGCCGTCTCACCATCGTGGTGGTCTCCGTCATCGCCTGCGCCCTCATCGTCTACTTTGCCACCCCCACGCTGATCGAGCTCATGATCGGCCAGATCGAGGCGGCGATGCGCGGCGCAGAGCTCGTCGTCATGTCCGTCCTCGGTGGCTTTACCATCCGCTTCAAGGTCGCCCTGTTCTTCTCGGTGATCATATGCAGCCCGATCATCATCTGGGAGGTGCTGGCGTTCTTCCTGCCCGCGCTCAAGCCCAAGGAGCGCCGCTGGGTCGTGCCCACGGTCGCCGCGATGGTCCTCCTGTTCTTCCTGGGCATGGTCTTCTGCTTCTTCATCATCCAGCCCGCCGCCTTCGGCTGGCTGCTCGACCAGTCCTTCGAGATCGGCACCATCGTCCCCAACGCCGAGGACTACCTCGACATCTACATGCTGCTCGAGATCGGCTTTGGCATCGCGTTCCAGCTGCCGCTCGTGATCTTCTACCTCTCGATCATCCACCTCGTGCCGTACCGCACGTTCCGGTCGCAATGGCGCGTCGTCTACGTGGGCTTCATGGTGCTCTCCGCCATCGTCACCCCGGACGCCTCTCCGGTGACGATGATCCTCATGTTCGCGGTCCTCATCTTCCTCTACGAGGCGGCGCTCGCCGTGGCGCGCTTCGTCATCGTCGCGCGCGACGGCAAGGAGGCCCTCAAGTGGACCCGCGAGGACTACGAGCAGCACGAGTTCGACAAGCAGTAGCATCGCAGGACAAGGGGAGCGCACGTGAGGCTCATCGTCACCGAGAAAAACGACGCCGCCCAGCAGATCTCTCGTCTGCTCTCCGACTCGGGGCGTCCCAAGGCCGACAAGGTCTACAACACGCCCGTCTACCGCTTTGAGTGGGGCGGCGAGAAGTGCGTGGCCATCGGATTGCGCGGCCACATCCTCAAGGTGGACTTTCCGGTCCAGCTGACCTTTGACGACAAGGGCGGCTGGCAGGGGCTCACCGCCGACGGGGAGCTCCTTCCCGCCGACGTCCCTGACGGGCTCGCGCGCCCGCCGTACAAGAGCCGCCGCAAGCCCTTCATGGCGAACGGCGTCGATCTCAAGGGATGGAAGATTGCGAGCCTGCCCTACCTCGTGTGGGCGCCCATCGAGAAGCTCCCTGCCGAGAAGGAGATCATCCGCGCCCTCAAGAACCTCGCCAAGAAGGCTGACTCCGTGATCATCGGCACGGACTTCGACCGCGAGGGCGAGCTCATCGGCTCCGACGCCCTGCGCCAGGTGCGCGAGGTCGCGCCCGACGTGCCCGTATCGCGCGCCCGCTACTCGGCCTTCACGAAGGCCGAGATCGACCACGCGTTCTCGCACCTCGTGGAGCTCGACCAGGACCTCGCCGACGCGGGCGAGTCCCGCCAGTACATCGACCTCATCTGGGGCGCCGTCCTCACGCGCTACCTCACGGCGGCGCGCTGGAGCGGCCTGGGGACCGTGCGCTCCGCCGGCCGCGTGCAGACGCCGACCCTCGCGCTCGTCGTGGAGCGCGAGCGTGAGCGCCTCGCCTTCAAGCCTGAGGACTACTGGGTCATCCAGGGGCAGGCCGAGAAGCCCGGCGACCCCGCGGGGCCGTTCCGGGTGACGCACGCGACCGCGCGCTTCTGGGACGAGCAGGCCGCCCGCTCCGCCTTTGCCCACGTCGAGGGGGCAAGCGAGGGCCGCGTGAGCGATGTGGAGCGCAAGAGCCGCACCCAGCGCCCGCCCGCGCCGTTCAACACCACGTCCCTCCAGGCCGCGGCGGCCGCCGAGGGCATCTCGCCGGCGCGCACGATGCGCCTCGCGGAGAGCCTCTACATGGACGGCCTGATCTCCTACCCGCGCGTCGACAACACCGTCTACCCGTCGTCGCTCGACCTGCGCGACTGCGTGCGGATGCTCTCCACCGTGCCCGCCTACGGCAGCGTCTGCCACGAGCTGCTCAAGCAGGACAAGCTCACCGCCACGCGCGGCAAGCAGGAGACAACCGACCACCCGCCGATCTACCCCACGGCGCCGGCCTCCCCGGACAACCTCCAGCCCGCGGCGTGGAAGCTCTACAACCTCATCGCGCGGCGCTTCCTCGCCACGCTCATGGGCCCCGCCACGATCGAGGGGACCAAGGTCACGATCGACGTCGCAGGCGAGCCGTTCACGGTCTCGGGCAGCGTCCTCGTGAAGCCCGGCTTCCGCGCGGCCTATCCCTACGGCCTCAAGAAGGACGACCAGCTCCCGCCGCTCGCCGAGGGCGACGTGGTGAGCGTGAGCGACATGGCCCTTCTCGCCAAGCAGACCGAGCCGCCCGCGCGCTACAGCCAGGGCAAGCTGATTCAGGAGATGGAGAAGCGCGGCCTGGGGACCAAGTCCACGCGCGCGAGCATCATCGACACGCTCTACGAGCGGAAGTACTTCAAGAACGACCCCGTCGAGCCGAGCCAGCTGGGCATGGCGATCATCGGCGCGCTCGAGCAGTACGCGCCGCGCATCACCTCCCCTGACATGACGGCCGAGCTCGAGGGCGACATGACGCGCGTGGCAGAGGGGGCCGAGACGCAGGAGGAGGTCGTGAACCACTCGCGCGCCCTGCTCGCCGGCCTCATGGACGTGCTCGTGGAGCACACCGACGACCTCTCCGAGCAGATCGCGGACGCGGTGACCGCCGACGCGAAGATCGGGACGTGCCCCAAGTGCGGGCGTGACCTCGTGGTGAAGACCTCTGCCAAGACGCGCGGCAGCTTTGCGGGCTGCATGGGCTGGCCGGAGTGCGACGTCACCTATCCGCTGCCCCAGGGGAAGATCTCTGCGCTCGAGGGCGAGGCGGCCGTCTGCCCGGAGTGCGGCGCCCCGCGCGTGAAGGTGCAACCGTTCCGCAGCCGCGCGTTCGAGACGTGCGTGAACCCTGCGTGCCCCACCAACCGAGAGCCCGACGTCGACGTGGGGTCGTGCTCCGCGTGCGAGGCCGCCGGGCGCGAGGGGCGTCTGGTGGCGCACAAGTCCGAGAAGAGCGGCAAGCGCTTCATCCGTTGCACCAACTACGAGGAGTGTGGGACGAGCTACCCCTTGCCCGCCCGCGGAAAGCTCGAGGCGACGGGGGAGACCTGCCCCGACTGCGGCGCCCCGATGGTCGTGGTGACGACGGCGCGCGGCCCGTGGAAGCTCTGCCCGAACATGGAGTGCCCCGGCCGTGAGAAGAAGGCCGCCGCCCCGAGGCGCGGCGCCGGGCGCCGCGGGGGCGGTCGGAAGAGGTCCTAGCCTCGGCGGCAACGGTTCTTCTCGCCGGCCCTTCTCGCGCTGAGCTGAGGTGTGGGTGCGTTTTTGGCCGTTATTTCACGATTTGAGGGGATATAACTGCCACGAGCGCACCCAAAGCCGCGGAGGCAGGGCCGAGAAGGACGTGCGATCGTGTGGGTAGAATAGACGACGTAACGTCATCTACTGAGCGAAGGGGGCTCGCATGAAGGTCCTTCTCGTCAACGGAAGCCCGCACGAGGCGGGGTGCACCCGCCGCGCGCTCGACGAGGTAGCGCGCACGCTCGAGGAGTGCGGCGTGGACTCTGAGGTCGTCTGGGTCGGGCGCCAGCCAGTGGGCGGCTGCACGGCGTGTGGCGCCTGCGCCAAGCTGGGGCGCTGCGCGTTCGGCGACAAGGACGGCGTGAACGAGTTCCGCGCGCGGGCGGCGGGGGCGGACGGCTTTGTGTTCGGCGCTCCGGTTCACTACGGCCGAGCGGGGGCGTCGCTGCTCGGCTTCATGGACCGCGCGTTCTACGCCAACGGCCGCGCCGGCCAGCCCAACGTCTTCGCGCACAAGCCGGCGGCTGCCGTCGTCTCTGCCCGTCGCGCGGGCACGACCTCGGCGCTCGCCGACATCGAGAAGTACTTCACGATCTCGCAGATGCCAATCGTGAGCAGCCGCTACTGGAACATGGTGCACGGCACGAGCGCCGAGGAGGTCGAGAGGGACGAGGAGGGCCTGTGGACCATGCGTCAGCTCGGGCGCAACATGGCCTGGCTGCTCCGCTCGATCGAGGCCGGCAGGGCGGCGGGCGTCCCGCAGCCGGAGACGGAGCCGGGCGTCATGACCAACTTCGTGCGATAGCGGTGCCATGCTCGACCTGAGGCGGGTGCTCTCAAAGGGGGTTCGCAAGCCGGAGCGCCCGGAGCTCGCGGAGCTCTGGACGCCCTGGGGCGAGCAGGTCCGCGCGGGCGAGAGGGACGTGTCGTCGTGCTCGCACCCGCGCCCGCAGCTCGCGCGCGAGCGGTGGGAGTCGCTGAACGGCACCTGGGAGTGCGCCTTCGTGCCGGCGCCTGACGCCGCTGCCGCATGGCGCACGGCAGAGCCGCCCGCGGACGCCGAGTGGACGCCGATTCTCGTGCCCTTCTCGCCCGAGGCTCCGCTGTCAGGGGTTGGACGCCAGCTGCGCCCCGACGAGCTCCTGTGGTACCGTCGGGAGCTCGCTGCGCCCGCGCTCGCTCCGGACGAGAGGCTGCTGCTTCACCTGGACGCGGTGGACTGGGCCTGCGCCGCCTACGTGAACGGCGTGCGCGCAGGCGAGCACGTGGGCGGCTACCTGCCCTTCTCGCTCGACGTGACGGAGGCGCTCGCGGCAGCGGACGGCCGCGCGCTGATCGAGCTCTGCGTCTACGACCCCTCCGACGCCGGCACCCAGCTGCGCGGCAAGCAGCGCCTCGCGCGCGAGGGCATCTGGTACACGGCCCAGAGCGGAGTCTGGCAGGACGTGTGGTGGGAGGTCGTGCCGAAGGCGCACGTCGTCGGCCTCGAGCTTGACGCGCGCCCGGGCGAGGGGCCGGACGGCCACCCGGACGGCTCGGGGCGCCTTGTCCTTGTCGCCACCGTGGCGGGGGAGGGCGAGCTCGCGGCGCGCGTGCTCGATGACGGGCGCGAGGTGGCCCGCGGGAGCTCGGCGGCCGTGGGTGGTTGGGCGGAGCTCGAGCTCGAGGTAAGAGACGTGCACCTCTGGAGCCCGGACGACCCTCATCTCTACGACGTTGAGCTCTCCTTTGGCCCGGACCGCGCGCGGTCCTACTGCGGCTTTCGCAGCGTGGGGGTGCGGCCAGACGAGCACGGCGTCCCGCGCGTGCATCTGAACGGCGAGCCGATCTTCCTGCGCGGGGTGCTCGACCAGGGCTACTGGCCGGACGGTCTCATGACCGTGCCCGCCGAGGAGGCGCTCGAGCACGACGTCCGCGCGATGCGCGAGCTGGGCTTCAACCTGCTGCGCAAGCACATCAAGGTGGAGCAGGGCCGCTTCTACGCGCTCTGTGACCGCCTGGGCATGCTCGTCTGGCAGGACATGGTCTCGGGCGGGAGCCCCTATGGATCGCTTCACACGAGCTACCTGCCCACGCTGCTGCGCGCGAGCTGGACGCGCCACGCTGACGAGGGCTTGCGCGCGTGGCGCCAGCTCTCTGCCGAGGACGAGGGGTACCGCCGCGAGTGGCGCGAGGCCTGCGCGGGAACGGTGCGCCTCCTGGGCGGCCATCCCTGCGTCGTGGGCTGGGTGCTCTTCAACGAGGGCTGGGGCCAGTTCAGTGCCCGCGCGGCGTGCGAGGCGGTGCGCGCGCTCGACCCCACGCGTCCGATCGACGCGACGAGTGGCTGGTACGACCGCGGCTGCGGCGACTTCTTCAGCGTCCACAACTACTTCCGGCCGCTCGCGGTCTGGCGGGACCGGGCGCGTCCGCGGCGCGCGTTCGTGATCTCGGAGTTCGGCGGCGTGGACTGGGTCTGTCCGGGGCACGGCTGCGTGTCGGGCAGCTATGGCTACGACGTTGCGTCGGGCGCGTCAGAGTTTGCCGAGAAGGTCCAGGAGCTTCTCGCCCGGGCCGCGGCGCTCGAGGCCGAGGGGCTTGCCGGCTACGTGTACACCCAGCTCTCCGACGTGGAGGCCGAGAGCAACGGGCTTCTCACCTACGACCGCCGCGTGTGCAAGGCGCGCGCGTAGCTGCCCGTCCCGCAGCTGCCCCTGCTGCCCCCACTGCCCCGCTGCCCCCTGCCGCCCCGCCTTCCCCGCTGCCCCCACTGCCCCCTGCCCCCACACGAGTGCGCGAAAGTCCGGGCTAACTTTTTGGCGTCGAGTCGTTTTTTCAGTTTCGCAACTGGGAAAACGTTCGAGACTGCCGAGAAAAACGGAAAAGTTAGCCAAGACTTTCGCGCACTCGCGTGGGTGGCGGCAGCAGCGGTGGCGGCAGAGGCCGCGAAGGCGGCGGTCCACGGCGCGGGCGAGAAGGACCTGCTGCCGTGGTTTTCTCGCGGGGGAGCGCGCGCCGCGCTACCATGAAAGGGTTACGCAATCGAAGGGGGGCGCACATGGCGCGCGGAGTCTTCATCACGCTCGAAGGGGCGGACGGCTGCGGCAAGTCCACGCAGGCGGGGCTGCTCGCCGCGGCGATCGAGGCCACGGGGCGGGAGACCGTGCGCCTGCGCGAGCCGGGCGGCACCAAGATCTCCGAGAAGGTCCGCGCCATCCTGCTCGACCCGGCCAACGCCGAGATGGTCCCCGAGTGCGAGCTGCTGCTCTACGAAGCCAGCCGCGCCCAGCTGACGCGCGAGGTGATTGCCCCCGCGCTCGAGCGCGGGGCCGTGGTCCTGTGCGACCGCTACTACGACTCCACCTATGCCTACCAGGCCGGCGGCCGCGAGCTCGACGAGGGGCTCGTGCGGCGCGCCAACGAGCTCGGCAGCTGCGGGCTTTCGCCCGACCGTACGCTCGTGCTCGACCTTCCCGCCTCGGTCGGCTACGCGCGCGCCACGGCAGGGGGCGCCGACCGCATGGAGGCCGAGGGGCTGGCCTTCCAGGAGCGCGTCCGCGCCGCGTACCTGCGCCTTGCCGAGGAGGAGCCCGGTCGCGTGCGCGTCGTGGACGCCTCGGGCGAGAGGGACGAGGTGGCCTCGCGCATTCGCGGTGCCCTGGCGGACCTGGTGGGTGAGCTCGCGTGAGCACGCCCGCCGCGCCCGTCCCCGCTGCGCTCGGGGCGCTCGCGGACCAGCCGCGCGTGCGCGACCTTCTCGCCGGCGCCGTCACCGAGGGGCGGCTCAGCCACGCCTACCTCTTTGTGGGCCCGCCCGGCTCGGGCAAGCACGAGGCGGCGGAGGCGCTTGCACAGTGCGTGGTGTGTCCCTCCGGCGGCGACGGCACCTGCGACGAGTGCCGTCGCGTGGCGCACCGCACCCATGCCGACGTGCGCTGGCTCGAGCCCGGGAGCGCGAGCGGCTACCTCGTCTCGCAGGTGCGCGAGCTCATCGACGACGCCGGGCTCGCCCCGATGCGCGCGCAGGCCAAGGTGTACGTCCTGGAGCGCGCGGACCTTCTGCGCGGGACGGCGGCGAACGCCCTGCTCAAGACCATCGAGGAGCCGCCCGCGGGGACGCTTTTCATCCTCTGCGCCCGCTCGGTTGCCCCGATGCTGCCCACGATCGTCTCGCGCTGCCAGCAGGTGTCGTTCAGCGTGACGTCGCCGGGCGCGGGCGTCCGCGCGATCACGCGCGCGTGCGCCGCGAGCGAGGAGGAGGCCCGCGTGGCGCTCGCCGTCGCGGGCTCGCCCGCGCGCGCCGTTGACTACCTGCGGTCCACGTCGCGCCAGCAGGTTCGTCGGCTCATGGTCGACACGCTGGACTCCCTGGCGCGGGCGGACGCGTGGGACGTCCTTCTCGCCGCGCGCGAGATCGTGGCCGCGGTGGCCGTCCCGCTCAAGGACGTGCAGGAGGCCCAGGAGGCGGCCCTCAAGGAGACGCAGGACTTTCTCACCGCGTCGGCGCTCAGGCAGGTGGCCGACGCCAACAAGCGCGAGCTCACCGCGCGCGAGCGTTCGGGTATGATGGAGGCCCTCGCCGCCGTGCGCTCGCTTCTGCGCGACGTGCTCGTGCGCTGCGAGGGCGTCCCGCAGCCCATCGTGAACGGGGACGCGGCGGCGGTCGTTGACCGGCTTGCCGCCCGCGGCGACACGCGCGCCGCCCTGCGCGCGCTCGATGCCGTCCAGATTGCCGAGGACAGCCTCGCGCGCAACGTTTCGCCGCAGCTGACCGTGGAGGTCATGCTGCTCAGCATCAAGGAGGCACTCGAGTGGCACCCGTCATTCCGGTGAAGTTCACCTACGTGGCCCGCGAGCTCTGGTTCGATCCGGGCACGACCGGCGCCCAAGAGGGCGACCACCTGATCTGCTCGACCGAGCGCGGGACCGAGATAGGCCTTGCCACCGCCGACGCGCGCGAGGTCACGAGCGAGGAGCTTGCAGCGAGGATCGGCAGCGCGCAGCTCCGCGAGGTCGTGCGCATTGCCACCGACGCGGACCTCGACCGCGCCGAGGGGCTCGCCCAGCGCGGCGAGGACGCCATGCCGGCGTTCAGGCGCCACGTGGCCGACTCGGGCCTGGACATGAAGCCCGTGGGCGTGGACTTCCTCTTCGACGGCGAGAAGGCCGTCTGCTACTTTGCCGCCGAGGAGCGCGTGGACTTCCGCCAGCTCGTGCGCGACCTCTCGCGCGAGTTCCACGTGCGGATCGACATGCGCCAGATCGGCGTGCGCGAGGAGGCCGCCATCGTGGGCGGCTACGGCCACTGCGGCCAGGAGCTCTGCTGCCGCCGCTTTGCCACGGGCTTTGACCCGGTCTCCATCCGCATGGCCAAGGAGCAGGACCTCCCGCTCAACTCAACCAAGATCTCGGGCGCGTGCGGACGCCTCATGTGCTGCCTGCGCTACGAGTTCGAGGCGTACCGCGACTTCAAGGGGCGCGCGCCCAAGCGCAACGCCGTGATCGACACGCCGCTCGGAAAGGGCAAGATCGTTGAGTACGACACGCCCAAGGAGCAGCTCGTCCTGCGCCTGGAGGGCGGCAAGCAGATCCGCGTGGCCCTCGCCGACATGACGGCGTCCGAGGCGGCGCACAAGAAGTCCGAGGAGCTGGGCTGCCCCTGCCGCCCCGACACGGTGACGCGCGAGGTGCTCGACCGGATGGAGTCGCCGGACGTCCAGATGGCGCTCGCCGAGCTCGACCGGAAGATGGGCGTGCTCGCGGAGCCGGAGGTGGACGCCGCGGACATCTTCGTGGAGCCCAAGCGCAAGCGCCGTCGCGCCTCAAACGGGGGCCAGGCCGGCGAGAAGCCCGGCCACGCCGCCGCCCCTGCCGCGCCGTCCGGCGAGGAGGGCGCCGCCTCGCGCCGCCGCCGCAAGCGCCGTCCCGGCGACGGCGGGCAGGGCCAGGGTTCTGTTCCTGCCGCCGAGGGCCAGCAGTCGTCGCATCGCCGTCGCCACCACCAGGCGGCAGAGGGCGACCAGGGCGAGGGCGCGCGCGAGGGGCATGCCGCTCCGCGCCGTCGCCGTCCGGGCGACAAGGGCGGCCAGGCCGCTCCGGCGAGCCAGCCGCGAGGGATGCAGCCGTCGCGCAAGAAGCGCGCCCAGGCCCAGCAGCCGGGCGGTCCCCAGGAGCAGGGCGGCGGCCAGCAGCCGGGCGCTGAGGGCGCCCCGAAGCGCCGTCGTCGCCGTCGCGGCGGACGCGGCCGCGGGGGCTCGGGCGAAGGGAGCGCGCCCGCCGGGGAGTAGCGGGCGCACGGGCTTCTCGCCGCCCCTGGCGTTGGGCGCGTGCTGAGAATTGCCGTCCGTGGGTAGTTTTTCTCGCCAAACGTTGAACAGTTGACGCCCGTGGGTAGTTCTGACGCTTGAAACTACCCACGGGCGAACGTTTTGCTTTCACGTCCGGCAGGCTGCGATCGGACGGACGTTCCGCGGGCGCGCGGTGCCATGTCGCTTGCGAACCAGGGCTCGTCCCATGATTGCGCCCCGTTCTGCTCTCGAATTGCCGCGCGTCCCAGTTTTGGATTGATCGGCGCTCGAAAAACGGGGCGCGTCCCTGTTTTATCGCCAATGCAGCATGGGACACGGACCGATTCGCGAGCAGATCGTTGCGCGAGCATGGGACGTGCCCCGATTTTCAAGCGATGAGGTGGGTTACGCGAGCGACCACGGACCGCCCGCGGCGCCCTTGTACCGTTCGCCGGGAAAACACAACCTTTCACACCCTTATAGATAAAGCGCTTTAGCAACATGAATATGATGAACCTGTGAAAGCTAAAGCGCTTTAGCAAAACAGTACGGCACAGCAGGAGCAAGCAGGCAGTTCAAGGAGCGAAGGAGAGGAGGAAAACATGCACAACGTCGTAGTGTTCGGCAGCTTGAACATGGACCTCGCCATCGAGAGCGAGCGCATGCCAAAGCAGGGCGAGACGATCCCCGGCTGGGGGTTCTTCGTCAACGCGGGCGGAAAGGGCGCCAACCAGGCCGTCGCGGCGGCAAAGTCCGGCGTGCCCACCTACCTGATCGGCGCCGTGGGCAACGACGCCTTTGGCGACCAGCTCGTGTCCGGCCTCGCGGGGTACGGCGTCCGCGTGGACGAGGTCTTTCGCGCGGGGTCGACCGAGACGGGCGTGGCGGTGGTCCTGCGCGCGCAGGGCGACAACCGCATCATCCTCAGTCCCGGCGCCAACCACGCGCTGGGGATCGACGAGGTGAACTCGGGGCTCGACATGCTCGCGCGCAAGGGGGACGTGTTCCTGGCCCAGCTCGAGTGCGACCTCGACACGACCGTCGAGGCGCTCAAGAGCGCCCGCGAGCGCGGCATGCACACGATGATCAACCTGGCGCCGCCGCGCGAGATTCCTGCGGAGGCGTGGAGCTACATCGACACCGTCTGCGTCAACGAGACGGAGTGCGAGGCCGTCTGCGGCATCTACCCGGACGACGAGGACTCCGTCAGGAGCGCGCTCGAGGCGCTCGTGGCGCTCGGCCCGAAGACGGCGATCGTCACGCTCGGGGGCCGTGGCTCGGCGGCGCTCGCCGACGGGCGCTTCATCCGCCAGGAGGCTCAGCGCGTGAAGGTTGCGGACACCACCGCCGCCGGTGACACCTTCATCGGCGTCATCGCGGCCGCCCAGGTCTCTGGCCTCTCGATCGAGGAGGGCATGCGCTGGGCATCGTGCGCCGCGGGCATCACCGCGTCCCGCGTTGGAGCGCAGCAGTCCATCCCAACTGCTGTGGAGGTAGACACGTATCTCAAGGAGGTCTGCAATGAGTAGGAAGCCCGTCATCATTGACACGGACCCTGGCATCGACGACGCGGTCGCCATCGCCATCGCCCTCTTCGCCGAGGAGCTCGACGTTCGCCTCATCACCACCGTTGGCGGCAACGTGGGCATCGAGCACACGACCGACAACGCCCTCAAGCTCGTCACCTTCTTCAAGAAGCATGTGCCGGTCGCCGCCGGCGCCGCCGAGCCGCTCGTCCGCGAGCTCGTGGACGCGAGCAACGTCCACGGCGCGAGCGGCATGGAGGGCTGGGAGTTCGACGAGCCCGACCGCAGCCTCCTTCTCGAGAAGAACGCCGTTGACGCGATGCGCGACGCCCTTCTCGCCTCCGAGGAGCCCGTGACGATCATCGCCCTGGCACCGCTCACCAACGTGGCCCTCACCCTGAAGGCGTACCCCGAGGTCAAGAGCCACATCGAGCGCATCGTGCTCATGGGCGGCACCGCTGCGCGCGGCAACAAGGGCGTGCTCTCCGAGTTCAACGTGGCCACCGACCCCGAGGCCGCCGCGGTGGTCTTCTCGTCCGGCGTGCCCATCACGATGGCCGGGCTCGACGTGGGCTGGGCCGCGATGCTGCGCCCCGAGGACAGCGAGCGCATCCGTGACGAGAGCCCCGCGGGCGAAATGTTCTACGCCCTGTTCAACCACTATCGCGGCGGCTCGCTGCGCACGGGCCTCAAGATGTACGACGCCCACGCGATGGCCGTCCTTCTCTGCCCCGAGATGTACGAGCTCGTTGACACCTACGTGGGCATCGAGCTGGCTGGCTCCATGACGGCCGGCTGCACGCTCGTGGACCTCAAGGGCTACCTCGGCAAGCCCGCCAACGCGACCGTGTGCATGGGAATCGACGCCGATCGCTTCCGCAGCTGGATGGTCGAGCGCCTGGCGCAGTGCAAGTAGTTCGCACAAGTTGGCTCGCGCGTCCCGTGCGCGCGACAAGAACGTAGAAAGGAAGGGTAATGGATCCTATATTGATGTGGGCGGTTGTTGTCGCGGCGTTTGCCGTGGTGATCTTCATGCTCCTCAAGAAGATGGACATTACGATCACGATGCTGCTCATGGGCGTGGTCCTCATGTTCATCGCCATGGCGACGGGCAACTCCATCGCCGTGGAGGGCTTTGAGTCAAGCGGCATCCCCCTGTTCGACCCGCTGCTCGCAATAGTCTCGACGTTTAAGAGCGGCCTCACCTCGTACGGCTTCATCATCCTCATCCTGGGCGGCTACTCCGCCTACATGAGCTCGATCGGGGCCAACGACGCCACCGTTTACGCGCTCACGCGCCCCATCCGCAAGATCAAGAGCCCCTACGTGCTCGTTCCTGTGGTCTTCCTCGTCGGCAACGTGCTCTCGCTCGTTGTCCCCAGCGCCTCCAACCTCGCGATCATCCTTCTTGCCACGCTCTACCCGGTGCTGCGCAAGGCTGGCATGAGCCCGCTCACCGCTGCCGGCATCATCGCCACCACCGCCACGATCATGCCGACCCCGCTCGGCTCCGACAACGTGGCCATTGCCGAGGAGCTTGCCAAGTACCCTGAGTACGCCGGCCTCACCGTGACCGAGTACGTGCTCCAGTACCACGCGATGGTCTCCATCCCCACCCTCATCATCATGGCTGTCATCCACCTCTTCTGGCAGCGCTTCTGCGACAAGCGCGACAGCGCCCAGGGCGAGGTCGACAACGCCGAGGGCAAGGACCTCGTCATCGAGGGCTCGATGCTGCGCAAGACCGTCTACGCCATCCTGCCGATGCTCCCGATCTTCCTGCTCATCGCCGTCTACCTGATGCAGGTCCTTGGCGGCTCGACCTTCTCGCTCTCCGTTGAGGTCGCCACGCTCTTCTCGTTCCTCGTTGCCCTCATCTGCGACGCCATCTTCAGCAGGAACCCCAAGGACGCTCTCGGCAAGAGCGAGGGCTTCTTCAAGGGCATGGGCGGCACGATGCCCGTCGTGGCCCTGACCGTCGCCGCTCAGGTCTTTGTCGTTGGCCTCAACTCCATTGGCATGATCAGCTCCCTCGAGTCCGCGATGACCAGCATCAACGGCACCGGCATGGGCTTTGTCCTGCCGCTCATCCTCGTGGGCCTCACCGCGCTCATCGTCCTTCTCAGCGGCTCCGGCACCTCGCTCTTCTTTGCCATGGTGCCGCTGATCCCGGCGCTCGCCGCCGCCGCTGGCATCTCTGCCGTCTCCATCTCCGTGCCGATGGGCCTCGCCGGCAACCTGTTCCGCTCCGTCTCGCCGGTCTCCGCGGTCGTCATGATCGTCTCCGGCTCTGTCGGGAAGAGCCCGATCGAGATCGTCCGCCGCACGTCCGTCCCGATGCTCGCCGGCGTTGTGATCATGTTCGTGCTCTCTGTGGTGATGTTCCTCTAGGAGCTGCGCCGCCCGTGTTGCACCTGTGTGCAACGGTCCTTCCAGCGGGCCCCCGTCCTTTGGGCGGGGGCCTTTCGCGTACAATTAGACAATTCAAACTCGAGAAGGGAACGCATGGCGCGAAAGGTCTCGCTCAAGGACGTCGCCCGCGAGGTGGGGCTTTCCGAGTCGGCGGTCTCTCAGGTCCTGAACAATCGGCCGTGTCGCATCTCCGAGGAGAGCAAGGAGCGCATCCGCGAGGCGGCTCGCAGGCTCAACTACCGCGCCAACGAGGTTGCGCGCGGGCTCGCGATGCGCCGCTCCAACACCATCGGGCTCATCGTGCCCGACATCGAGAACCCGTTCTTCTCGTCTCTGGCCAAGCGCCTTGAGGAGGCCTGTCGCGAGGCGGGCTACGGCCTTTTCATCACCAACTCGGACGACCGCAGCGACTACGACTGCGAGCAGCTGCAGCGCCTTGAGTCGCGCGGTGTGGACGGCATCGTCTTCGTGCCGAGCGACGAGATTCTCGACGAGTCTGCCGATGGCGCTGACCTGCGTCGCGTTCTCACCGAGCTCTCCGTTCCGTACGTGATGGTGGACCGCGTGATCGAGGACATCGAGTGCGACAAGGTCTTCGTGGACAACGAGTACGGCGCGCATCAGGCGGTTGCCTACCTGCTCGACCACGGACACACGCGGATCGGCTGCCTGGCGAGGACGGCCCACTCCCAGAACGGGCGCCTGCGCCTCTACGGCTACGAGAACGCGCTCGAGGAGCGCGGCGTGCCGGTGCTTCCCGAGCTGGTCCGCGAGTGTGACTACCACTCCGACAGCGGCTACCGCAAGGTGGGCGAGCTGATAGAGGAGGGGGTCACGGCGATCTTCTCGACGAGCGACCTCATCACGGCGGGCGTGATGAACCGCCTCGCCGAGCTGGGCGTGCGCGTGCCGCAGGACGTCTCGGTGGTGAGCTTTGACCGCAACGAGGCGTCCGTCCTCTACCTGCCTGGCATCACGGCCGTCCAGCAGGACGTGGGCGAGCTCGCCCGGCGTGCGTTCGACCTGCTCATGATGAGGGTTCACGGCGAGGCGGGGGAGCCCGAGCTCTCGATCGTGGCGCCCGAGCTCGTGGTGGGCTCGAGCGTGCGCGACCTCGCGCGCCCGTAGGCGCGAGGCGAGGCCCTCCTCTTCCTTGGGGACGGTATAAACGTCGTTATAACGGTTATACTAACCAAAAGTAACGTCGAGGGGAGGGGCCGTGCCATCCGCCACCATATCCAAAGTTGGAAACAGCCGTGCCATCTTCATCCCGGTCAGCATTTGCGACGAGGCATTTCTCGTAGGCAACAAGGTGAGCATTGAGTACGTTGGCGAGGGCACGCTCGTGATTCGAGCCGAGCGGAGCGGCAAAGAATCGCGCCGCCAAGCATTCGAGCAGCTCATGACCCTTGTGGCAGACCAGCCTGAGATGCCTTGGGAGGACGATTCGCGCGCGGCTGATCGAGCCTTGGTCGGAACGCGCCATGACTAGGGTCCTGATTGACACCAACGTGCTGATAGATCTTGTGTCGGCGAGCCGTCCGGCTCACGGGAAGACCGTTTCGGCAGTGCGCTCGTTGCTCGTGGCCGATGACGTTGAAGGCTGCATCCTCTCCTCATCGCTTAAGGACGTGTACTACGTTTACTGTCGCCACTACGGGGACGAGGCAGCCGCGCGCGAGGCGATTCGCGAGCTGCGTCGCATGTTCGTGCCTCTCAACCTTACGACGCAGGTCATTGACGCGGCCCTTGACTCCGACGAGCCCGACTTCGAGGACAGTATCGTGCGCGCGGCCGCCGAGCTTGCGGAGTGCGCGTACCTCCTCACGCGCGATGCCCCGGCATTCTCTGGGGCGCGCTTTGAGAAGATCGACGCCGCCGGGCTCTGTGATTTGCTTGCCCGCAGATGAGGCACGTGGTGGGCACGACTCCTAGTGGCCGCTTGCAAGCGCTACCATGAAGGGCCATGACCGTCCCGCGCAAGGAGGACCATGTACGAGCTCAAGACCGAGTGGCACTTTGACTCCGCCCACTTCCTCGCCGACTACCACGGCAAGTGCGAGAACCTGCACGGGCACCGCTGGCGTGCCGTGTGCTACCTGCGCACTGACGCTCTGGGCGAGAAGGGCACGGAGCGTGACATGGTGATGGACTTCGGCGCCTTCAAGCGTGCGGTCCGCGAGGAGTGCGACGCGCTCGACCACACCTTCCTCGTGGAGGAGGGCACGCTCGCGCCTGCCACCGTGGCGGCGCTTGAGGGCGAGGGCTTCTCGCTCACGGTGCTGCCGTTCCGCACTACCGCCGAGAACCTCGCGCGTCACCTCTGCGGTCGCCTGTGCGATCGCGGCCTTCCCTGCGCGCGCGTGGACGTCTACGAGACCCCGCTCAACTGCGCGACCTACCTCGCTGACTAGCCGCGCTCCCTGCCTCACCCGCCCCACCTGCACTGCCCCACCTGTACCAGGTACAAGTGGGGCAACACCGTGTCGTCCCATTTGTACCAGGTACAGGTGGGGCAGGCCGTGGGATCACGTCCCGCCGCTCCGCCCGCCTGCCGCCCGTCTGGTCCCGCCCGCCGCCCGCCCTCTTGTTTTTCTCGCGGGCATTATTGTCCGGTGCCGTGGCTATACTCAGACTAGGGAAGCTTTCAGGGGCGGAGGTGCGTCATGGCCGAGCTTGCGCTGCACGGGGTCAACCTGACGGGGTGGCTCACGCTTGAGTCATGGGTCACGCCCGAGCTCTTTGCCGAGGCGGGCGCGCTCGACGAGGAGTCGCTGATGATGACCGTCGGCGAGCGGCGCTACGCGGAGATCGTGCGCAACCACCGTGCGAGCTTCATGACCAAGGACGACTTTGTGCGGATCGCCGCGCGCGGGTTCAACGCGGTGCGCCTTCCGGTGCCGTGGTACGTCTACGGCGAGAGCGGACCGGAGCCCGGGCCCTACCAAGGCTGCATCGAGCTGGTTGACACGGCGCTCGAGTGGGCTGAGGAGATTGGCCTCAAGGTCGTCTTCGCCCTTGCCATGAACCTCGGCGGCCCCAGCTCCGGCAGCGGCATGGCGCCCGACCTCGCAGACTGCCACGTCCCGCGCGAGCGCATCCTCGACGTGGTCTTCGCACTCGCCAAGCGCTACGCGCTGCGCGCCGGCTTCTTTGGCATCGAGCTGGCAGACGACGTCTCCCCGCAGGTCAGGCGCGGCCTCACGCTCACCGATGGCGTGCCGGCGCACCGTCTGCGCAACTACTACCGCGAGGCGTACGAGCTCGTTCGCAGCGCCGCCGGGGACGAGCCGGTGGTCATCATGCCGGACGGCGGCATGCCCGGGGGCTGGGGGCGCTTCATGGCCCAGCGCCACTACCGCAACGTCTGGCTCGACTGCCACCTCGACCGCCCCGCCGCCCGCGTTGACGTCTCCGGGCCGTCGGGGGTCCGGCGCCTCGTGGCCTCCCACGAGCGCACGCTCAGGGAGGCGCGCCGCTCGGGCATGGAGGTCATGGTCGGCAAGTGGTCGTCGTCGCTGCCCATCGCGGACGCGCAGATGACGCCCGAGGGGCGCATCGCCCTCGAGCGCGTCTACACCTCCGAGCAGATTCGCACGTACGAGAAGTGCCCGGCGTGGTTCTTCAACACGTGGAAGACGAGCGGCAAGCTCGCCGGCTGGGACGCTCGCGTGGCGCTCGCCACCTTCGAGCGCGGGATGATCGTCTGATGCCGGGCATCCTCAGCGTTGTCGGCACGCCCATAGGAAACCTTGGTGACGCCTCGCCGCGCTCCCTTCGAACGCTCGGTGAGGCGGACCTCGTGCTCTGCGAGGACACGCGCGTCACCGGCAAGCTCATGTCCGCATTTGACCTGCACGTTCGCCTCGAGCGCTGCGACGAGAACGTCATGGCCGAGAAGGTCGCCGGCGTGCTCGAGCGCATTGCCGCCGGCGAGCGCGTCGCGTTCGTCTCCGACGCGGGCATGCCGGGCGTGAGCGACCCCGGACAGCGGCTCGTGGACGCCGCGCTCGACGCCGGGCTCCCTGTGGAGGTGGTGCCAGGGCCGAGCGCCGTGACCTGCGCGCTCGTTGCCTCGGGCCTTGCGAGCGACCACTTCTTCTTCGAGGGGTTCCTGCCGCGCAGGCGCGCGCAGCAGCTCGCGCGCCTGCGGGAGCTGGCGCCCGTCCCCGGCGCGCTCGTGATCTACGAGAGCCCGCGCCGCGTTGCCGAGACGCTCGCCAACGTCGCCGAGGTGCTCGCCGGGCGTCGCGTGGCGCTCGTGCGCGAGCTCACCAAGCTTCACGAGGAGGTCGTGCGCGGCGAGGCTGCCGAGCTGGCGCGCATCGTCGCCGAGCGCGGCGAGGTGCGCGGCGAGTGCGTGATCGTGATAGCGGCGCCGGACGCGGACGAGCTCGAGCGCCTCCGGCGCGCCGCCGCGGGGCCCGCGCGCACGCTCGAGGAGGAGATCGCCTCCGGGCTTGCGGCCGGGGAGCCAAAGAGCGCGCTCGCCAAGCGCCTTGCCCGCGAGTTTGGCCTCCCGCGCGCCGAGGCCTACGACGCTGTGGTTGCCGCCGCGCGCTGAGCGCGGTCTTTTCGCGCGCGTTACGCGACCGCCCGCCGTGCCCTCCGCGCACTAGGATGGGCGAGGCACGGGGGAGGGCGCTCGCACATGGACGCATGGAAGTCAGTTGGGGCCTTTATCGGAACGCACATGGCGTTCATCTCGCCTGCCTGCGTGGTGCTCGGGGTGCTGTTCCCCGATCAGCTCTCGGTCATGAAGCCGCTCGTGATACCGTGCTTTGCGTTCATGACGTTTCAGAGCGCGCTCTCCAACACGTTTGGCAACGTGGCGCTCGTGCTGCGCCGTCCGGCGCCGATGCTCGCCTCGCTCGCGGTGGCGTCTGTCGGGATGCCCGTGCTTGCCTGCGCGCTCGGCACGCTGCTCTTCGGCGCCGACCCCAACCTCGTCTGCGGCATTGTGCTGGAGTACTGCGTGCCGGTGGCGGTGGTGGCGGCGATGTGGACCAACATGCAGGGCGGCGACCCGGCCCTCTCGCTCGCCACGATTCTGGTCTCCACGGTGGCGGCACCCTTTTCCATACCCCTCACGCTGCACGTTCTTCTCGGCCAGGCGGTAGAGGTGGACGCGGCGCGCATGATGGGGGAGATGCTCGTCTCCGTTGCCCTGCCGGCGCTCGCGGGCACGGCGGCCAACGACCTCACGCGCGGTCGGGCGGGCCGCGAGCTCTCTCCGGCGATCGCTCCCGCAGCGAAGATCGCGCTCGTGCTCGTGGTGCTCACCAACAGCACGGGGGTCGCCCCCTACGTGCGCAGCCTCACGCCCATGCTCGTGGCGGTGACTGCCTTCATCGGCGTCTTCGCGGCATCTGGCTACGCGTGGGGCTTTGTTGTCGCGCGGCTCCTGCGCCGGCCGCGTGAGCAGGTGGTCTCGATGACGTACCTCTGCGGGATGCGCAACATCTCTGCCGGGGCGGTTCTCGCGGGGGAGTACTTTCCCGGCGAGGTGATGTTTCCCGTGGTCATTGGCACCCTCTTTCAGCAGGTGCTCGCCGCGTGCGCAGGCTCGCTGCTGAGCCGCCTTGACGCCCCGGGCAAAGGCGAGGGGACGGGGCGCTCGCCTAGTGGCGGCGACGGTTCGGGCGAGCCCGACCGTCGTCGAGGATGACGGCCAGGCCGGCGATCACCACGAACGCGATGAACATGATCTTCTTCATGGCTGGCTCCCTTCTGTGACTGCTGACTGAATACTCGCAGCCGGCGCCGTCAAGAGCCATCGAAGCCCCTTACGCCTGGCTTTCGCTTTCGTAAGGTTTGGGGCTGGGGAGGCTGAAACGGATCGAACTGGCGCTCATTGGCCGAAGTGAACGGCTCTGGCGCGGTGTTCTTGCAACGGCGCCTTTTGCGTTCCTTGCCAACTGGTCCTTTGCGTGCTCCCCGCCTGCCTCGCCGTGCTTGCGCGCGCTCAGTCACACACTTCGGGCAGTTTGCGCCAGTTGCTCCCGGATTAGCCGCCTCTCACGCCATTGTTGCGCGCTCGTCTCGCCCGAGGGCGGCGCGAGCGCCTTGCGCGGGCCCTGTCGTAGAATGGGCAGCGTCAGACACAGGACAGGAGTGAGCATGCCCCTTACCAGAGAAGACGTGCGCGACATCGCCGACTACGCGCGCATCGCCCTCACCGAGGAGGAGCTCGACGAGATGACCGCGTACATGAACGAGGCCGTTGAGCTGCTCGAGCCCATTCGCCAGTACGACCTCGAGGGCGTGGAGCCCACGTTCCACCCCATCGGCGATCTCTCCAACGTCATGGCCGATGACGTGCCGGACGTCGAGGTTCGCGCACTGCCCGTTGACGTTGCGCTCTCCAACGCCGGCTCGAGCCGCGGCCGCAGCTTCCGCGTGCCGTCCATCCTTGGAGACCAGGGGGGTGACCGCTGATGGCGTGCCTCGATCAGCTCTCTGCCGCCCAGATCGCCGCCGGCGTGGCGGCGGGCGACTTCTCCGCCACCGAGGTGGCCCGCGCCTCCCTCGACGCCATCGAGCGGCGTGACGGAGAGGTCCAGGCCTTCCTGCAGGTCTCCGCCGACCTCGCGCTCGCAGCCGCCGAGACCACGGACAAGGCCCGCGCTGCCGGCGAGGCCCTTGGCCCGCTCGCCGGCGTCCCCGTTGCCTTCAAGGACAACATGCATCTCGTGGGCACCCGCACCACCTGTGCCTCGCGCATGCTCGAGAACTACGAGTCCACCTTCACGGCAACCTGTGTCCAGCGCATGCTCGACGCGGGCGCCACCCCCATGGGCAAGACCAACATGGACGAGTTTGCCTTCGGCTCCTCCACCGAGTCGTCGGCCTTTCACCCCACGGCAAACCCCTGGGACACGGGGCGCGTGCCGGGCGGCTCCTCGGGCGGCTCCGCCGCGGCGGTCGCGGCAGGCGAGGTCACGGTCTCCCTGGGCTCGGACACCGGCGGGTCCATCCGCCAGCCCGCCTCGCTCTGCGGCGTCGTGGGCATGAAGCCCACCTACGGCGCGGTCAGCCGCTATGGCGTGGTGGCCTTCGGGTCCTCGCTCGACCAGGTCGGGCCCTTCGGCCGTCGCGTCGAGGACGTGGCCCTGGCCATGAACGCGCTCGCTGCGGGCGGGCGCGACCCGTGGGACTCCACGAGCCAGCCGGTCGCCGTCGATTTCCTCGCCCACCTGAACGACCCCATTGAGGGCCGCCGCGTGGGCATCGTGCCCGCCCTCATGGACGCCGCCGGCCTCACGCAGGAGGTGCGCGACGCCGTGAGCGCCGCGGCCAAGGCCCTCGCCGACCAGGGCGCGGAGCTCGTGGAGGTCGACCTTCCCAACATCGCCTCCGCCATCGCCGCCTACTACGTGATCGCGCCGTGCGAGGCCTTCTCCAACCTCGCGCGCTTCGACGGCGTGCGCTACGGCTACCAGGAGCAGGGCTGCGCCACGCTCGCGGAGCAGACCTCGCTCTCCCGCGCGCACGGCTTCGGCGAGGAGGCCAAGCGCCGCCAGATGCTGGGCGCCTACCTCCTCTCGAGCGGCACCTACGACAAGTACTACTACCCGGCGCAGCAGGTCCGGACCCTCATCACGGCGGACTACGCCCGCGCCTACGAGCAGTGCGATGTCATCCTCATGCCGGCCGCGCCGCGCACGGCATTCAAGTTCGGCGAGCTCAGCGACCCCACGCAGATGTACGCGTCGGACATGTTCACGATCTCCAACAACATCGCCGGCAACGGCGGCATCTCGGTGCCGCTGGGCCTGGGCGCCGAGTCTGGCCTGCCCGTGTCCGCGCAGCTCCAGGGACCGGCCTTCGCCGACGCCAGCCTGCTCACGTTCGCGCGCGCGATCGAGCGGTCCTTCTCGCCCGACGGCGGTGCCCCCGTTGCGCCCGCGTTTGCCGGGAAGGGGGGTGAGCTCGCATGAAGAAGCTCGCCGAGGTCCTCAAGGACTGGGAGGCCGTGATCGGCCTCGAGGTCCACACCGAGCTCACCACGCTCGAGACCAAGATGTTCTGCAACTGCCGCCTCTCCCACGACGACGAGCCCAACACCAACGTCTGCCCCGTCTGTCTGGGCATGCCGGGCGCGCTGCCCGTGCCCAACGAGAAGGCCATCGAGTCGATCGTCATGGCGGGCCTGGCCACCAACTGCCAGATCCAGCGCCACTCCATGTTCTATCGCAAGCACTACTTCTATCCGGACATGGCCAAGAACTTCCAGACCACGCAGGGGCCGGTGGCGTTCTGCATGCACGGCCAGCTTGACCTGGAGGTCTCTGGCGCCGGTGCCAAGGAGCGCCCGGACGACACGGTCGAGAAGGACGCTGACGGCGGCTATGTCGCGCCCATCCGCATCCTGCGCATCCACATGGAGGAGGACGCCGCCAAGATGGTGCACGTGGGCGGCGAGGAGGGCCGCATCACTGCCGCCACCGAGAGCCTCATCGACTACAACCGCTGCGGCACGCCGCTCATCGAGCTCGTCACCGAGCCCGACCTGCGCACGCCCGAGGAGGCGCGCCTCTTCATGGAAAAGCTGCGCCAGACCTTCCTCACGCTCGGCATCTCCGACTGCTCGCTCGAGAGCGGCTCGATGCGCTGCGACGGCAACATCTCGCTGCGCCGCCGCGGCGAGACCAAGTTTGGCACCAAGACCGAGATGAAGAACATCAACTCGTTCAAGAGCCTGCACGACGCGCTCGAGTATGAGATCTGCCGCCAGGCCGAGGTGCTCGAGGAGGGCGGCATCGTCTACCAGGAGACGCGCCACTGGGAGCCGAGTCGCCGGCGCACCGTGGTCATGCGCGTCAAGGAGACCGCTGACGACTACCGCCTCTTCCCCGATCCGGACCTCGCGCCCTTCGACCTCACGGACGAGTTCATTGACCGCTGCCGCGCGCGCATTCCGGAGCTGCCGGACGCCAAGCGCGACCGCTACATGGCCGACTTTGGCCTCAAGCGCGCCGATGCCGCCCAGCTCGCGGGCGACCCGTCGGTGGCGACGTTCTTCGAGGAGGCGCTCTCCGCGGCGGGCGAGAAGAACGCGGAGACCGTGGCCAAGGTCATGGTGAACCTCGTTCCCAGCTACGACGCCCTCACGCCGGCGCAGGTCGCGAGCCTCTCGGCGCTGCTCGTCGAGGACGCGATCACGTTTGCCCAGGCGCGCGAGGTGCTCGACGCGGTGAACGGCACGTCCGAGGACCCGGCCGCCTACGTGGACGCTCACGGCATGCGCCAGTCCACCGACGAGGGCGCGCTCGGCGCCATCGTGGACGAGGTGCTCGGCCGCTGCATGGATCAGGTCCAGCAGTACCGCGACGGCAACAAGAAGGTGCTCGGCTTCCTCGTGGGCCAGTGCATGAAGGCAGCCAAGGGCTCGGGCAACCCCAAGGCGTTCAACAAGATGCTCGCGGAGCGGCTCGAGGCGTAGGACCTCGGGGCGCACGGCTGGTGATGGCGTGCTACCCGCTCGTCAACGCGACCGTGGGGACGCTCGCCGGCGCCCTCTCGGACAAGGTCGGCTGCATCAAGCCCAAGCTGGCGGGGCAGCTGGTCTTTGTCCTGGGGCTGCTCGGGCTCTCGACGCTCGCGCTCTCCACGCCCATCGCGGCCATCGTGCCCATGCTCATGTTCACCTCGCTCGGCAGCGCGCTGTTCCAGTCGCCCAACAACTCCCTCATCATGGGCCACGCGGAGCCGGAGGCGCTCGGGTTCGTGGGCTCGCTCGGCAACCTCATGCGCTACCTCGGGTAGTCCCTCGGCGTGACCGTCTCGACGGGCGTGCTCTACGGGACCATGAGCGCGCTCGCCGGCCAGACGGTGACGAGCTACGTGCCCGGTCGGCCCGATCTCTTCATGGGCGGGCTCGCGACGGTGTTCAGGGTGCTCGCGGCCCTTGTCCTGGCGGGCCTCGCCCTCTCGCTGGTGCGCACGCTCGTGATCGAGCGGAGGCGGGGCTAGGCGAGAAGGACGTGAGGGCTGCAGGCACCTCTGCGTGTCGGAACGCCCACAGCCTGCGCGCCTCCCCGCAACGTGCGCGCCGCGGACGCAACGCGCCCCAGAGCCGTCCCAAACTCGCGCGCACTTCTCGCCATGGCGTCCCTCAGAGGTGCTAGACTGCCGATGCCGAAGGGCGTCGGAAGGGGAGCCTGATGGGGGATGAGGCGGGGTCTCAAGAGATCGTGGAGCCGGTCGCGGGGGAGATGACCCCCGACGAGGCGGCCCGCGCCGAGAAGCTCTCCAAGAGGCGCATGGCCTACAGCTTCCCGCAGTTCTTTGGCCTGCTCAACCTCGGGCTCGTCCTGACGGCGGTGGCGCTCGTGCTCTTCAAGACGCCCAACCACCTCGCCTTCGGCGGGACCACCGGCTTTGCGATCCTTCTCAACGCGCTGCTCCCGGCGCTCCCCGTCTCCGCGTACATGTGGATCATGAACGTCGTGCTCGTCCTTCTCGGCCTGGCGTTCCTGGACCGCAAGGCGGTGCTGTGGAGCGCGTTCGCGTCGTTCGCGCTCTCGGGCTACACCTCGCTTCTCGAGTGGCTGCTCCCGGTCACGAACTCTGTCACCGGGGACCTCTGGCTGGACGTCTGCTTTGCGGTGCTGCTGCCCGCCGTGGGGTCGGCCATCGTCTTTGACATCGGCGCGTCCACCGGTGGCACGGACATTCTCGCCATGATCTTGCGCAAGCGTACCGACATCGAGATCGGCAAGGCGCTCTTCGCCGTTGACGTGGGCGTGGTCGTGGCAGCGATTGGCCTGTTCGGCGCGCGCGTGGGCCTCTACTGCGTGCTGGCGCTCATCGGCAAGACCTTCGTGGTGGACGGCTTCATCGAGTCCATCCGCCAGCGCAAGGTCTGCCAGGTCATCTGCGACCACCCGCGCGACGTGGAGGAGTTCATCGTCAAGAAGCTGGGCCGCACCGCCACGGTGACCTTTGGCTGGGGCGCGTACTCCGGCAAGCGCCAGACCATCCTCACGAGCGTGCTCACGCGGCGCGAGGCCATGCGCCTGCGCCTCTTTGTGCGCGCTCAGGACCCGAGCGCCTTCATCACGATCGTGAGCAGCTCAGAGATCATCGGCCGCGGCTTCCGCGGCGTGAACTAGCGGCTCCGAGTCCTTCTCTCCGTGCCAGGTGCTTCTCCCGTCGCGATGGCGGGAAATAATGCGCACAGTTTGAGTTTCGCCCAAATTATTCCTGCGCATATACAAAGTAAAAACAAACCGTGCACGTTATTTCAGAAGGCCATGCCGAGAAGGGCCGCCGGCTCGCGTGGGCGCCGCGGGCCAAGGGCCCTCGCTAGTCCTTGGGGGCGTTCTTTGCCTCGTCGAGGTAGCTGTAGAGGGTGTACTTGGAGATGCCAAAGAACTTGCAGACCTTGGGGCCCGACTTGGTGATGAGGAACGCGCCGGTGTCGTTGAGGTAGCGGATCGCGCGGACCTTCTCCTCCTTGGTCATGAGGGCGACGGGCGTCCCCACGAGCTCGACGCTCTGCTCGATGAGGTCGTCGAGAAGGTCGGCGACGCTGCGCACGATGGGCTCGGGCTCGCGCGACTCGCTCGGCTCGGTGCCGATGAGCTCGCCGATCGTGTCCTGGGCGGCCCTCAGCACCGTGATGTCAAAGTTGAGCGCGAAGATGCCCACTGCGCGCCCGCGCTCGTCCCGGATGAAGACGGTCGAGGACTTGAGGACCTTGCCGTCGGCCGTCCTGGTGAGGTAGGCGAGGCGGTCCTCTATCTGGGCGTCGCCCGCGTGCAGGGCCTCGAGCACCACGTGGCTCGGGCCGTCGCCGAGCTTGCGTCCGGTCACGTGCCCGTTCTCGATTGCCACGATCGAGTGGCTGGGGTCTGCCGCCTCCAGGTCGTGGACAACCACCTCGCATCCGCTGCCAAACTGCAGCGCGAGCGCGTGGGCGAGCCGCTTGTAGAAGTCGAGCTGTGCCTCGGTCATGCTCCCTCCCGGGCGTTCTTCTCGCTGTGTGTGAACGCACGAAATAGTACCCCAAAGTCGGACCGGCCAAACTTTTTGTTTGGCCCACTTGACCGCCCAACGCGTCGCCTCGGGCGAGAAGAGCGGCTCTGACGTGGCGTTATATCAATTCAAGGACAACGTGTTTTTTTTGGCAACGAGCCGTTCCGCCGACCGTTCGCGCCCCGCAACCGACCGTCTAACAGAATTTCATCGAAGCAGACATTTTGTTAGCCGATGCACGTAATACCATCGAAACAGACTGGGAGCATCGTGGAGAGGACGATGATGGCAAAGTCGCAGACGACCGAAGTCGCAAGCGCTCACGACTACCTGTTCCAACGCGAGGGGATGCCGCCCATCGGCGACATGATCCCCTGTGCGCTCCAGCACGTGCTGGCGTCGTTTGCGGGCATCATCACGCCGGCGATCCTCATCGCGGCCACCTTTGACTTCACCACCCAGCAGCGCACCGACATCATCCAGGTCGCGCTGATCCTCTCCGCCATAGACACGGCGCTGCAGGCGTTTGCCCCGTTCCGCCGCATCGGCGGCAACCTGCCCATCGTCATGGGCGTCTCGTTCGCGTTCCTGCCGGCCCTCCAGGCCATGGGCGCCACGTTCTCCTTCGGCGCGCTTCTCGGCGGCGAGATCGTGGGCGGCATCGCGGCCATCCTCTTTGGCATCTTCTACGGCAAGCTCAAGGCGTTCTTCCCGCCGGTCGTCACGGGCACGGTGATCTTTACCATCGGCGTCTCGCTCTACCCGACGGCCATCAAGTACATGGCCGGCGGCGAGGGCACTGCGCTCTGGGGCACCCCGCAGGCCTGGTGCGTGGCGCTCGTCACGTTTGCCGTGGTCTTTGGCCTCAACAACTTCGCCAAGGGCACCCTCAAGCTCGGCAGCGTCTTCTTCGGCATGATCGCCGGCATCATCGTGTCCGCGCCCTTCGGCATGCTCGACTTCTCCGCCGTGGGCTCGGCCGGCATCTTCGCGTTCCCCAAGATCATGCCCTATGCCATCGAGTTCCACCCCGAGGTCTGCATCACGCTCGCCGTGGTCTACCCGATGGTCGCCATCCAGGTCATCGGCGACGTCTCCGCTGCCTGCCTCGGCTCCATGGACCGCATGCCCGACGAGCGCGAGCTCTCCGGCGCCATCGTCTCCCAGGGCTGCACCTCGCTCGTCTCCGCCTTCATCGGCGGCCTGCCCACCTCCGCGCTTGGTCAGAACGTGGGCATCATCTGCTCTAACAAGGTCGTCAACAAGTGGGTCTTCGTGATCGTGGCGGCCGTCTTCGCGGCGGCGGGCCTGCTCCCGCAGCTCTCCGCGCTGCTCACGGCCATCCCGCAGCCCGTCATCGGCGGCGCCACGGTGGGCGTCTTCGGCACCATCACCATGAACGGCGTCCGCATGTTCACCAAGGACGGCCTCACCCCGCGCGTCACCACGATCGTGGGCACCTCGGTCGTCTTTGGCCTCGGCATCTGGATGGCCTCGGGCTGCCTCGCCGGCGAGGGCATGCCGAGCTGGGTGACCACGGTCATCGGCTCCAACGCCATCACGCCGGCCGCCATCATGGCCATCATCCTCAACCTCATCCTTCCCAAGCCCGAAGAATGATACGAAAGGACAGTCCCTTCGTATCATTCCGCAGGAAAGAGGGGCGAGAAGGTCGGTCTTCTCGCCAGACAGATAGGAGACGTCATGCTGCTCGTCACCAACGGTCGCGTCATCACGCGCGACGCCGGCAACGCCTACCTCGAGAACGGCGCCGTTGCCATCGACGGCGAGAGGATCGCCGAGGTCGGGGACGCCGCGGCACTCGCCGAGAAGTACCCGGACGCCGAGATCGTGGACGCCCACGGCGGCGTCATCATGCCGGGCCTCGTGAACTGCCACACCCACATCTACTCGGGCCTTGCCCGCGGCCTTTCCATCAAGGGCTGCAACCCCACCAACTTCCTCGAGAACCTCGAGCAGCAGTGGTGGAAGATCGACGACAACCTCACGCTCGACGGCACGCGCGCGAGCGCCTACGCCACGGTGCTCGACAGCCTGCGCGACGGCGTGACCACGATCTTCGACCACCACGCGAGTTTCTGCGAGATTCCCGGCTCCCTCTTCGCGATCAAGGACGTCTGCGAGGAGACGGGCATCCGCGCGTGCCTGTGCTACGAGACCTCTGACCGCCGCGGCGACGAAAAGCGTGACCAGGGAATCGCCGAGAACGCCGAGTTCGCGCGGTGGGCTGCCGAGCAGGACTCCGGCATGATCGCCGCGATGTTCGGCGGCCACGCCACCTTCACGCTCTCCG
>DXBM01000071.1 GCA_019116525.1 Candidatus Olsenella pullistercoris | reverse complement strand
ACGCGCTGCATCTGCCCGCCGGAGAGCTGGCTCGGTCGCTTGTTCACGTGGTCGGCGAGGCCAACGCGCTCGAGCGCCTCGAGCGCGCGGCGCCGGCGCTCGGCGCGGCCCACGCCTGAGAGCGTGAGCGCGAGCTCGACGTTGGCGAGGATCGTCTGGTGCGGGATGAGGTTGTAGCTCTGGAAGACGAAGCCGATGCGGTTGTTGCGATAGGCGTCCCAGTCGCGGTCCCGATACTCGCGCGTGGAGACCCCGTCAATGACGAGGTCTCCGTCGTCAAAGTGATCGAGGCCGCCGATGACGTTGAGCATCGTCGTCTTGCCGGAGCCGGAGGGGCCGAGGATCGCCACGAACTCGCTGTCCCGGAAGGAGACCGAGACCCCGTCGAGTGCAACCTGCGTGAAGGACGCGGTAACGTAGCGCTTGGAAATCTCTTTGAGCTCGAGCATGGGGCCTCCGGAAAGCGTGGACGACTAGCTCTTGGGTACCCAGCCAGTCAGGCGCCTATACCTTGGTCTTGCGCTTCTTTTCAGACGAGGCGCGCCGCGCGTTGGGCGTCAGGCGCATGACAATTTGAAAAAGCGGCACGAGTGACACTCAGAAGGCCTCAGATTTGCAAAAGGGGCATGAGTGACACAGCTTTCTGTGCCAGAACAAGGATATGGTTCGTTCTTTGATTTTGTTTCCTGCGGTTTTTCGGGAGAGTTTCCAAGGGCACCCCAAAATCACGTGTCACTCGTTGGACTTCTGCAAATTAAACGGCGCTGCCGTGCTAAAGGCGGGGCTTTTTCAAGACCGTGCGCCGCGCGGACCCAGGAGCAGCCGACAGCACTCGCGCTCGCAGAGCACGTAGAAGAGGGCGAGGAGGGCAAGCGTGCCCGCGAGCGAGCACACCGCGATGGCGAGGAACGTCTCGTCCGGCACGCCCCTGGCAAGACCCCTCACGAGCGTGATCCCAACGAGGTCGTGAACCACGGCGACGGCTGCGGGCAGCGCAAAGGACGCTCCCACCTGCGCGCGCACGGAGCCGCGCGCCTCGCGCCCGTCCATCCCTATCGCCCCGAGCGTCTCGAACGCCCTGGCACCGTCCGCCGCCTGGCTGAGCTGCTGCAGCGCGAGCACCGCGGCGGCAGCCACGAGGAACGACTCCCCGTAGAGGATCCCCACGTAGCCGATGGGCGCGAGCGACGCGTCCGCCATCGAGCCAAGCTCTCCCCCTCCCGCCGCGCGCTGCCCCAGCGAAAAGGCAAGGCCGGCGCAGATCATGCACACCGCGCACGCGAGCAGCACGCAGGTGCACGAAAGCGCCTGACAGCTGGTGGAGACGCGGCCCTCGAGCTGGCGCAGCGTGAAGGCGCACGTTCCCTCCCAGTAGCGCTCACCCCTGCGCACGAGCTTGGGCACCCAGGCGGCAACGAGACGAAAGACGATCGAGGTCGCAACGTAGGCGGCCCATCCCATGGGCAGGATGGTGAGCACAAAGAGGCCGGGCATGAGCAGGCACGAGCCCCACACGACGCCAAGCAGGAGAGCGGCGAGGGCAGCCTGGGCGAGCGACGCGCGCCGCCCCGAGAGGGCAAGGCGCTCCGGAGCGCGATCATGCCCAATGAGCTCCACGAGCGGGCGGCGCAGCACGTACGCAGCCGAGAGCGCAATGGCAACGCCCTCTATGATCGCAAACCAGCCGCAGGTCATGAGGGCCATCTCGGGCGAGAAGGACCACGCGAGCCGCCAGGGGACCCCAAAGACGAGCGCTGCAACCGATCCAAACGCCGGGGACGCCGCAGCCCCGAGCGCGATGCCGCACGCGAGGGCGAGCGCGCCCACGAGCACCCCCTCGGCGGCGAGCAGGGCCGCCACCTTGAGGGCGGGCATGCCGAGCAGGGAGTACGTCGCGAGCTCGCGGGAGCGTCTGCGCACGATGAAGCGACTCGCGTAGGCAACGAGCACCCCGAAGACGAGCACCACGAAGACCGAGAACGCTCCCGTGATGTCGCGGGCCTTGTGGATGACTTCGAGCTGACCCTCGGAGAGCGGCATGGCGAGCAGGTAGTCGTTCGCAGCGTTGAACGAGTACAGCAGGCATGTTGCGAACGCGAGCGTAACGAAGTAGACCGAGTAGTCGCGCACGCAGCGCGACACGTTTCCAAGCGCGAGGCGAAGGACGGCTGGCATGAGGGCTCCTCTCGGACGACGCGAGCGTACGAGCACATCGTCGCGCCAGCTCGCACGCGCTTCCATCGGAGGGGCTTATCGACAGCTAAGGGTTTTGCAAGGTGCGAAAGGGATAGACTGGTGCCGTCCGCTCTCTTCACGGAAGGGAAGCCCCATGAAGCCTGCCCAGACCCATCCCGTCCTCATCCGTGGCGGCCTCGTCCACGACGCCGTTCGCCCCGAGCCGCGCCACGTTGACGTCCTGCTCTCCGACGGCAGCCCCTTCGAGGTCATGACCGAGGTGCGGGCGGTCTTCATCGACGGCGCGCGCGTGGCGTAGCCTCGCGGCGGCGCGAGATTGGCTGCGGAGAGGACAAATTGGACGCTTCTCGCTGGAGGAAGGGGCGGCGTGCCCGTTGAGGTGACGCGCACGCGCGTCCGCCGCCTCAACCTTCGCGTGCGCGCGGACGGGACGGTGCGGCTCTCCGTGCCGGCGCGCTGCCCGCTCTCCGAGGCTCAGGGCTTCCTTGACGCGCACGCTGCCTGGCTGCGCGCCCAGCTCGCCCGCAGGGAGGGACGCGCCGCGGCGGCGAAGGACCTTGCCAAAGACGGGCTCTTCCCGCTCTGGGGCCGCCTTGCGAGGCTGCCCGAGGGAATGCGCCCCGAGGACGTCTGGCGCGAGGAGCTCTCGCGCCACCTGCCCGAGGCAGCTGCGCGCGCGGAGAGGGCGCTCGGCGTGCGCGCGTCCGGCTGGCAGCTCCGCTCCATGTCCACGCGGTGGGGCTCGTGCACTCCTTCGACGAGGCGCATCCGCCTCAACGTGCGCCTTGCGGCCTACCCGCCAGCCTGCCTGGGCTACGTGGTCGCGCACGAGCTCTGCCACCTGCTCGAGCCGAGCCACAACGCGCGCTTTCACGAGCTTCTCGCCGCGGCGTGCCCGAGCGAGCGCGAGGCGCGAGCGATGCTGCGCCAAGACGCCTGCGAGCTCGCCTCCCCCGATTCGTTCACAACCGTTAACACGCACGAAACAATCTCTGGGTAAGCTCCCCTCAACCGTCAGAGAAAGGATCTCGTCCATGACCCTCAGCCCGCGCATCGCAGCACTCGGCGCCTCGGCGCTCGCTGGCGCTCGCGCGTGGTGGTGGACAAGGACGACTCTCATCCCGGACTGACGGAGGCCACACGCGCACACATAAAGGGCCCTCGGACTCAGTTCCGGGGGCCCTTTTCTTGTGCGTCGAAGCGCCGCGCGAGCGCGCGGCAAAACAGAGAGGAGCACCCATGTCAGGCACCACCGACCAGGCCACGTCCCGCCCGTACCGCCTCTACCTGAGCGAGCAGCAGATCCCCACGGCCTGGTACAACCTGCGCGCCGACATGCCCGAGAAGCCCGAGCCCATGCGCCTGCCGAACGGGGCAGTCGCAACGCACGCCGACCTCGCGCCCGTCTTTGCCGACGCCCTTATCGACCAGGAGCTCGACGACGAGACGCCCTACGTGGAGATCCCCGAGCCCGTGCGCGAGATGTACAAGGTCTACCGGCCGAGCCCGCTGTGTCGCGCGTACAACCTCGAGCGCGCGCTGAACACGCCGGCTCACATCTACTACAAGTTCGAGGGAAACAACACGAGCGGCTCGCACAAGCTGAACTCAGCGCTCGCGCAGGCATACTACGCCCACGCCCAGGGGCTCACCAACATCACCACCGAGACCGGTGCCGGCCAGTGGGGCACCGCCCTCGCCGAGGCGGCGGCGCACTACGGCCTCGACCTCGACGTCTTCATGGTCAAGTGCTCCTACGAGCAGAAGCCGTTCCGCCGCAACATCATGGAGACCTTCGGGGCAACGGTGACCCCCTCCCCGAGCGAGGCCACCGAGGCCGGCCGGCGCATCCTCGCCGAGCACCCAGACTCCACCGGCTCCCTCGGCACGGCGATCTCAGAGGCCGTGGAGCGCGCCCTGCACGTGCCCGGCTACCGCGGCCGCTACCAGCTGGGAAGCGTCCTCAACCAGGTGGTGCTGCACCAGAGCGTCATCGGCCTCGAGAGCTACGAGGCCCTGCGCGAGCTCGGCGAGTACCCTGACGTCGTGATCGGCTGCGCGGGCGGCGGCTCCAACCTCGGCGGGCTCATCGCCCCCTTCATGCGCGACAAGCTCCGCGGCGAGCGCCCGGACACGCGCTTCGTGGCCGTGGAGCCCGCGAGCTGCCCCTCGCTCACGCGCGGCCGCTACGCCTACGACTTTGCCGACACGGGCCAGACCTGCCCGCTCTGCAAGATGTACACGCTCGGCAACGGCTTCATCCCGAGCCCCGACCACGCCGGCGGCCTGCGCTACCACGGCATGAGCCCGATCGTCTCCAAGCTCAAGCACGACGGCTACCTCGAGGCGATGGCGGTGCGCCAGACGGAGGTCTTCGAGGCGGGCGAGAGGTTCGCCAAGCTCGAGACGATCCTGCCGGCGCCCGAGAGCGCGCACGCGATCCTGGCTGCCATGCGCGAGGCCGAGAAGTGCCGCGAGACCGGCGAGGCCAAGACCATCCTCTTTGGCCTCACGGGCACGGGGTACTTCGACATGGTCGCCTACGACAAGTTCAACCGTGGCGAGATGGAGGACCACGTCCCCACCGACGAGGAGCTCGAGGCCGGCTTCGCCACGATCCCGCACGTGCCCGGCATCCAGTAGGGACGCGCATCGGGCCGAGGCGTCACCGCAAAACGGCGCGGCGTCTCGGCCCGGCCGCACCCTTGCGCCCCCGACGACGCACCGCGCTCCGCACGCAGCCATAAGCGCCACCGTTCTTCTCGGTTGTGAGCAACACCTTTGATGCGAACGACGCCACTGCATCAAAGGTATTGCTCACAACCCCAGTTAAGGAGCCAAATCATTCATATATGCGTCCGGATATGAGCGTCCTTCTCGACAGGCATAAAAGATGTTGCTCACAACCGAGAAGAACAACGGCTCTGAGGCACTTCTCGGAACGAGAGGGGCCGTCTGGTGCAAAACCACCAGGTTCCTGCACTCGGAAATCGTCGCGGCATCGACCCGCTGCGCGCCTACTCCCTGCGCTCCAGGAAGATCTTGCGCGTGACGAAGTTCCACAGCATGACGACCGCCGTGGCAAAGACCTTCACGAGGCGATAGTCGTACGTGGCGAGCTCGGTGCCCGCCCACATGAGCAGCGCGTTGATCCCGAGGCCCACGAGGGAGAGGACGAGAAAGGTCGTGAACTCGCGCGCCCGCCCCATGTCGTCGCGGCGCGCGAAGACGAAGCGCATGCTCGCGACGTAGTTGAACACGAGCGACACGCAGAACGAGATCGTCGATGCAACGACGGGCGTGAGCCCCGCGCCCTCCCTGAGGGCGATCATCACGCCGAAGTCGATCACCGTTGCCACGACTCCGACGATGCCGAACTTGAGCAGCTGTTCGATGAGGTTGCGCACGTCTCTCCCGTCCTTCTCGCCCGGGCACCATGATAGCGCTCGTGCAACGTCGTGACGAAAGCGTCATGCGGGGGCGCGACACGGGACCGTATACTCGTGTCAGCTCCCGCAGACAACGGAAGGAGGCACATGGAGCCGCTGCGCATCCTGCTCGCCGAGGACGACCCGCTCATCGTGGAGGGGCTCTCGGAGCTTCTCGCTCGCGAGGGCTTTGTCGTCGAGTCCTCCCCTACCCAGTCGGGTGCCGTCGAGCTGGCGCTGCGCCCTCACGCCGACTTCGCGCTCGCCCTCGTGGACCTCACGCTCGCCCAGGGAAACGGCTTTGCCGTCATGAATGCCATCAAGGCGGCCACGCCGCAGGTGCCGGTGATCTTCCTCACCGCCTCCGACGACGAGCTCAACACCGTGACAGGCCTCTCCATGGGCGCCGACGACTACGTGGCCAAGCCCTTCCGCCCGCGCGAGCTCGTGGCGCGCATACAGGCGGCCATTCGCCGCGCGCGACCGGAGCGCACGACGCTCTCGCTGGGGCCCATCACCATCGACCTCGACCGGGCCTACGTCGAGAAGGACGGCGAGGAGGTCATGCTCTCGGCGCTCGAGTACCGGCTCCTCCTCCTCTTTGCCAAGAACGCCGGGAAGCTCGTCACGCGCGACATGATGCGCAACGCGCTCTGGGACGACGCGGGGGCGTTCGTGGAGGAGAACACCCTCTCCGTCTACATCAAGCGCCTGCGCGACAAGCTCGAGGACGACCCGGCCGCCCCGCGCCTGATCGTGACCGTGCGCGGGCTCGGCTACAAGGCCGCCCCGGACGGGGGCCGCGCGTGATCCGTCGCAACCGAGAGGTCGCGCGGGCGTGCGCGGCGTTCGTCGTCATCGGCGCCTTTGGGGCGTTTGCCACCTGGCGGATCGCGGGGCCCGTCGCCGCCGCGTGCACGGCGGTCGTAGCGGCGCTTCTGCTCGTGGCGTTCCTTGTTGCGACCGCCCTGCGCTACCGGGCGCTCGCACGCCTTGCCGCCCAGGTCGACGCAGTGCTGCACGGCGAGCGCAACGTGAGCTTCGAGCGCATGCGCGAGGGGGAGCTCGCGATCCTCGCCTCGGAGCTCGACAAGATGCGCACCCGCCTGACGCTCGCCGCCGAGGACCTGAGCCGTGAGCGCAATGCCCTCGCCGACTCCCTTGCTGACATATCGCACCAGCTCAAGACCCCTCTCACGTCACTTGCCCTCATGACCTCCCTTGTGCGGGGTGCCCTCGTCGAGGACGGGTCCCACGAGCAGGAGCTCGCGCGCCTGCGCACGATGGAGCGCCTCGAGGACCGCGTGGAGTGGCTCGTCTCGTCACTGCTCAAGCTCGCGCGCATCGACGCCGGCGTGGTGCGCCTCTCTCGCGAGCACGTGAGCGCAAGCGAGCTCGTGTCGCGCGCCGCAGACCCGCTCGCCGTTGCGTTTGACCTCGCTGACGTGCGCCTCGTTTGCGACGTGCAGCCCGGCGCCGGATTCTGCGGCGACCTCGCCTGGACCGCGGAGGCGCTCGAGAACATCCTCAAGAACTGCCTCGAGCACACGCCTGCCGGCGGGGAGGTCCGCGTGAGCGTCACGCAGGACGCGCTCGCGTTCCGCGTCCGCGTCACCGACACAGGCCCCGGCATCGCGGAGGACGACCTCCCCCACGTCTTCGAGCGCTTCTGGCGCAGCGGCGAGAGGGACGCGCCCTCGGAGGTAGAGCCGAGCGGGGTGGGAATCGGGCTCGCGCTCGCCAAGAGCCTCGTCACCGCGCAGGGCGGCCAGATCAGAGCGGGCAACGCGCCGGATGGCGGCGCTGCGTTCGACATCGCCTTCTTCAGCGTCGTCGTGTGACGAGGCCTTGCCGGGCCGACGGGGGGCTGACAGGGGGGACGGGGGGATCTGTCAACCCGGCGCGCCGGGTTGACAGATCCCCCCGTCCCCCC
>DXBM01000011.1 GCA_019116525.1 Candidatus Olsenella pullistercoris | reverse complement strand
TGGGCGTCGTTGAAGTAGGCGGGGACGGTGATGACAGCGTCGGTCACGGTCTCGCCAAGGTACTTCTCGGCGTCGGCCTTCATCTTGGAGAGAATCATGGCGCTGATCTGCTCGGGGGTGAAGTCCTCGCCGTCGATCTCAACGACGGCGCGGCCGCCCACGCCCGCCTTGACCTTGTACGGGACGGTCTTGAGCTCGGAGCCGACCTCGTCGTAGCGACGGCCCATGAAGCGCTTGATCGAGAAGACGGTGTTGGTGGGGTTGGTGACGGCCTGGTTCTTGGCAGCCTTGCCGACGATGCGGTCGCCGTCAGCGCGGAAGCCGACGACGGACGGGGTGGTGCGGTCGCCCTCGGCGTTGACGATGATCGAGGGGTCGCCGCCCTCGAAGACCGCCATCGCGGAGTTGGTGGTACCCAGGTCGATGCCGAGAATCTTGCCCATGGTTGCTCTCCTTTTTCCTGCGCGGGACGGACGTGCGCCGCCCCTCTCGCGTGATTCCTTCTGTGTACGGTGGAGTTTATCCCCGCTGCGTCATGATTCTATACATAATCTAAGTCTCTACACATTAGATTTTTTGACGCACACAATTGAGGGGCGCTGCAGGATAGGGCGACCTGTCACCGAGGAGGCTGAAACGCGCGCCGCTGGCTCAAACTGGCCGAAGTGAACGAGCAAATCGGCCCCGGTCGGAACAGGGCTCCTGACCGGGCAACAAATGGCCTGATGTCGTTTGTCTGAAAACGCGACACGGAGAGCTGCCGGCGCGAAGCCGTTCACTTCGGCCAGTTTGAGCCAGGGCGGACGGCAACAGCCTCCCCGAGCTCCCCGCACGGGCTCCTACAGCAGGCGATGCTCAAATCGACCGTTCTCGTAGATACCAAAGCTCGCGGTCCCGTCCTTGGGAATGCCCACCGATCCGGGGTTGAAGACCCACGCGCCGGGGTGCTTCGCACTCCCCTCGTTCACCTTGATGTGCGTGTGCCCGTAGACGATCGCCGCGCGCTCGGGCAGCGCGGGCCAGCGATCAACGCTGTTGTGGTACCCGGGCCCGTACACATGGCCGTGCGTGAGGAAGAGCGTGACGGGACCACCCTCCGCAGTGGGGTCAAGCAGGACGTTGTGGTCGGCCATGCACGGGAAGGAGAGGACCATCTGGTCCACCTCGGCCTCACAGTTGCCTCGCACGGCGATCACGCGGTCGGCCAGGGAGTTGAGCATCTCGATCACGCGCTTGGGGGCGTAGTCGGCCGGCAGGTCGTTGCGCGGCCCGTGATAGAGCAGGTCGCCGAGAAGAACCACGCGGTCGGGGCTCTCGGCCTCGATGGCGGACATGAGTCGGGCACAGGCGTCGGCCGCGCCGTGGATGTCGGAGGCAATCACAAGCTTCATGGAAGTTCCCTTCTCGCATGGTCAACTATAAGGGCGCGCACGGCGATCAGCTCAACGAGCGCATGCGGCCATACGGTCACGTCCGCGCCGGCACGCACGAGCTCGGCGCGAAGGCTGGACAGGACGTCGTGGCGGGCGTGATGGCCAAGCGCCATCAGAAGCGGACCGAGAAGGACCCTTCGCTCGGGCCGCCTCGCCAAGCGCTCGGCAAGGGGGGCAGGCGCGCCCAGGATCACGTCGCCCCTGCCAAGATCGAGCAGCGCTCGCTCGAGGGTGGCCAGCGCCGCCTCGCACTCCGCGCCACGATGGCCTGCGAGCGCGATGACGCGCGCGGGCCGCTCGGGAAGGGCGGCGTCGAGCGCGGCGGCCACGACGGCATAGTCCTGCTCGGCCGCAAGCAGGGGCGGGGCAAGGCGCAGCTCGTCGAAGCCCGGGGCGGCGCGGGCCACGTCCCTCGCGCACGCGCGGTGAAGACGGCCATTGGCCAAGTGAGTGGTGACGACGAGCGCATGCCCGACCCCGCGGGACCGCAGCCCCGCAAGGGCCTCGATCACCGTCGGGCCCACGGGGCGCCCTCCTGTGCGGGCGCGCAACGTCACGTCGGCTCCTATCGCCAGCGCAAGCTCGCTCACGAGCGTCTCCGCGCTCGCGTTCCCCCTCTCGCCAGAGAGGCAGCCAGCTATGACCAGGCCTTGCAGGGCCATGAGCACGCCCCCGTCATCCGTGTATGGTCCATCATTCGTTCTGCATTCATTTGTTGGGTGGTTCTGCGAGTGGTCCCCGAGTAGCACGCTGTACAGCCAAGTCTCTCACCAGCGATTTTGCTCGCCTGAGTGAGCTGGCTACTCACGGCCTCCACTCAAAACCACCCAACACTTGTCCGAGGGCGGGCATACCGAGGGCGAGACGCCCCGCTCCAAGGGCCAGGGCGCGCAACGCCTAGTGGTGGCAGGCGTGCTCCTCGCCCATGACCGGGAGGGTGCCAGCGGCCGCCATCTGGGCGACGTCGCCCACGCCCGGCGTCTGGTTCTCAAAGTAGACGGTGATGCCCGCCTGCGCGAAGCCCATCATCGGGCGCATGCCCATGCCCGCAGCAACGATCGCGTCGATGCCGTTCTCGGCGAGCAGCGCCACGGGGCGCATGCAGCCGCCCTCCACGTGGGGAGGATTGTCGATGACGCTCACGGCGCCGACCGCGCCGTCCTCCACGTCAACGACGGTGAAGCAGTCGCAGTGGCCGAAGTGGCCAGAGCGCTCGCAGTCGAGTCCGCCCTTGCCAAGGGTGGGGATGGCAACCTTCATGGAAGCTCCTCTCATTGGGCTCACGCCCGTGTCGGTTGCTCACATTCTGCCACAGGGCACCGCACGCGGGCGGATGCTGGCGGCGAGCACGCCCGGGCGCGGGGCAGCGCGCGCCGTCCACGCAAAACCGCGAGGCCACGACCCTCGGCGGATATACGATGGTTGCCGTAGACGCGTCGCGCAAGGCGGCGCCCAGGGAGAGGAACGCCATGAGGTACCTGATTGTTGGCGGAGTCGCTGCCGGAACCAAGGCAGCGGCAAAGATCAAGCGCCGCGACCGCTCGGCAGAGGTCAAGGTCATCACCAAGGGTCAGGACATCAGCTACGCGGGCTGCGGCCTGCCATACTACGTGAGCGGTGACATCCCCTCGCGCGAGGGGCTAATCGTCAACACGCCCCAGGCGTACGAGGGGCTCACCGGCGTGGAGGTCGAGACGGGCGTGGAGGCCACCGCGCTCGATGCCGCCGCGCACGAGGTGAGCGTGCGCAGGGCGGACGGCTCCGCGGGCACCGAGAAGTACGACCGCCTGGTCATCGCAACGGGCGCGACGCCCTTCGTGCCGCCCGTTCCGGGGACGGACCTTCCGGGCGTCTTCTGCCTGCGCACGCCCGACGATGCCTGCGCGCTGCGGGACTACGTGGAGGAGAACGGCTGTCGTCGCGCCGTGGTGGTGGGGGCCGGCTTCATCGGGCTCGAGTGCGTCGAGGCCCTGCTCGCCCGGGGCCTCTCCGTCACGGTGGTCGACGCCATGCCGCAGATTCTCCCCAACGTCTTTGACCCCGAGATGGCCGACTTCGCCAAGCGCCAGCTCAAGGCCGCTGGGGTGCGCGTCGTTACCTCTGCCTCGCTCACGGGCATCACAGGAGAAGGGCGCGCCGAGCGCGTTGAGACGAGCGCGGGGACGCTCCCGGCCGACGTGGTCGTTCTCGCCATCGGCATCCGCCCGGCGACCGCCTGGCTCGAGGGATCGGGGATTGAGCTGCTCAAGGGCTGTGTCCTTGTCGACGAGCACATGGCCACCAACCTCCCCAACGTCTACGCCGCCGGCGACTGCGCCGAGGTCCGCAATCGCGTCACCGGCGCGCCGCAGTGGAGCGCGATGGGCTCGACCGCGAACATCGCCGCGCGCGCCCTGGCCCTCACGCTCACCGACAGGCCAACCGCCTACCCGGGCGCGCTCGGCACGGGCGTGGTTCGTCTGCTGCCCACCCTGAACGGGGGCCGCACGGGCCTCACCGAGGCCGCGGCGCGCGAGGCGGGCATGGACCCCGTCTCGGTCGTCTGCGTGGTGGACGACAAGGCTCACTACTACCCTGGCTCGTCGAGCTTCTTCATCAAGCTCATCGCGTGCAGGAAGACGCGCCGGCTGCTGGGGGTTCAGGTGCTCGGCGCAGGGGCCGTCGACAAGGTCGTGGACGCGATGGTCGTGTCGCTCAGCCAGGGGCTTTCCGTGGACGACCTCGACATGATGGACTTCTCCTACGCGCCGCCCTTCTCGACCGCCATCAACCCGCTCGTCACCGCCGCCTACACCCTTGAGAACAAGCTCGACGGCGAGCTCGAGAGCCTCACGCCCGCCGAGTACGCCGCCGGCGCCGCCGAGGGCTACGAGGTCGTTGACGTGCTGCCCGCGCCCACGATTCCCGGCGCCCGCTGGGTGGACCTCACCAAGATCGGGCCCGACGGCATCGGCGGGGTGCCGCGCAACGCCAAGCTCCTTCTCGTCTGTGCCAAGGGCAAGCGCGGCTACTTTGCGCAGAACCGCCTCAAGGCCGCCGGCTACACGGCAACGCGTGTGCTCGAGGGTGGCGTCACCTTCAACGAGGTGCACGTGCCGCGACCGGCCGGCGCAAAGCTCCCGGCGGCGGAGATCAAGCGCCTCAAGGGGCTGGGCTGCCTCCAGGACAAGCGCTTTGACGACGTCTTCAACGTGCGCGTCATCACGCGCAACGGCAAGCTCGCCGCCGAGGAGCAGAAGGTCGTGGCCGAGGCGAGCGAGCGCTTTGGCTCCGGCGAGGTCACGATGACCACGCGTCTCACGCTCGAGATCCAGGGGGTCCGCTATGAGCGGATCGAGGAGTGCATCGCGTTCCTGCGGGAGCACGGCCTCGACGCGGGCGGCACCGGATCCAAGGTTCGCCCTGTCGTGAGCTGCAAGGGAACCACGTGCCAGTACGGGCTCATCGACACCTTTGGCCTCTCCGAGAAGCTCCATGAGCGCTTCTACGTTGGCTACCACGGCGTCGAGCTTCCCCACAAGTTCAAGATCGCCGTGGGCGGGTGCCCCAACATGTGCGTCAAGCCCGACCTCAACGACCTGGGCATCGTTGGCCAGCGCGTGCCGCAGGTTGACCTCGAGAAGTGCCGCGCGTGCAAGGTCTGCCAGGTCGTGAGGGCATGCCCGATGGGCGACGCGCAGATCGGGCCGGACGGCAAGGTCATGATCGACGGCTCTGCGTGCAACCACTGCGGACGCTGCGTGGGCGCGTGCCCGTTCGGGGCCGTGACCGAGGGTCTCGCCGGGTACAAGGTCTACATCGGCGGACGCTGGGGCAAGAAGACCGCGCACGGACGCGCGCTCGAGAAGATCTTCACCAACGAGGACGAGGTCATGGACGTCGTGGAGCGCGCCATCCTCTTCTTCCGCGACGAGGGGCAGAGCGGCGAGCGCTTTGCCGACACCGTGGCGCGCCTCGGCTTTGACTACGTGCAGGAGAGGCTGCTGACGACCCCCATCGACAAGGAGGCCATCCTCAACAAGACCGTGGTCGGCGGAGCAACCTGCTAGATGATACGAAGGGACAGTCCCTTCGTATCATCGCGCTTGGCGAGAAGGACAACGGGCCCGGACGCCGCCTCGCGTCCGGGCCCTGATGTGAGGACGCTACCTTCGCGCCATGCGCCCACCTTTTCGCGTTACGACGGCCGGAGCAAGGAGGTCATGTGAGCGAGAGGCGAGTCTCCATCGTCTGGGCACTTCTTGCGGCGGCGCTCTATGCCATCAGCTCCCCCGTCTCCAAGGTCCTGCTCGGCGATGTCTCTCCCACGATGATGGCAGCCCTGCTCTATTTGGGCGCCGGACTGGGCATGCTGCTTCTGGGCGTCATCCGACGGCAGGCGGGCCTCGGCGCCTCCGAGCAGCGGCTCACCCGCAAGGACCTTCCTTACACGGTGGGGATGATCGCCCTGGACATAGCGGCGCCCATCTGCCTCATGGCGGGTCTCGCGACCACGACCTCGGCCAACGCCTCGCTCCTCAATAACTTTGAAATCGTGGCGACCTCGCTGATTGCGCTCCTCGTGTTCAGGGAGGCGATCAGCCGGCGCCTGTGGATCGCCATTGGCCTCATCACCCTCTCGAGCCTAATCCTCTCCTTCGAGGACGCGTCGAGCCTGAGCTTCTCCTCCGGCTCCCTGCTGGTGCTTGCCGCCTGCGTCTGCTGGGGATTCGAGAACAACTGCACACGCATGATGTCGCAGAGCGACCCGTTGGAAATCGTGGTGCTCAAGGGGTTTGGCTCAGGCCTCGGCTCTCTTGTGATAGCCTTCGCGGTGGGCGAGTCCCTCCCGGCGCTGCCCTATGTGCTCGGGTCACTCCTTCTGGGCTTTCTCGCCTATGGCCTCAGCATCTTCTTCTACGTCTACGCCCAGCGGCAGCTGGGTGCGGCAAAGACCAGCGCCTACTACGCGATTGCGCCGTTTATCGGCGCGGGGCTGTCGCTCGCGCTTTTCCGGGAGTGGCCGGAGCCGTCGTTTTGGGTTGCCCTGGCGATCATGGCAGCGGGGGCGTACCTCGCGGCGGAGTGAGGGCGGGAAGAGGCGACGGCGAGAAGAACCGCTAGTCGTAGTAGCCCTGCACACCGAACAGGATGCTCTCCATCTCGCCGTAGGGCGCGTAGATTCCAATCGACTTCTCGGTTGAGATCAGCCCGTCGTCATCGCGCTCAAGGGACGGGATTGCGGCGGCGGCCTTTTCTAGCGTGGTTGGGAAGACGACCTCCCCATCGACCACGACCTCGTTTTCCGGGAACACCTCCACCGCGACGCAGGCGTCGTTCTCGTCGTAGTAGACGTGAAACGAACCGTAGTCGTCGGTCGTGTTCTCGCTGGAGGGGGACTTCCTGAACTCCTCGAACTCGGGACCCGCAGCAGCGCGGACGGCCTCGCGGGTGGCGCCGAGCTCGATGGGACCCACGTTAGTTAGGGGATTGGCTGTTAGTTGGAGCATCCCACAGTCCTTCCTGATCGGGAATCAAACCCATGCGTTCTGCATAATCGGCGGCCTCATGAAGGCCAGCATTGTATTTCTCCGCATCGTCAAACTTGTTGCTAAACAAGATATCGTCGATATCCATCTTAAGAGCAGCCTTAAAATCGCCGGCCTCAATTAGCTCGCGCTGCATTTTGCGATATTCCCGAGCCTCTTTTGATATACCGCAGCTCGCCGTCTTTCGATGGTCCTTCGCATCCATCGAGATACACGGGCCGTCTCTCGATTCAAGCCCATTCACCTCGTTGGCGGGAATGTGATGTGCTTCTCGCCCTCCACCGGAAATGAACACATCTCGATAAGCACCTCCGTGATACACCTCAACCCGCTTATCGGGCGAGAACGCACTCGCACCCTCACTCACCTCTACACTAGACCGCCCAATACGCGCGTCCGGGTTAAACGACCCCGATTCCTCGCGCGCTCCAGCAACCTCATTTCTTCCACGGACTTCTGAACCATGCCTGAAACTCACCACAACCCTCCTTCGCGAGCCCACCTCTCCAACTTGTGGGCATCGTTTTGCTCTACGTACAGGTAGCCGACAAAAAGCGCTTGAATAATGTCGCGCTCAACCTGCCCACGCTCAACCTGCACGCACTCTCTCTGCAAGGCGTCACGCGCGCGCTCGGTCCATTCGCGCATTTCACTAGACGCATTAACAGCCTGGACCACGGCAGCCTTCGTATCAGGAAATAGTTCGCCCATAATCGGGGCAAGCTTTGTCATACGCGGCTCTGCAGGCGGATTCCGAAGCGTCTCTAGCACTGCAACCTGCCGAGCAGCGCTCAGCCCAAGACCGGACATCTTCTCTCGATAATCTCGCAACTTCGCCTCATCCGTAACGCTCTCGCACTTGCTGAGCAGCGAGGCAATTTCCAGAGCTGTCATGGCGTCTCGTTCCAGGACGCTATCTGTCGGCGGGCGATATTCATACCGCCTCTCCCCGTGCTCCGCCTTGTCGATCTTGCACAGAACTGCCTCAATCCAATCGTTCTGATAGACCGCAGCAACGCCGCGAGGAAGCCTTGCCAGCTCTGTAACCTGGGCATCGGTAAGCGCTTCCGAACCTCCCGCGAGCTCTCGGTCCCCGCCCTCGGGAAGGCGAAGCACAATCTTCGTGTTGGTGTTGCGAATCACCGATGCGTCAAGCAGCCCGGGAGCCTGGTCGGCAATGACAAACCCTTCTCCGTACGTGCGCATCTCAGCAATCGCATTTGAAAGCATCTCGACGCTCTTGCCAAGCAGGTTGCCGCCCTCAGCGGGCTGCTCGGTCGAGGTACGCTTAAGCAGATTGTGCGCTTCTTCAAGCACGGTCAGATGTCGCAGACCGGAATTGTGTACCATCCCCTGCACCATGCGATGCTCTTGAAGCTTGAGCACGAGAATGCCCATGAGCAGGGACTTCGTCTCGCTTGAACCAACCCGACTCAGGTCGACAATCGTCCGCCCATCAAAAAGCTCACCCGCATCAATCTCATCCGACGAGAACACCGTACCATTGATTCCCGTCGTCAGCGAGTTGAGACGCGTAAGCAGCGAGCCCTTGTACGCCCCTTTGTTCTCCGCGTCGTACTCGCTTGAGTCGATGATCTCGCGCACATTACGGGCAACGTCTGCAAAACATGGGTACAGGCCATCGCCGTAGGGGTTCCTCGATGCAGCGAGTTCCCACCCACAGTCCTCGTATGCCTTCTCAACCGCGTTCTTGAGAACCGCAGGCATCGCCGCATACATAGGCCAGCAAACGTTGAATATCTCAATCAGGCGATCGAGGTGCTCGAGGACGTGCACCCCCTTCGGAAAACTGAACGGGTCGAGCTTGAGAAGCGGGGCATACTCCGGGTTGGTTCCGAATATGCTAACACCCTCATCGCACCCAAAGACGTCCTTGTACTCGCCCTTGGCGGGCTCAACAACAAGGAAGCCCACGCCCTGTGCAACGGCGCCCTCGAGCAGGCGGTAGACCGCATTGCTCTTTCCCGAGCCCGTACTACCCGTCACGAACACGTGCGACGTCAAAGAATCCTTGTCGAGAAGAACGGGCGTCGGCTCCGCCCGGTGCATGTGATAGATGTTTCCCAGTCGCACGCCCTGACCCAGTGGGCGCTCGTCAAACGTTGCGACGTTCCTTCCAAAGCTCGCGCACTCAAAGACCGGAAGCCCAGCAATCGACTTACGAGGGAAGTTGAGAGAGCGCGCAAGCTCCTTGCCTGTCAACGTGGTCGTAGCCGTAACGACAGCCGGATACGGCAGCACGTTGGGCTGGTTCTTCGTAATATCTGGATTGAGCCCAAAGAGCGGATGGCGCAAATCGCACAGATACTCACAGATGGTTTGCGCCGCACTCTCACCCGAGACATCGCCGCGCCACAGATTCACCGACGCCAGCGACATGAACGACTCCTCGCCCTGCGTGAGAGCGAGATAGGAGTGCGCAACGTTGCTAGCGGTAGTCACGTCCTCGCTCAATACGTAGGCCGCAAAGTCCCACAGACCCAGGGCTGAGCCCTGCTCAAGGCGCGCCATCTGCTTCTCTAGAAGCTCGAGCGCATGCTTAATAGCGTAGTTAGTGTGGTTCTGAGTGATTCCTTCATTCTTGCCAATGGTGGCCGTCACCGTTGACGAACGCGCAAAGTTGACGCCAAAGTTTCCACCAAGGTTTGTGCTGGCGAAGTTGCCAACCGTGTTAGTGAGCGACCTGGTGACCGCCCGGCCGAGCGTATTGGAGACGGCACGGCCGGTAGTCGTTCCAACGGTTTCGCTTAGCCCTTTTGTCGCCGTTTGCGTGGTTGTGTCCGTAACACTGGCTCCTCGGGTCTTACCCTGAGAGACACCTCCTCCAACCTGAATCGGAGTGGTAGGGACCCCCGCCCCCACGCCAACATTCCAGGCGCTAGTTTCTGACTCATTCTGCGCATCAGAATGCGACGTCGAATCACTCTGCGACTCCGAAACTGAGACCTGCTGAGAATCGCTCTCGGAATCCGTTACGCCCCGATTCTCTGAGTCCGCAACCGACCCGCCAGCGCTCAGCGACTGGTTGGTTCCAGCCTGCCGCCCCACACTCAAACCGGCATTCACCCCAACCGTTGCAGATGACCCCTCCGACCTAGACTCTTGATAGGTGTAATTGGTCTGCCAGGAAGCGTACGGGGCCAGCCCGGTGTAGAGCTGCTGCAGGCGCAGCTTTTGCTCCTCCACGTCAAGCGTCGGCGTGGCAAGCAGAATAACCGTGTACTCCTCGCGACGGCTTCGTGGAACAATCCCATCTAGAAGTTTTTCGATAGTCTGGCTTACGAACCTCTCCGACTTCTCAGTGGGAATGTTGGAAACCGAGGCAACAGACACGTCACGCAAGCTACCTAGGCAGGGAATCTTACCCGAGACAACCCCGCCCGACCACTCGGAGCCAGGAAAGTTTCCCCGCAGCGCGCCCTCAAGTCGGCGTATGTACGATTCAACGTTGACGTTGTTGTCGGAGTTCTCCGTGTCAATCACACCAAGGTAGACCCGGGCGGCGTCCCTTGTCCTGCGAAATACCAAGGCAATGTTGCAGCGCTCGTTGGAGAGCACGTCATAGACGTTAACAAGCTTCTCGAGGCTGTTTTCCTCCGGGTCACTCACCCACTTGGTGATGTTGATGAAGCGCTCGTTGTGAGCGGAGTCAAACGGACCTCCATACTCTGCGGTGCTCTCAGCGGGGACGTAGACCTTGCTGATCTGGGGTAGGTACGCGTCGTAGATTTCGACCCCCGCCGCCGCGATAAGACGGCTCGTCAGCTCGTTGGCAACCGGGTCATCCGCAGAGGGCATCGTCCCTAGGTACTTCTCGCGTGCGTCCTCGATCTTTTCCAGCTGATCGGGACTAAGCGACGAAAGCTTGGATACCGCATTTCCCGCCTTACCGGCAGCCTTCTTGACGAGGCCCTTAATCCCCATGTCAGTCCTCCCCACGCCAAGACATGAACAAGGAGACACGCTCTTCGGCACGGCGCAGGCGATCGCGCTTGACCTGCAGGTCAGCCAGCTCTCTCTCGTTCTGCTTGATGAAGTCCAGTTTTCTCTTGAGCTCAGGGTTGAGGTCCACGATGTTCTCAGCGAGTTTGTCTGTCAGCTCGTTGAGCCACGTTGTATAGCTATCCTCATGAGCAGGCTCAACTGCAGAGCGCCAGCGAGAAACCCTCCTCGAGAGCTCGAGGTTGTGCTGGATGGTGATGGGGGCCTTCCATAGCTTGTTGGGATCAAAGGGATTTCTAATCTCCTTGATCTCCGGCACAGAATCCGACAGACTCAGCGGATGGAAATCGATGATGATGTCGCGTAGCATGCCACGTCTTTCCTCATCGATGCCCTCCCCGTTGGAAATCAGGCCGAGAAGGGCGGCTCTCGCCTCCTCGGAGCACCGACCCCAGTATTCCCGCGAACGTTGTTCCACCTCAACAAACGCTCGATCAAGCTCGGAGTCAAAGTGCTCGCGTATCCTTTCGAGAAGGTCCTCCGAAACAGCCCTGTCCGCCTCCCTTCTAGCGTCCACCTCATCCGAGTGGCTCTCGAGCGCCTTGGTAACATCGTTGGCAAAGCTTGCCACCAGGCTACCCAAGCCAAGAAAATCGCGGGAGTCAAACATACTCGTGGCACGTTCGCGCAGCTTTGAGCCAATGGCCGCACGCGAAGCCGCAGCAGCCCTGCCCTTCTCGTCAACACCCGTCTCATTCTGACGCGTCTCGGAGAAGTCTTTCTCCCAAGCACGTAGCAAGTCTGAGTTTAGGGCAGCTCCTTCAAGATAGTCTTGCTCGTTCATATGGGGAAGATAGCCCTCAACTGCAGTCGTTCTAAGAGATACTGACTCTCCCCTGAGGTTGCTTAGGCAAGCCCCCTTACTTGCGTCAAGATCGTCCTGCCCAAGGCGACGGCTCTCCTCAACGCGCTCCGCCACATCCTCAAGGGCCTCATCCGTATTCTGAATAAGCTCGTGGAGCAGGACGTCAGACTGCGAGCACTTGTTATAGACCGAGTATTTGGTAGCAAAGTCCTCAATCCCGCGCTGAACGCAGAACAATCCGCTGTTGGCGAGAACGCGATTTGAGCTTCCCTCCGCCTCCGCGAGCGCCCTCTTTCTCAACTGCCTCGGCATAAGGTCGTAGCGATAAAGGCGGGTGTAGTACCTGTCCTCCGGGTCATCATAGCTTGAAAGCAGCTGCCGGAAGCAGCGGTCGTAGTGGCGATCGGCAAAGCCTCCACCCGTCTTGGCGCCAAGACCCATGATAGAAGAGACGTAGTAGACACCGTGCGCATAGAGGTTGTGAACCACCGGAGTGTTAAGGACGTATTCGGCCATCTCCTGAGATTGATCGTCCTCGGGAAGGTCCGCCGTATCCGCCTTGTTGACCACGACCATGGCAAAGCGCTCGTCAAGTGCCTCGATTTCTCGAATCTCATCGTAGAGCTCCGCGTTGTCGTTGCTATCGAGGGAGCTGTACTCAGTCACGTAGATGGGGAGGCCGTCCGACATGCCGCGCATTGCCTCCTTGAGCACCTCAAGGTGCCGGGCGTTTGAATTCGAGTTGGAGCCCGGAGTGTCAAAGATGACGAGCTTCTTGCCCCGCATCCACCAGTCCTCCCGAAAAGGGGCCCTAACCTCAACAAGATCGCCTAGGCCCTCCTCCGGAGTAGGATTGTATTTGTTGATGACGGTCAAAGCCTTGCGAACACGATCAATGACAGGCAAGGCGTCGTCGGGCTGAACGCAAGCGGCCACTTCCTCAGCAAGCTGACTTGACGAAGCAGGAGAGTCGATGTCAATCCCCTTCTCGCCAAACCAAAAACGAAGCGACCCACCGGAGTAGTCCAGCGTGATGCTTGCCCGATCGGATTGATCGGAGCGTTCTATGCGAAACACACGAGCGGTTAGCGGCCTGTCGCTACTTGGAAGCAGCTCGGCACCAATGAGTGCATTAATAAAGGTCGACTTGCCTGAGCTGTAATTGCCCACCACACAGACGGGCACCACGTCGCTCGACGCGTCACGGAACTTTCTCAGCAGCTCCCGGGTCTTGGGGCGCCCGTCTGCCTGCCCCGCGATGATGGAGTAGACGCCATCGAACTCATCCCGGACAAATGGCAGTATGTCCCGCGCATTAGCGAGGGTTCGACTCCCCCTGGTTAGTGCGACCCGTCCGTTGAGACCCGTCTCGTCGCAGGCGCCCACAAGCTCCGCCCACTCGTCGTCAGGCCCCTCGAACTCAACCACAACGGGTTCCTCTCCACCGTACTCGGAGAGAATCACCTCAACAATCTGGGCCGATTTAAAAGGAAAGAACCCCTCCGAGAATTGCTTGCTCAGCAGCTGGCTGTTGGGGTTGTTTGCGGAGTCCACGGGATTCCATGTCTTCCCGTCCCAGCTAAGGAATACCGTCGTGCGACGATACGGATTGCTTACGATTTTGACCTTTGACATCGAAGACCCTCCCCCACGCACGGATCCGATGGCTCGGGCCCAATGCAGATACTTGTCCGGCACCGTTTTCATACTACTCGCGCGCCTAGACAACAAAGCCAAGGCCGCCGCAGGCGAGCCGATTCCTAAGGCAGACGAGAAAGGGCGGTGCACCGCCCTCGGCGCGCCGCCCTTTGGTTGGCTCTAGCGTGCTGTTCGACTACTGCCCAACCTCCAGCAGGCGGGCGTTCACCCGACCCATAACCTCCGTATAGTAGGCAAGGTCTGCTGCCGACAGAGAGCTCTCGTCGATGGCATCAATTTGTTCGGTCCAGTTGGCATACTCCTGCATCATTTCGTTGTACTGCGCCAGCATACCAACCACATTATTGGGGTCGCTGTTGTACGTGTTTATGAAATCGATGTACTCGTTGATGTAGCTCTCGTACCCGTCCATGGTCGCCTTGAAGTCAGGGTTGACCCCCGACGCATCAGTGGTGGGCGTGGTCGTCTCCGTGCTCACCGCCTCGCCCTCTGCCGCGGGCTCGGCCTCCGTGCCATCCGGCACGTCCACGCGGACCGACATGGTGTTGAAACCGTGATACTCAACACGCAGAGAGACGCCGTCTGCGTTATCAGCTCCGTACCACGTATCTCCGCGGTCGTAGTCAACGTTGAACCCCGCATCAGAGCACGCGTCAACGTAGGCAGCGTAGTCCTCCGCGCTCGTCTCGCCCACGTAGGCGAAGAAGAAGCCCGAGCTGTCGGAGTCGATACTGCCCGTCGTCGAGGTCGGAGCGGGCACCAGCGAGCCGGCACCGACAGCAGGCCAAGAGATTGTGCTCATCTCAATGGGGGCGTCCAGGGTTACGTTCATGCTGCCGACAGAAGAGTCGAAGAATGTGAGGCTCAGGTGATAGCCCTCTTCTGAATACGCAGCGTATGTTCCCGTACCGTTCTCGACCTCAACAGTGAAGCCCATCTCCTGACACTGAGCCACATAGGAGTCGTACTTCTCCTGCGTGTAGTCATCAACGCTCGCAGAGAAAGACTCGTCGCTATTAGCGATGACGCTCCCCGCATCCGAGTCCGGCTTCGGCAGCATCGTTGCAAGCCCACTCGTGGGCCAGTCAAGCCGCTCGTCTCCTCCGCCGCCACAGCGAGAGACGCCAGCAATCACGAGCAGCGCCACCACGACCACGATAGCAACGAGGCAGCCGCGACGCTTCTTGCCCTTTGGCTTGTCGGCGCTCCTGCCCGCGGGCTCCCAGTCCATACCACCCTCCATTCGACGAACCTGAATGAAATCCAATCTGTAGGCCATTGTGATTTGCCTGGTAGCCGGTTTCCTCAGTTAGCAACTGAGGAAACCGGCGATGCTTGGGCACTGCTCTCTAGTGATGAAATTCCGGTAATCTGACTCTGATAATTCAGGTACTCATAGGTATAAAATTCCGGTAATCTATTTCTTGAAATTCCGGTAGTCCGAGATATTGCGGCCGATTGACCACCATGCGAGGGGGGCACATGATAAGGCGCGACCTTGCTCCAAAGATTCTCTCCATGGCAGAGAAATTCCCCGTCGTTACCGTGACCGGCCCGCGCCAAAGCGGCAAGTCGACCCTCGTCAGGAGCCTCTTTCCCCACTATCGCTACGTGACGCTTGAGGACGAGGACGTTCGCGCCCTCGCGCAGAACGACCCCCGCGCGTTTCTCGACCTCTACGACGACCGGGTCATTTTTGACGAGGCGCAGCGCGCGCCCTCCCTTTTCTCCTATATCCAGGGCGTAGTCGATAAAAACAACGCTCCCGGACAGTTCATACTATCCGGGTCCCAGAACTTCCTGCTGATGGAGGCAATATCCCAATCACTCGCCGGAAGAGCGGCGGTTCTCCACCTGCTGCCCCTCTCTCTGCATGAGCTTAACGAGGCAGGGCTACGGCCCGCATCCGTTGACGAGTGGCTTCTGACGGGAGGGTATCCGCGCATCTATGATGTGGGGATCGACCCGGCAGACTACTATCCCAGCCACGTTCAAACATACCTAGAGCGCGATGTACGAACAGGCTCCGGCATCCTCAAGCTTGCTGAGTTCGAGCGGTTTCTTGGCCTCTGCGCGGACCGAACGGCACAGATGCTCAACAAGGAGGACATGGCACGCGACTGCAGCATCTCGCCCAAGACCATCGAGAGCTGGCTCTCCGTGCTCGAAGCGAGTTTCATCACGCTCCGCCTGCACCCGTACTACCGCAGTTACGGCAAACGGCTCGTAAAGACGGCAAAGCTCTACCTATGCGACACGGGCCTTGCATGCTGCCTGCTGGGCATGGAGGAGCGCGAAGAGGTCGTGCTGTCTGAGAAGCACGGGGCCCTCTTTGAAACGGCGGTGGTCACCGAGATGGCGAAGGCATTTGCCGCGCGGGGACGTCGTGCAAAGCTGTACTACTGGCGAGACTCGTCGAACAAGGAGGTTGACCTCATCATCGAGCGAGGTGCTGCACCCGCTGACATCATAGAGGTCAAGTCATCAGCAACCTATAACCCGCGCTTCTTCAAGAGTCTGGGCGAGCTTGGCGAGCTGATGGGCGTGCCCACCACGCATCGCCACGTAGTGTACGCAGGCAACGAGTCGTTTGCCACCTCGATGGGCAACGTCGTCGCCCTCGCGGACGTGGCACAGATCGTGTAGCGACGTCCCCGTAGCCTGCCTCACTTCCCGTCGCACCTCGTATTTCAGTTGGCAACTGAGGAAACGCCAGGGCTTCCCTCCTAGGATGAAACGGCACACGCAGAAACGGAGGGTAAGGTGGAGGACTACAATCTCGCTCCGGGCGAGCTCGTTGTCATGCAGGAGCAACCGGTCAAGCTGGGCAACGACGCGGACGGCGAGACCCTCGACGAGCTTGTGCTCACCAATCAGAACCTCATTCTCGTTGCGAGCGCCTCTCAGGGTTTATTCAAGAAGGCGCGCATGCTCAAACGGTGCCCCCTCGCAAAAATCCAGCGGCAAAACGACGTTCCGCAGGCCTTTGCCACCAAGTACCGCTCCAGCTACTGTCTGCAGGTCGCCTTTAGGGACGAGACCATCATGCTGTCCTTCCCGACCAATCCGCGGAGACTGGCCGAGCGATGGGCACGCGCCATTGCGCTGGCAGCCGACGGAGACCTGCCTGGCATTGGGGCGGAAGAGGACCTTCCTCCTGAGATAACCAACGTTGTCGATGGGGCCAGGGACCTCGTCGGATCCCTCTTTGGAGGCGGGCGGAAGCCTAAGGGTGCTGCGCAGGCTGACCGGCCCGCCAACGTTACCAAGAAGTGTGTTGGCTGCCGAGCGCCACTCTCAGGCCGAGCGGGCTCCACCGTAACCTGCAGCTACTGCGACACCACACAGACGCTCTAGGAGGTCGCAATGGGCATTCTTGACGCTGCGCTTGACTCCATTGGCGGAGTGCTTGCCGATCAATGGCAAGATGTCATCACCGCCGGTCCGTTTGACGAGCACACGGTGGTTGTCCCCGGAATCCGCAAGAACTCGCAGAATGGACGCGGAAACAACCGTGGGGCGGATGACATCATCTCCAACGGCTCCGTAATCTTTGTGCCAGAGAACACGGCAGCGTTTGTGTTTAGCCAGTCTGGGATTGAGCAGGTCATTACCTCGCCGGGCGGCTTTGAGTACCGCGACGGTGAGGCGACCCTCTTTGACGCGCAGGACCGCCGCGAAAAGGGCATTGGGAAGATTCTTGTGGACCAGGCGGCAGAGCGCATTCGCTTCTCGGGCATGTCCCCAGAGGAGAAGCGCGTGGCCTTTGTCAACCTGCGCGAGATTCGCGGGCTCAAGTTTGGCACGCGCGGCCCGCTTGCATACAACGACCTCTTCTATGGGACTGACCTTGAGGTTTTTGCATACGGCTCCTTCTCGGTGCAGGTGAGCGATGCCGAGCTGTTTGTGCGCAACTTTGTGCCGGCAAACGTCTCCGCCTACTCGCTTGACGATCCGCAGGCGCGCGAGCAGCTGCTCTCCGAGCTGCTTCACTCGTTCGTCGCAGCAGTCAACGCGCTTTCCTCGGAATTCCGCGTCTCGCAGCTGCCCTCGCAGACCAACGCCATCGCGCGGCAGATTTCGTCCGAGCAGGACAACGCGGGCTCCTGGGAGGAGCGCTTTGGCCTGCGCCTGCGCGCGCTGGCCATTGAGAACATCGAGTTCTCCGACGAGTCTCGAGAGCTGGTGCGCCAGTTCTCCGAGCGTCGCATGGGCGTGCGCGCGTACGAGGACGTCTCCCAGCAGGCTGCAAATATGGCGGCACAGCAGATGATTGCGGAGGGTGTGCGCGACAACGGACTTGGCGATGGTGGAGGCATGCTCTTTGGCATGAACCTCGCACAGTCGATAAGCCCACAGAACGCCGCCTCGGTTCAGGGTACCGCCGTACCGGAGGCGTCCGGTACGCCGACGTCACCGAAGCCAAGCCTGGACGAGCAGATGGAGATGCTCAAGAAGCTCAAGGACCTTCTCGACATGGGTATCCTCACGCAAGAGGAGTTTGACGCAAAGAAGCAGGAGATCATTGGACTGTAGGGCTTCTCGTCCGCGATCTGGTTACCACGGACAGGCGTAGACCTCAAAGCTCGCATAGTCCCTGGGCGCACCGAAGGCGTCAATCGCAAACGAGGTTGTCTCCCCCACGGCAGGCCGGTCGGCAAAGCCGCTGGCCCCGTAGATAATCTGCCCAGACTCATCACGCAGCACAACGCTCAAGATGACCTGGCCCATGCCCGTTGAGCCGCCGTCCTTCTCGGTGGTGACCTCGCCCACGAACTGGATGCCTCCAAAGCCGTCTGACACCTCACGCGCACCCGAGACCGAGAAGACCGTGCGCGCTTCAGAAAGTGACGTGTACTGATAGTCATCTGGCGCGATGGGGGTGATTTCCACCGTTGCCGGAGCGGTCCCGTTGCCCGCTATAGAGGCAAAGTAGCCCGTCTCCCCTGCCGCCACCTCAGAGACAACCCAGTCGTCCGAGAAGAGCACGGAGCCGTCGGCGTCTCGCCCGGTGACGGTCACCGCCGGATACTCGATGAGCGTGTTAGCGTTGTTGCGCAGGCCAAAGGCGTAGCTGATGTAGCCGCTTGAGCCCGCGGACCAGCCAAACTCTACGACCTCCAGCGGGTTCTCATCCGCATTTTGGGTGCCAGCACCATCCGCGCGCGAGCCGTTTTGTCCGGTCCCCGCGCCGGCGCTTGCATTCCCGTCTGCCAAGTCGTCCAAGTCCGGGAAGAGCGCCGAAATCGAGCCCTCGGATTCCCCGCCATCCGACCCGTCGGTCCGCCCACCCGTCGACCCGTTGCCAGAAACCGCGTCAATCACAAAGAGCGCGATAGCCCCAACCAGGCCAATCAACAGGGCAGCGCAGAGAGCGACCTTGACAACAGGCAGGTGCGAGCCCCCCGTCACGGCAGGTCCCTTGACAGCAGACTCCGCATCGTCCTCTGTTCCCGACATAGTCGTTGCGGTAGAGCCGGTCGCTGATGCTGCCGCGTCCGCCACCTCCGCCCCCAGCGCGCGGGCAAGCTCCGCCGCGCTCTGGTAGCGCGCGCTGGGCTCGAAGGCGCTCGCACGCTCCACGATGGCCCGCATCTGCGGCGACACGATCTTCTCGTCTGCGAGGGCCTGTTCGTACTCTGCGGCATCTGGCATCTCGGGGCGAACGCCTGTGAGTAGGTAGCCCAACACGCGCCCAAGGGAGTAGACATCGGTGCGGGCGTCGGTCTGAGCAAAGCCGTGCTGCTCGGGAGCGGCAAAGCCGGGAGTGCCGAGCTGCGTAGTGTCGTGCGTGGCGCCCTCGGCCCTAAAGCGCGCAATGCCCAGATCGATGAGGTGCGCACCGTCCGCCGCCACGATCACATTGGTTGGCGAGATGTCCCGATGGATGATGCCATGCGCGTGGAGCGCGGCGGCAGCCTCGCAGAGCTGAACCACCAGGCGCGTAGCGTCCGTCTCGGCAAGGCGCCCTCGCGCGGACAAGAGCTGCTCCAGATTCTCGCCGGGAACGAAGTCGCACACCGCCACGAACTCGTCCGGCATCTCGTAGGTGGCAATCACATGAGGCAAGCGCGCGGAGTCGCACTCGGCGAGGGTACCCCACACGCCTCGACGCGCCAGCTTGGACGGTATGCGCTTGCGGACGAACGGCCCCGACTCCCCCAGCGTCACAATCTCGGTCACGCCGCCCGCCCCACGGGCGAGCACGCGTTCCACACGATAGGCGTCATCAAGATCCATGGCATGCATGATTTGCTCGTCGTCCACTCTCCGCCCGTTCTTCTCGACCTTTGGCCCTCTCCATAGAGCTTAGGTTCCGTTGCCAACTGAGTCCTCAGTTGGCAGCTGAACTGCCAACGAACCTAGGTGAGCGGGCCGGTGTTCTTGAAAAGGGTATCCTCGTTCAGACGGAAGAGTTCGTCGTCGGTCTCTTGGCAAGACATGCCGTGCTCTATGCACCAGATGATGATGGCGTCGCGGCGCGTCTTGGGCCAGAGCTCCGACACGCCAGCCAGGCGCATGATGCGCTGCGTCTCACGCAGGGTGCAGCCCATGCCAAGAGACAGCATGATGGCCTTGTCACGTCCGGGCTTGCTCTTTCCGCCAAAGATGTCGTAACCCTGGGTCTGGTTGATGCCGCAGGCCTTGATAATCGTAGAGCGCTTGAGGCCCTTCTCGATGCGCAACTCGTACAGGTAGTCAGACAGCTCGCGATCGATCGTGAGACCCTCGTCGAGGTAGGCCTCCGGACGAGCAGACGCGCGCAGGCGCTCAAGCAGCTCTTCTGTCAGACGCTCCTCTGCCACGGTCTTCTCGCCTAGAACTTGTCCACGTGGCCGGTGGCGGCCGTCGCCCGCTCGCGCAGCTCGGCGACGGCAGCGGGAATCTCCGCCAGGTCGTACGGCGTCATCTGGTAGACCCAGTTGAGCCAGTTACGGTAGAGCAGGTTCGCATGCGCGCGCCACGTGAAGAGCGGTTGCTGCTCGGGATCGTCGTCAGGGAAGTAGTTCTCGGGCACGCGGATGGGCAGGCCCTTGTGGAAGTCGCGCCAGAACTCGTCGGCCAGGGTGTCGCGACCGTACTCAAAGTGACCGGTCACGTAGACCTCATGGAAGTCGCGCGTGGCCAAGAGCGACGGCCCGCTCGTGAAGCCCTCCGAGAGCACGCACAGCTCCGGGTGCTCCGAGAGCGCCCCTGTGTCGATCGCGGCATGCCGGCTGTGCGGCATGTAGTGAACCTCGTCGAAGCCGTTCGTGAGGAAGCTGTACTCGTCGCAGAGGCGCTGCTTGAAGACGCCAAAGAGCTTGGCACCGAGCTGGCGCTTGGGAATCTGGTAGAGGTGCCACAGCGCGCCGAGCGCCCCCCAGCAGAGAAACATCGTCGAGAAGACATGCTCCTGGCTCCAGTCCACGATCTCGCAGAACTCGTCCCAGTAGTCGACCTGATCGTACTCAAGGTGCTCGACGGGGGCGCCGGTGATGATGAGACCGTCGTAGTTCTTGTCGCGGAAGGCGTCGAAGGTGTCGTAGAACTTGACCAGGTGGTCCTGGGAGACGTGCGTGGACTCGTGAGTGGAGACGCGCATGAAGTCGCAGCTCACCTGCAGCGGGGACTTGGAGATGAGTCGCAGGATCTGCGTCTCGGTCTCGATCTTGGTGGGCATGAGGTTGAGGATGGCCACGCGCAGGGGACGAATCTCCTGGTGGCTCGCGACCTCCTCCTCGAGCGCGAAGATTCGCTCCTGCTGGAGAATCGTCTTGGCGGGCAGGCCGTCGGGGATGTTGATGGGCATGCGGACTCCGTTTCTGCGCGTTACCTCGAATAGTATACGGCCTTGGACGCGCCGCAATCCACCGTGCGGCGCGCTCGCCCTCGCCAAGAGGTTCCATGCTCTATACTTGCACCCATGACTACTACATTTGCCGAGCTCGGGCTAAACGAGCAGATTCTCGCCGGGGTCGATTCCCTCGGCTTCACCGCGCCGACCCCCGTTCAGGCACAGGCAATTCCCGTCGTGCTCTCCGGGCGCGACATCGTTGCGTCCGCCCAGACCGGCACGGGCAAGACGGCTGCCTTCGCGCTGCCCACGCTGCAGCTCATCGCTGGCGCCGAGGGCAAGGGGCCGCACGCCCTCGTCGTCACACCCACGCGCGAGCTCGCCGCCCAGATCGACAACGTCGTGAGGGTCGTGTGCGAGCAGACCGGCCAGCGCGCGGTCATCGTCATGGGCGGGACCAAGTTCGACCGCCAGATCAAGGAGCTCGAGCGCGGCTGCGACCTGCTCGTTGCCACCCCCGGCAGGCTCATCGACCTCATGGAGCACAACCACGTGAGCCTCTCCCAGGTCAAGGTCCTCGTCCTCGACGAGGCAGACCGCATGCTCGACATGGGCTTCTGGCCCTCCGTTCGCCGCATCATGCACGCGCTCCCCAAGCGTCACCAGACGCTCCTCTTCTCTGCCACCATCCCGCCCTCGATCAAGTCCACCATCGACGCGCTGCTCACGGACCCCGCCTCGGTGGAGATCTCCCGCGTGGGAGAGACCGCGGACACCGTTGAGGAGCACCTCTGCCCTGTGACGCAGGGCCAGAAGATCGAGCTGCTGCGCGCCCTTCTCGAGACCGGAGGCGCCGCCGGCGAGAAGCCCGAGCGCGTGCTCGTCTTCTGCCGGACCAAGCACCGCGTGGACGACGTCTCGAAGACCCTCAAGAACGTAGGCGTGAAGGTTGACGTCATGCACGCGGACCGCCCGCAGCAGGCTCGCGCCCGCGCGCTCGAGCGCTTCCGCGACGGGAAGGTCCAGGTGCTCGTTGCCACCGACGTCATGAGCCGTGGCATCGACGTCTCGGGCATTGACGCCGTGGTCAACTTCGACGTTCCCATGGACCCCGAGGACTACGTCCACCGAATCGGTCGCACGGGACGCGCCGGGGCCACCGGGCACGCCTACACCTTCGTGGCGCCCGACGAGATCAGCCCGCTGCGCGAGATCGAGTACTTCACCAAGAAGCTCGTGCCCGTGTGGGACCTGCCCGACTTCCCCTACGACGCCGGACGCATCGTGCCACAAGCGAGCCGGTCGACCACCCGCTCGAAGCGGACGATGTTCTCGGGCTCTCGCTCCCGCGGCCGCGGCTTTGGGGGCGGCCGCTACGGAAGGCACTACTAACCTGACAGAGGGGACGGGGGACTCTGTCAAGCCTCCGTCCCCTCTGTCAGGTTTTCGACCGCGCTACTCCGCGGAGAGCTCGCTCAGGATGCTCACACCGGCAGAGGTGCCGAGGCGCGTGGCCCCCGCCTCGATCATGGCTAGCGCGCCGGCGAGGTCACGGATTCCACCGGATGCCTTGACCTGCACGTCGTCTCCCACGGTCTGCTTCATGAGGCGCACGTGCTCGACGGTCGCACCGCCGCTGCCAAAGCCCGTCGACGTCTTGACGAAGTCCGGGCGCACGCGGCGCGCGACCTCGCAGACGCGCTCGATCTGCTCGTTCGTGAGGTAGCACGTCTCCAGAATCACCTTGCAGCCGGCACCCGCCTCGCGGGCAACGGCAACGAGCTGGCGCATCTCGTCCTCGATATAGTCGTAGTCGCCCTCGCGGACGCGCCCGACGTTCAGCACGTAGTCAAACTCGCCGCAGCCACCCTCGAGGATCTCGCGGGCCTCTGCCACCTTCATGGCAACGCTCGTCTGGCCAAGAGGGAAGCCAACGGTGGCATCCATCTGCACCTCCGAGTCGGCAAGGAGCTCGCGGCAGACCGGGACCTGGCACCCGTTGATGGCAACGGACTTGAAGCCGCACGCGCGCGCCTCCTCACAGAGCCTGCGCATGTCGTCGCGCGTCGCGAACGCCTTGAGGTTGGTGTGGTCGATCATGGAAGCGAGCTGCTCGCGAGTGAGCTCCATCGTGTCTCCCTTCGGTCAGACAGGCGCACGCGCGGGGACCGTGCGCCCCGCCTCCGTCCAGTCTGGCACATAATGACAGGGAGCTGCCCGAGAAGTGCGCCGAGCGTGACAAGGAGAACCCATGAAGCAGACCCGTCCCTACCCGCGGATCATCGTCACCCGCAAGGCGGCGCGCTCGCTCTCCGGCGGGCACCCTTGGGTCTTTGAGGGCGAGGTCCTGCGCTGCGAGCCCTCCTCCGTCGACGGCCGCCCCGCCGAGAACGGCGACGTGGTCGACGTCTTTGAGGAGAACGGAACGTGGCAGGGCACCGGCCTGCTGTCAGAGCAGAGCAAGATTCGCGTCCGCCTGGTGACCCGCAACGCCAACGACCTTGTCGACGAGCGGTTCTGGGAGCGCCGCGTGCGCTGGGCGTGGCAGCATCGCGTCAGCTGCCTGGGAGGGCGCGGGCTCCCGGGCGCCGAGAGCGACCTCTCCTGCTGCCGCGTGGTCTTCTCGGAGGCGGACGGCATGCCCGGCCTCGTAGTCGACCGCTACGAGCACGTCTTGGTGGCACAGGTCGGCACCGTGGGCATGGAGCGCCTGCGCGACACCGTCTACCCGCTCCTGCTCGAGACGCTTCGAGACAGCGGGCAGGACGTGTGCGCCATCTACGAGCGCAACGACGCGCCGTCGCGCGCCAAGGAGGGGCTTCCGCTCTACAAGGGCTGGTGGGACGGGGCGCCCGCGCCGAACTCGCCCGTCGTCTCCGTGCGCGAGAACGGCCTCTCGTTCGCCGTCGACATCGAGAATAGCCAGAAGACCGGCTTCTTCCTCGACCAGAAGTACAATCGCCGCGCAGTGCGGCGCCTCGCGCACGGGCGTCGCGTGCTCGACTGCTTCTGCCACGTTGGCCCCTTCGGCATGAACGTCGCCGCGGGCGGCGCCGACTTCGTACGGTGCGTCGACGTGAGCCAGTCCGCCCTTGACCTCGCCGAGAAGAACGCGCGCCTGAACGGCCTCTCCGACCGCATGGGCTTCACGTGCGCCAACGTCCTCGACTACCTTCCCGAACTGAGGCGCGACCGCGGCAGGCTGCGCGAGGAGGGCGGTCCGTTCGACCTTATCGTGCTCGATCCGCCCGCCTTCACCAAGAGCCGCGGAACCGTCGCCCACGCCGCGCGCGGGTACCGCGAGATCAACTGCGAGGCCCTGAGGCTCCTGCCCCGCGGCGGCTACCTCGCCACGTGCAGCTGCTCCCACTTCATGACGCGCGACCTTCTCGCCAAGGCCGTCGCCGACGCCGCCCACGTTGCGAACGTCCAGCTCAAGCAGGTCGAGGAGCGTCAGCAGGCGCCCGACCACCCCATCCTTTGGGGCTTCCCCGAGAGCCACTACCTCGACTTCTTCATCTTCCAGGTGGTCTAGGCATGACAAAGGGGACAGAGACCTGACAGATGCCCCCGTCCCCTCTGTCAGAGACCTGACAGAGGCCCCCGTCCCCTCCGTCAACCCCTGCGCCCCACGCGAGTGATACATTAAGAGCTTGATTGCCGTCCCGACCCCTGGAGTCACCATGCTCGAGCTCTTTGGTATGTTCGTCCTCGCCCTTGCGCCCATCATCTGGCTTGTCATCGCCCTGTGCGGCCTGCACATGGAGGCCTACAAGGCCAGCCTCGGGGCCCTGCTCGTTGCCATTGCCTGCGCCATGCTGGGCTGGGGCATGTCCGCAACCAACATGGCCACCGCGGCGCTCGAGGGCTTTGCGATGGCGCTCTGGCCCATCGTGATCGTCATCATCGCCGCCGTCTTCACCTACAACCTGACGGTGCACACCGGGGCAATGGAGACGATCAAGGGCATGCTCTGCTCCGTCTCTGCCGACAAGCGCGTCCTCACGCTGCTCATCGGCTGGTGCTTCGGCGGCTTCCTTGAGGGCATGGCCGGCTTCGGCACGGCGGTCGCCATCCCCGCGAGCATGCTCATGGCGCTCGGCATCTCTCCTGTCACCTCCATCCTCGCGTGCCTCGTCGCCAACGGCGTGCCCACGATGTTCGGCTCCATCGGCATCCCCACCACCACGCTCGCCTCAATCACGGGCATCGACGTAGTGGAGCTCGCCACGGTCCAGGCAATCCAGGTGTTCCCGTTCGTCGTCGCCTGCCCGCTGCTCATGGTCGCGATCGTGGGCGGCGGCCCCAAGGCGCTCAAGGGGACTGTGCCCATCGCGCTCGTCTCGGGCGTCTCGTTCGCAGCGTGCCTCATCCTCGCCGCGCACTTCATCGGCGGCGACCTGCCCGACGTCGTCGCCTCCGTCGTGTCGCTCGCGCTCACGTTCGTCTACGCGCTGCGCCTGCACAAGAGCGGCGCCACGGTGCCCGAGGAGTATCGCCTCGCCTCCGCCTCTGAGACGGAGCCCGACGCCCCCGTCGCCGAGAAGCTCCGCGCCTGGGTCCCCTTTGCCCTCATCTTCGTGGTGCTGCTCCTCACGAGCAAGCTCTTCCCCTTCATCAACGGCCCGCTCTCTGCCATCAAGAGCACGGTCAACATCTACGCGGGCGACCCAACAGCCACGCTGACCTTCTCCTGGGTCAACACGCCCGGCGTGCTGATCTTTGCCTGCGGCATCATCGGCGGCATCATCCAGCGGTGCCCCGCGCGCGAGATGCTCGCCGTGCTGGGAGCCACTTGCAAGCAGATGAGCAAGACCGTCATCACCATGCTCGGCGTCCTTGCCTGCGCCAAGATCATGGGCTACTCGGGCATGATCGCGAGCATTTCCGCGTTCTTCGTGACGGCGCTCGGCGGAGCCTATCCGCTCGTCGCACCGCTGCTGGGCGCCCTCGGCACCTTCGTGACCGGCTCTGGCACCTCGAGCGAGGTGCTCTTTGGCAACGTCCAGCTCCAGGCCGCGCAGTCCATCGGCGCCGACCCGACCTGGCTCGTTGCCTCCAACTCGCTCGGCGTGAGCGCGGGCAAGATGATCTCGCCCCAGAACATCGCCATCGGCTGTGCCGCGTGCGGCCTCACGGGCAAGGACGGCGAGCTCCTCGGCAAGGTGGCCCCGTACGCCTTCGCCTTCGTCCTCGCGATGATGGTGCTCGTCTTCGCGGGAGCCACCGTGCTTGGCTAAGCGCTCTGCGCAGTAGCGCCCCAATCAGACAGGTCTTGCCCCAGCTTGTCCTTCTCGACACGTAGCTGGCCATGGGACTGTTGCCCGGAGCCCTTCGCCCGCCGGCCCTCTCCCACTGGGCCCCTTCTCACTTCCACCAGATAGGCGTTTGTGAGAGGAGTGGATCCGCGGACTGCCCCGCCTCCCCCTCTCACATCCGTCAAGTAGACGTATCTGAGGCGCGTAGCACGGGTTATCTTGCGCGCTCTCCTTTCACAAACGCCTATCTGGCAGAAGTGCGTACGGGGAGTCACGCAATGCGACCGGCACGCCCTCTCAGAAACGTCTAGATGGCAGAAGTGAGAAAGAAGTGAGGGAGGAAGGACGCAGGAGGCGCGTCGTAGAGGAGCCCGGCAAGTGGGCGAGAAGAACCTGGGGCGAGAAGATCCCAAGGCACCCGGGCGCCGCAAAAAGATGCCCGGGCCCGTCGGGAGGGACGGACCCGGGCTTGGGGGAGGGGGCTTGGCAAAGCCCGGTTGCCTCTGAGCGCGCGCTAGTGCGTCATGTCCTGGAAGAACTCCCAGGCCTCAGCGTCAGTGGCGCCCTCGTGCACGATCTTGCGGACGGCCTGGGCCATCTCGAGCGGGTGGGTGCTCTGGAAGATGTTGCGACCCATGTCAACGCCGCGCGCGCCCTTGCGCATGACGTCGTAGGCCATTGCGAGCGCGTCGCGCTCGGGGAGCTTCTTGCCGCCGGCGACAACGATCGGCACAGGGCAGGCGGCCACGACCTCCTCGAAGTCCTCGCAGTCGTAGGTCTTCACGATCTGGACGCCCATCTCGGCGATGATGCGGGTGGCAAGCTTGAAGTAGCGAGCGGTGCGCTCCATGTCCTTGCCCACGGCGCAGACGCCAAGGGTCGGGATGGAATAGCGCATGCCAGCGTTGACGAGGTAGCTGATGTTGTCGATGCTCTCCAGCTGACCGTCGGCGCCGATGAAGACCTGGGCGGCCATGCAGTCGGCGTTCATGCGGATGGCGTCCTCGATGTCAACGGAGATGACCTCGTGGGAGAGGTCGTCCTGGAGCATGGAGGAGCCGGAGGAGCAGCGCAGGGCAACCGACTTGGTGATCTGGGGCGGGACGCAGGAGCGGATGGCGCCGCGCGTGCCCATGAAGCAGTCCACGTACGGGGCGAGCTGAGGAAGCAGCAGGTCAAGACGCTCGAGGCCCGCCGTCGAGCCCATGAAGTAGCCGTGGTCGAACGCGAACATGACCGTGTTGCCGCTCTTGGGGTCAAAGATGTTCGACAGGTGCTTCTTCATACCCCAATCGAGGCTGTTGGCCCCCTTGACGTAGAAGCCCTCGCAGTTGGCGAAGGGGGTGTCAACGTGGTAGTCCTTCGCGACCTTGAGTCCATCGAGATCAGCCATCTGTTTCCTTTCTCCGTGTGACAGATGAGGTGGGACAAATCATACAACGCGATCATCGTCGATTTGTGCCGCCTCAGCCGTCAGCAGCGACGCAAGAAGGGCCGGCGCGCCGGCGGTGCCACGGGACGCACCGCCGGCGCAAGGCCTGGAGAAACGACTTAGAAGTCGTAGTCGTTCATGTTCTCCGAGGTGAAGATCAGGCGCTCGGGGAGCAGCACGACGCCGTTGTTCTCAGCGGCGGTCTCAACACCGTCGGCGATGGAGGAGTTCTCCTCGATCGTGACGTCGCCGATCTCCGGGATGGAGATGGTGTCGCCGACCTTGACGGTGTTGCCAGCGGCGAGGTAGGCGGCAACGTAGCAGCCCATGGCGCCCTGGACGGCGCAGTCCCAGAGGCCCCAGTTGTAGAGGGTGCCGTTCTCGCAGTAGGAGACGCAGGACTGCGGGGACGCGAAGCCGGTGATGGTCACGTCGTCCTTAGTGAGGCCCTTGTTCTCGGCGGCCTGGAGCTGGCCCGGGAGAGCGGTGGAGTCGTTGCAGATGATCAGGTCGATGTCGGGGTTGGCATCGAGGACGCCCTCACCGATGGTGATGGCCTGCTCGGCGTCCTGGTTGGAGTAGTAGTTGTCCGGGTGGACGTTGGTCCAGTTCGGGTACTGCTCCGCGATCTTGACCTCAGCCGCGTCGTGCCAGGAGTTCTGGTCGGTGACGGTGGCCTGCGAGTAGTGCCAGCAGTAGTTGACCGGGTCGTTCGCAGCGTCGACGCCACGGTCGGCGAGGCCGGCGACGGCCATCTCGATCAGCATGTCGGCGAGGATGTCCGGGGTGCCCTGGGAGACCATGAGGGTGCGGTCCTCGGGGTTGGCGTCGGAGTCCCAGGTGGTGACGACAACGCCGGCCTCGGTGGCGGCCTTCAGGGCCTCGGAGACGCCGTTGGCGTCAACGGTGGAGATGCAGATGGCGTCGGCGCCGTTGGCGACGGCCTGGTTGATGACCTCAACCTGGTCGGCGACGGCGGCCTGCGGGCTGCCCTGGTAGTCAACCGTGATGCCCCACGTGCCAGCGTACTCCTGGGCGCCGTTGTTGGCGGACTCGAAGAACGCGTTGCCCGTGACCTTGGGGATGAAGGCAACCGTCATGCCCTCGACGGAGCCGCCCTCGGCAGCGTCGTCGCCGCCGTCCTCGGCAGGTGCATCGGTGCCGCCGCCGTTGTCGCAGCCCGCGAGCGCAAGGCCCGCGACGGTCGCAGAGGCGCCAGCGACCTTCAGGAAGTTGCGACGAGTCATGTCTTTCATGGTGCTTCCTCCTTCTAACTTGCCTTACTGACTACTTACTTTCCGGACGTACTTGCCCTCTCGCTGCTCTTTCCCGGAAGCAGCGAACGAAGCCATGGTAGGAGGCCCGAGCCGGAGGTCGCAGTGCGGCCCACGATGACGGCCACGAGCAGGATGCCAACGGGGATGTTGAGGTACTGCGTGCTGACGTCGAAGCACAGCGGCAGGCCAAAGCGCAGGAAGGCGATCAGGAACGACGCGAGCGCGGTGCCGATGATCGAGCCCTTGCCGCCCGTGTTGAGCGTGCCACCCAAGACGACCGCGGTGATGACGTCCATCGTGAGGTCGCCGCCGAGGTCGGAGCGCGACGTGCCAAGGTACGACGTCACGACGGTTCCGGCGATGGCCGCAGCGATCGCGGAGAGCACGTAGGTGGACATAATCACGCGGCGCGTGTTGATGCCCGAGTACTCGGCGGCGCTCTGGTTGACGCCCGTGAGCACCACTCGGCGGCCGTACTTGGTCTTGTGGAGCAGGATGAAGGCCACCACGAGCATGAGGGCGTAGATCAGGATCTGGATGGGGATGACCCCGCCCACGTCGTAGGTCCCCAGGAAGCGGAAGTCCTCCGGGAAGCCGCTGATGCCGAGGTAGCTCTCGGTCTTGGAGAGCGTGGAGACGAGCAGCGCCATGCCCGAGTACAGGAAGCTGCCGCCGAGCGTGACGACCATTGCCTGGACCCTACAGTACGCGATCAGGAAGCCCGAGAACGCGCCGCAGAGGGTGACGAGCAGAAAGGCAACGCCCACGGCGCCCCAGATCGGCAGCCCGAAGTCCTGCCAGGCAACGCCGATCGTGATCGACGTGAGGCCGACGAGCGAGGAGACCTGGATGTCGATGCCGCCCGTGACCATGACGAGCGTCACGAAGAGCGAGAGCATGAACGTCGGCAGGTTGTCGTTGATGCTCGTGAACAGCAGCGCCGGGCGCAGGAAGCGGTCGTTGGCGATGCCAAAGACAACGAACTCGAGGACGAGCAGGGCAACGAGGAGCATGTTCCAGCTGGTGTTGCCGCGGGCCATGAACTTCTTGACCTTCTCCATCATGCGGCATCACCGCCCTTCTCGGCATCGGCGTCCGCGGCGGTGGTCCCGTCGGAGACGCGGGCCATGAGGCGGGCCCTGCGGTTCTTGACGATCGAGCGGTGCTGGATGAGGGCGTCGCCCACGACGACGATGATCAGGATGATGCCCGTGATGGCGTTGTCGTAGTTGGACGAGAAGCCCATGAAGACGAGCAGGTAGCTGATCGACGCCATGATGACGGCGCCGATCGCGGAGCCGACGACCGAGCCGACGCCGCCGAGCAGCGAGACGCCGCCGAGGACGCAGGCCGCGATGGCCTTCATCTCATAGCCGTTGCCGCTCTGCGGGGTGACGAAGCCGATGCGGCTCGCGAAGATGATGCCGGCGACGGCGGCCATGACGCCGCAGATGACGTAGGCGAGGACCTTCGTCTGCATCGTGGGCAGGCCAACGAGTGTGGCGCCCTGGGCGTTGTCGCCCACCGCGTGGAAGTAGCGGCCGCGCTTGGTGCGGGTCAGCAGCAGGTGGATGCAGATGACCACGAGGATGGTCACGCAGTAATAGACCGTGAGGTCGCCGACGGCGGTGACGGCCGAGAAGTCCTTGAAGTCCTTGGGGAGGTTCTCAACCCAAGCGCCGTTGGTGTAGACGTACAGGACGCCGCGGAGCACGCCGTTCACGCCAAGCGTGAAGATGAGCGACGGGGCCTTCATGATGGCGACGCCCCAGGCGTTGATGAGGCCGATGACGGCGCCGATCAGGATGCCGGCGCCGCAGGCAACGACAAGCGGCTGGCCGTCGCGCAGCAACGTGCCCACGACCGCGGCGACGAGGCCGATGTTGGCGCCGACCGAGACGTCGATCTCTCCGATGAACAGCGTGAACGCCATGCCAACGGCCACGAGCGTGTACACGACGGAGGTGTTGAAGCAGGCGGAGATGTTGCCCGGCGTCAGGAACGACGGGTTGATGGCGCCGACCACGAGGAACAGCGCGACGAGGAACAGCGCGCTCGTCAGGCCGCGCGCCTTCAGGAGCTTCTTCACGTACTGCACGGCTCACACCCCCTCTCGATTTGCTGCGGACACAAGGCGAACGGGACGGGACGATCTCATGCGCTCCTCGCCTCCTTGGTGACACCGAAGGAGGCGGACATGAGGTTGTCCTGGGTAATCTGGTCCTTGGCGAACTCGCCGTTGATGCGGCCCTGGAACATGGTGAGCGCGCGGTCGGCGAGCTCCACGATCTCCTCCATGTCGGAGGAGATGAGCAGGATCGAGACGCCGGTCTCGCGCAGCTCCTGCAGGACCGCGTAGACGTCGCCGCGGGCGGCGGCGTCGATGCCGCGCGTGGGCTCGTCGAGGATGACGAGGCGCGGGGCGGTCGCAAAGGCGCGGCCGATGACGATCTTCTGCTGGTTGCCGCCGGACAGGCCGCCGACCTCCTGCTCGAGGCCCGTCACCCTGGTGCGGAAGTTCTTCACGTAGCCGTCGGCAACGCGGTTGGCCTCCTTGACGTTGAGGAAGGCCTTGCCCAGGGCACTGCCGGCGAGAAGCGCGCTCGTGGTGTTCTCCTCGACGTCGCGAATGCGGAAGAGGCCGTCGCGGGCACGGTCCTCGGGGACGTAGTTGACGCCCGCGGAGATGACGGCGCGGGTGGAGAGGCCCGTGATGTCCTTGCCGTCGAGAAGGACCTTGCCGCCGAGGACCTTGTCGCGCCCGAAGATGGTGGTGGCCATCTCGGTGCGGCCGGCGCCGATGACGCCGGCGAGGCCAACGATCTCGCCGGGGTAGACCTTGAGGCTCACGTCCTTGAAGCCGTACCCACTGAAGTTCTGGAGCTCGAGGACCGGCTCGGCGCTGTAGTCAATCGCGCGAGCCTCCTTGGCCGCGGTCTCCTTCACGATGCCGGCATTGGGGGGAAGCAGGCCCTTCACGAGGTCCTCGCGGGTGAAGTCCTTGGTCGGGCCCTGCATGGTAACGATGCCGTCGCGCAGGATCGAGACGCTCGTGGAGATCTGGAAGACCTCGGCGAGGCGGTGAGTGATGTAGATGATGCCGATGTTCTTCTCGCGAAGGCCGTTGATGACCTTGAACAGGGCGCTGACCTCGTCAAAGGTGAGTGCCGAGGTGGGCTCGTCAAGGATGAGGATCTCGGAGTGGCGCATCATGCCGCGCAGGATCTCGACCATGCCCTGCTCCGCGATGGAGAGCGTGGACGCCTTGCGCTCGAGGTCGAGATGCCAGCCGATCTCGTCCATCACGGACTCGAGCTCGCGGTCAAGGTCGGCCTGCTTGGCGTCGAAGCCGATGGTGACATTCTCCCGGACCGTCATGTTGGGGAAGAGCATGGGCTCCTGCGGCACCATGTAGATGCTGTGCGCAAGGGCGACCTTGGGGTTGGAGACGTCGACCTTCTGGTTGTCGATCAGGACCTCGCCGCTGTCGGGGCTGTAGATGCCCATGATGATCTTCATGAGCGTTGACTTGCCGGCGCCGTTACCGCCAATGAGCGCGAGCACCTCGCCAGGACGCAGGTCCAGGCTGATGCCCTTGAGAACGTCGTTGCTGCCGAACGACTTGTGAATGTCGCGAACAGACAGCAGGATGTCCTTCTTGCGCAGCACCGTTGGCAGATGCTCCTCGCTCTGAACTTCGACCGCCTGGTCGCGCTCGGTTGCCTTTGGCACTATGTCATCCCTCCTCACACAATCGACGCACGAAAGCGCACATGCGTTATTTGTGACAATATCCATTGCCCCCGCCGTCCCATAGAGAGCGGTTGCCGAGCGGTTACAAGAGCGCGGCGAACGGTTTATTTTTGCTCATTCGCCGGACGTTTGTTCAGATTTGTCGCCCGGCGGAGGCCGGGGCGGACACCGCCGGGGAGGGCCCGCGAGACACGGCGGCCGCGCGAGCGGCACGACCTCAGAAAAAGGTCCCCCACACCCCTTGTAGTCCAACGGTTCGCAGCGCGGAGGCTGCGATTCGGCAGCTCGCCAGCCCCGTGCGACCCTTCGCCGTTTTCTTGCCGGCCAGCATTGACACGGCGGTGGCCGAGCAGTATATCCGAGTTGTACTTTTGTTGGCGTTATTGACATATGTTCACGTATCGCGCAGGAAGGGGGCGACCGTTGAGCGACACCGAATATCCCCTTGTGCTCAAGGCGGCGTGGTACTACTACATGGAGGACTACACCCAGCAGCAGATCTCTTCGTTGCTGGGCGTCTCGCGCGCGAAGGTCATCCGCCTGCTTGAGGAGGCGCGCGAGCAGGGCGTCATCCAGTTCATCTTCCGCCAGGAGGACGCCGAGCGCATGAACATAGAACGCGAGCTCATCGCGCGCTTCGGGCTGGACGACGCGTTCGTGATCCCCACGCCCGCCTCGAGCTCCGACCTGCGCAACAGCCTCGCGAGCGCAGCGGCGATGTACGTCTCCGACCACCTGCGCTCCGACGGCTACCTCAACATCGGCTACGGCGACACGATGAGCCTTGTGCTCAACCACCTCGCCACCGGGCGCGGCAGCAGCCTCAACGTCGTGAGCCTCACGGGCGGCGTGAGCTACTACCTCCCAAAGATCTCCTCGGAGGTCTTTGGGATGCGCCTGTTCCTCACCCCGGCCCCGCTCGTGGTCTCCTCCTCCGAGCTGCGCGACTCGCTGCTCGAGGAGCCGAGCATCCGCGACGTCTACCGCATGTCCGAGCACGCCGACATGAGCGTCGTGGGCATCGGCGGCATCGACGAGGACGCCACGGTCCTGAGGAACGGCATCCTGAGCAAGAACGAACTCGCGCTGCTCAAGATGCAGGGAGCCGTGGGGGACATCCTCACGCACTTCATCGACGCGAACGGAAACCCCATCGACACCACCATCGAGGACCGCATCGTGAGCACGAGCCTCGAGGCGCTGCGCGCCATGAAGAACGTCGTGGGCGTGGCGGCCGGCCCCGAGAAGGTCGCCGCCATCCACGCGGTTCTCGGCGCGGGCTTCCTCAACGTGCTCATCGTTGACGGTGACACGGCACGAGAGCTCCTCTCGCACGCCAGCGAGAGCGCATGACAACGGACAGGCAGACAGACAACGGCAGGAGGCAGACGATGAGCGAAGAGAAGTACCTTCTCGCGATGGACGCGGGAACGGGCAGCGTCCGAGCGGTGATCTTCTCCACGGACGGCACGCAGGTGGGCGTGGTCCAGAAGGAGTGGACGCACCGCGAGGACCCGCGCTGGCCGGGCAGCATGGACTTTGACTGGACGCACAACTGGGAGCTCGCGAGCAGCTGCGTGCGCGAGGTCCTGACCAAGACCGGCATCGAGCCGGGCGCGATCGCGGCGGTCTCCACGACGTGCATGCGCGAGGGCATCCTCCTCTACGACGAGGACGGCCAGGAGATCTGGGCCTGCGCGAACGTTGACGCCCGCTCCGACGACGAGGTCGGCCAGCTCATTGCCATGAATCCCGAGCTCGAGCGCGAGATCTACCTCGAGAGCGGCCAGACCTACGCCCTGGGCGCCCTTCCCCGCCTGCTGTGGGTCAAGAACAAGATGCCCGAGGTGTACGAGAGGACCGCGCGCATCGGCATGTTCAACGACTGGCTCATCTACAAGCTGACCGGCGTGCTCGCCGTGGAGCCCTCCAACGGCTCGACCACCGGCATCATGGACCTCAAGAAGCGCGACTGGGACCCGTCCATCGCGGAGCGCTGCGGCCTGCGCACCGACATCTTCGGACCCGTTCGCGAGTGCGGCGAGGTCGCCGGCGAGGTGAACGAGAAGGGCGCCGCCGACACCGGGCTCGCCGTGGGCACGCCCGTGGTCGTGGGCGGCGGCGACTGCCAGCTCGGCATGATCGGCGTGGGGGCGGTGCTCCCCGGCGAGGCCGCCGTGTTCGGCGGAAGCTTCTGGCAGTACGAGTTCAACACCGACTCCGGCGCCACCGACCCCGGCTGCCGCGTGCGCGTGAACTGCGCCGCCGCGCCCGGCACCTGGCAGTACGAGGCGCTCGCCTTCAAGCCCGGCCTCGTCATGCGCTGGTTCCGCGACGGCTTCTGCCAGGCCGAGAAGGCCGAGGCCGAGGCAACCGGCCGCGACACCTACGACATCATGAACGAGCACGCCGAGAAGGCCCCCGCCGGCAGCCACGGCATGATCTGCTGCTTCTCGGACGTCATGAACTACATCCACTGGACGCACTCCTCGCCCACCTTCACCAACTTCGAGCTCGACCCGGAGCGCTTTGACAAGTACACCTTCTACCGCGCGATCCTCGAGAACACCGCCCTGCTCGTCCGCGGGCACATCGAGCTCGTGCGCGACGCCACCGGCAACGAGCCCGAGGAGCTGGTCTTTGCGGGCGGCGCGGCCAAGAGCCCCCTCTGGGCCCAGATCGTGGCCGACGTCACCGGCAAGCGCGTCAAGGTCCCCGAGGTCAAGGAGGCTACGGCGCTCGGCGCGGCGGTGCTCGCCGGCTACGGCGTCGGAATCTACCCGAGCATCTCCGAGGGCGCGCGCCAGGTGGTGCGCTGGGACCGCACCTTCGAGCCCAACCCTGAGAACGAGGCCGTCTACGAGGAGCTCTACCAGCTCTGGCGCAAGGTCTACGCCAAGCAGTTCGAGCTCTCGGAGGCCGGCGTCACCAAGAGCATGTGGCGGGCGCCCGGCCTGTAGGGCGGCCCGCGGCCATTCTCGCCATACCCCGCAGCAACCAGAAAGAGAGGAAACGATCATGGCAGAGACCTTCGTCGTCAACGAGAACGACTTCGAGTACCGCTTTGGAGACTCGGGCCCCAAGTACCTCATGAAGGGCCCGCGCATGAACTTCGCGCTCGTGCAGTTCCAGCCCGGCCAGGACTTCCGCGCCCACTACCACAACGTCATGGAGGAGAACTTCTTCATCCTCGAGGGCAAGGTCGACGTGGTCGTTGACGGCGTCGTGCACACCCTCGGCGAGGGCGACCTCATCCACATCGGCCCGGGCGAGGTCCACTACGTGAGGAACGCCTACGACGCGCCCGTGAAGATGGTCTCGACGCTCGCCCCCTTCCAGGAGGTCGACAAGGTCGAGGTCGACAACCCCGTCTACTAGTCTGTCCGCGAGCGGCCCCCGGGCGTCCGGGGGCCGAGCAAACCAGGGAGGAGAGGCATGGACAAGCCGCTTGAGGGCAAGAGGGTCCTCATCATCGCAGGGAACTGGGGCGTCGAGCAGGTCGAGCTGCTGACGCCGATGAAGGGGCTGCGCGAGGCGGGCGCCACGGTCGACTTCGCCGCCACCGAGGCGAGCCCGGTCGAGTGCTTCACCGAGGACCGCTACCCCGGCAAGGTCATCGAGCCCGAGCTCGCCATTCGCAGCGCCAAGGTCGAGGACTACGACCTGCTCGTCGTGCCGGGAGGCACCTGCAACATGGACCGGCTGCGCATCACCGAGGACGCGATCGCGCTCGCGCAGGGCTTCGCCCGCGCCGGCAAGACGATCGCCGCCATCTGCCACGGACCGTGGCTGCTCGTCAACGCCGGGCTCGTCGAGGGACGCACGCTCACGAGCTGCCCGTTCATCGTGGAGGACCTCAAGAACGCCGGCGGCACCTACCTTGACCAGGAGCTCGTTGTCGAGGAGAAGGACGGCTGGAAGCTCGTCACCTCCAGGCTCCCCGACGACCTCGACGCGTTCGTCTCCGGCATCAAGGACGCGCTGCTCGCCTAGCCCCGCGCCCCAACGCCCCTGTGCCCCACTTGTACCAGGTACAAGTGGGGCACTTGCGTGCTACCTGCGACGCCTCGCGCGAAAGAAGGAGCGCAGGCGCTCGGCAGCCTCGTCCGCGAGCACGCCGGGGGCGACCTCAAAGGCGTGGTTGAGCCGTGGGTCGCAGCTCACGTCGTAGAGGGTCCCGAGCGCGCCGCCCTTGGGGTCGGCCGCCCCGTACGCGCAGCGGTCGACGCGTGCGTTCACCATGAGGCCGGCGCACATGAGGCACGGCTCGAGCGTCACGTAGACCGTGCAGCCCGTGAGCCGCCAGCGCCCCAGGACGCGCGACGCCTCGGTCATGGCGAGAAACTCGGCGTGCGCCGACGGGTCGGCGTCGCCCTCGCGCCGGTTGTGGGCCCGCGCGACCACCTTCCCGTCACAGACCACCACCGCCCCGATGGGCACCTCGCCCTCCGCGGCGGCGGCGTCCGCCTCGTCGAGCGCCATGCGCATGTACTTCTCGTCCTCCGCTCGCCGGTCGACGTCGGCACACATTGCGACCCCCTGAGACGTTCCTCACTCACATGGGGTAGGATACTAGTGCTCGCGCACTCGGAGGAGTGGCAGAGTGGTTGATTGCAGCGGTCTTGAAAACCGTCGAGCGGGCAACCCCCGTTCCGAGGGTTCGAATCCCTCCTCCTCCGCCAGCGCACGCCAATCTCGGCGCCTGATCCGGCGTCAGCGAAGGAGGAGCCATGGGCTGGGTCATTCCCGTCATCATCGTTGCCGTCATCGCGATCGTCGTCGTGTGGGTCATCAGCATCTACAACGGGATCGTCACGGCGGACAACAAGTGCGACAACGCCTGGCAGACCATCGATGCGCAGCTCCAGCGCAGGAACGACCTCATCCCCAACCTCGTGGAGACGGTGCGCGGCTACGCCAAGCACGAGTCGGCCACCCTCGAGGCCGTGACCGAGGCGCGCGCCGCCGTGATCGAGGCGCCCACGCCCGAGGCCAAGATGGAGGCGTCCAACGCCCTCACCGACACCCTGAAGACGCTCTTCGCCGTGGCCGAGTCCTACCCCGACCTCAAGGCGAACACAAACTTCCAGCAGCTCCAGGCCGATCTCACCGATACCGAGAACCGCATCAGCTACGCTCGCATGAGCTTCAACGACATGGTCCTCGAGTACAACAACGCCATCGAGACCTTCCCCGGCAGCGTGGTTGCCGGCAGCCGCTTCAAGCCGCGCACCGGCTTCGAGGTCACCTCCCCCGAGGCGCGCGAGGCCCCGAAGGTCCAGTTCTAGCCGCTTCCCTCCCGCGCAGACCTCGCGCAAAATCAGAGCGATTCAGCCCCGAGCGTGCCGCCCGCGCGCTCGGGGCTGTTGTTTGGCTCGCGACTGGCTCAAATGGGCCGAAGTGAACGACTCCGCGCGGGCCCTATACCGCCAGGCAAAAACCAACAGGGGTTTGTGGCTCGAATGAGGCCATAATCCGGCAATCGGCAAAGTTGGTCGTTCACTTCCCGCCAAAAGAGCCAGCCGCGCGGTCTTTGACAACCCCGAACATGGGCTACAATGACACCGGAAAATCCACCCAAGAGAAAGGTCCGCATGAAACCTCGACCTCACAGTCGATGACCTGCGGCGTGCTCCCGAGCGGGCGCGCCAGCGCGACGCACGTAAGGAGCACGAATGATCTACCTGTCCCAGCTCTTGGGAAACCCCGTACTCGATGCAGACGGCGAGAAGGTCGGCACGGTCTCTGACCTCGGAATCGCCACCGGCGAGGTCTTTCCCCGCATTACGAGCCTCGCCTTCATGGGCCCCGGCCGCACGCCCATCATGATCTCCTGGCGCAAGTTCGTCGACACCTACGACGAGAGCGAGGTCCGCCTCAAGGTCATCGCCACCGACCTGCGCTTCTCCTACCTGCAGCCGGACGAGGTCCTCCTCGCCCGCGACATCCTGAACAAGCAGATCGTGGACACGCACGGGATGCGCGTCGTCCGCGTGAACGACCTCAAGCTCTCGGACACAAGCTCCACGCAGCTCCGCCTGCTCGGCGCGGAGGTGGGAGCGCGCGGCCTCCTGCGAAGCCTCCACCCCGCCCTCGAGCGCGTGGCGCTCAGGCTCGCCCGCACCTTTGGGCACCCAATGCCCGAGAAGATCATCGCGTGGAGCTACATGGACCTCGTGGAGCGAGACCTGTCCAACGTCAAGCTCTCCGTGTCCCACAAGACGCTCGACGACATGCACCCCGCCGACATCGCCGACATCATCGAGCGGCTGGACCCGCGCCTGCGCGGGCAGGTCTTCGCGCAGCTCGACGACGAGCAGCGCGCCAGCGCAATGGCGGAGTTCGACGACGACGCAATGGCGGCCGAGCTCATGGGCGCCATGAACGAGCGGGACGCCTCGCGCATCCTCTCCGAGATGGACCCGGACGACGCCGCGGAGCTCGTCTCCGAGCTGGACTACGACAAGGCCGAGAAGCTCCTGCGCCTGATGGGCGTCCAGGAGCAGCGCGCCATCCGCCAGCTCCTCGGCTACCGAGAGAACACGGCCGGCCGCATCATGACCTCGGAGGTGGCCTCCATCGCCGCGACGGCGACCGTGGAGGACGCCGTCGAGCTCCTGCGCGGCCTTGACGAGGACTTCGAGGCGGTGCGCTACGTCTACCTCACGGATGACGACGGCAAGCTCTCCGGCGTGGTAACGCTCAACGCGCTCATCGTCGCCGAGCCCGGGACGCGCCTCTCGGAGCTCGCGACCCAGGACCTCATCACTGCGAGCCCCGAGGACGACCAGGAGGACGTTGCCGAGAACATCGCCAAGTACGACCTGCTCGCCATGCCCGTCGTCAACGACGAGGGGCGCCTGCTCGGCATCGTCACCGTTGACGACGCGCTCGACGTTCTCGAGGAGGAGCACGCCGAGGACCTGCAGATCGCAGGCGGCTCCGCGGACGGCGAGGACTCCGGCCACGCGAGCACCCTCCTGTGGCTCGTGCGCCGCAACGCGTGGGTGGCGCTGTGGGCGGTGGGCGTGCTCGCGCTCACGCTCGCCGTGGGCGGCCGCCTCGCGCTGGCGGAGACGCTCGCAATTGCGATCCCGCTCGCCGTCGCGCTCGTACTGGCAGATGACTCCATCTCCTACGTCACCAACTTCTTCCTCGAGCACGACCCCGAGGATGAGGACGCGCCCTCCATGCTCGGCTTCACCTTCCGCGGCCTGGGAATCGGCGTCGCTGCCGGCGCGCTCGTGGCGCTTCTCGTGGTGGCGCTCATGAACCTGATCCTTTCGCCGGCGGTTCCCACGAGCGGGCCCGGCGAGGGCAGCCTCGGCGACGCGCTCGTGACCGGCGGTTTTGCCGCAGCGTTCTCAACGTTCGTGTCGTTTGCGCTCACGCCGGTCTACCTCGGCGTGCTTCGCCGTCGCGACGCCGCGAACAAGGAGACCTCGGGCTTTACGCTCACGATCGTTGCGATGGTCGTTGCCGTTGCGGTCTTCACGGCCACCGCGCTGCTGCTCGCCGGCCCCGGCGGCACCGTGGGAGCCGGGTGGTAGCGTGCCCTTATTCGGTTCAAAACGCGCACAGGCGCGCGACGAGGAGGCCGAGCTACCTGAGCGCACCCGGCTTGAGCCGCGCCGCATCCTCGCGGCGATGGGGCCCGGCATGGTCGCCGCGCTCGCGGGCGCGGACGCCGGCGGCGTGGCAACCTACTCAAACGCCGGCGCCCTCTTCGGCTTCGCACAGCTCTGGACGGTGCCCGTCATGTGCTTCCTGCTCATCGTGGCACAGGAGACCGCCGCGCGCATGGGCTGCGTCACCGGAAAGGGCCTCGCGTCGCTCATCCGCGAGCAGTTCGGCGTGCGCCTCTCCGCCGTCGCGATGCTTGCACTTCTCGTCTCCAACACTACCGTCACGCTCTCCGAGTTCGCCGGCATAGCCTCCGCGCTGGCGCTCTTCGGCGTTCCCGTCTACGTCTCCGTGCCCGTGGCGGCGCTTGCGATCTGGCTGCTCACCATGAGCGGCTCGTACCGTCGCATCGAGAAGGTCCTGCTCGCCGTCGCGTGCGTCTTTGTGACCTACATCATCGCTGGCGTCATGGTCGGCCCCGACTGGGGCTCGGCCTTGCTGCACACCGTGGTCCCGCACCTGGAGGCCACGCCCCAGTACCTCTCGCTCCTGGTGGCGAGCGTGGGCACGGCCATCGCGCCGTGGATGCTCTTCCTCGCCCAGTCCAACGTGGTCGAGAAGAACGCGCACGCCGATGACCTCCCCTACCAGCGAATCGACACCGTGACCGGGGCCGTTGCGGCAAGCGTCATCTCGTGGTTCATCATCCTCACGACCGGAGCGGTGCTGCACCCGGCGGGCATCGCGGTGAGCGGCGCCGAGGACGCGGCAGCGGCGCTCGCCCCGCTCGTGGGCGACTACGCCGAAGCACTCTTCGGCGCCGGCCTCACCGGCGCGTCGTTCCTCGCGGCGTGCGTGCTGCCGGGAATCACCTCGAGCGCCGTCTGCGAGGCGTTCGGTTGGGAGCGCGGCGCGGACCGCACGTGGGCCGAGGCGCCGGCGTACCGCGGCATCATCACGGGCGTGATCGCCATCTCTGCCGTGGTGGTCATGCTGCCGAGTGTCAACCTCTTCGGCATCATGATGATCGCGCAGGTCATCAATGGCGTGCTGCTGCCCGTCCTTCTCGTGTTCATGGTGCTCATCGCCAGCGACAAGCACGTGATGGGCCGCTACGCCAACGGTCGCGCCTGGAACGCGCTCACGTGGTTCACCATCGGGGCGGTGGCTGTGCTGACCGTGGTCATGTTCGTCATGCAAGCGCTCGGAGTCTGACACGCCGCGGACGGCAGCTTGCTTTCGCCCAAGGCGGCTTTCCGTACAATGGATGCATGAGGGGCGAGAAGATCAACGGTTGGCTCGAGAAGTGGCGTGACCAGATCGTGGGCACGCTGCCCGTCATCGTGTTCTTCATTGCCCTCTTCTGGATAGTGCAGCTTGGCTTTGGTGACACGTACCTGCTCGCTGTCTCCCCGTTCACCACCCTCTTTGAGACGCGCCTCGAGAAGTACAACCCTCCGGGCCAGTACGCGCGCTTCTTTCTGGTGAGCGCGCTCGCGCTCGTGGGCGCGCGCCTGGCGGTGACGAGCGTGGCGCTCTGCGTCGTCGTGAACCTCGCCATGCCGTTCGCCCTCGTGTTCATGCGCTCCTCGCAGCTCAACCCGCGCCGCTACTTCCCCTACACGATGCTGTTCGCCTTCTTGCAGCTGCGTCCCGGCAACCTGGTCGAGTCCTTTGCCACGCAGGCAGCCGTGCTCGCCGCCTGCTGCGTCACGCTGAGCGTCGGGCTGCTCGCTGCCGGGGCGCTTCGCCGGCGCAAGCACGAGGCTCACGGCAGGCTGCACGCGTGCGTCCGCCGGCTCGCGAACGACCTCGGGCGCGCGGCAGCAGACGGGATTGACGACGACCTGCGCGCCGAGCTTCTCTCCCTGCGACGAGAGTTCGCCGCGCTCGCCTACTCAGCGCGCGAGGACTCAACGGCGCCGCCACGCACCACGAACCTCCTCGACATGCTCGCCACGCTCGCGCAGCGCACGGCATACCTCACCGGGAACTTTGACTGGAGCGACCGGCACCGCGCCGACCACGCCGCCCTTCTCGCCGAGCTGTCCAAACTCACGCGCGAGCTCGACCTCGTGATTGACGCGGACGCGGACGGGAGCCAACGCGCCGCACTGGCCGCGCGCTCTCAGGAGCTCCTTCGCGAGCTGCACGTGGAGGAGCCGCGCTTCCGCATCTTCTGTCGCAGCTATCTCAACATGCTTGCACTTATCGTGCGCGTTGCCGACGACCCCCAGCAGCGTGCCTGGCACATGTCTGCCACTGACGTGGCGCGCACTGCGCTCTTTCGCAAACGGCCCTCGCTGGACTCGTTTGAGATGCGCTTCTCGGTGCGCTGCGGCGTTGTCCTCGCCGTGAGCTGCAGCGCCAACCTGCTGCTTCCCGTGGACCACCTCTACTGGTACGTCCTTCACGCGTACCTCTTGCTTCAGCCCTTCCCCGACGAGAGCTCCCGCCGCATGAGAACGCGCATGACAGGCACCGCGCTCGGCTGCGTGTTCGTGCACGCGGTCGCGCTCCTCAACCTGGGATGGGCCGGCATCATGGTGCTGGGCATGGTTCTCGTGGCTCCACTCTATGCGGCCACGCCGGGCACTGTGACCTCAGCCTTCTTTGCAACTGCCTATGCGGTGACCATGGCCTCCGTCTCCATTGACGACGGCTATGCCACGATGATGCGCCTCGGCTCGCTCGTGCTCGCCGTTGTCACGGTGGCGCTCGTCAACCGCCTCGTGCTGCCGACCTCGGACAGGCGCCTTCTCGCCGCGGACGTGCGCCAGCTCTTTGCGATGGTACGAAGCAGCTGGGACCTCGTTCGCACGACGCTCTACGAGCGCGTTGACACGGTCGTCTCCTCGGAGCGCCTCCTGCACTTCCAGATGGTGCACACGCAGGCCAACGCGGTGCTCGACTCAATCTCCGCCTCGGGCGAGAGGACCGCGGAGATCGCGGAGGTGACGCGCTACCGAGACGCTGCCGACCGGATGCTCTTCTGCCTCTGGGAGATCAGCTGCGAGCTCGAGCAGCTCGAGCTCATGGTCAGGATGGGTGCCGTGCTCCCAGAAGAGCGGGCCACGTTCGAGAAGATCATCGACCTCGCCGAGGCGCACTGCGACCCAGAGCGCTTTGGAACGGGCGTCGACAGGGCCGAGGAGCTCGTCTTTGGTCTCTCTGACGAGGATTTGCGTTACGTGCTCCAGCAGTACATCGACCGCGCGGGCGAGCTGCGCCTTGCTGTTGACGAGGCGCGCGGCGCGCTCGTGAAGCGTCCCCGGTATCTAGACGAGGTCCGCAGGTAAAGAGGGGCTTGCTCCGAACCGCAGGAACGCCTCAGCAGTTGCCGACGAGGACGTGCCGAAGGTGCCCGCGCGAGACCTCGGCAAGACGATGAACGGTCTCTACGGGAGTTGGCGCGGCACCCCTCATGCGCCAACGGGGAAAGAACCGCGTCACGTGATGCACAATGCCCTCCGCTCCCCCACCAAGCGAGGCGAGCCAGGTGGCAATCTGCCCCATCTCTTCCTCGGAGTCATTCATGCCCGGAACAACGAGGGTCGTGACTTCAAGGTGGCAGCCTGGCTCGTCTGCCAGGCGTGCAATCGTCGCGCGCACGGCGTCGAGCGCACCCGTGGGACCGCCGCACGCGTCATAGAACGCGGACGAGAACGACTTGAGGTCGATGTTCGCCGCGTCAAGAAGCGGAGCCAGCTCGTCTATGACCTCGGGCTCGGCGAGCCCGTTCGAGACAAGCACCGTCGCAAGGCCGCACTCGCGAGCAAGACGGGCGCAGTCACGAACGTACTCCCACCCCACGAGAGGCTCGTTGTACGTGAACGCCACCCCTGCGATGCGCGGGTCGCGGTCGCGCGCAGCGGCAGCGAGCGAGACCAGATCATCGGGCGAGAGCTCCCGCCATGCTATGTTTCCGCTCGCTGCCTGCGAGATCTCATGATTCTGGCAGAACGGGCACGCAAGGTTGCAGCCGTAGCTTCCCACGGACACCACGAGGCTGCCCGGACGGAATCGAGCAAGGGGCTTCTTCTCAACGGGATCGAGCGCGAGCGAGGTCACGCGCCCGTAGTTCTCGGCAATCATCTTTCCGCCCACGTTGCGACGCGCGCGGCACGCGCCGAGAGCGCCCGGGGCAAGATGGCAGTGACGAGGGCACGTCGCGCACTCCACCGCAGCGCTCACAGGTGACGCACCACCTCAAAGCGCTCCAGGCGCACACCCCTCTCGGCAAGCGAGATCCCTCCCTTGCGCGCGGCAATGCGCAGCTGCTCATCGACCGTGTCCACCCCGTCCAGGTTGGGCAGGAGCAGTCCGCGACGACCGTCCGGGGCGCTCACGATGACGCCGTAGCGCGTTGGGTCGAGCTGGGCGCGGTCCTCGATCCGCTCAGGCTCTCCGAGCACATCCACGTCGTAGACCAGCTCGGGCAGCTCCTCGGCTGTGACGGGCGAGAAGCGCGGGTCATGGCAACCGGCGGAGATTGCGTTCTCCGCAATCTCCTCAGCAAGGCTCCCGCGCGCAGGGAAGATGGTTCCGATGCACCCCCGAAGCCTTCCGTCCCGCTTGAGGGAGACAAAGGCGCCCGCACGACGCCTCACGAGCTCGTCTGGAAGGTCGTTCGGAAGCTCCGCCCGCACACCATCCCGCACGTAGCCCTCAAGCGACGCGCGAGCAAGCCTCACGTAGGCGTCCTCTCGCTCTCGCGTCTCCGCCAGCACCCTCTCATGAAACTGCCGATAGGCCTCCTCCAGGCTGCGCTCCGGGTCAGAGCCCGCGTCACCCGCAGGCGTGAAGGCGGCAACACCGTATCCCACGCCAAAGGGGCCCTCGTATGAAAGCAGCTCGGATCGCACGGGCGTGCCGTCGAGCGCCCCGGCCATAATCTGGAACGAGCGCAGCCCGCACTCCGCCGCCCGATCGCAGAACCCTTGGTCAATCGTGAGCAGCGAGAGAAAGTCCCCGCTCGCAAACGCCTCGCAGACCCTCTTGTCAAAGAGGGGGCCGTCCGGCGCGAACCCATACGGACCGTCCTCGGCAAGCTTGTGCGAAAGGTCTCCCGAGGCCACGTACACCACGCGCCTACCCAGACGCTCGGCGGTCTGCTGCACGAGCCTTCCCAGCCGATAGTGCTCGATCGGCGAGAGACCCGAGAGCCCCATGCGAACCACGCGCACAGCCGGGCAGCTTCCCTGAATGAAGTGGAGCGGCACGAGCGTGCCCCAATCGAGAGCCCGCTCGCGCTCGCCGCTCGTGCCGGCAGAGATGCCCGCCGCCGTCGCGGCATCCGCGAGCTCGCGAACAAACTCCTGGTCATAGGTCACGCTGGAGCCATCCGACGGGTCCCCGAAGTCGCGGAAGTCACCTCGGGCGCCCGCGCCGGGCGAGATGTGAAAGTAATCAAGGTAGGAGGTCGCATGCGGACTGGAGATCACAACCGTCTCTGGCGCGAGCTCTGCCACGCGCCGCGCGACCTCTTCGTAGGCGGTGACGGTCGCAGCGATCTCTGCCTCGCGACCATGACCCACCCCCGGCACGATCAGCGGCGGATGCGGAACGGCGAACGCTGCGACAACAGACATGGCTGCCTCCCTTTGGCTGCCACCATTCTGCCCGTTCTCTGCCGCAGCGAGGAACCTTCTCGGCGAGAGGCTACGCCTCGTAGGCGTCGGGGCCCTCTGACTTGAGCTCGCGCCCCATGAGCAGGGCCGCCGCGTCCTTGGGCATCACCTCGCCCGAGACCACCCTCCCGACCATCTCGCAGATGGGCATCTCAACGCCGGTCTTCTCGGAGAGCTCAAGCACGGCGGGCAGCGCGTTCAGGCCCTCGACCACCGCACCGACCCGCGAGACCGCCTCCTCGACGGGGACGCCGGAGCCGATCAGCTTGCCGCAGCGCAGGTTGCGGCTGTGCAGGCTCCCGGCGGTGACAACGAGGTCGCCCGTGCAGGCGAGGCCGAAGAAGGTCTCCTGGTCACAGCCGATCGCCGTGCCCAGGCGGCGCATCTCGGCAAGGCCGCGCGTCACGAGCGCGGCGGAGGAGTTGTCCCCAAAGCCCAGGCCGCGGGCAATGCCGCACGCGAGGGCGATCACGTTCTTGAGGGCGCCGCACAGCTCGACCCCGCGCGCGTCGGCGCTCGTGTAGACGCGCAGCACCTCGTTCGAGAAGAGGCGCTGCACGAGAAGGGCTGCCTCCTCGCTCTCGCTCGCCGCCACGATGGCGGTCGGCATGTCGAACGCGACCTCCTCGGCGTGGCTGGGGCCCGAGAGCGCCACCACGGAGGGCGAGAGCTCGAGGCGCGCCTTGGCGAGCTCGTCCGCGATGACCTCGGTCATCGTGTCCATCGAGCCCTCCTCGAGGCCCTTGGTGGCACAGACGAGGACCGTGCCCGGGCGCACGAACGGAGCAGCCTGGGCCGCCATCGAGCGCACGAAGCGGGACGAGGTGACAAACACGATCACGTCCTTGTCGGCCGCCGCGTCCTTGACCTGGGCAGTGAGGGCAACCTCAGCGGGCAGCTCTGGGTCGCCGGGCAGGGGGATGACACGGGTGGCGCCCAGCCGCTCAACGACTGCCTCGGACTCGGACCACACGGTGACGTCGTGGCCCTCGTTGGAGAAGAGCCTCGCGAGCGCGAGGCCCCACGCGCCGCTGCCGAAGACGCCGACCTTGGCGCCCTGCGCGCCGTTGTTGCAAGAGTTCCCCACGTTCCCCCCTGATTGCCGTGGCGGTGAATTGTAAGTCGTACGTAAGTTTATTCCAACGGAGCCAGGGGGCCGCGCCCGGTGCACAACTTCGCTGAAAGAGCGCATGTGGCCACGGTGCACGGTTGTGCGCAAAGACCCTCCCAAACCCACGTTCTTCTCGCCGAAGCGTGGGTTTGGGAGGGTTCAACTAGCTTAATGCCGCCCGGACCTACGTTTTGAGGCTCGGACCGTAGGTTTGGGAGGTATAAACGCGCCGAGAAGGACGCCCCCTACTGCCCCTGGGCGGCGTACCTCGCCTCGGTGGCCTCCTTGGCGGGGCGCCACCAGGCCTCGTTCTCGCGGTACCACTCGATCGTGGCGGCGAGGCCCTCGGCGAAGTCGGTGTGGCGCGGGCGCCAGCCGAGCTCGCGGCGGATCTTGGCGGGGTCGATCGCGTAGCGGCGGTCGTGGCCGGGGCGGTCGCGCACCCAGTCGAAGTCGTCCTCGGGCCGGCCCATGGCCGAGAGGATCGCGCGGAGCACGTCGATGTTGTCCCTCTCGCCGTCGGCGCCGACCAGGTAGGTCTCGCCCGCCCGGCCGCGGGTCAGGATCTCCCAGACGGCGGAGCTGTGGTCCTCGGTGTGGATCCAGTCGCGGACGTTGCGCCCGTCGCCGTAGAGCTTGGGCCGGACCCCGCAGAGCACGTTCGTGACCTGCCGCGGGATGAACTTCTCGACGTGCTGGTAGGGGCCGTAGTTGTTGGAGCAGTTGGAGATCGTGGCGCGCACGCCGTAGGTGCGGTGCCAGGCGCGCACGAGCATGTCCGAGCTCGCCTTGGTGGAGGAGTAGGGCGAGCTCGGGCGGTAGGGGGTCTCCTCGGTGAAGCGCGCCGGGTCGTCGAGGGCCAGGTCGCCGTAGACCTCGTCGGTGGAGACGTGGTGGTAGCGGACATCGAACCTCCGGCAGGCCTCCAGCAGGCGGTAGGTGCCCACCACGTTGGTCCGCACGAAGGGCTCGGGGTCGGCGATGGAGTTGTCGTTGTGGGACTCCGCCGCGAAGTGCACGATGGCGTCGTGGCCGGGGACGAGCTCGTCGAGGAGCCCCTCGTCGCAGACGTCGCCCACCACGAGCTCCACGCGGTCCTCCGGCAGCCCCGCGATGTTCTCGGGGTTGCCGGCGTAGGTGAGCTTGTCGAGCACGGTCACGTGCACGCCGGGGTGGTTGTCGACGACGTGGTGCACGAAGTTGGACCCGATGAAGCCGCAGCCGCCGGTGACGATGATGTTCTCGGGCTCGAAGGTCTCGGTGTCTGGCATGTCTTGGCCTTTCTCCTCGTTACTTCATTTGATATATCTGATGGGATCCAGTTCTCACAAGCTGAAGCTCGCTGCCCCTCACACGATAAACGAGCACCCACTTGTCCTTCGGAGGGAGCTTCTTGGACGGGACGTGAATGGCTCGGTACCCCTTCCACTCCCCCGAAAGGGCATGCGGACGCATGCGCGCGTCAATCGGAGTCACATCGCTGTTGGCAAGCTCAGCAATCGCCTCCCTGAGAGCCTCTCCCTCCCAACGCCGTTTCAGGCAAGCCTTCACGTCTCGGTCAAACTGGCCGGTTCGGGAGAGCCGATACATCAGAGGCCGACCGCAGAGAAGAAGTCCTGCAGGTCGTCAAATGTCTCATGCTCAGGGTCAGCGAGAAGAGCGTCCGCCTCGGAGCGCGCGCGGGCATTTGCGGCTGACTCGTCCTCATAGGCGAGGGGAACAATCTTGAACCAGGGACGGCTGTTTCGCATAACCGTGACCGACTCGCCCGTCTCATTTGCCACGCGCGCCATCTTGCTCAGATTCGTCTTGGCTTCCGCCATCGTTGCTGTAAGCATTGCCACCTCCTTGTTCTCTGCCCAATTTTCCCTAAATTTAGGGCTAAACTCAAGGCTTTTTGAAACAGCCCGCTTCTTTGCCAGAGCCCGCGCGCGAGCGAAGGCCTCGTCCACCGACGTCACGTACCTTCCAACCCGGATGTCAACAATGCCGCGACTTATCGCCTCGGAGAGTCGTGCCTCGAACACGGCGTCCCCGCTTGCCTTCATCACTCGTCCAGCCCCTCCAGGTACTCGGAGAGCTCGTCCTCCCAGTCGCGCGGCGAGAAGCCCGTCGCCCCGATCTTGGAGAGGTCGAGGTCGGAGCGGGCGGGGCGCGGGGCCACGGGGCCGGAGGCGGAGGCGTAGTACTCCTCGGTGGAGACGGGCGCGACGGCCTCCCCGTTGCCGCAGGTGGCGTCGAAGACCTCGCGGGCGACGTCGGCCCAGGAGGCCACGCGGCCGGAGCCGGTGAGGTTGTAGGTGCCGTACGGGGCCGGGGAGCTCGGCTCGAGGTCCCCGTCCCGGTACCCGAGGAGCCAGAGGATGCCCTCGGCCATCTGGTCCGCGAAGGTGAGCCGCCCCAGCTGGTCGTCCACCACCGTCACGCGCCCGAGCGGGTCCGACGGGTCGGCGCAGCGGCGCGAGAGCGCGGCCATGGTGCGGACGAAGTTGCGGCCCTCGCCGATGACCCAGGAGGAGCGGACCACGTAGTGCCTCGGGCAGCCCGCCACGGCCAGGTCGCCGGCGGCCTTGGACTGGCCGTAGACGGACAGGGGCGAGAGGGGCTCGCCCTCGCCGTGGTTATCGGCGCTGCCGTCGAAGACGTAGTCGGAGGAGACGTGCACGAGCGTGACGCCGCGCTCGGCGCACGCGCGGGCGAGCAGCGCCGGGCCGGTCGCGTTGGCCCCCCAGCAGGCGGCGCGACCCTCGGGCGCCTCCGCGCGGTCCACGGCGGTGTAGGCTCCGCAGTTGATCACGGTCCCGTAGAGGGACCAGTCGACCCGGCCGTACTGGGCGGGGTCCGAGAAGTCGAACTCGTCGATGTCGCAGAAGTCGAAGCTGCCGAGGAGGCCCCGCCCCTCGGCGAGCCGGCGCACCGCGCGCCCGAGCTGGCCGTTGCAGCCGGTGACGAGCGTGCGCTCGGGCGCCATGGGCAGGGCGTCGGCGAGCATGGGGTGGCCCCTGTCGGCCTCGGAGAGCGTGGCCTCGGAGAGCGGGATGGGCCAGTCGATGCCGAGCGCCGGGTCGGCCAGGCTGACGAAGGTGTAGGTCCCCTTGAGCTCGGCGGACCAGTGGGCGTCCACGAGGTAGGTGTAGGCTGTGCCGTCCTCGAGCGCCTGGAAGGAGTTGCCCACGCCGCGGGGGGTGAAGACCGCACGGTCGGGGCCCACCTCGCAGGTATACACCTCACCGAACGTCCCCCCGGGGCGCAGGTCCACCCACGCGCCGAAGATGCGCCCTGTGGCGACGGAGACGAACTTGTTCCACGGCTCGGCGTGGACGCCGCGCGTGACGCCGCGGCTCGCGTTGAAGCTGATGTTGTTCTGCACGGGGCGGAAGTCCGGCAGGCCGAGGGCGACCATCTTCTCCCGCTGCCAGTTCTCCTTGAACCAGCCGCGCGCGTCGCCGTGCACGGGAAGGTCAACGACAAGCAGCCCGGGAATGTTGGTCTCTGTAACGCGCAGGTCCCTCTCGAACTCCATGCCCTACTCCTCCGGGTACGTGCGGTCCGGCGCGATCTTGCCCTCAGCAACAACGCGCAGGTGGGCGCCGTAGTTGCTCTTGCCGTAGCGCTCCGCGCACTCGAGCAGGCGCTCGCGGGAGACCCAGCCGTTCTCGTAGGCGATCTCCTCGGGCACGGAGACGGGCAGGTCCTGCGCGGTCTCGACCGTGCGCACGAACTGGGAGGCCTCGAAGAGGCTCTCCATCGTGCCGGTGTCCAGCCAGGCGTAGCCACGGCCCAGCGTCACCACGCTGAGCAGGCCGTCGTCCAGGTACATGCGGTTGAGGTCGGTAATCTCGTACTCGCCGCGGGCCGAGGGCTCCACGCGCGCAGCGCGCTCGCAGACGTCACCGGGGTAGAAGTAAAGGCCGGTGACGGCGTAGTTGCTCTTGGGGTGCACAGGCTTCTCCTCGATGGAGACCGCGTTGTAGTTCTCGTCGAACTCCACGACGCCGAAGCGCTCTGGGTCGTCCACGCGGTAGCCGAAGACCGTGGCGCGGCGGCCCGCCTCGGCGTCGGCGGCGGCGCGCCTGAGGTGGCGGGAGAGGCCGTTGCCGTAGAAGATGTTGTCGCCGAGCACGAGCGCGCAGGGCTCGCCAGCGCAGAACTCGCGCCCGATGACGAAGGCCTGGGCGAGACCGTCCGGCGAGGGCTGTTCGGCATAGGAGAGGCTGATGCCGAAGTCCGAGCCGTCCCCGAGCAGGCGCTCGAAGTTGGGCAGATCGGTCGGGGTGGAGATGATCAGGATATCGCGAATGCCCGCCAGCATGAGGGTGGAGAGCGGGTAGTAGACCATCGGCTTGTCGTATACGGGCAGCAGCTGCTTGCTCGTCACGGTGGTGAGCGGGTAGAGCCGGGTGCCGGAGCCGCCGGCCAGGAT
>DXBM01000010.1 GCA_019116525.1 Candidatus Olsenella pullistercoris | reverse complement strand
TTGGACATGGTGTCGCCGTTGGCATCCTTGACCATGCCCTGGCAGAGCAGGTTCTCGAAAGGCTCGTCAATGCCGATCATGCCGAGGTCGCGCAGGACCTTGGTGAAGAAGCGGCTGTAGAGCAGGTGCAGGATGGCATGCTCGATACCGCCGATGTAGTTGTCCACCGGCATCCAGCGGTCCACCGCCTCGCGCGAGAAGGGCAGCTCCTCGTTGTGCGGGTCGCAGTAGCGCAGGTAGTACCAGCTGGAGCACGTGAAGGTGTCCATGGTGTCGGTGATGCGCTTTGCGGGCTTTCCGCACTTGGGGCACACGGTCTCGTAGAACGGCGCGTAGGCGGCGAGCGTCTCGCCGGCGCCAAGGTCGAGCGCGTCCGGCAGCGTGACGGGCAGGTCCTCATAGGGCACCGGCACGTCACCACAGTCGTCGCAGTGGATCATCGGGATCGGGTTGCCCCAGTAGCGCTGGCGGCTGATGAGCCAGTCGCGCAGGCGGAACTGCACGGTCTTGCGGCCGAGGCCCTGCTCGCCGAGCCAGTCGATGATGGCGTCGACGGCCTCGGAGTGCTTGCCGCCCTTCATGCCGGTGAACTGGCCGGACTGCACGAGGTAGCCCTCGGCCTCCATCGCGTGGTCCCAGTTGACCGAGGTAACGACGAGCTCGCGCTCGTCCTTGAGCCGCTCGTACAGCGGGTCGTCCTTCTCGCAGATAATCGGGGCGATCTCAAGGCCGTACTTCTTGGCGAAGTCGAAGTCGCGCTGGTCGCCGCAGGGAACGCCCATGACGGCGCCGGTGCCGTAGTCCATGAGGACGTAGTCGGCGACCCAGATGGGCGCCGGGCGGCCGTTCACCGGGTTGATGACGTAGCGGCCGGTGAAGACGCCGTGCTTCTCGCGCTCGGAACCCTGGCGGTCGACCGAGGAGACCTTCTCCGCGGCGGCCTTGAGCTCGAGGAACGCGGCCTCGTGGTCGGTGCCTGCCACGAGCTCGGCGGCAAGCGGGCTCTCCGGCGGCAGCAGGAAGAAGCTCACGCCAAAGAGCGTGTCCGGGCGCGTGGTGAAGACGGTGATCTTGGTGTCGGTCGGCGTCACGCCGTCGACGTCAGCGAGCGTGAAGTCGATCTCGGCGCCCTCGGAGCGGCCGATCCAGTTGGACTGCATCGCGCGCACGCGCTCGGGCCACTTGCCCTCGAGCTTCTTGAGGTCATCGAGAAGCTCCTGGGCGTAGTCGGTGATCTTGAAGTACCACTGGGAGAGGGCGCGCTTCTCGGGGACCGAGCCGCAGCGCCAGCACTTGCCGTCGACGACCTGCTCGTTGGCGAGCACCGTCTGGCAGCCCGGGCACCAGTTCACCGGCGAGTTGTCGCGATAGACGAGGCCCTTCTCCCACATCTTGAGGAAGATCCACTGGCCCCACTTGTAGTACTCGGGATCGCAGGTGTTGAACATGCGGTCGTAGTCGTAGGAGAAGCCCATGCGGCGCATGGTCTTGGTTGCCTGCGCGATGTTCTGGTGCGTCCAGACGCTCGCCTGCGTGTTGTGCTTGATGGCGGCGTTCTCAGCGGGCAGGCCAAAGGCGTCGTAGCCCATCGGGTGCAGCACGTCAAAGCCGCGCATGCGGGCCTGACGGGCCATGGCGTCGCCGATCGTGTAGTTGCGGGCATGGCCCATGTGCAGGTCGCCGGAGGGGTACGGGAACATCTCCAGAACGTACTTCTTGGGCTTCTCGGGGCTCTCCTCAGTCTTGTAGAGCTCCTCGGCGTCCCACTCGGCCTGCCAGCGGGTCTCGATCTCCTCGGCGTCGTAGGCCGGGACCTCGAAGTTCTTCTCGGCGTCGCTCATCTGCGTGGCTCCTTCGTGCGTGATGGTCAACTGGGACAGTCTACATCAACTTGGCCGGCCTCCGGAGCGAGTGGCGCTTAGGAAAACGAGGTAGTTGCATGCTCCGGACGGTTTCGTGCTTAGGAATCCGGGGTAGTTGCAGCCCCGAGGACGCCATGGGAGGGCGAGAAGGACGGACAGCCCGGCGCCAACTGGGCCTTTGCTGCCGAGAAGCCCTTCTCGCCGCAAGCAGAGGTACAACTACCCTGGATTCCTAAGCAAGAGTCAGCCGCCAAAGTGCAACTGCCCCGTTTTCTTAAGCGCGCGGACAAGAGCACGTCCTTCGAGCGTGCCGCAGCCGCAAGACGCGAGACGGCCCCGGCGCCGCAGGGGCGTCGGGGCCGCGTGTCGAACGTTCCTCTCGCCGGCCGAACCGCTAGCGGTAGCTCACGGAGTGCTGCGAGTCCTTGACCACGACGTCGTGTGCGCCGCCCTCGACGATGGAGGTGGAGCTCACGAGCGTGAGGCGTGCCTTCTCCTGAAGCTCCTTGATCGTCTTGGCGCCGCAGTTGCACATCGTGGACTTGATCTTGTAGATCGTCTGGCCGACGCCCTCCTTGAGCGATCCGGCGTAGGGCACGTAGGAGTCGACGCCCTCAACAAAGCCCAGCTTGGAAGCGCCGCCCTGGTCGTAGCGCTGCCAGTTGCGGGCGCGCGCGGAACCCTCGCCCCAGTACTCCTTCATGTACTGGCCGTTCACGTTCACGCGCTCGGTGGGGCTCTCGTCAAAGCGGGCGAAGTAGCGGCCGAGCATCATGAAGTCGGCGCCCATGGCCAGCGCAAGGGTCATGTGATAGTCGTAGACGATGCCGCCGTCAGAGCAGACGGGCACATAGACGCCCGTCTCCTCGAAGTACTTGTCGCGCGCGCGGCAGACGTCGATGACGGCCGAGGCCTGGCCGCGGCCGATGCCCTTGGTCTCACGCGTGATGCAGATCGAGCCGCCGCCGATGCCCACCTTCACGAAGTCGGCCCCGCAGTCCGCGAGGAAGCGGAAGCCGTCCTCGTCGACGACGTTGCCCGCGCCCACCTTGACCGAGTCGCCGTAGTTGGCGCGAATCCACTCGAGCGTGCGCTTCTGCCACTCGGAGAAGCCCTCGGAGGAGTCGATGCACAGCACGTCGGCGCCAGCCTCCACGAGCAGCGGCACGCGCGTGGCGTAGTCGCGCGTGTTGATGCCGGCGCCCACCATGTAGCGCTTGTTGGCGTCGAGAAGCTCGTTGGGGTTGGACTTGTGCTGGTCGTAGTCCTTGCGGAAGACGATGCCGACGAGGTGGTCGTTCTCGTCGACCACGGGCAGCGCGTTGAGCTTGTTCTCCCAGATGACGTCATTGGCGCGCTTGAGCGTGATGTCCTTGTCGCCCACGATAAGCTTCTCGCGCGGCGTCATGAACTCGCGGACCAGCTTCTGGGGGTCGTCGCGCGAGGGGCGGTAGTCGCGGCTGGTGACGATGCCGAGCAGCTTGCCGCGGGAGGAGCCGTCGTCAGTGACGGGCATGGTGGAGTGGCCGGTGCGCGCCTTGAGCTCCATGACCTGCTCCATCGTCATGTCGGGGGTGAGGGTGGAGTCGGACTCGACGAAGCCGGCCTTGTGGTCCTTGACGGCCTTGACCATGGCGGCCTCGGACTCGGGCGTCTGGTTGCCGTAGATGAAGGCGAGCCCGCCCTCGATGGCGAGGGCAACGCCCATGTCAACGCCCGAGACGGACTGCATGATGGCGGAGACCATGGGGATGTTGAGGGAGAGCGCGGGCTCCTCTCCCCTGTTGAACCTCACGAGGGGCGTCTTGAGCGACACGTTGTCTGGGACGTTCTCCGCTGAGGAGTAGCCGGGAACGAGCAGGTACTCGGAAAAGGTGTGGGACTCCCCCTCAAAGAACGTTGCCATGTGACGTGGCTCCTTTCGACGTGCGAATGAGGCTGGGCCGATATTCAGGCAATTGTAGCATCCGTTCACGGCGTCCGAGCTGCCGTCCACCGAGAAGGGCAGAGTCTAGGCGCCGTCGCCCACCACGTCGTCCACGTCGACCACAATGTCGTGCTTGGTGGGAACCCACTCGACCTTCTTGAAGAGCGCTGCGACCGTGATGGGAATGTAGGTCATCATGAACAGCGGGAACGTGAAGAGGTTCGTCACGATGCGCCAGCGCTTGCGCGCGTGGATGTGAGCGCGCTCGGAGACGGTCGTGATGATCGCAAGGAGGAAGAACACCGCGTACATCGAGACGAACGTCATCACGAGCGACCCAACGCACATGTCGAGCTCCGCCTGCGTGGCAATGAAGCCGTGGCTGAGCGAGCCCACGATGAGGTAGGTGGCGTTCACGAAGAACGAGAGCAGCGTCAAGATCATGCCCGGCGCCACCGTCATCAGCATGTCATAGCTTGCGAACTGTCCCCTGGAGATGCCCTTGGCGAGGTCGCGCCCGTAGCTGAAGAAGACCTCGTAGAACCCCTTCGTCCAGCGCATGCGCTGCACCCAGGATGCCTTGAAGGTGACGGGCTGCTCGTCGAAGAACTCGGCCGGGGCGTAGCCGATCTGCACGTTGTTGGCGCTGCAGAACGTTGAGAACTGGATGTCCTCGGTCAGGGTGTGGAAGTCCCATCCGTGCATGCCGCGCACGATGCTCGCCGAGACGAGCCAGCCGGAGCCGGAGATGGCACAGCTCGTGCCCGACATCATGCGCGCGTTGTTGAGGAACTTCGCCTCGCGGAGGAACCACAGCGCGTAGGCGGAGCTGATCCAGCTCGAGTCGAAGTTCTTGGAGTTGCGGTACCCCGTGCAGACGAGGTAGCCCGCGTCGAACGCCTGGTTCATCACCGAGATGTAGCTCGGCGAGACGAGGTTGTCGGCGTCCATCACGACGAACGCCTCGTACTTGTCGCCGTACTCGTTGAGGATGCGGTCAAAGCCGTAGTCGAGGGCCCAGCTCTTGCCGCGGCGCGCGAGGTCGTTCCTGTCCCAGACGATGGCGCCCGCCTCCTCGGCGCGGGCGTGGGTGTCGTCCGTGCACGCGTCGCAGACGACGAAGACGTCCAGGAGCTCGCGCGGGTAGTCCTGCGAGAGGATCGAGCGGACGAGGTTGCCGATGACCGCCTCCTCGTTGTGCGCCGCAACGAAGAACGCGTAGCGATGCTGGCGGCGCGCCTCGGGAAGGCGTACGGTGCCCCGGGCGACCACGAGCAGGACGTAGAGCATCTGATAGAGGTACGCAAAGGTAAAGAAGAGCCAGATGACAAGGTTGAAGATGACGATCGGCGTCGCACCGAAGCGATTGAACTCCATCATCGGCATGGGCGTTCCCTTGGGTCAGTTGGTCCCGTCCGCGGGCCAGAGCGCCGGGCAGATCTTCTCGCCCGCCGCCGTGCGGCCCATGGACCTGTCGGCGAGTGATTCTAGTACAGAGAGCAGGTCGTCCGGGAGCCGATCGGCAAGCTCTATCGTCTCTCCCGATACGGGGTGGTCGAAGCGGATGTGCCACGAGTGGAGGAACTGTCGGGCGAGGCCGAGGTTCAGCCGGGCGTCGCCGCGGCCGTAGAGCTGGTCCCCCACGAGCGGGTGGCCCACGTGGCGGAGGTGAACGCGTATCTGGTGCGTGCGGCCGGTGTAGAGGTGGCACTCGATGAGGGTGTAGCCCTCGTCGCGCCTCCCCGCCTCAAAGCGCTCGAGCACCCGGAACGTGGTGATGGCCTCGCGCGCCCCGGGCGCCGAGGAGACCGCCATGCGCAGGCGGTCACGAGATGAGCGGGCGATGCCCGTCTCGATGGTGCCCTCGTCGTGGGCGATGGGCCCGTGCACGAGCGTGACGTAGCGGCGGTCGAGCACGCGCAGGCGGATGAGGTCCTGCAGGGCGCGCTGCGTCTCGTCGTCCTTGGCGGCCACCATGAGGCCGGTGGTGTCCATGTCGAGCCGGTGCACGATGCCGGGGCGCTCCTCGCCCTGGAGCATGCCGAGGTGGGCGTAGCCGCAGTGCGCCACGAGCGCGTTGGCCAGCGTGTCGTCCACGTGCCCGGGGCTCGGGTGGCAGACGAGCCCCGCCTGCTTGGAGAGCACGATGAGGTGGTCGTCCTCAAAGCGGATGTCAAGCGGGATGTAGGGGTTGGGGACGATCGGCCCTGCCGGCGCCTCCTGCTCCTCGACGGTCGCGCTCACGCGGTCGCCCAGAAGGACCTTCTCGGACTTTGACGTGGCAAGGGTGCCGTTGATGGTGACGGAGCCCTCCTCCACGAGCTTGGCGCAGGCAGAGCGCGACGGCATGCCCTCGCCCGTGGCGAGAAAGGCGTCGAGCCGCATGCCGTCGGCGTCGGGCCCCACGAGCAGGTTCACGACTCGAGCTGGCATGGGCGCGCACCTCCTCGGGGGTGTCTGGCGAGTAATAACATGCAGAATCCGGGTTTCCCCGAAAAAACAACTGGGGATATAGATAGTTGTACCTGATTCTGCGTGTTATTCGAAGGCGAGAAGAACGTGGGCACGGAAACGCTCACTCCCCCGCGGCGGCCGCGCGCTCGTGCTCGACGTCCCATCGCCACCACAGGACGAGGGCTATCGGCACCCCGCAGGTGACGAAGATGTCCGCCACGTTGAAGATGGCGAAGTCCATGAAGGTGGTCTTGAAGAAGTCGGTCACGGCACCGAGGGCAACGCGGTCGATGGCGTTGCCCACGCCTCCCCCGGCGACGCAGGCCACGGTCAAAAGCAGCGGCATCGGCACGTCCGGACGCCTCCACGCGACCCAGAGCCCCGCCCCGCAGATGACGGCGGCAATGAACACGAAGAGGGGTCCCGCTCCCTCGCCGAGCGAGAAGGCGGCGCCGGTGTTGTAGATGAGCGAGAGGTCAATGACGCCGGGAATGAGCGTCACGGGCTCGCCCGGCACAAGCTCGGCGCGCGCGGCGGCCTTGCTCAGCTGGTCGAGAAGAACGACGGCAGCGGCAACGAGCACGAACAGCGCAAGCCGTGCCAGGCGCGCGCGCCTAAGGTCAGAGGATGCCAACGCTGCCGCCTATGCGCCGTAGCGCGTACGGGCGCCGTCGGGCCGATCGAGGTCCCGCTCGAGGTAGCGGCGAGCGACCCACTTTGCCATGCCGAGGTTCTGGTCAAGGTAGTTGCCGCACTCCTCGGGGCGGGCACCCGGGATCTCACCCTCGAAGTCGCGCACGAACTCGAAGAGCCCACGGACGAGCGGCAGAATCTCCTCGCTCGTCACCTCGCCAAAGACCACAAGGTAGCAGCCGGTGCGACACCCCATCGGTCCAAAGTACACGATGCGCGAGGCCCACGTGGGATGGTTGCGCAGGTAGGTGGCACCGAGATGCTCGAGCGTGTGGCACTCGGCCGTGTTCAGGACGGGCTCGCGGTTGGGCGAGGTCAGGCGAATGTCAAAGGTCGTGGTGACGGCCCCGGTCTCCGGGTCGCGGTCGATGCGGCTCACGTACACGCCCGGCTCGAGCGTCAGGTGGTTCACCTGGAAGCTCGCGATCTTCTCCATTTCGGCCATGTCATTCCCTCCTCAGCGACAGAGGCGCTCGACAAGCTCGCTCGCGTCATGGGCGTCGAGCAGCAAGAAACGGACATCGTCGAGCAGCGCTGTGAGCACCTTAGCACGGATGTCGTCATCATTGATAGAGGTGATCTCAGGGAAGCGGCAGTATCCGTAGCTGCGACCGGCCACGGTGCAGCCGGCGTAGCCGAGCGACCGGACAAAGACGCCCTCACAGAAGCGCCGAACGGCGGCAGCGCTCAGCTCCGGGACAAGTCGCTCGAGCTCCTCCTCAAAGCTGTCGTAGATGGAAGCGATCTCGCAGCAGATGCTCGCGCGCACTGCGTCAGGGTTCCCCCTCCCCTCGCGCTGCGTGCGGTGCGAGAGCACCAGGTTGCCGACCATGGTGCCAAGGTCGTAGGCAACGGGGCCCCAGCTGGCAAAGTCAAAGTCGGAGACAATGAAGTCCCTCTCGCCAACAAAGAGGTTGCCGGGATGGAAGTCGCCGTGGATGAGGCACTGCTTGTTCGAGACGAAGTCCATCGCGAGCAGCCTTGCGGCGCCCGCGACCTCGACGTCCTCCCACAGGGGCTCGACGAGCAGACGCGAGACGGCGTCGACGCAGTTGTCCGGGGAGTCAAAGAAGGGGCTCACAAGGATGTAGTCCTCGGTGAGCTTGCGCGAGCGAAGGTTCGAGAAGGAGGGCTCGAGCTGCTTCTTGCGCTCGATGCCCAGCCCCAGAACGGAGGAGTGGAAAAGCTCGCGAGCAAGGTAGCGGCCACAGAAGTCTCCGAAGCCACTAACCGCGCGGCCTGCCATGAGCTCCCGGCGAAGCGTCGAGAAACCCGAGTAGTCCCTGTAGACGGAGAGCGCCATGGTCTCGTCTGCGAGCAAGCGACCCTCGATCATCTCGGGGATGACCTTCTCATAGAAGCTGACGTAGCGGCTCTCAAAGACGCCCCTGCAGACGGGCTCGAAGCACGTGACGTCAATCTTTCCGTGGGGCATGGACTGCTTCACGATGAGCGAGGCGTCGTCCCAGGAAACGCGGAAGATGTGGTTCATGTTTCCGTCGCCAAACTCTTCGACGGAAAGCCCTGCCGCGGCAGGCGCGAGCTGGTGAGAAACGAGGTAGTCGCGGACACCGGCCTCGTCAAGCTCAACGTAGGCAGCGTAGGGCTCGTCCGAGAGGCTGCGGCGCATCGTGCAGAAGTCGTCGCAGAGGTAGTACCCGCGCCGCTGCCAGAAGCGCGCCGCCGCCTCGTTGTCGTGCTTCACGAAGACATAGGACTTCGTAGAGGAGGTCTTGGCGAGGGCCCGCTCGGCCAGGGCGGCCAGTGACCCGCCTATCCCCAGCCCGCGATGGTCCTCCAGGACGAAGAGGTGGTTGATGAAGCCGCGACGGGCGTCCTCTCCGGCAAGTACCGTGCCCACGACCTTCTCGCCGTCCAGGGCGACAAAGCTGCAGCCCGCGTTGCGCTCGAGGTAGCGAGAGATCCTCGCACGCTCGTCGGACTCGGAGAAGCCAAGGTGCTCGTCGGTCTTCCACAGGGCGACTGCCGCGTCGTAGTCCTCGATCGTCATGGGACGAAACGTCACGCTCATGGATCCTCCTTAGCGGGTCGCAGAGAGGAACATGTTCGTCTCCGCGTAGAAGAAGTCGTCACGGCAGAACAGCAGGCGAAGATGCCTGAGGTCGCGCTTCATCTCTAGGTAGGCATCGTCATTTGCGAAGTCTTCTCCGGCGCGCTTCTCGAAGTAGCTGAGCCGGTAGGCAAAGCTCTCGCTGAAGAGCTCGAGACGCTCGTCGATGCTCTTGCCGAGGGTGTCATTGATGAGGTACTCGCAGGCAATCGAGCCGTAGCCGCTCAGCGCGAGCGAGGCGTGCATCTTGCGTCCGTTGAAGCGGTCGGAGACGAACGGCAGGTCCGCCGTCTTGTAGATGATGTTGAGCAGCACGTCATCGTCGGGATAGCAGATCTTGGTTCCGTCGTCGAAGCACTTGAAGACGACGCCGCCCGTCTTGCTCAGAAAGCCGCGGCGCAGCGAGACCAGCATGTCCTCGAGGTCGTCCACCTTGCGATAGAGGGTGTCCGAGTAGATGAGGTCCGGCGCGGGAAAGCCGTTCGTCTCCCACACGGCGCAGAGCTCCTCGAAGAAGCGCTCGGACTGCGGCAGGCAAAAGTAGGTGACGTTGGGGTCTGCCTCGCCCCCCTCCGCGGGAAGCAGCTCCTTCCTGGAGACGCGCGCAAAAAGGTGCGCGGCGCGCTCGCCTAGGACGTCAAGGTGATGGTGCGCCTGCTCGTGGCCACGGCAGTCGAGGTCGAGCACGATCGCCTTGCCCTCGTGGCGGCGCAGCGCGTTGTCCACCGCGCGCGAGAAGACCTCGTCGTAGCAGGACTCGCGCCGGATGAAGACGTCATCGTTGCCGGCCGCCATGGTCTTGGACGGCGCAACATAGCCGCTGATGGTCGCGAGCTTACGCTCGGCGGCCTTGCGCGAGAGGGGGCGGCCCACGGGTTGCCCCGCCTTGCCCTTGGGGGCACCCGCGCCCGCCTCGGAGCCCCTGAGCTCAAGAATCACGCTGACGACCTTCGCGACCTTCTTGCGGATTTCCGTCTCAGAGGGCGGGGTGTAGCGGAACTGCCGCCAGTCGTAGTAGTTCTTCTCGACGACCCTCTTGATGAGCGGGTTGTCAACCTCTTCCATGGGGCCGCTGCCGATGAAGTAGATGGGCAGCACCATGCCCGCCTCGCCGAGGGCCTGCTCGACGCTGAGCATCTTCTCAAGCTCGTAGAGACAGACCTCGCTGTGGAGATATGCCATCGAAATGAAGGCGATGAAGTGGGAGGTCCGCTCCTCCAGGGTCCTGTCGATCTTGGGCTTCCACTCCTCGCCGATGTCGATGGCGTCCTTGTCAAAGAAGATGTTCACGTGCTGGCCGGACTGGATGTCAAGCTCGTTTTGGAGGACGTCCTTGAAGAGGCTGATCCAGTTGTTGGAGTTCTTGTCGTCATCATGGGCGTAGCTGATGAAGATCGAGTCGCGCTTTGCCATGGCCGGCCTCTCCACGAGGGTTCGCTGTGACTTCAGTATAGAGCGACGAAAGGACAGCGGCTGGCACCCCTACGGCAAAGGGCCCGAAGCTCCGACCGGAGGCTCCGGGCCCTTGGGATTGACGCGTGCGCGAAGGGGCTACTCGCCGAGCGCGGCGACGGCGTGGCCGCAGCGCTCGCACAGACCGTCCTCGCCGAGGTCGCGGAAGTTCCAGCAGCGCGGGCACTTCTCGCCGTGGGCGGGCTCGACGGCGCAGGAGAGCTCAGAGCCCTCGGAGACCGTGACCTCGGAGCACACGAAGGGCTCGGCGAGGTCGCAGCCAAGCTCGCCGGTGAGCAGCGCGTAGGCCTCGGCCGGCGCCGTCAGCTCAGCGCGGGCGGCCTGCGTGGTCTTCTCGGCGAGGACCCCGTCGGCGAGGGCGGTCTCATAGGCCTTGGTGAACGCGGCGCGGGCCTCGACCACGGCGTCGTAGGCGCCGAGGTAGCGCTCGTACTCCTCGGCCGACCAGGGCGCCAGGTACCAGTCGAGAAGGGCCGCGAACTCCTGCCCGTCGCGCAGCGAGGCGGGAAGGTAGGCCATGACCTCGTCGCAGGTGTAGACGAGGATGGGCTGAAGGTCGTGGACGAGCATCGAGAGGATCTGCGCCCACACCGTGAGCGCGCTCCTGCGCTCGAAGGAGTCCCTCTCGTCACAGTAGACGCGGTCCTTGGTGGCGTTGAGGTAGCCGTTGGACAGCTCCGTGATCACGTAGTCGTAGAGCGTTCGGTAGACCACGTTGAAGCGATAGGACTCGTAGGCGGCGCTCACCTGGTCGTGGACCTGGCACAGGCGCGCGAGCGTGAGCTTGTCGTACGGGAGGAGCTCGTCGTAGGGCACGGCGTCGGTCGCCGGGTCAAACTGGCCCTCGATCTCACCAAGCAGGAAGCGCAGGGTGTTGCGGAAGCGGCGGTAGGCCTCGCCCACGTGGTCGAGGATCGTGCCGTCGCAGGGGATGTCGTTGGAGGTATCGACGGAGGTGACCCACAGGCGCAGGATGTCGGCGCCGCGGGTGTCGCACTCGGCGTTGGGGTCGATGACGTTGCCGAGCGACTTGGACATCTTGCGGCCCTGGCCGTCGAGCGTGAAGCCCTGGGAGACCACGGACTTGTACGGCGCCACGCCGTAGGCGCCCACGGAGGTCATGAGCGAGCTCATGAACCAGCCGCGGTGCTGGTCGGAGCCCTCAAGGTACATGTCGGCCGGGAACTTGAGGTAGTCGCGGTGGCGGCAGACGGCGGTGTGGGAGACGCCGGAGTCCCACCACACGTCCAGGATGTCGCGGTTGGCCTTGAGGTGGTGCCCGCCACATCTGGGGCACACGCAGGCGTCGCCGAGGTAGCTCGCCGGGTCGTCGGTGAACCAGGCGTCGGAGCCCTTGGTGCGGAAGAGCTCGATCACGGCGTCGAGCGTGTCGTCGTTCATGACCGTCTCGCCGCAGTCCTGGCAGGTGAAGGCCGGGATGGGGACGCCCCAGTTGCGCTGGCGGCTGATGCACCAGTCGGGACGGCCCTCGACCATCGAGCCGATGCGCTTGATGGCGTGCCCCGGATAGAACTGGACCTTCGAGAGCTCCTCGAGCGCCTGCTCGCGGAGGCTCTTGCCGCCGCGGAGCGGCTTGTCCATCGAGACGAACCACTGGCTCGTGGCACGGAAGATGACCGGCTCCTTGCAGCGCCAGCAGTGCGGGTAGCTGTGGTTGATGTCCTCGTGGAGGATCAGCATGTCGCGCTCGCGCAGCCACTCGATGATCTTGGGGTTGGCCTCGGTGACCTCCATGCCGGACCACGGGCCGCCCGTGCCGATCTTGTCGCCAACGAAGAAGCGGCCGTCGTCGTCGACCGGCATGACCGTGGGGATGCCGAACTTCTGGCCGGCGAGGTAGTCGTCCACGCCGTGGCCAGGCGCGCAGTGAACGATGCCCGTGCCGTCGTCGAGGGTGACGTAGTCGGCGTAGATGAACTCGCCCGTCTCGCCCTGGTCGCCGAAGATGGGCTGCTTGTAGCGGTTGTGAGCGAGCGCCTCGCCGGTGGCGCGCCAGGGCTCGCCGTCAGCGCCACGCACGAGCTCGAGCTCGCCGTAGCCAAACTTCTCCACGAGGCGGGACGCGAGCGCCTCGGCCACGATCTCGGCGCGCCCCTCGTGGACGAGCGCGACGTAGGTGGCCTCCGGGTGCAGGATCACGGCGTCGTCGGCGGGGAGCGTCCAGGGCGTGGTGGTCCAGATGTCAACGAAGAGGCGATCGGCCCATGCCTCGAGGCCCTCGGGCACGGTGGTCATCTCAAAGCGCACGAAGATGGCGGGGCTGACCTCGTCGCCGTACTCGATCTCGGCCTCGGCGAGGGCCGTGTGGCAGTGCGAGCACCAGTGGACGGGCTTGGAGCCCTGCGTGATCGCGCCGGCATCGAAGATCGCCTTGAAGATCTCGACGTCGGTGGCGTCGTAGTCGTTGACGTAGGTGAGGTAGGGGTTGTCCCACTCGCCGAGCACGCCGAGGCGCTTGAAGCCCTGGCGCTGCGTGTCTACCTGCTCGACGGCCATCTTGCGGCAGAGCTCGCGGATCTTCTCGGTGGGGAGCTGGTTGAACTTCTCCGTGCCGAGCATGGTCTCGACCTTGTGCTCGATGGGCTGGCCGTGGCAGTCCCAGCCAGGGACGTAGGGCGTCTGATAGCCGCGCATGGACCAGTAGCGGTTGATGATGTCCTTGGAGATCTTGTTCTGGGCGTGGCCGAGGTGGATGGGGCCGTTGGCGTACGGGGGGCCGTCGTGCAGAACGAACTTCTCGTGCCCCTCGTTCTTGGCGATCATCTGCTCGTAGACTTGGTTCTCCTCCCACATCGCCAGGCGCTTTGGCTCGTTGGCCGGCAGCCCCGCGCGCATCGGGAAGTCCGTGCTGGGCAGGTTGGTCGTCTGCTTGTACTCGTTCTTTGCCACGCTTCCTCCTTCGATGAGACGAAGGGACAGTCCCTTTGTCTCATTTCTCGTTTGATGAGACAAAGGGACTGTCCCTTCGTCTCATCGCCTCGGACACCAAAAAGGCGCCCGTCCCTCCTGCTGGGACGAAGCGCCTGCGCGACTTCGCTTGTGAACCACCCAGCGAGCGGATATCCGCCGTACTCGGCTGGCCTGTGTCGGCGGCCACTCCGGCGACGCCTACTCGCGCGGCGAGAAGACCGTGCTTCTCGGCGGCGCTTTGGGGCCGCGGCTCGGGGGTGATCTTCGCCGGGACGCGACCGCGGGCTCCCACCGTCCCCGCTCTCTCTGGGCCGCGCGCTCCCGGGTACTCTCCCCTTCAACGCCTCGGAGAGCATGGTAGCACGTTTGCGCGGACCCGGGCGCGCCGTCGCCGAGAAGGACGAGGAGTCGCGCCCAAAGCCACAGCCGCGCGCCCTTCTCGCCGAAAAAGGGTTGCCACGATCCCGGGGGACAACCCACCATTGGTGAGACGCTGTCGGAAAGGAAGCCATGTCACAGACAGAACCCAGCCGCAAGTACCTCGAGCTCCTGTCCGAGAAGTTCCCCACCGCGCGCTCGGCGTACTCGGAGATCATCAACCTCGAGGCCATCCTCAACCTGCCGAAGGGCACCGAGCACTTTGTCTCGGACGTGCACGGCGAGTACGAGGCGTTCAAGCACATCCTCTCCAACTGCTCCGGCGTCATTCGAGAGCGCGTGGCGGACACGTTCCGCTTTGAGCTCACGCTCGGAGAGCAGGCCGACCTCTGCACCCTCATCTACTACCCCCACCGCAAGCTCCGCCGCCTGCGGGAGGAGGGCCGCGCCACGGACGAGTGGTACGCGATCACGCTCATGCGCCTCGTGCGCCTCGCGCGCTTCCTCTCCGACTCCTACACTCGCTCCAAGGTGCGCCGCGCCATGCCCGTCGAGTACGCCTACATCATCGACGAGCTGCTCCACGCCTCCCCCGGGGAGGGCGACGAGCGCCAGCGCTACCATCGGCGCATCATCGACACGATCGTTGAGACGGGCTCGGCAGACGACTTCATCGTGAGCCTCGCCTCGCTCGTGAAGCGCCTCGCGGTGGACCACCTCCACGTCGTCGGCGACGTGTTCGACCGCGGCGCGCACGCCGACAAGATCATCGACAGCCTCATGGGCTACCACTCCGTCGACCTGCAGTGGGGCAACCATGACATCGTGTGGATGGGCGCAGCCGCAGGGTCCGCCGCGTGCCTCGCCGCCGTCATCCGCAACAACATCCACTATGACAGCCTCAAGATCCTGGAGAGCGCCTACGGAGTGTCGCTGCGTGAGCTCGCGCTCTTCGCGGAGGCGACCTATCGCGCCGACGACGGGATGAGCCCGGTGGAGAAGGCCATCTCCGTCATCCTCTTCAAGCTGGAGGGGCAGACCATCTCGCGCCACCCCAACTGGGGGATGGAGGACCGGCTGCTGCTCGGGCACGTCGACCCGCAGCGCGGGACGTGCGAGGTGGGCGGGAGGGCCTACGAGCTGCGCACGCGCGACTTCCCCACGCTCGACGCGTCGCGGCCCTACGAGCTCACCGCCGAGGAGGCCCGCGTCATGGACAACCTCCTCGAGGCGGTCCGCACCTCCGACAAGCTCCGCGCGCACGTGAACTTCCTCTACGAGCACGGGAGCGCGTACCTCGTGTCGAACGACAACGTGCTCTTCCACGCCTGCGTTCCCATGGACGAGGACGGCACGTTCCACCCCGTGAACCACCAGGGGCAGCTGCTCGCCGGAAGGGCCTACTACGACTACGCCGACCGCCTCGCCCGCCGCGCCTGGCTCGAGCACGACCAGGTCTCGCTCGACTGGATGTGGTACCTCTGGTGCGGGCGGTACTCCCCCCTCTCGGGGCGCGTCGTCAAGACCTTCGAGCGGACCTACTTCACCGACCGCTCCACGTGGGACGAGCCGCGCGACCCCTACTACCGGCTCATGGACGACCCCGCCGCGTGCGCGCGGGTGCTCGAGGACTTTGGGTGCGACCCCGTGCACGGCCACGTCATAAACGGGCACACGCCCGTGCACGCCTCCAAGGGCGAGAGGCCCGTTCGAGCGGGCGGAAGGCTCGTCGTCATCGACGGCGGCTTCTGCGAGGCCTACCACAAGACGACCGGAATCGCCGGCTACACGCTCATCTCGGACCCCCGAGGGATGCGAATCAAGGCGCACAGGCCCTTCGCGTCGATCGACGACGTGCTCGACCTCAACGCCGACATCATGAGCGACGACGACCGGTTCGAGGCTCGCCCCGCTCCGCTCACCGTCGGGGACACCGACACCGGCGCCGACATCCGCGAGCAGATCGCCGACCTGCGCGCCCTTCTCGCCGCCTACCGAGCCGGCGAGCTCCCCGAGCGGACCGCCCGCGGCCAGGCCTGACGCGGGGAATCTGTGCGCATCGGCGCGCCTCGCGCGACTAAGGCGGATAAACTGGGTATCAATCAACCCAAGTGCCAACACTACGAAGGGTAAGCGCAAACGATGGACATGAACGAGAACAAGCGCCGGCGCTCGATGCTGCTCTACGTCCTCATCGCGATCATCGCGTACCTCGCGATCAGCCAGGCGCTCGGCAGCGGCCTCTCCGCGAGCCGGGTGCAGTCGGTCGACTACAGCAAGTTCGTGCAGATGGTCGAGAACGACGAGGTGACGCAGGCAGAGTCGATCTACGGCAACCCCGAGGTCACCTTCACCACCGGCGAGGGCGACTCCCAGAAGTTCTACTCGACGGTAATCTACAACGGCACCGAGGAGTCGACGGCGCAGCTCCTTAACGAGCACGGCGTCCAGATGGTGTCGAGCATCCAGGACACCTCAAGCGACCTCTGGCTCATGATGCTCCTCTCCTACGGGCTGCCGATACTCATCTTCCTTGGCATCGGCTGGTGGCTCAACCGCCGCATGAAGAAGGCGATGGGCGACGACGGGCCCTCCATGAACTTCGGCGGCGGCTTCGGCATGGGCGGAGGCCTCGGCAAGTCCAACGCCAAGAAGATCAAGGGCGAGGAGACCGGCGTCACGTTCAAGGACGTTGCCGGCCAGGACGAGGCCAAGGAGTCCCTCGAGGAGATCGTGAGCTTCCTCAAGCACCCCGACAAGTACACCGAGATCGGCGCGCGCTGCCCGCGCGGCGCGCTGCTCGTGGGCCCTCCGGGCACGGGCAAGACGCTGCTCGCCAAGGCGGTCGCTGGCGAGGCGGGCGTTCCGTTCTTCCAGATCGCGGGCTCCGAGTTTGTCGAGATGTTCGTCGGTCGTGGCGCCGCCAAGGTGCGCGACCTCTTCAAGCAGGCCAACGAGGAGGCCCCCTGCATCGTCTTCATCGACGAGATCGATGCCGTGGGCAAGCGCCGCGACACCTCGCTCAACTCCAACGACGAGCGCGAGCAGACCTTGAACCAGCTCCTCTCCGAGATGGACGGCTTCGACAACCACAAGGGCATTGTCGTGCTCGCGGCGACCAACCGCCCCGAGACGCTCGACCAGGCGCTGCTGCGTCCCGGGCGCTTTGACCGCCGCATCCCCGTCGAGCTCCCCGACCTTGTCGGCCGCGAGGCGATCCTCAAGATCCACGCCGATGACGTCAAGATGGAGCCGGGCATCGACCTCGGGATCGTGGCGCGCTCGACCCCTGGCGCCTCGGGCGCGGACCTCGCCAACATCATCAACGAGGCGGCCCTGCGCGCCGTGCGCCTCGGGCGCAAGCGCGTGACCCAGGAGGACCTGCTCGAGTCCGTCGACGTCGTCATCGCCGGCGAGAAGAAGAAGTCCACGGTCCTCTCGGAGCACGAGAAGGAGGTCGTGGCCTACCACGAGACCGGCCACGCAATCGTCGCCGCCACGCAGAAGGGCTCCGCGCCCGTCTCCAAGATCACGATCGTGCCGCGCACCTCGGGCGCGCTCGGCTTCACCATGCAGGTCGAGGAGAACGAGCACTTCCTCACTACGCGCAAGGAGGCCAAGGACAAGATCGCCGTCCTGTGCGGAGGCCGCGCGGCGGAGGAGCTCATCTTCGGCGAGATGACCACGGGCGCCTCCAACGACATCGAGAAGGCCACGCAGCTCGCGCGCGCGATGGTCACGCAGTATGGCATGTCCGACAAGTTCGGCATGGTGCAACTCGGCCAGCCCGCGAGCCGCTACCTCGGCGGCGGCTCCCAGCTCACCTGCTCCGAGGGCACGGCGCAGGAGATTGACCGCCAGGTCCAGGAGCTCGTGGAGGAGGGGCACCAGGCAGCGCTCAAGACCCTGCGCGAGAACCGCTTCAAGCTCCACGAGATAGCCCACTACCTCCAGAAGAAGGAGACGATCACGGGCGACGAGTTCATGAACATCCTCACCCGGGACGACGGCTTCGCGCCCAAGATGCCAAAGCCTGAGCAGTAGCGACGCAACGCCCCCAGCGATTCCGACCCCCTCTGGCCCTCGGTGCCAGAGGGGGTCTTGCTATCTGAAGAGCTGCCAGAAGGCGATGGCAGAGCTGGCGGCAACGTTCAGGGAGTCAACCTCGCGGCCCATGGGGATGATGACGGTGCGGTCGCACGCGGCGAGCGCGCGAGCCGTGAGCCCGGGGCCCTCGCTCCCAAAGACGAGAGCCTGCCTGCCGGCGCGCGCGAGACTTGGGTCGTCAAGGGGAACGGCGCGCTCGTCGAGCGCCATCGCAAGGCACTCGAACCCAAGCTCGTGCAGGACGTCAAAGGCGCCCTCCGGCCACTCCCCCTCCGCCGCTCGAGCCCACGGGAGCTTGAGGGCACAGCCCATCGACACTCGTAGCGCGCGGCGAGTGAGCGGGTCGGCACAGCGCGGCGAGAGAACCACCGCGTCGACGCCGAGCGCGGCAGCGTTGCGGAAGAGCGCGCCCACGTTGGCTACGTCAACCAGGTCCTCGAGCACGGCCACGTGACGGGCGCCGTCAAGCGCCTCGGCGAGCGAGAGGGCGCGTGGCCGACGCATGGCGCACAGCAACCCGCGCGTGAGATGAAACCCGGTGAGGCGCGAGACCTGCTCGTGCGGAAGCACGTATGCGGGCACGTCATCCCCCGTCCGGGCGAGGATGCGCTCGCTTGCGGGCAGGTCGCGCTCGTCCACGAGAAAGGCGAGCGGCTCCGCCCCGCTGTCGAGCGCGACGTCAACAACGAGGTGGGACTCAGCGATAAACACGCCGCGCTCGACCTCGAGCGCGTTCTTGAGCTGGTGCTCGGAGAGACGGGCAAAGACGTCCAGCCGCTTGTCGTCGATCGTTCCCAGCTGAGCTAGCCGTGCCACGCTCTCTCCCTTCGTCGCTTTTCATCATGTTGATTCTAGCGAGTCGTCCTTCCCGAGCGAGCCGTGCGCCACCCCTCGCAAGTGTTGGGTGGTTTTATGAGATGGCAAGGAGTACGAGAGCCTTCATCATCCAAAGAACCGCAGCTAGAGAAATGGCACCTACGAAACAGCACTTTATGTGCGCCAGCAGAATCACCCAACACATGAGTGCACGTGCTCCAAAGAGCCCGGAGGGCGCCGCGCGGACGCCTCAAGCAAGAACCCCCAGGCGCTCTGCCTGGGGGTTCTTAGTGCGTCGGGAAAGGCAAGCCCGCATCTAGCCAAGGGCGCCTAGAACGGCATGCGTCCGCCGCCCATGTTGCGCATCATCTGCTGCATGGCGCGACGACCCTTCTTGCCGCCCATCCCTGGCTGCATCATGCCCTTGACCTTGCCCATCATCTTGTTCATCTCGCCCCACTGCTTGATGAGCTGGTTGACCTCCTGCACGGAGCGCCCCGAGCCCTGGGCGATGCGCCTGCGGCGCTGGCCGTTGATGATCTTCGGGCGAGCGCGCTCCTCCTTGGTCATGGAGTGAATGATCGCCTCCATGCGCGTCATCTGGGACTCGTCCATCGCGCCGGGTGCCTGCGCCATCGCGCGCTCCATGCCGGGGATCATCCCCATGAGCTTCTGCAGGCCGCCCATCTTCCTGATCTGCTGCATCTGGGAGAGCAGGTCGTCCATCGTGAAGCCCTCGCGCAGCATGCGCTCCGCGTCAGCGACCTGCTGCTCGTCAGCGACCTTCTGCGCCTGCTCGATGATGCCGACAACGTCGCCCATGCCAAGGATGCGCTTGGCCATGCGATCGGGGTGGAAGACCTCGAGAGAGTCGGGCTTCTCTCCCATGGAGACGAACTTGATGGGCTTGCCCGTGACCTCGCGCACCGAGAGCGCGCCGCCGCCGCGCGCGTCGCCGTCGAGCTTGGACATGATGACGCCGTCAAAGTCCACGCGGTTGGCGAACTCCGTGACCACGTTGACGATATCCTGGCCGGTCATGGCGTCGACGACCATGAGGACCTGGTCCGGGCGAACCGCCCGCTTGATCGCGACGGCCTCCTCCATCATCTCCTCGTCGATCTGCAGGCGGCCCGCGGTGTCCACGATCACGATGTCGTTCAGGTGGTCGACCGCCTCCTGGATGGCGCCCGAGGCAACGGCAACGGCGTCCTTGCCTTCGCCGCGGAAGACCGCCACGCCGATCTCGCCGCCGAGCGTCGCGAGCTGGTCGGCAGCGGCAGGTCGGTGCGTGTCGCACGCGGCGAGCAGCGGGCTGTGCCCCTCGCGCTTGAGCAGGTAGGCGAGCTTGGCGGCCGCGGTCGTCTTGCCCGAGCCCTGAAGGCCCACGAGCATGATGACGTTGGGGGTGCGGTTCTGCGCAAGCGTGAGCTTGGAGTCAGTCGAGCCGAGCAGAACGGTCAGCTCGTCAAGCACCACGCGAACGACGTTCTGCGCAGGCGTGAGGGAGTCGAGGACGTCGGCGGCAAGGCACTTCTCCTTGCAGCGACCCACGAACTCCTTGACCACGCGGTAGTTGACGTCAGCCTCGAGCAGCGCCATGCGAATCTCGCGCATGGCGACGTTGATGTCGTCCTCGGTGAGGCGTCCCTTGCAGCGCAGGCGCTCGAAGGTGTCCTGGAGACGGTCGGAGAGCGAGTTGAACATGGTCACATCCCTTCGCCCACGAGCGCGCGACAGAAGTCGAGCGCATCGAAGGTCTGGAGGTCGTCAAGGGACTCCCCCACCCCAATGCGGTAGATGGGGAGGCCCAGCTGGCTGGATATGGCAAGCGCGATGCCACCCTTGGCGGTGCCGTCGAGCTTGGTGACGATGAGCCCGTCGAGCTCGAGCGCCTCGTTGAACTCGCGAGCCTGGTTGAGGCCGTTCTGCCCGGTGGTGGCGTCGATGACGAGCACGACCGAGACGGGCGCCGAGGAGCGCTTGCGCGTGACGTTCACGACCTTGGCCAGCTCACGCATGAGGTCAGCGGAGGTGTGCAGGCGGCCCGCCGTGTCAACGAGCACGAGCTCGGCGCCCCTGCGCTCGGCCTCCTCCACCACGTCGTAGCACACGCTCGCCGGGTCGGCACCGCGCTCGCGCGTCACCACGTCAACGCCGGCGCGCTCGCCCCACACCTCGAGCTGCTCGATGGCAGCCGCCCTGAAGGTGTCGGCACCCCCGATGAGGCACGGGACGCCCGCCGCCTTCGCGCGGCCGGCGAGCTTCCCGACGGTCGTCGTCTTGCCCGCGCCATTGATGCCAACGAACAGAACGCAGCTCGGCACGTCGGTGAACGGGTCCCGCGCGGCCTCGGGGAACTCTGCCGCCAGGCGCTCGGCGAGCGCGTCGCGGATCTGCTCGGCACGCGTGAGGTTCTGTCGCGCCGCCTGCTCGCGCAGGTCGTCCACGACGCGCATGACGAGCTCAGCGCCCATGTCGCCCATCACGAGCGTGTCCTCGAGGTCCTCCCAGAACTCCTCGTCGACCTGCCCGCCCATGTAGAAGATCTCGTTGATCGCCTCGCGCGACCGCTTGAGCCCGTTCTTGAGGCTGTCGAGAAGGCCCATCTTACGCATCAACCACCTTTCCGGTTGCTCGGTCGAGCCTCTGCGAGACCACCCGGCTCACGCCGTCGGCCTGCATGGACACGCCGTAGAGAACGTCCGCCTGCTCCATCGTCCTGCGCTGGTGAGAGATGACGATCAGCTGCGTGGACTGCTTGAGCCGCTCGATCGCGTCGAGCAGCTTGGAGAGGTTCGAGTCGTCAAGGGCGGCCTCGACCTCGTCAAAGACATAGAAGGGAACCGTTCGCACCTGATAGACGGCAAACAGGAGCGCGAGCACCGTGAGGGACTTCTCGCCGCCGCTCATGAGCATCATCTTTGCGAGCTTCTTGCCTCTCGGCTGCGCGATGATCTCGATGCCCGTCTCGGAGGGGTCGTCGGGGTTCGTCATCTCGATGTGCGCCTGGCCGCCCGGGAACAGAAGCGAGAAGATCTCAGCGAAGTTGCGGTTCACTCGCTCGAACACTGCAAGGAACCGGTTGCGCATCTTGCGATCGATCGCCGCGGTGATCTTCTTGAGCGACGTGCGCGCGCTCTCGAGGTCTGCGACCTGCTCGCCGATGTAGTCGGCTCGCTCCTTGAGGCGCAGGTACTCGTCCATCGCGACGGCGTTCACGGGGCCGATGGCCTCGATCTCGCGCTTGAGGGAGGAGACGCGGCGCTCGGCGGCCTCCCGGTCGTCGGGCTCGGGAAGGAGCAGTGCCTCGTCGAGCACGGCACCCGTCGCCACGATTGCGTTCACCGCCGTCTCGACCTGCACCTCGAGGCGACCGAGGTCCACCTTCACCTCGTTGGCCGCCTCGCGGGCGGCGTCGAGCTCGCGCGTCGCGGCGGCAACGGCCTCGCGAGCGCCGCCTATCGTGCGCTTGAGCGAGTCCGAGTCGGCCTCGGCGAGCGAGGCGCGGTCCTTGAGGCGCGCGGCCCACTCGAGGGCACGCTCGCGGATGGCGTCGTAGCGCTCGTGCAGCGGGTCAACGCGCAGACGCACGACCTCGAGGGCGCGCGACGAGCGAGCCGTGGCAGCGATGCGCCCGTCGAGCTCCCGCACGCGCCCCTGGAGCTCGCGCTCCCTGCGCTCGAGGTTGGCGCGCCGCTCGCAGACCATGGCAAGCTCGAGGCGCGCGTCGGAGAGCTCGCGGCTCGCCTTGCTCTGCTCGCGGACGGCCTCCTCGTGCTCCGAGGAGCGCTCGTCGAGCGACCGCGCAAGCTCGGCGGCGCGCTCGCTCGCGGCGCGCGCAGCGCTGCGGTGGGCGTCAATCTGCTCGTGGGCCTCAGCGGCGCGCTCGGCGGCTGCGGCGCGCCTCTTGGTCACCTGCGCGCGCTCCGAGGAGGCGCTGGTCAGCTGGGCCTCGAGCCTGCCGCGCTCGGACGTGACCGAGGCAAGCTCTGCCGTGAGACGAGCGAGCTGGCCTTTTGCCTCGGTGGCGTCCTCGCGAGCCTCGGCGAGAGCCCGCTCGGCCGAGACGACGTCCTCGCTCGCGCCGGAAAGGGCGCGCTCGAGCTCGGGAAGGCTGCCCTGAAGCTCGCGAATCTTGCGCTTGCGCTCAAGCGCGCCGGTCTCGGCCGAGGGGGCAGCGCCCACACGGACGCGCCCGTCAGGCAGAACGCAGATGCCGTCGGGGGTCACGTAGAGGCACGACGGGCACTGCTCGTGAGCGCGCATAGCAGCGTCTGCGTCCTCCACCAGGCGGACGTTGCCGAGAAGGGCCTCGAGCAGCGCGCGGCCCTCGTCGCTCACGCGCAGGCGGCCCATGAGCGCCGTTCCGGGAGCGTCCGAGACTGCAGCCACGGCGCTTGGTGACTTGGGAACGATCGTGGCGCGACCCTCGGCGGCACCAAGGCCCAGCGCGTCGGCCGCGAGCCCGGACGCGGTGCGCGCGTCGGGAACCACGAGCGCGGCGAGGTCGTCGCCGAGCAGGCGCTCGACGAGCCCCTCCACCGAGGGGTCGGCGTCAACAAGGTCGGCCAAGCGGCACTCGAGCCTCTCGCCAGCAAGGTCCGCGAGCCTGGCAACGAGCGGGCTCGCGCTCTCCACGTCCGCGTCAACGGCGCGAAGAGCGTCGAGCGTTGCCTGCGCCGCTGAGAGGCTGGCACGCGCTGCGCCCTCGCGAGCGCGAGCGTCCTTGAGCGCCGCATCGCGCTCGTCGATGAGCTTGGCAAGCTCCTCCTCGCGCTCGCGCGCGGCGGCGATGAGCTCGTCGAGCTCCTCGGCGCGCTCAAGGCGGTTGGCGAGCACCTCTTCGGCGTTTCTCACCGCCTCGTCGATCTGCTCGAGGCGCGAGGCGAACATCTGGTCCTCGACCTCGGCGGACGAGATCTGCTCCTCGAGCTTGGCATAGGCGAGCGTCTCGCGGTCCGCCTCGGCGCGCGCCTCGCGCTCCTCCGCAGTGATGCCGGCGAGCTCGCGGTCGAGCGCGCGCCGGCGCTCGGCGGCCTTCTTGGACGTGTCCTCGAGCTCGTCGACCGTGGCCCTCAGCGACTCCTCGCGCACGCGCGCGTCAGAGAGGTCCGAGAGCGCCCGCTCGCGCTCCCCGAGGGCGTCGGCACGCTGCTTCTCGGTCGTTGAGAGCTGCATGCGCATGTCGGAGAGGCGAGAGACCATGTTCTTGCCCTTCTCCTCGAGCAGGCGCATGTCAGAGTCCATCCTGCCGAGGATGTCCTGCATGCGGCGACGCTGCTCCCCGAGGTCGCCCACGAAGAGGCCCTTCTGCTCGAGCAGGGACTGGAGCTTCTCGAGCTCCCGGCTCTTCTCGTCGAGACGGTACTGGGCGAGCTCGCAGGCGGCGTCAGCCTCCTGGCCGCGTGACGAGAGGCGACCGTAGCTCTCCTGGAGCCTCCTCAGGTCGTCAACGGCGAGCTGCACCTCAAGCGCGGAGAGCTCCTCCTCGAGCGCCCGTGCGCGCTGGGCGCGGTCAACCTGGCGCTCGAGCGGCCTCAGCTGCCGCTGGAGCTCGCGCGCAACGACCTTGGCGCGCGCGAGGTTCTCGTCCATGGAGACGAGCTTGCGCAGGCTCCGCTCCTTGCGGCGGCGGTGCTTGGAGATGTCGGCGGCCTCCTCTATGAGGGCGCGGCGCTCCTCGGGGCGGCTCGAGAGGATGGAGTCGAGCTTGCCCTGGGAGATGATCGAGTGCGTGTCCTTGCCGAGGCCCGAGTCGTGCAGGATGTCCTGAACGTCCATGAGGCGGCTTGGAGCGCCGTTGATGAGGTATTCCGACTCGCCTGAGCGATACATCCGCCGCGTGATGCCCACCTCGGAAAAGTCGATGGGCAGGGTGTGATCGGAGTTGTCAAGGACGAGCGTGACCTCGGCAACGCCCACGGCCCCGCGCGCCGAGGACCCGGAGAAGATGACGTCCTCCATCGCCTGGCCGCGCAGCTGCTTGGCGCTCTGCTCGCCGAGGACCCAGAGGATGGCGTCGGAGACGTTGGACTTGCCCGAGCCGTTTGGGCCCACGACCACGGTGAGGCCGGGGTCGAAGGCCATGTGGGTCTTGTCGGCGAACGACTTGAACCCCTTGAGTGTCAGCGACTTCAGATACACGCGGGAACGTCCTCCCTGGGCTAGTTGGTGGTTCCGGCGCCGTCGAAGTCGCCCTTGTCGGCGTACCCGAGACGGACGAGCGCGTCGACGGCGGCGGCGCTCTCGGAGGCCTTCTTCGAGGACCCGGAGCCACGGCCGATGCGGCGACCCTCAACCATGACCACGGAGGTGAACGTGGGGTCGTGCGCCGGACCCTCCTCCGAGACGAGCTTGTACTCGGGGCCGCAGTGCATGTCGTGCTGGGTGATCTCCTGCAGCCGCGACTTTGGGCTGATCGGCCTCAGCGCGAGCGCCGGGGACACCTCGGGGCCGAGCGTGCGCTGCACGAAGGCATGGGCGGGACCGTAGCCGGCGTCAAGGTAGAGCGCGCCCACGAGCGCCTCGTAGACGTTCTCGAGGGCTGAGTGCATCCCGCGCGAGCCCGTACCGCGCTCCGACTCCCCCATCACGATGAGCGGAGCGACGCCGAGGCCCTCGGCAATCGAGGAGAGCATCTTGCCCGAGACGAGGCTGATCTTGGCCTGGGTCAGGCCGCCCTCGTCCATGTCCGGGAAGCGCTCGAAGAGGTCCGTCGCCACAATGGCGCCCAAGATGGAGTCGCCCAGGAACTCGAGCCGCTCGTAGGAGGCCGAGACGGGCTTGCCCTCGGCGGCGGACGGGTGGGTGAGCGCCGCGGAGATCAGGCTCTTGTCGCCGAATGCGTGGCCGCAGATGCGCTCCGCCTCTGCCACGCGCTGCTTTGCGTCCAACGTGCGGGCCTCGCTCACTGGGCGCGCTCGATGGCGGCAACGACCTCGCCGACCGTGACGATCGTCCCCACCGCGTCGTCGTCGAAGGTGAGGGAGAACTCATCCTCGAGTGCGGTGACGAGCTCGAGCAGGTCGAACGAGTCGGCGCCGAGCTCCTTGAGGTTGGTCGCCTCGGTGAGCTCGACCTCGGAGCCGAGCTCGAGAGTGTCGTTCACGACCTCGATGACCTTGGCGAGAATGGCGTCGTGATCCATGGTTCCTCCTTGACTGGGGGCGTTCCCCGTGCGTTTCTGAAACGATTCTACCCCGCGGGCGCGCTAGGCGGAGACGTCGCAGAGGTCAGCGACCCTCTCGACGAGGCCGGCGCGCACGACGGAGGCGGCGAAGAGGGTGCCGCGCTCGACGGCCCGGGCGCTCGTGGCACCGTGCCCCTTGAGCACGGGCGCGCGCAGGCCGAGCAGGATGGCCCCACCGTACTCGTCGCCCGAGAGCTCGGCCGCCATGGACTTGAGCGAGCCGGCGAGAAGCGCCATGCCGACCTTGTTCTTGAGCGACTCCCCCATCGCCGCCTTGAGGCGGCTGAGCACGAACTTGCCCGCACCCTCCACGGACTTGAGCGCGACGTTTCCGGTGAAGCCGTCGGCAACGATTACGTCAAAGGTGCCGGCGAGAAGATCGGTGCCCTCGGCGTTGCCCGCAAACCCGCAGTCGCCCTCGGCGAGCGCGGCGTGGTAGGCGAGCGCCATCTCCGAGCCCTTGGTGTCCTCGGAGCCGTTGCAGAGAAGCCCCACGCGCGGCTCGGCCACGCCCAGGACCGCGCGGGCGTAGGCGCGGCCCATCTGGGCGAACTGCACGAGCACGTCCGGCCGCACGTCGGCGTTTGCGCCCATGTCGAGAAACACGGTGCTCCTGCCCGAGATGCCGGGGAACGCCAGCGCGAGCGCCGGGCGCTTGATGCCCTTGAGCCGGCCAATGCCAAAGGTTGCCGCCGTGAGCACGGCGCCGGTGGAGCCGGCCGAGAAGAGCGCGTCGGCCTCGCCCGCGCGCACGGCAGAGGCGGCGCGCACGATGCTCGCGTCCTTCTTGTGGCGCACGGCCTGGGCCGGGTGCTCGGACATGGAGATGACCTCGGTCGTCACGAGCGCGCGGGCCCGGTCGTGCTCGCGCGCGAACGGCTCGACGACGCTCGCGTCTCCGGCGACGAGCACCTCAAGCTCGCTGTCCGCGGCGAGCGCCGCGGACACGCCCTCGAGCAGGACCGCGGGCTCCTTGTCGGCGCCCATGACGTCAACGCATACACAGGTCATGCTTCCTCCTTCGTGGGACCGAGAGGCCCCGTCACATACGCGACTATTATGCCGCAAGCCGGGAGCGCGCGTTCTTCTCGCCGGCCGCGAGATACCCGCTGCCCCTCGCCGTGAGCGAAGCTCCCTCCCAAACCAACGGAAGTCGCACCAAAGTGTGGGTTCAATCGGCATTAAGCAAGTTGAACCCTCCCAAACCAACGTTTCAGCGAGAAAACCGTAGGTTTGAGAGGGGCCATGCCCAGCACGCGCCCGCCTGACCAGCAAAAAGGCCGGCCCCCACGCGGGAGCCGGCCTGGCAAGCCAATCTGTTCCGAGGGCTACTCGGTGACGATGACCTCGCGATCCTTGTAGTGACCGCAGTTGGGGCACACGTGGTGCGGAAGCTTGGGAGCGCCGCACTGCGGGCAGACGGAACGCGCCGGGGCGTCGAGCCTGCTGTTGGCGGAGCGACGGGTGTGAGTGGCGCTGCGGCCCTTCTTTTGCTTGGGTACTGCCATGTCAAAACCTCTCTTGTTCCGTACCTACGCCCACCGTGCGCGCGGTGGCGCATAATCACCAGATTCATGCAAGGCGATACTATAGCACGACTTGCGGGCAATCGCGCGAGAACAGCAATTCTTCACTCGTTGGAAGCGTCCTCGTCGCTCCCCTCCCCACCGAGGTCAAGGCCTGCGAGCGCCGAGAAGGGCGACGACTCCGCACGCTCCCGCTCGCGCTGCTCGGCGAGCTCCGCCGCGTGGCCGCAGTCCTCCTCGTTGAGGTTGGCGCCGCAGACCGGGCAGAGGCCAGCGCAGTCCTCACGGCACAGCACCACGAACGGGGTCTCCATCACGATGGCAGAGAGCAGCGCGCCGGAGAGGTCGATCGTGCGGTCGGCCGACACGAGCTCGAAGTCAGCCTCGTCCTCGTCCTCGGCGAGGCGCTCGGGCTCCTCGAAGAGGTAGTAGCCGTCGACCTCGCCGGCGATGTCAAGCTCCGCGCGCTCGAGGCAGCGGTCACAGGTGCCCACCGCGTGCGCGCGCACGATGCCCGTGGCGAGGATGCCCTCGCCGGCGTTGGTGAGCACGAGGTCGTAGTCGACGCCCTCGGGAAGCGCGAACTCGTGGTCGCCGAGCTCGTAGGAGACAAGGTCAAGGTGCCCCGCGAGCGGCAGCGCGTCACCCGCGCTCGCAAGGCGCTCGTCCAGGGAGATGATAAGCGGCTCCATGGCTACCAGGGCACGTTGTTGGTGGTGTTGCGCGGGCCGGAGTTCTCGTCGAGGGTCTGGCGCACGCGCGTGACGGAGCTCGTCAGGCTCTTGAGGTTCTCCTCGAGGTGCGCGAGGACGGTGTCGGCGTACTCCTCCGCGTTGTAGCGGGTGTCGCGCTCGTACTGCTCCGCCTGGTCGCGGATGCCGTCAGCCTGCTGCTGCGCGAGGCGGACGATCTCCTGGTCCCCGGCGAGGATCATGGCCTGCTGCTGCGCGTCGGCAATGATGGAGCTTGCCTGCTGCTGCGCGCGGTCAAGCATCTCCTGCTCCTCCTTGAGGATGCGGCGCGCGTCGGCGAACTCCTGCGGGAAGACGCGACGAATCTCGTCCAGGATCTCATAGACGTCCTGGGACTCCACGATCTTCTTCTGGCCGTTGTCCATGAGCGGGGACTTGGCCTCGTTGAGAATCTGCTCGAGCTCGTCGACCAAGCTCTCGATTTCCTCACCTGGCTGCATCTATGGTTCCTTTCGCGTGACTCATCGGATGCCTGGCTGGGCCTGGGCCCTGTATCATTGCATAGTAGCAGATTGAACGAGAGGAAACACATCGACGCAGCTTGTCAACGCCTCTTCACTGCCCGCTGAGCCAAATTCTGACAGAGGGGACAAAGACCTGACAGATTCCCCCGTCCCCTCTGTCACATGACAGATTCCCCCGTCCCCTCTGTCATGCGCGCCGGTAATGCGTGAGGAGGCGCTCGTTGACGTTGCTCGGGACGAGGATGCTCACGTCCGAGCCCGTCGACGCGATCTCACGCACGATGGAGGACGAGACGTACCCGAACTCCGGGCTGGACATGACGAACACCGACTCAAGGCCCGGCGAAAGGTGGCTGTTGAGGTCGGCCTGCTGCAGCTCGTACTCGAAGTCGGTCATCGCGCGCAGCCCCTTCACCACCCCGCCCGCGCCGATCTCGGCGCAGAAGCTGACGAGAAGGCCCGTGAAGGGAGCCACCTCGATGTCAGGGGGCAGCCCCTCGCCCGCGAGCGCGTCGCGGATCATCTCCACCCGCTCCTCGAGCGTGAAGGCGGTTCCCCGCCCGTGCTTGTTGGCGGACGCCGCAACAGCGACCGTGACTTTCGGGAAGAGCCTTCGCGCGCGGCGAATGACGTCAATGTGTCCGAGCGTCACCGGGTCGAAGGTGCCCGGCACGACAACGTGCGTGATGGTGCTCTCGCTCATCGGCTGTCCTCCTCGATGCCAAAGACGTACAGGTCGACGGCGGTGATCCCGTGCCGCTTGGACTTTGCGAGGGCAAGGTCCTCGCAGCTGAGCCCGCCGGCGTCCGCGGCGTGCTCGTAGACCACGACCGCACCGCGCGCGAGCTGCCCCGTCGCGGCGAGCGCGCCCACGAGCCCCGAGACGCGCTCCGCCCCCAGCGCGTAGGGCGGGTCAAGGAACACGACGTCAAAGGGGGCGCCGACAAGCCCGCGCGCTGCGAGCGCGAAGACGTCGCCCGCCAGCGAGCGCACCTCGTCGCCTCGGGCGCCGAGCGCCGTCGCGGAGCGACGAACGCGCGCCGCCGCCGAGCGGTCGCGGTCCACGAAGGTCGCCCGCGCCGCCCCTCGGGAGAGCAGCTCGAGACCCATGGCGCCCGAGCCGGCGAACGCGTCGAGCACGGAGTCCCCCGTGAGGTCGAGCCCGCGCGCGGAGAGCACCATCGAGGCGATCTGCTCGCGCACGCGGTCCGTCGTCGGGCGCGTCGTCCCCCGGCCCTCGGGCGCCTCGACCCTGCGCCCGCGCCACTTGCCCCCCACTATTCTCATGCGCGCTCCAGCTCCTCGAAGTAGGCACCGAACCTGTCACGGACCTCGAGCGCCATCGGGCGGTGCTCGGGCATGCGGAGGCGCCCGTCCTCCGCGGCAAGCTCGCGCGCGTCGACATGGGCCGCCTCCACGAGGTCGCGGTCGGCGTCGAGGTCGGAGATGCGCAGCGTCACGCCGCCGCTCTGCCGGTACCCCAGCACCTCTCCCTCGCGTCGCAGCCGAAGGTCAAGCTCGGCGAGCTCAAAGCCATCCGATGTGGCCTCGAGCGCCGCGAGACGGTCGCGCGCCCGCGAGCCCCGGCGCGCGGCGCACGAGAGGAAGACAACGCCCGCGTCGTCGCCTCGCCCAACGCGCCCGCGCAGCTGGTGCAGGGTCGCAAGGCCAAAGCGATCGGCGTCGAGCACAACCATCGCGGTGGCGTTGGGCACGTCGACCCCCACCTCGACGACGGTGGTGGCCACGAGCACCTGGGTCTTGCCAGAGCGAAAGCGCTCCATCGCGAGGTCCTTCTCGGCAGCGGGCATCCTGCCGGTGAGCAGCCCGCACGTTATCCCGGGCAGGACGGAGCGGCGCAGCTCCTCGATCGTCGAGCTGGCCGCGTGCGGGCGAGCGGCCGACGAGCGCAGCGGCTCGGGGACGTCGTCAAGGTCGGCCCCGTCATCGGCCTCGTCGACGAGCGGGCAGATGACGTAGGCCTGGTGCCCCGCGGCCACTGCGTCCCGCACGGCGCCCCACGCCAGGTCGAGGTTCTCGGGGGGAACGACCTTGGTTGAGACGCCGGCCCCCGGGCGCGGGCGACGGCGTATGCGCGAGATGTCAACGTCCCCGTAGAGCGAGAGCGCGAGCGTGCGGGGGATGGGTGTCGCCGTCATGGCGAGAAGGTCGGCGCCCTCGCCCTTCCTTCGGAGCGCGGCGCGCTGGTCCACGCCAAAGCGATGCTGCTCGTCGATGACCGCGAGCGAGAGCGCCGAGAACTCGAGCGAGCCAGAGAGCAGGGCCGTCGTGCCAAAGACCACCGTGAGGGCTCCCTCGGCGACCGCGCGCTCAGTGGCCGCGCGCTCCCCCTCCGGCGTGGAGCCGGTAACGAGCGCCCAGCTAATGTGGGCAGCGTCGAGCACTGGCCCGAGCTTCTCGGCGTACTGCCGGGCCAGCACCGAGGTGGGGGCCATGACGGCAGCCTGGGTCCCGGTGTCAGCGCAGGCGGCGAGCGCGACGGCAGCGACGGCGGTCTTGCCGGTGCCGACGTCTCCCAACAGAAGCCGGTTCATCACGCGCGGCGCGGCCATGTCTGCGAGGATCTGGTCGGCGGCGAGGCGCTGCTCGTCGGTCAGCGAGAAGGGCAGGGCGTCGAGAAGGGCCTCGAGGTGAGGCCCGCTCGTGACGTGGGCAACGGGCTCGACGTCCGAGAGCTCGAGGTCGCGGCGCGTGAGCAGGGCGAGCTGAAGGCAGAGCAGCTCGTCGTAGGCCAGGCGCCTCCGAGCTCGCTCGGCGGCGGCAAGGGAGGACGGGAAGTGCACCTCGCGCAGCGCCCTCGCGAGCGTCATGAGGCCATGGCTGGCCGCGAGGCGCGCGGGGAGCCAGTCGGCAACGTCCCCGACGTCAGCAAGTGCAGCCGAGACGATCCGGCGCATCCACGGGGCGGTGACGCCCTCCCCGACCGAGTGGACGGGGAGCACGCGGGCGTAGGAGCTCGCCTCCCCCGGGGACCCGAGGACCTCATAGAAGGGCGCCTTCATCTGGCGAAAGCCGTAGGCGAAGGTCACCTTGCCCGAAAGCGCCACCATGTCGCCCGGCTTGACCTGCTCGGCGATCCAGGGCTGACGGAAGAAGGTCGCCACGAGCACGCCCGTGTCGTCCATGACGTAGAGCTCGACGATCTGCATCCTGGGGCGTGGTCGCTTGAGGTTGACCTTGTCGACCGTCGCCACTATCGTGGCGTCCTCCCCCACGTCCGCGAAGGCGACCTTCGTGACGTGCGTGAAGTCAAGGTAGCGATGGGGAACGTGCAGGAGCAGGTCACGGACTCGCTCGATGCCAAGCCGGTCGAGCGCCTCCCCGCGCGCGCCGCGAACGTAGCGCAGGCGCGACACAGAGTCAGAGAGGGCGCAGGTCCTCTGCACCCTCTCTGCTGCCGATGGGAGCGCGGGGCGCGACCCCATGGGCTACTCGATCGAGAAGATAACGGGATAGAGGGGCTGCTCGCCACGGTGCGGGTCGACCTCGAGGTCGGGCTGGGCCTCCTCGATCGCCGCGACGAGGGCCTCGAAGGCCTCGTCGTCCATGTCCTCGCCGGCGAGGATCGTGAGGGAGTCGCCCTCCTCCTCGTCCTGCATCATAGCGATGAGGTCGAGCGTGACCTGAGCCACGTCGGAGCCCACGACGTCGATGGAGTCGTCCTGGATGCCCATGACGTCACCGGCGTGAATGGGCGAGCCGTCGGCGGCCTGGGAGTCGCGCACGGCGGTCGTGACCTCGCCGCCGCGAACGCCGGCGATGGCCTCCGTCATGGCCTCGACGTTGTCCTCGAGGCTCGCCTCGGGGTCAACGGCGAACATGGCCGAGAAGCCCTGGAGCACCGTCTTGGTGGGGACGACGGCAACCTGGGAGTCCTCGCAGGCAGAGGCAGCCGCCTCGGCGGCCATGCGAATGTTTCCGTTGCCGGGCAGCACGATGACGCTGTCGGCGTTGGCGGACTCGATCGCGGAGAGGATGTCGGCGGTCGAGGGGTTCATCGTCTGTCCGCCCGAGACCACGACGTCAACGCCGAGCGAGCGGAGGATCTCCTCCTCGCCGGAGCCAGCGGCGACGGCAACGAAGCCGAGCTCCTTGCGCGGACCCGCTGCCTCGGCGGCCTCCGCCTGGTCAGCGGCGATCTTGGCGGTGCGGTCGTGGGACTCCATGTCCATGTTGTGGATGAAGACCTCGTACACCTGGCCAAACTGGAGCATGTAGGCAAGCACGCGGTTGGGCTCGTTGGAGTGCACGTGCACCTTGAAGTCAGGATAGGCGCCCACGATGAGCTCGCAGTCGCCGAGCGTCGCGAGATACGCCAGGGACTCGTCGACGTCAAAGGGCTTCTCGGCCTTGAAGAGGAACTCGTTGCAGTAGCGGAACTCCGAGCCCTCCCAGTCGTCGTTGAGCTCGATCTGCACCTTGGCAGAGACGTCGGCCTTGGCGTCTACGGTGGTCTTGAAGTCGGTGAGCTCGCCGGACTTGCCGGTGGCTGCGTTCACGAACGCCTCCATGAAGACGGCGAAGCCAAAGGCGCCAGAGTCCACGACGCCGTTCTCCTTGAGAACGGGCAGCAGGTCGGGCGTGCGGGCCACCGACTCGTAGGCCTCGACGACAAGCGCGTCGAGCATGTCGCGACAGGAGAGCTCACGGCTCTTCTCGAGCTGGTCGGCCTTGGCGGAGATGTCGCGCAGGACGGTGAGGATGGTGCCCTCGACGGGCTTGCGGACGGCCTTGAAGGCGACCTTCACGCCGCGGCGCAGGGCGTGGGCGACGTCGCCCGGAGTGGCGTGCTCCTGGTCCTTTGCGTCGCAGAGGCCCTCGGCGATGCCGCGCAGGATCTGACTCGTGATGACGCCCGAGTTGCCGCGGGCGCCCATGAGCGACCCATGCGTGATCGCCTTGGCGATGTCGTCGATCGAGGCGTCGGCGGGCAGCGCCTGGACCTCGCTCACGACGGTGCCGAGCGTGAGGGACATGTTCGTGCCGGTGTCCCCGTCGGGAACCGGGAACACGTTGAGCTTGTTGATCTCCTCGGCGCGGTCGGCAACGACCTTGGCCGCGACCGGGAAGCACGTGCGGATGACGTTCGCAATCATGTTCAGGGACCTCGGTTCTGCGTCAGGGGAGCCTAGCGCGCGTTGCGCAGACCCTCGATGTGGACCTTCACGTCAACGTTGTCGAGCTCGGCGATCTGCTTGAGCAGGAACTTGACGGAGCTCGTGAGGTTGCCGACGACCGAGGCCATGTTGACGCCCTGCTCAACGATGACGTGGAGGTCGACCGAGACGCGGCCGCCCGCGGCGGCGACGTCGATGCCCTTGCGCAGGCGCTGGGACGGCAGCAGGCGCGCGACGCCGGCCTGCTCGTCGATCTCCGCCATGCCAACGACGCCGTAGCACTCGAGCGCGGCGTAGCCCGCGAGGTCAGCAATGCAGTCGTTGGACACCCTCAGCGTTCCTGGAACAACAGCAGACATGTGGTCTCCTCTCGCCTGGAAGGGCACTCGCAATCCCTGTGATTATAGCGCAGGGCGGCGACGCCGCCACGCGGGCTGCGCACAGAAAGGGGGCCGTCCGTGGACGGCCCCCTTGCACGTGCGATGGGATGTGCCTAGCTGCGGGCGATCTTGCCGGACTTGAGGCAGCGCGAGCAGACGTTGGCCTTGCGACGGTGACCGTCGACAACGACCGTGACGCGCTGGATGTTGGGCTTGAACGTGCGGTTCACCACACGGTGGGAGTGGCTGATGGAGTGACCCGCAACGGCGTGCTTGCCGCAGAACTCACAGACCTTGGACATGCTCGTACCTCCTCGGGGGCGCGGCGCTCTTTCGCGCCCGCTACTTTCACAGCTGTATGAATATAGCACATGCGGTGGGCACCGCAAGGGAAAACCCCTACTTATTGTGGCGTTTCTGTAGCGCCCAGCAAAAACGCGGCAACTGCCCCGCTCGCGCAGGACACCTCCGCGCCCGCGCTCGTGACAACGTTCGAGATGCCAAGGTCGCCAAGGAGCTCCATTGGCTTGTCGGTGAGCTCCCATTGCATGCCGCGCTCGCTCACGACCGTGTCCGGGGCCACCGCCACGGCAGAGAAGGTGCGCCCGAGCGCGCGCTCCCCCAGCTTCCAGGCACGCTCCCCCGACGCCGAGACGATCCTCATCTCGTAGCCGTCCTCCACGAGGCGAGCCGAGGAGGCGCGCGACAGGGCGAGCAGGCCCACGACGGCGAGCGCGTGGTCAGGGCGTCCTCCCGAGGCGCACGTGAGCGTGAGGGCGAGCGGCGCCTCGCGTCGGGACGCCTCGTGTCGCGCGCACTCGATGGCGAGCTCGAGGTCGGTCGCGTACTTCTCGACCGGGAGGCTCACGCTCTCGCGCGCCTCGCTGCGCGCCCACGCCGCGGCGGCCGGCGAGGCGGAGTCGGCGTCGCCGCAGAAGACGTCGGGCACCACGCCCGCGGCGCGGCACACGTCAGCCCCGCCGTCGGCGCAGATGACGTAGTCGGCCCCGCGCGCGAGCGATGCCACGAGCGAGGGGGCGCTCGGCTCCGGGGAGCCGGCGATCACAAGGGCCCTAAGCGGCGCGCCCTTCTCGGCGGCCGGTCGCTCGTAGTCGCGCAGGAGCGGCAGCGAAACCTCCTCGAGGCTGTGGACAAAGACGTCTGCCCACGGGCGGATGTCCTCCTCGCGGCGGCCGTCGTGCTCGTTCAGGATGCCCACGACCGGAAAGCCGGCGCGACGGGACGTGCGCACGCCGAAGGGAGCGTCCTCGAAGACCCAGGTGCCCTCGACGGGCGTGCCGAGCCGGCGCGCCGCCTCGAGGTAGACGTCCGGGAACTCCTTGTCGCGCCCGCCCACGTCCTCGGTGCTCACAACGTCCTGGAAGTAGCCGTCCAGGCCGTGCGCGGAGAGCGCGCACCTGAGCTCGCGAACGGGGGTCGAGGAGGCGACGACCATGGGAACCCCCGCGGCAGCGAGCTCGTCGAGCAGGCGACGGACGCCGGGCATGAGGGGGACCTCGCTCGCGTACGCCTCCCGGACGCGCGCGCAGATCTCCTCGTAGAGCTCGTCGGCTTCGGCGCTCACGCCGTACTCGTCGTGCAGAAGGGCGCAGCCGTCGCGCAGCGAGAGAGACTCCACCTGCTCCTGGGTCACGCCCGTGGCGCCATGGCGCTCGCAGAGCCAGCCGAAGGCGCTCCCCCACATGCCCATCGAGTCGACGAGCGTGCCGTCGCAGTCAAAAATCGCGCCTGATACGTCCATCTCTCCCCCATCGTCGTTTTGCCCCGCCCATGATAGCCAAAGCGGGCCGCTTCTGCGTAATCTCGGCGTCATGTCACTTTCTCGCCAAGGAGGCTGCCGCGGTTGGGTAAAGTATCCTGCGGTTAAGCTAAGGTCCTTCGGAGGGTGAGTATGGCACGCTACGATTATCACTGCCCAAGCTGCAACGCAACGTTCGAGGTGGAGCACCCGATGAGCGCCCACCCCAAGGTGAGCTGCCCGAGCTGCGGGCACGAGGCCGAGCGCGTCTTTGACCCGTCCGGGATCGTGTTCAAGGGCTCTGGCTTCTACAACACCGACCAGCGCGGCAAGGGTTCCGGCGCCCCAGCGCCCAGCAAGTGCGAGAACTGCCCGCACAACGACTAACCTGACAGAGGGGACGGGGGAATCTGTCAAGTCTGTGTCCCCTCTGTCCAGCCCCGCGGACGCCGCTGGTGGGAAGCGGCGTCAGCGGGGCGTTTTTCTCGCCAAACGCATGGAAAGTGCCACCGGTGGGTAGTTCTGGTTTGCCAGATAACCCACCGGCGGCACTTTCTTACGAGCGACCTTGGCTCCGACGCGAGCGCGCCCTACTTGGTGAACGGCCTCGCGTAACCGAGGATGAGGTTCTCGGCGTAGAGGCTCCTCACGTGCACGTTGGATGCCACCGAGGTGGACTCGATGATCTGACCGTTGCCAAGGTAGATGGCAACGTGACCGTTCCAGTAGACAAGATCGCCACGCTCGAGCTCGGAGCGCGAGACGGGCTGGAACGTCTGGTTCTCGCGCCACGTGTTGGCGAAGCTGTGGTTCCAGTAGTACTTGCTGTAGGGGTTGAAGTCCCCGCCCGCGACGCCGGTGAGGTCCATGCCCGCCGCGTAGAGCCCCTCCATGACGAGGCCGGAGCAGTCGACCGTGGTGCCAGGGCGACCGCAGTTGTTGTCGACCCAGGGCGTGCCGGCGTTCATGTACTCGTAGGCGACCGCAATGAAGGCCTCGATGCACTGCTCGCGCGTGGCGCCCGCCGAGATGGTGCACGGGTGCACGTAGCTCCAGCTCGAGCCGTTGGCGTAGCTCGGAAGACTAACGTTTTCGGCAGCGAGGTGCAGGCCCTTCCAGCTCACCTGGTAGCCGGTCTTGAGACAGACGCCGTTGGAGGAGAAGGGGCGCAGCACGCCGTCAATCCACTTGTCGCCGGTGGCCATGGCACCGGAGGTCTTGTCGAGGTAGTAGGTCTTGCCGCTGAGCGTGAGCCAGCCGCTCCGGTACATGGAGCCGTCAGAGTTGAAGTAGTAGCGATATCCCGCCATGTCCTTCCAGCCGGCGTCGGGGGTACCGTCGGACTTGAGATAATAGACGGTGCCATCAATGTCGGAGAGGCCGGTTGAGAGACGACCGCGCCCGTCGAAGTGGTAGCGCGTCCCGCCGATGGTCTGCCAGCCCGTGACGGCCTGGCCGTTCTCGCCAACGTAGAACCTCCTTCCGCCGCTCTCGACCCAGCCGGGATCGGCGTCGCTCGGAGCGAAGGGTCCAAGGTCAACCGCGTACCAGGCGAGGCCTTCATAACGCCAGCCGGCCGAGACGATGTTGAGGCGCTCGTAGAGGCTCGTGGTGTAGTGATGCGTGCCCGTAGAGGCGTTGGGGTTATACGTGCGGTAGAGCGCGATCCCCTTGTCGTCGTCTGAGTACCAGCCAACGCCCTCGTAGCGCCAGCCTGCCCTGATGAGGCTGTCACGCTCGTACGCGGAGGTCGTGTAGTGATGGTCTCCCGCGTTGGGGTTGTAGAGGCGATAGACCGGCGTGTTGGACTTGACCACCGAGGTCCAGCCGACCCCCTCGTACCTCCAGCCAGCCTTGACGAGGCTGTCGCGCTCGTAGGTGCTCAGCGTGTAGAAGTGCTCGCCCGAGTTGGGGTTGTACATGCGATAGCTTGTAACTGTTGCGACCTGCTTTGCCGTTTCGGCGGCAGCGTCAGACTGCTCGCTGACGCCCTTCACTCCCTCCTCGGCAGCCTCCTCATCGGTGAGGGAGAAGTCCGTCGCAGGGTCATCAAGGGAGAGGATGTCGTCGCTGGGCATGAGCGGCCCCTCGGCAGCGTCGCCCGTAACGGCTGAAGCATCGGGAGCGGGCACCTGATCCTCAAGAGACGAGTCACCCTCGTCAGAGACCCCGTCGGAAGCGCTCTCCTCGCCGTCCCCAGCAAGCACGGTATCCGTTACGCCCGTTGAGCTCTCGGGCTCGTCTGAGTCAGCGACGCCCGTCTCGCCCTGGCCCTCATCTACCACCAGGACTTAGGTCTCGCCCTCGAGCGCTACTCCCTTCTCAGGGTCGGTCGCGCTGACGGACGCGCCCCCCTCGACGATGCCCTCCTCGAGGGAATCCCCCTCAGTGAGGATGTCACCAAGGGGCGCCCCCTCGTCGACGCCTGCCGCGCTCGCGGCGATGACGGACTCTGCCGGCCCATCGCCCCTCTCGAGCGCGCCAGCACCCTCCGTCGGGCAGGCAAGCAGCGCGAGAACGATTGCGCACGAGGCGAGCAGCACCTTGACTCTCATCACAAGCTCCAAACGATCAGAACGGCTGCAAACACTAAACCGTTTGAAGACTTTAGCACCTCCAAATGAAATGGCAACCGCGTCCGACGACGCGTTCACCCACGCTTGAGCTGCCCGCACGCCCTTGCCCGTCCCGCATGCCCCATTTGTACCAGGTACAAATGGGGCGACACGGTGTTGCCCCACCTGCACCTGGTACAAGTGGGGCAAGTGGGGCAACGTGTTGACAGATTCCCCCGTCCCCTCTGTCACCCTCTGTCAGGCGAACTGGCTGCGATAGAGCTCGGCGTAGGCGCCACCGGCGGCGAGAAGCTCGGCGTGCGTGCCCTGCTCGATGATTGTTCCGCGCTCCATGACGAGGATGAGGTCGGCGTCAACGATTGTCGAGAGCCGGTGCGCGATCACGAAGCTCGTGCGGTTCTCCATGATGGCCTCCATCGCGCGCACGATGGCCTGCTCGGTCCGGGTGTCGACGCTCGAGGTTGCCTCGTCCAGGATGAGGATCGCGGGATCGGTGAGCATCGCGCGCGCGATCGTGAGGAGCTGACGCTGGCCCTGCGAGATGTTCTCGGCGTCGTTGGAGAGCATCGTGTCGTAGCCGCGCGGCAGGGTCCGCACAAAGAAGTCAACGTGCGCAGCGCGAGCGGCAGCCTCGACCTCCTCGCGCGTGCAGCCCGGCTTGCCGTAGGCGATGTTCTCGGCGATCGTGCCCTCGAACAGCCACGCGTCCTGGAGCACCATTCCGAACTGGCGCCGAAGCTCGGCGCGCGTGAGCTCGCGCGTGTCCACCCCGTCGAGCGTGATGCGCCCGCCATCGACCTCATAGAAGCGCATGAGCAGGTTGATGAGGGTCGTCTTGCCCGCACCCGTGGCGCCGACGATGGCCACCTTCTGGCCGGGCTCGGCAACGAGCGAGACGTCGCGCATGAGGGGACGGTCCGCGGAGTAGCCAAAGCGCACGTGCTCGAAGCACACGCGCCCGCGCACGGGCTCGGCGAGCTCGGCGGGCACCGCCGGATCGGGCACGACCTCGCCCTCGTCGAGCAGGGCGAACACGCGCTCCGCCGCAGCGAGCGCGCCCTGGAGCATGTTCACGGTGAGGGAGAGCTGCGTGAGCGGCTCGGACGCCTGCATGACGTACTGGAAGAACGCCTGGAAGGTGCCCACGCTGATCTGTCCCATGACGAGCATGCCGCCGGCGAGAAGACCAACGGTCACCTGACAGAGGCGCATCAGGAAGCGGATGGCGGGCGTGATGGCGTTGGTCACGAAGTCAGCGGTGCCCGAGGCCTGGGCAAGCTCCTCCGCGGCTGCAAGGACCTCCTTGCGGCTCGCGCCCTCGCGACCGAATGCCTTGATGACGGCGCGGCCGCTGTAGGCCTCCTCGACGCGACCGGTGAGCGCGCCGAGCGAGGCCTGGCGCGCCGCGGCGACCTTGAGCGTGTAGCCCGAGACGAGCTTGGTGGCCACGGAGGCGGCCAGGGCGAACGCCACGAAGACGAGCGTCAGAACGAGGTCGTAGGTAGCCATGAGCACGACGGCGCCGCCGACCATGCACACCGCGATCACGAGCTGGAGGAGCCCGCGCTGGAGCACCTCGGAGATCTTGTCGAGGTCGTTGGTGGCCCGGCTGATGGTGTCGCCCGGCTGGTGCGCATCGTAGTAGGAGAGCGGCAGGCGCGCGAGCTTCTCGGAGATCTGGTTGCGCAGGCTGAGGTTCAGCCGCTCGGCAAAGCTCGCCATGACGAGCACCTGGACCGTGTATGCCACCGCGGCAGCCGTCCAAATCCCCAGGAAGGTGAGGATCTGCGTCCCGCCGTTCTCGAGCGTCACGACGAACGGCGCACCCAGGGAGAACGCCTCCTGGATGTTGCCCCAGAGCAGGTCGATGAGCCCCGCGCTGTAGGCGGTGGCGCCGAGGCTGCCCGCGACGTATCCCACAGAGCAGACCGCGGCGACCACGAGGCGCCAGCGCTGCCCGGAGGCCGCGCCCCAGAGGCGAGCGGCCGTGCCGAGGGCGTCCTCGGGCATCTCGAGCTCCTCATCCGCAACGGCGGCCTCGCCGCGCGCGAGCTCGGCGCGCTGGTCGAGCTCAAGGTCCTTCTCGCTAGGCATGGGAGTCCTCCCCTCTCGTCTGGGAGTCGGCGATGGCGCGGTAGGTGGGGCAGCCGGCCATGAGCTCGTCGTGGGTCCCCAGGCCCACGACCTCGCCGTCCTTGAGGACAACAATCTGGTCGGCGTCATGGATGGTGCTCACGCGCTGCGCGATGATGAGCGTGGCCGCGTCCGTGAGCTCCCCCTTGAGGGCACGGCGCAGCGCGGAGTCGGTCTTGTAGTCGAGCGCGGAGAACGAGTCGTCGAACACATAGAGGTCGGCCCCTCGCACGAGGGCGCGGGCGATGGCGAGGCGCTGGCGCTGCCCGCCGGAGAAGTTCGTGCCACCCTGTGCCACGCGCGTCCCGAGCGCGTCGGGCAGGTCTCGGACGAAGGAGCCCTGTGCGACGTCGAGCGCGTGCCAGAGCCGCTCGTCGGGGGCGCTCGCGTCTCCGTGGCGGAGGTTCTCGGCGATCGTGCCCGAGAAGAGCCATGCCTTCTGCGGCACGTACGCGATGCGCTCGCGCAGCTCAGCCTGGGCGAGGCGGCGCACGTCCACGCCGCCGAAGGTGAGGCTGCCGCCCGTCACGTCGTTGAAGCGCAGGAGCATCTTTGCGATCGTTGACTTGCCCGAGCCCGTGTTGCCGATGATCGCCGTCACCTCGCCGCGGCGCAGCGCGAAGGAGATGTCGTGCAGCGTGTCCTCGTCGGCGTCGGAGAAGCGCATGCTCACGTGGTCGAAGCGCGCGACCTCCTCGCCCCTCTCGCCACCCTTGATCGAGGCCGTGGCAGGGGCGTCGGCAATCTCGGGCCTCACGTCGAGAACCTCAGCGGCCCGCGTCAGGCACGCGAGGGCGCGGGGCACCTGGAGGATGGCGAACTGCGCCATCATGAGGAACATCATGATGAGCATCGCGTACTCGACGAGCGCCGAGATCGAGCCGATCTGCATGGCGTGAGCGCCAACGCGGTCCGCCCCGGCCCACATGATGGCCGCCTCTACGGCGTTCATGAGGAAGAACGTGACGGAATCCGTGAGAGCGAACACCATGTTCACCCGGATGGCGTTCGAGGCGTAGTCAGTGAACGTCTCGTTCAGACGGGCGCGCTCGTGCGACTCCTTGCCAAAGGCCCTGATCACGCGGACTCCTGTGATGGACTCGCGAAGGCGCGTGTTCATGTTGTCGATGAAGCCCTGGAGGCGCGTGAAGATGGGCGCCGACTTCGCCACGGCGGCAACGCAAATCGCCACGACCACGAGCGTCACGGCCAGGAGCACCCAGCCCATGACAACGTCGGTGGAGAAGGCCAGGCCCACCGCAATTGCGCACATGATGGGAACGGGGACGATCATGAGGATCGACATGAGCAGCGTCTGTTGAACGACGTTGGCGTCGGAGAGGGTGCGCGTGATCATCGACCCCGTGCCGAACGCGTTGAAGTCGGAGCCGGAGAAGCCAAGCGAAGCCTCGTAGACGCGCATGCGAAGGTCGCGGCCCACCTTGGCGCAGAGCCTCGAGGAGAGGTAGACCGAGGCGATGTAGCCGCCCGATCCCACGAAGGCGGCGATCAGCATCGCGACGCCATGGCCCATGAGCGAGCTCATGTCGCGCGAGTTCACGGCAACGTTGACCATCGCGGAGAGCTGCGTCGGAATGAACAGCATTCCCGTCAGGTCAAAGATCATCGTGACAAAGATCAGCGCCACGAGCCCCTTGTAGGGCGCGAGCAGGCTGAGCAGCAGGCGCGCCGAGGTGCGCTTGCTGTAGTCGCGTTTCTTCTCGCTCACTTGCCCTCCCCTTTCTGTGCGATGCCGGCGAGCTCTCGGTCGATGGCGTCGGTGTAGGCCCGCGCGAGACGCAGGAACTCGGCGCGCTCCCGTGCCGTGAGGCTTGAGAAGGCGCGGTCCTCCGCCTCGATGGCGGGCACGATGCGCGCGTCGCTGAAGGCGCGCCCCGCCCTCGTGAGCGAGACGACCTTGGAGCGACGGCTGCCCTCCGCAAAGGAGAGCTCCACGAGCCCCTTTGCCTCAAGCGACTTGAGCGCGGAGTTGACCGTCTGCTTGGAGTACGAGAACTCCGTGGCGATGACGCTCTGCGCCGCGTGGCCACCCGAGACCTCGATGGCGTAGAGGATCCAGTACGCGGTCTCGGAGAGGCCGCACCCTCGGGCGAACTCGTAGTAGACCTTGTCGGTCTTTTGGTACAGGACGTCGAGCGCGCGGGCGCTCACGACCTCGGCGCGCTCTGGCACGGCGCCCTCCCTCCTGACGGTCACGAGGCGCCACAATAGTCCGATTTCGGATTGTTGTCAAGGGGGTTTCTCCCGCGCACGAGATCAGGGCAGGGTCCGCTCCAGTACCGAGAAGCTCCCTTTCCAACCGAACCCTAACTATCCCGTCGGTCACGCTGCTCGTCCTTCGCAGAAGCGTCAAACAGACGTTTGTGAAATGCCGCCCGAACCCGGCACCTTCTCACTTCTGTCAGACAGACGCATCTGTGGGGTCAGCCTCCGTGAGAGGAATCTCACTTCCGTCAAGTTGACGCATCTGTGCAAGCCCTCTTCACGCAGCCCTTCATTGAAGCGTCAATATGACGTTTGTGAGAAGGGAAACAGCACAGGGGGCCTCTCAGAAACGTCAGATTGACGGAAGTGAGAAAGAAGGCAGAAAGGAGGACAGAATTGAGGCAAATAGGAAGCCGAGAAGGACCATGCGCCGGGATGAAACACCCGCAGTGTCACAACCACGTCCGGACCACGACCCACACGAAAAGAGGGACCCGGACCACAGGTCCGAGCCCCTCCCAAGTCGCTCTGCCTAGCAGAACTAGATCTTGCGAACGTTGGAGGCCTGGAGCTTGCCGTTCTGGCCGGTCGTGATGTCAAACTCAACGGCCTGGCCCTCGTCCAGCGTCTTGAAGCCGTCCATCTGAATCTCGGAGAAGTGAACGAACAGGTCGTCCCCGTCCTCGCGGGAGATGAAGCCGTAGCCCTTGTCCGGATTGAACCACTTAACAGTACCCTGAGCCATGTCGTGCCTTTCTTTCTCTGCCCCGCGGGGCAAAAGCTGCGCTTGCGCGCGATACCCGTGACCGTTTGGCCACAGAGGACATGTTACCCCGAAACCACGCGCGCAGTCGCGACAATCCGTTGGGGGGCAATTTGGTGCCGATGGGCCGCGACCGGTCGGCCGATTCGCCCCAGGGCCCATCTGGCAAAATGTCTCCGACAGGCGGCGAACTCAACGCACGTCGGAGCCGACTGAAGGCGTGACCCGGGCGAGAAAGTCCTCCCGCCCGGGCCGCCATGAAAACCTCTGCCCCAGCTACACCAGCGCGGATATGATCTTCGTCAGCGCCTCGGCGTAGTAGGGGCTCGAGGCCCACTTGCCGCTCCCGAGGTTCTCGACGAGGGGCGCCGAGCCGCGCGTAACGAGGTTGAAGCGCGGGTCCACGCACTCCTGCTCGAGCGGCTCGGTGGAGGCGTATGCCTTGAGGTGCTGCGCCTGCGCGCGCAGCCCGATGCGAACCGAGTCCTCGCCGTTGTTGCTGAAGTCGGCCCCTGAAGCGCCGCCGTCAGTGGCGCCGATGCCGCCGAAGTTGCACTGCTCGGCCTTGACCTGCCCGCCAAACTGCAGGTAGCCCGTCTCATGCACCACCTGCGCAAAGAGCACCTCTGCCCTCACTCCCTCAGCGTTGGCCTCCTCGAGCAGGATTCGGCAGAAGTCCTCAAGCGTTGCGGCGCCGTACTGGGCGTAGACGTCCGCGGGGTACTCCTTGCCCGTGCGGTCGAGGTAGGCCTGGAAGTAGGCGACCATCTCATCTGCGCTCACCGAGGAGGCGCCCATGATGGGCGTACGCGTGGCAAGGCCGTGGTAGGGGTCATCCTCGCTCGTGGAAAGCCCGTACCAACCGATCTCCTCGTCGTTCCAGCCCGCCTTGATGAGCATGTCACGCTCGTAGGTGCTCGTCGTGTAGTTGTGGGCCCCCGAGACTGCGTTGGGGTTGTACTGCCGGTACACCGCCACCGCCTCAGCGTCGTCGGAGTACCAGCCCACGTTCTCGTACCTCCAGCCCGCCTTGACAAGGCTGTCGCGCTCGTAGGCGGAGGCGGTGTAGTGGTGGTCTCCAGCGTTGGGGTTGTAGAGGCGGTAGACCGGCGTGTCGGACTTCGCGGGGGCAATCCAGCCCACGCCCTCGCTCTCCCAGCCCTCTTTGACGAGGGAGTCGCGCTCGTAGGCGCTCGCGGTGTAAAAATGCTCGCCGGAGTTGGGGTTGTAGAGGCGGTACATCTGTACGCCCTCTGTCTCGGTCGCCTCTGCTGCAAGCGCGGATGAGCCGCAGGGGACGAGCGCTCCCAGCAAGAGGGCAACAACGAGGGAGAGAGCTGCAAGAATGTGTGGGACATGGGTCCGCTTGGTCATGTGGCTCCAATCTCCGGGCGCTAGGCGGTCTCGGTCGCGTACCAGGCGATGCCCTCGTCATGCCACCCTGCCTTGACGAGCTGGTCGCGCTCGTAGGTGCTCGTCGTGAAGTTGTGAGCACCGGCTCGTGCGTTGGGGTTGTACTGGCGGTAGACGGCAACGGACTTGGCGTCGTCGGAGTACCAGCCGACGCCCTCGTAGTTCCAGCCCACCGAGCGCAGGTGGTCGCGCTCGTAGGCGCTCGTCGTGTAGTGATGGTCACCTGCGTTGGGGTTGTAAAGACGGTAGACCGGGGTGTTGGACTTCTCAGGCGCGACCCAACCGAGGCCCTCGTAGTTCCAGCCGGCGTCGACCAGGGAGTCGCGCTCGTAGGCTCTCGCGGTGTAGAAGTGCTCGCCGGAGTTGGGGTTGTACATGCGGTACATGGCACCGGGGATCTTGGAGAGGCCAAAGTAGTTGGCGATGCCCGTGGCATCGGCAATTCCGAGCTTCTTCAACTTTGCGGAAGAGCTCAGGAACTTGGAGGCATCGCTCGCGTTGCTGATGAAGGCGTGCTCCACGATGACGGCGGGCAGCCCCTCTTGGCGAGCGTAGCGAATGATGCCGTAGTAGTCCCCGTCCGAGCCGTCGGCGTACTCGTAGTTCTCGTTGTTGCTGATGGTCCGGAAGCGCACGCCGCGGTTGAAGAGGCCAAGGTCCTCGAGCTGCCCGATGATCCTCTCGGCGAGAGCCTCGCCCACAGTGTGCGTATTGTTGTTGTAGCTCCCGTCGTAGGGAGCGTAGACCTCGGCGCCATACGCCCCGCCGCTGGAGCTCGAGTTGATGTGAAGGCTCACGAGCACCGCAGCGTCACCCTCAACCGCTGCCTCGACGCGGCGCAGGAGGTCACCCTTCGCATCCCCGGCGTATGACTCGCTGCTCGGAGTAACGGTGTAGAAAGACGAGACGCCGACGTAAGAGTCGAGCTCGGCCTTGCAGTACTGCGCTATCTGCCAGGTGAGCTCCTCCTCGTGAAGCCCGTTGCCCGAGGCGCCAGAGCCGGCGGCAACGTGGCCGGGATCGAGCGCCACGATCACGTTGGAAGCTCTCTCCACGCTCCGTGCGCTCGAGGACGAGGCAGTGACCCCCGTCACCGCGGCGGCGTCCTCAATGGAGGAGGACTCGATCACCTCGCCCTCGTCGTCCCCGCTGTAGACCTGCAAGGTCATCTCCTCGTCCAGGTCCCCCTCGGAGCTCCCGCTCGTCTCGCTGAGAGCGGAGACCGTGGCCGAGGCCACCTCGAACGATCGCACGTCGGCGTCCTCCCCCGAGAGGTCAAGGCAGTAGCTTCCCTTGGCGTCCGCAAAGGAGGTCGAGCTCACCGTCCAGGCCCCCTCCTCGGCAGCAAAGGCAAAGAGCATCGCGTTATCCGCCCCACGCGTAAGGGCCACGGTGCGCTCAGAGCCGTCAGCGCTCGTGAGAAGGAGCGTGGCAGACGTGAAGCCATCGTGGTCGAGCAGGGCGATAACCACGTTCTGCTCCTCCCCAGCGCATATGCTCGAGGAGTCTATGTAGAGGTAGTCGAGGGCCTCGGAGGGCAGCGCCTCACGCGCCTCCTCGGCGCGCGCGGGCGCCGCGCCGAGGACGAGGCACGTCCCCACCCCGAGCGCAGAGGCCCTCACGAGCTGACGACGGGTTATGCCGCTTGTGTTTCGCATCGGTTCCTCCCAAGGGTGTGTTGGTTTCTTGATTTGGGACTGAATGCAGGTTCTCAAAGTTCCGGACATACGGTAGCGGAGTTCGAGAAAGGCTCCCCGGGGAACATCGAAACCTCACATAGCAAAAGCGGCTGCCTCGCAGTCGCTTTTGCAGTCGCTTGAGGCCCGTAATGCCTACATGAGCGACGTCTGCGCAAGTGGGGTGGTGCGCACGGAGAGGGGCTCGGACGCCTCCGCAGAGACGGTCACGTTATAGGTGAAGGTCACGGTCTCCCCCCCGCGCGCGTGCACGTGCGCGCTCACGAGCTGGAGGCCGTATGCCGTCGTGTCAGTGACCGGGAAGTCGCCCACCAGGCCGCCCTCGCTCACCGTCATGTCAGAGATGGAGCCTCCGGCGGGAGCATAGAAATAGACGTAGTCGAGCATGTCGGTGACGTCTCTCTTGTTAGAGTTTCCGCCAGAGATGTAGGTCGGTGCGCTGCTCGCCTCCTCGGCGGTGATCGTGTTCGTGAGGGTGGTGGTCACGGCATAGGTCGTGGTGCCGTCAGCGTTCTCGACGCCCTCGCCAACCTCAGTGTGCATGGAGGTGTACCAGCTGATCTTGGAGATGGTGTCGTCGTTGATGTAAACGCCGAGCTCGGGAGCCGAGGGGTCTGAGCCGAGCGATCCCGAGAAGCCCATCTGCTCCATCAGGGCCTCCTCGTCGTCATCGGACATCCATACGAGCAGGCGACCCTGCTCGGCGCCCTGACTGATCGTGTCCCAGAGGTCAGTGAGGCCGGCGTTGCCAAGGTTGCTCATGATGTGCGAGAAGGCATCGGCGGCAACGGAGGCGAAGTAGGCGTCCTGAGCCTCCCCGTCGTTTCCGAACTTCCAGTACGTGTCGCTCAGGAGGACCCTGGCAGCATTGGTGCCGTCGACCGTCGTTCCGTCAACCGCGGTAAAGCCCCCGGTGAGCGAGAGAAGGCTCTGAAGGAAGACCGGATCTATGGCGATGACGCCATCGACGGTCCCGTAGCCCGCCTGCTCCCAGTACTCCTGCGAGAGCTCACCCACGCGCACGAAGTTGGGCGTGAAGTTGACCTGGGCCGGGTCGGTGTGGATGCTCGCACAGATGCGGGTTATCTCCTCTTCGGTCGCTGAGACGCTGAAACCGGGCTGGTGAAGGATGGTCTGGAAGTCGCTGCCGAGGGAGATCACCCCGTTGTCGACGGTGAGCGTGCCCCATGAGCCAGGCAGACCGCCCGTCGACCGAAGCTCGGCGTTGTTCTGAGCGATGATAAGGTAGGTGCGAGCGCCGTCGGCGCCGAGTATCTCGGGAAGCTGCTGCAGCAGAGGGAGCGCCGAGTCGACAAGGTCATCGACCTGCGCAACCGGCTCCTGAATCCTCTCGAGCACCTCACGAACCTGTGGGATGTGCGCCTCGGGAAGCGAGGAGATCGTTTCCATCGAGCTCTGGATGACTGGCGCGGCGCTGGTGAAGGACTCAGAGACGGCAGTGACGAGATCGATGTTGACCGTGCCGTCAGAAAAGATCTCCGAGAGGCTCATCCCGGAGACGCTGTTCGCAATGGGAACGAGCGCGTTGTCCACAAGGTCAGTGGCCACGGAGCCAAGCGTCTGAAGGGAACGGACGTCCTCGCCAATCACGGGCACCGCAGAGACAACGCCCCAGAGTGGGGTGTGAACCTCGGCATCGATGTACGCGGCCTTCTCGGAGATCGTCTGCACGGAGCTGGCCAGCGCCTCAGCGTCACCGCTCTTGAGACTCTCCTTGAGCGTGGACGCCTGGGCCATGAGCTCAGACGCCTCCGCGCGAACGCCCATGGCAGATCGATAGAACATGAACCCGACAGTGCCCCCAACGACGAGCACGAGCGCAACGATGACACCTATGACAACGGCCACCGTTCGACCACGCCGAGAGGGACGAGGCGCGCGCCCTCGCGCGTCGTGAGATCCGGTCTTTCTGCCAGAGCGAGTGGTGTCAGCAGCAAAGTGAGAGGCCATGGAGCATTTCCTTTGCAATAGGCGCGAACATGCAATTGAGCATATTACAGCAGGCGGGCTTCATTCACAGCACATACAACTTGTGTGCAAGGCCACCGTGTGCCACAAGATGGTTCACAGACCGTAATAGAGGCTGTCCCTGTCCAGGTTGGGATTGGTGTATGGGTCTCCGTCGAGAAAGTCGGCCAGCCAGCGCTCGACAAAGCGAGCGCGCTCGCGCTCCCACCGCAGCATCTTTCCTGCGTCGCCCTCCTCCCTTCCGCGCGAGGTGAACTCATAGTGATAGAGCTCGGCGTAGGGGGTGAACGTGACGAGGTAGCCCGCCGCACGCACCCTGAAGCAGAAGTCCACGTCGTTGAAGCCCACCGCAAAGGACTCATCGTAGCCGCCCACCTCCTCAAAGACCGAGCGACGGACCATCTGGCAGGCGCCCGTCACGGCTGAGAAGTTCCCGGGGCGAACCGCCCGCGCGAGATACCCCTCGCGCGCAGGCGGGAAATCCTGGTTTGGGTGGCACACGGCCCCGTGCGGCCCGACGAGCATCCCCGCGTGCTGGGTGAGCCCGTCACGGAAGTAGAGCTTCGCGCCAACGACGCCGACCTCCGGACGCAACAGGGGACCGAGCATCTCCTCGACAAACCCCGGCGTGATGACCTCGGTGTCGTTGTTCAGCAGGAGAAGGTACTCCCCGAGCGCCTCGCGAGCCCCCCTGTTCATGAGGCGAGAGTAGTTGAAGCCGTCGCGCACCTCGTCGCTCGCGTCCACGACGCGCACGCGCCCGCCCGCGCGCTCACAGAGGCGGTGGTAGAGAGAAAACGTCTCGCCCTCTGTGCTGCCGTTCTCCACGACCAAGACCTCAAGCCGACCGTAGGTCGAGCGAGAGAGAATTGACTCCACGCACCTCTCGAGCACGTCCGCATGGTCGCGCGAGGGAATCACCACGCTCACGAGCGGCCTCGGCTCCGGCAGCTCGTAGCTCACCCGGTACACGAAGGGCCGGCCCGCCGTCCCCACCGAGCACGCGACTCCGCGCCCGGCCAGGTGTCGCTCGAGGGCGACCCGCCCCGCCTCGTCGGCGTAGGGCTTCGCCCCAGCCTGGTCCCCACTCGTCGAGCCGGCGTGCTCGCGCCAGTGATAGAGGACGCGAGGGACATGCTCGAAGCGCGCTCCCGCGGCAAGGGCGCGCAGGGTGAGGTCGTAGTCCTGCGCGCCAGAGACGTCCTCCGAGGAAGGGCCGATACGGCCAAGCAGCTCGCGGCTCACGCACAGCAGGTGGGTCACGCAGTTGTGGCTGTAAAGCAGGTCGACGTTGAGCAGAGAGGACTTGAAGATGGGCTGACGGTAGCACCCTCGCTCCGAGAAGAGATCCTCGTCGCAGAACAGGACCTCCGGGTGCCGCTCGCTCGCGGCAGCACGCGCATACCAGAAGAGACAGTCGGGCTCCAAGAGGTCGTCATGATCGAGAAACGCAACGTAGTCACCGCCTGAGGCGACGATGCCAGCGTTCGTGTTTGTGACGATGCTGCCGCGGCCCCCAAGCGGCACCACGCGAACGCGCTCGTCCGCCGCCGCGGCCGCGACGGCCGCGACAACGCCGTCCTCGGGAGAGGCGTCAACGAGCACGAGCTCCCATCGCGCGTAGCTCTGAGCGAGAACGGAGTCCACGAGCTCTCGCAAGTAGCGCGCATCAGACGAAAGACATGGGACCACGAGGCTGAACAGCGGCTCGCGCGGGAGGCGCGTCGCCGCCTGAAGCTCGAGGTCGGCGCGGCGGGCCCGGTGCTCATCGAACCAGCGGCGATAGCGGTCGTCGTCAGCACGGGCGTCGCGCATGAATTGCCACGTCTGGTAGCGCTTGTCCTCGTAGAGGCGCGCGTCAAGGGAGCAGAACCCCTCGCGCGCAATGCCGGCCTCGTCGCGCGCGCGCACCACGAGCGCGCGGCAGCCCTCTGGAACGCGGAGTGAGAACACGCACAGGTGCTCAGCTCCTCCCCACGCACGCTCCACATGGTCGCGTCTCTCGAAGAGAAACGCCTCCGCGCGAGCTGGCATAGCGCGCTCGTCGAGCAGCTCGAGCACGGGTCGAACCTCTGTCGGCCCCTCCCAGGCGACGCTCACGCGCCAGACGTCACAGCCGTCCCCCGGCAGCAGCCGGTCGAGGCATGGCCGCAGGCGAAGGTGCGTCCAACGGCGCTCAGAGCCGGAGAGGAGGGCGGGCACCTCCGGGCGAAGCCTGTACGTGGCGCTCGACCGCCAGCGCTCAAGGGGGCACGCGAGCGTGAGGCGAGCGCGTTCCTCGCCACAGACAAAGAGAACCTCGATCGTGGAGGGGGCGAGGTACGGGACCACGAGAACGGCAAGGGAGGGCGAGGGGTCGGCATCATAGGGATAGAGCTCGACGGGCACCGCGCGCCCCTCAACCGTTGCCTCCGCACGAGCCTCGGCGGGGGTGTTCCCCTCAAGATCCAGCAGAACGTAGAGCCTGCCGTCCGCACGGCACGCCGCCCTTCTCCTCAACCTCATCGCTATTCCTTGCCCGATACGAGGCGCCGCAGGAGCGCGCGCCGCCCGTTCTGTTGCGCATAGTAGGACAGGACGAGACGCTTGCGCCCGATGGGCGTGAGATCCATCCTATAGCATCCGTCAAGGACCATCCGACGGGTGGCGGCCGGGAGCGCCATCCGCTCCACCTCCTGAAGCGACCAGTAGCCCCCCATGAGCGACCTCAGCCGCTCGGCAACCGCGCGATATGGCGCCTCGTCGAGCTTGATGGCGTCGTAGAGGGCGAAGTCCATGCAGAAGGCCACCATCTGCTCCTCGTAGCGAGAGAGCAGATCGGCCGCTGACCAGTCTCGCAGAATCACGTCGAGGATCTTCACGTGCTCGAGCATCTTGGCGCCAAAGTCGTCGGACACGGCGCTCATAAGCGACCCCTCGCGCGCCACGCGATAGTCATAGAGCTTGAGCGAGCTCAGTGCCGTGCGCTCCGCGCGCGGGTAGACGGCAAAGTGGAACGCCTGGTCCTCCCCAAAGCGCAACCCCTCCTCAAACCAGATGCCCTTCTCGAGGAGGAACTCCGTTCTACACGCCGTGCGCCACGCGAAGGGCCGCGACGCCTCCTTGAAGAGTATGTCGGGCGAGAATCCTTCGTAGAGCGCGTCGCGAGGGCTCAGCGCCCCCTCGAGCCAGGGGTAGCCCGCCTCGGGCGGATAGCAGGTCGCGCCAAAGGTAAGGACGTCGGCGCCGGTCTCGTCAAGCAGACGTACGATGTTCTCGCAGGCGCTCTCGTGAAACCTGTCGTCCGCGTCGAGAAAGCACACGTAATCGGTGGCCGTCGCACGAATGCCGGCGTTCCTGGCCGAGGAGAGACCGCCGTTGGGCTTGCTCACGACACGGACGCGAGGGTCGCGAGCCGCCCAGGCCTCGAGAGCCTCGAGAGTCCCGTCCGTTGAGCCGTCGTTGACGCAGACGATGTCTATGTCCGAGAGGGTCTGACCCTCGAGCGAGCCGAGGCTCCAGTCCAGGTAGCTCTCAACGTTGTAACAGGGAACGATGACGGTGAGGCGACTCATGCCGCACCCCCGCTCTCGTTGGTGCGCCGCACGGAGCGTCGGAAGGTCTTGTAGGCAACGACCTTGAGAACGAGCGGGAGCCCGCCGAGGTCGAGATAGTGACGGAACGTGTTGAGCTTTCCCGGGGCGGTGTGCTTGGAGCGCATGGCGTTGAAGCGCTCCGGACTGCTCACGAGGGCGCGGAGGTCAGCCTCGGACCATGGCTCAAAGAGGTCCATGTCAACCTTGCCGGCCGCGATCGCTTCCCTGAACTCCTCTGCCGCCCTCAGGACGAACTCCTCGCGCAGCCCCTCGTCGAGGCGGTCGTAGTTCCACATGTAGCTGTCGAACTTCATGCGCTCGAGAATGGCGAGCAGGCGGCCCTGATTCGATCCATGGTTCCTGAGGTAGTCCTCCATGGCAGCGTACTCGTCGCATACGCAGAAGATCTTCGCGGGCGAGTTGACAGAGGACTTCTCGTTGTCCTGCCGATAAAAGAGCACCTGGTCGGCAATGAAGCTCACCGAGCGGGCGGCAACGAGCACCTTGAAGTTGAAGCCAGCGTCCTGATAAGAGGCACCTGGGGTCTCCAGGAAGCGGATGCCGGCACGTTCGATGAGGTCACGTCGGTAGAGACCGGACCAGATGGACGGCTTGCGAAAGAAGACGGCAAGGTCATCGAGAGGAGCGAGCGTGCGACCCGCCTGGCTGTCGTCAACGATGCGGAAGGGCTCGCACCGCGGCTCAGGGGTGGACCAGTAGAGCCAGAAGTCCGCCTTGACCACGTCAGCGCCTGTTCGCTCTGCAGCGCCCACGAGCTTCTCGAGCGCATCCGGTTCGAAGAAGTCATCAGACTCGAGAATCGCGAGATAGGAGCCTCGGGCATTGGCAATGCCGAGGTTCATCGAGGCGCCATAGCCTGAGTTGGGCTTGTCGATGACGCGAAAGCGAGCGTCAGCGTCGAGGAAGCGCTGAACGATCGCGCGGGAGCCGTCGGTCGAGCCGTCGTTTATGCAGATTGCCTCGAAGTCCGTGAAGGTCTGCGCCACAAGCGAGTTCAGGCACTCCTCTAGGTAGCGCTCAACGTTGCAGATGGGCACGAGCACGGAGACGCACGGCGCGGGCGTGCGAGGCTCGGAGACGAACACGCTAGTCGGTGCTGCTACCACGTTGATCCTTCCGGTTGGCTAGACAAAGTCCGCGAGGGAGGTGGCGCCCAGCGGAAGATCATTGTCCTCTAGTTTGCAGTACATGTCATCAAAGGCAAAGTGGGAGCCGTGGAAAGGATCGCCGAACGCAAGGAAGTCGCCCCATCGGCTGGCATAGACGCCCTGTGCGCGCACGAGCTCCCTGAACTGCTCGGGAGTCTTCTCAATACCACGCGAAACGGACTCATAGTGATAAAACTTGGCGTCCGTCTGCTCAACCACCGCAAGACCTGCGGAGCGCACCTTTAGGCAAAAGTCGATGTCGTTGTAGTCCACCGGCAGCGACTCGTCAAACCCTCCCACCTTCTCGTACACATCGCGCCTGATCAGCATGCAGGCAGCAGTCACGGCACTAAGCTGGTGCGGCAGCACCATTCTCTCGTAGTAGCCAGGCTCCGCGTCGGGCAGCAGGAAGCCAAAGTGCATTGGCCCAAACGAGCGCCCGACCGTCACTCCTCCATGCTGAACGAGCCCGTCCGGATAGAGCAGCTTGGCGCCCACGCACCCCACGTCCTCGCGCAGCGCATGACCCATCATGAGCTCAAGCGCGTCTGGGGAGATGACCTCGGTGTCGTTGTTGAGCAGAAGGAGGTACTCGCCGCTCGCCTCGCGCGCACCACAGTTGACCAGCCGAGAGAAGTTAAACCCGCGCTCCAAATCACAGGTTACTACGCGGACGTTATCATGGCTGGCGCAAGCCTCAGCGTAGAGCGCAAAGGTCTCCTGCTCCAGGCTACCGTTCTCCACGACTACGACCTCATAGTTAGGCCAGGTTAGCTTAGTGAAGATCGAGTCAAGGCAGCGTCCAAGCACCGAGGCGCCGTCGTGGCTGGGGATGACAATCGAGACGAGTGGGTGCCGAGCGAACTCGTGAACGATGTCGCAGCGCGTCGCGACGCGCGCGCCCATGACCGCCCGCGCGCGCTCCCCCACCCTTTCGAGGTGATTCTGAACGGCAAGACGTTCCGCCTCGAGCGCATACGATTTCTGCTCGATGCCGGCGCCCGCAACGGACTGATCGTGCATTCTCCAGTGATAGAGGACTCGGCTGACCTGCGCGATGTGCCGAGCTCGCTCCCCGACCACAAGCGTCATGTTGTGATCCTGCGATCCATCGAACTCACTGCCAGGCAGTTTGGGGAGCGACGTAACAATGTCGCGCCTGACCGCAAGCATATGGCACACATAGTTCTCGCGCCGCAGAAGGTCAATGTCCCAGTCGGGCTTGAAGAACGGGAGCAGGAGATGGCCATCCCTGAGATGATCCTCGTCGCAATAGATGAGGTCGGTACTGGGCCGCTCGTTCACTGCCATGGCGTATCGATACAGCGCATCAGGCTCTATCGTGTCGTCATGGTCAACAAAAACAAGGAAATCACCTGACGCGACGCGAATGCCCGCGTTGGTGTTCTCGGTAATGCCCAGGTTGGAGGCAAGCCGCACCTCTCGCACCCTCGCGTCACGATTGCTCAGCGACTCAACAGCAGCAGCAAGATCGGCTTCTTCCGGGCTCGCGTTCACGAGAATTAGCTCGAAGTTGGGGTAGGACTGTACCAAGATGGATTCAGCCATCTCTGCGAGGAAGTCCAGTGGCGTCCTAAAAAGGGGCACGATAATCGAGAAGAGAGGCCGCTCCAGAAGGGTCTCCCACGCCAATCTCTGGAGCTCTAGCTCGCATGGCGATACCCTATGCTTCTCAAGGAACCACGCCTCATATGCCGGATCGCGGTCAGCGTAACGAGTCCTGCGCCCCCAATCGTCACGCAGGCTCTCCCTCCACTCGTCAAAGAGGACCGAGAAGCCTATCGTTGTGTGGTCGTCCGTCCACCTCGCCCATACGACAAGCCCGCGCGAGTCAGCGGGGACGCGCAGCGAGTAGTCGACCACTCGCTCGCATATTCCTGGATAGTTCTTGCGAAGCGGGGCACTGTCCCCAAGCGACACCCATCCGTCAGAGATGGCGCGACCTGAAAGCGCGTCAAGAGCAACGACCTCGACCTCACGAGCGAGCAACGGATCTCCCTGCGGCCGGGCAATCATCACTTTTCCGCGCAACACCTCGGTCGCCCCGTCACGGGCAAGCAGGTCAAAGGACAGCCCGTCTTCGATCAGGAGCGCGTCAGATGAGCGCATTGCGCGTGCCGCATGGTTTCCCGTCACTGCATTCAGCTTGGAGGCTAGAGCGGCGATGTGATGCCGTATGAGCTTGGAGGCGACCAGGGTCATCGGATAAGACGAGCCAACCGAATAGAGCTCGACGCGCACATCAAAGGGTACGACCGGAACGACAAGCACGACATCGCCCCGTTCGGTGCGAGTGACGCGACCGGGAAGATCCTGGCCCCCCGCCCCCGTCGCACGGCAGCGCAGAGCCTCCTCATCACGCACCCCGCCAAGACGTATAAAGCACTTCCCTCGAGCGCGCGTAATCGTGCCAAAGGTCGGTCGCTGAGTACCGGAGCTAGCAATAGTCTGAGAGGCCATAGCACCCATCCTGCCTGAGCTGGCGATTATAAAACCGGTCAACATCGGAGAAGAACTCCGGCCAATTGGCGTAGAGCCAGGCGCGCGCCCTGACGTAAGCGCGCACGACTTCGTCAGCCCTCTCGGCCAGCGCCTCCGAGGGCATCGGCGCGCGAACGACAGCCGACGGAACAACAAGCGTGGCGAGCCCCTGCTTCCGACGCGCCTCCAGGCACAGCGCAATGTCCCAAAATAGCCCCGGACAACCATCCAGCGCGCTCAGGAGCTCGCGAAGCAGGCTTCTCTCAACGACCATGCAGTGCCCTCGCGCGGCGCTGACCGTGTGCGCACATCTCAGCAGGCCCCTGATCTGTGGGCTCGCGTCAAAGAATATGTCACGAAGCACTGGACGAATTGTCCCCTCCAGTGAGCATGCCACACCTGCATCCTGCACGGTACCATCGGGATAGAGAGTAACGGGCGCCGCAATGCCCACACCCTTCCTCGACGCCATAGCAGCCAGGGCCGATAGACACGACTCGCCAACCGGCTCAACGCTCGCAGAGAGCAGTGCGACATATGGGGCGTCAAGCCGCTCAACCGCCTCAATAAAGGCGGAAACAAGGCCTCCTCTCCCATGTACCGGCACAGCGTCAGTGCCATCTGACACAAGCTTGGCGACCCGTCTTTCCACCGCTTCGGGCTCGCCGTAGAGCAGAGCGGCAACGGGAGGTGTCTCTTGAGTGGCAACGACCCGGTAGTAATGAGGCATTCCCGGCACGCCCGTCACGCGACGCTCCTCGCCAAGGCGCGAGAGATGCCGCTCAATAGCGATGCGACCCGCGTCAAGCGACTCGGGCTTTGCCGCAACGTTGCCTGCGGTGGAGCTCGCGTGCACGCGCCAGTGATAAAGAACTCTTCTTACGTGATAGATGTTTCGAGCGACGTCGCCCGCCGCAAGAGCCATGCTGTGATCCTGCGCCCCGTCCAGCTCCGCTGTCGGGCGTGGCAGAGAGCGAGCGAGAGAGGCCCGAACCGTCAGCAGGTGACATACGTAGTTGTTCGTCTCAAGGAAGAACCGGTCGTAGTCCGGCTTAAAGAACGGGAAGCCAAGGGACCCGTTCTCGAGCTTGTCCTCGTCACAATAGAGCAGGTCTGTCTCAGGATAGTCGTTTATTCCTTTGACGTACCAGTAGAGGCAATCCGGTTCCAACAGATCGTCGTGGTCAAAGAATGCCAGAAAGTCTCCCTTGGCGGCATCAATGCCCGCATTGGTGTTCTCGGTTATTCCACGGTTTCCGTCAAGGGTGATCACTTGCACGCGATCGTCCCTCAAAGCGAGCTCCGCACAGGCGCGACAGAGCGGGGCGTCCTCCGGGGAAGCGTTCACCAGAATGAGCTCAAAACGTTCGTAGGTCTGGACAAGCACCGATTCCGCCATCTCTCGGAAGAATTCGAGAGGGGTCTTGAACAGCGGAACGATAATCGAGAAAAGGGGCCTAACCGCAAAGTCGTGCTGCGCGATACGCTGCGCTTTATAGTCATCAACAGTGAGATGGTGCCTCTTGAACCATTCCCCGTAATCTTCGTCAAGCTCGGCTGGCAGCATGCGACTCCACCACGCGTCACGCAGACGCTTGGCCTCCGAGGCAGTCACGTCAAGAATGGCTTCCGTTGCGCCCCCCGTCCCCACAACGAGAGAGAACTTCTCAAGCCCGCTGGAAATCCTCACGGAAAGACAGAGGCGACGACAGGGCACGCCCGGGAACGTCGCGAGTTCACAATTTGATGAACCGACCAAAACTGGATCAGAGAGCTGGGAAGGGTGGTCGTTGCCATCGAGAACCACTATGGCAGGCAAGGCACCCTCTTCCGGGAGACTCCCCACACAACTTGCCTCAAAGCGAACAATGTCCGTGCCGTCGTTCGCCGGCAGGATGCGCAGGCGCGAGATGTGCCACGCCCCAAGGCGGCGTTGTGACAAAGGCATGCCAAGCGTTCTCACGGAAACCTCCTACAAGGTCAAGGCAATGGCAAAGACCCTCAGGACAACAAGCAACCCAATGAGGGACTCGGCAATTTCGATCTTTGACACAAGTGAAACAGAGGAGCGAATCATTCCACCCCTAAGCGCAAGGAGCAACAGGGGCAGCACGGGAATGAAGTAGCGCCCCTGAACGCCGGCTATGATATCCGCGCCCGCCTCGGTCCACGAGATAGCAAACTGGAAAAGCAGAGCAACGACAAAGACAAGAAACGCAGAAACAAGGGCGACCCTGACGCCGCGCGGCAAAACAGCATCATCCTCGGGGCAGCAAACCGTGGAGACAGCAAGCAAGAATAGAAGAGCAATGCCAACATAGTCAGGAGCATACAGGCTGCCCTGAAACCACGCGAGTTGGGTCCCAACCATGCTGAACACATACATGTCACCCAGCCCCTCAAGCGTACGCAACATGAGGAGAATGGTCCCAACGGGATTGAGCAGAAGAGAGGAGAGAGAGTAGTACTCCGAAACTCCCTCGTACTTGATCTGTGCTGTCGTTGCCTCCGTCTCACCCGTCAATAGGTTGAGGAACGTCTCATAGCGTAAGCCAACCACCACCAAGAAAGAAACGAACACGATGCCAAGCTTGAACGCCATCCCCCACCGGCGCGAGCAAAACCTCTCAGCGGGGATGAAGAAAAGAAGAATCAGAAGCAAAGAGTAGATAACTTTGCAGGGTGCAAGGGCAATCGCAGAGCAGGCCAAGGCTACAAGCTCACTCCTTCCAAGCCGCCCTTCTGCGAGAATCGCCCTCAGCGCAAGAGCGCTGAAGAGCATAGCAAGGCCGATCGTGCCAGCATCATAAGAATACGACGCAGCAAGATGCAATGTCATGGGCAGCAGGGAAATCGCCTTGAACACTCCCCGCCCTACAGGGGTCAGCCTCACAGCCGCCACAGCAAGCACGACAAAGTAGGCAAAGTTGAACAGCCTGCCCAAATAAAAGAGAGGAACGGCACCCAAGTTGAGCAGCCGGGCAATGAGGATGCCAATCGCTGAAGGCAATTTGAGCTGGGGAACGTTCGACTCAATGGGATACGAGGAGTCCACAGGCTGCTGGATAGTGTCGGCGTTATCCACAAATAAAGATGCGTGCTGAATCGTATTTCGATAGGACGACCTATTTAGCAACGGTACCGACTGATTGGGGTCCTGATGATACGAGTAAAGGACCTCAGTTTCAAAAACAAGGTCGTCAGTGCGCATGGCAATGGAACTGTCGGTCGTCTCCTGCCCAAGCCAGACATCAGTATATTTATATGCTGCGTTGAAGTGATAGATTTCGTCTGGCACCGTACCCGGAGCAAAGACGATAAAGAACGCAAGGCCAGTGAGGCACAGCGTAACTACATATGGGACATCACAATCAAATGAACCCCGCCTCGCAAAATGACGCACCAATATTATTGCCGCCAAGAACACGGCGAAGAGGGCGGTCATGACGAGCGTATACTTGCTGTCGTAGCGAGCAAAAAGATAGCATCCACATGCAACCAGAAAAAGAACGAGAGCGGCACCCACAGTCGCGCTCCTACGAACGGGGCCCCTCCCCTCTGTCGTCAAACTCAGCCCAGCGTGGCCTGACCTAGTGGGGAGTTCTGTCATCTGCAAGCCTCTTCCCAAATCGCAAGGTGACATGAGCCACCACTTCAATCGCCGGCCCATGCAACCATACCGCATTGATGGGCGGCGCTAGCCGCGCGCGAACGCTCAAACCTCGGGAGCGGTCACTCCCCGCGCGTCCGCACGCTCAATCTCATGCTCAAGGATGGCAACCCTCTGCGTGAGGTTTTTGTTCGCAACAACGAGACGACTGACGGCAACACTCAAAGAAAGCGCAATGACAAGCAACATAACCACGCCCGCCAGCAGCGCAAGGTTGGAAGGTGATACGAACCCCAAGAGTCGAGCGACTTCGTACACAATCTGAGGAAATAGACCGCAGAGAAAGACCAAGACAGCGAGCAACATCCAGAGCAGTGAGTATTTTAGGAGCAGCCGACCGCGAATTACCAGTCGAACCACGCCCATAAGGAAGAGCGCGGAAGCCACGACAGCAACAATCCTGAGTATTTCGCTCACGAACGCTCCCCCCTTGTAGACCAGCATGAAATCCAAATTGCCAGCGACACCTTGATCATGAAGTAGATGGTGCCGAGCCCCCCAATTGATGACCTTCCACCCTGACGCTCAAGCATCCTCACGGGCGTCTCCACAACATTGAGACCCAATTTGAGGGCCTTGGCAATAGACTCCGGCTCTGGATAATCAGACGGGTAGTCACGGCAGAATAGGTCAATCGCACGGGGTCCGCATGCCCTGAATCCCGAGGTGGGGTCAGTCACGCGTCGACCCGTAAATAGACGCAGCCAAAATGAGAGCCATGCTATGCCGACACGGCGAAGGAACGTGGAGCGAAACCCCTCGGCGCCGTCGATGAATCTCGAGCCGATAGCGAGATCGGCACCCTCCTCGACAAGCCTGACCACGTTCTTGATGAAGAGCGGGTCGTGCTGTCCGTCACCATCCACTTGTACATCTATGTCATACCCAAAGCGCCGTGCATACTTATGCCCAGCCTGTACCGCACCCCCGATGCCAAGGTTCTGCGGCAGGTCCAGGACATTGAAGCCGGCACGGCGGCAAAGCTCCAGCGTCGCATCCGTGGACCCGTCATTAATCACAACGTAGTCATATCCCAGCTGGCTGACCTTTTTTACCGTCGCGACAACGCTGTCCTGCTCGTTGTAGCAAGGAATGACCACGAGCACGCGTGGGGCCCGAGCGCTCACTTTCTCATACCTCCCTGACAACGAAATCCCGTCTCACGAATCAACCTGCAATATGGTATCAAACCGTCGGGGTGCAACACGCCCATGCAAAGCGAATCACAAGCAGGCTTGCTCGATTGCCCGAGCGGTATTGTCCCAAGAGAAAAGCTCGCTCACGAGTCTTTGCCCACGTCTCCCCATAGCTGCAAGATTCTCACGTCGCTCCAGAAGAGCGACGATATCGCGCACGATGCTCCGAGATGAGGCGTCTGCCATGATTTTTCCGTATGATCCGTCCGGGATAAGCTCTCGCGCACCGCCCACATCTGTCACAAGAGCTGGACATGCGCACGATGCCGCCTCGAGCAGCGTTGTCGAGAAGCCCTCCGAACGCGAGGGGAGACAAAGCAGGTTCGCCTGAAGGAGCAGAGCGGCGGTGTCCTCACGCGAGAGCCTGCCAACCCATCGCAGCGCACCCCCCTCAGCAGCACGAACCTCCCCTGCAAGGGGTCCATCGCCAGCCAACACGAACGTCACTCCAAACGCGGCAAGCGACTTATCCCTAGACGCCTCTATGATCGAGCGCACCCCCTTTTCGGGAATGAGTCTGCCCACGAACACAACAAGAGGTGCACTCCCAGCAACGCCCAACTCGCCTCGGAAATCCCGGCTGGAGGCCGACCCCCGATACGATGCCGCGTCAATTGCGTTGGGGATGACGCCACACGCCCGAATGCCAAAGGCTCGTAGCCAATCGACACTCTTTTCGGAGATTCCATAGTACCGGGGGCCGTAGCTCTTGCCCATCATCGTGATAACGTGCTCCCACATCCGAACGCCAACATCGAGGACGGGATTGCCAAAAGTGAGATACGCTGACCCATGGTCGAGAACCACGGGCGACAGGCCATGCTCGCGCGCAACTCGCATACCTAAAAGCGAATGCGGATAGAACCTTGCGTTCACCAGTACGCCGTCAAGCTTTCGCTTGGAGACCTCCGAGAGCACCTCAGAGCATGAAGCGTTGTGCAACGCGAGAGGTAAGCGCCCTCCGATGAGCGGACGGCATGGAAGCCGAGCGACATCTACCCCACGTTCTCGCACAATGCCCGAACCGACGCCGTCCGTGTCGTTTGTCACGACAAGAACGTCGTTGCCTCTTTCGACAAGGGCACTGGCAAGACCCTGGGTAAAGCTCTCGATACCGCCCATGTGCGGAGGATATTGAGCGGAAAACAAAGCGTAAGAGCATCCTTCCATGTCTCTCCCCCGAAAGCCTCGCCCAAACTCCAAAACAACGGCGTGGGCCGGCAGTTTGCACCGGCCCACGATTTGCCCGTCACAGAGATGTCATTCTACAGGCTCATCCAAGCAATGTCCTCGCCCTGCCAGCCGGCTGCGACCACCCGGTCGTACTCGAACTTGCTCATGGTGTAGACGTGCTCGCCGGAGTTGGGGTTGTAGAGACGGTACACAGGGGAGCTGGCACCTGCGGGGATGTACCACGCCGTGCCTTCGTCATCCCAGCCAATCGAGGTGAGGTAGTTGTGCTCGTAGGCAGACTGCGTCCAGTTGTGGTTTCCATCGTTGGGGTTATAGTTGCGATAGATGCGCGTCCCGGAGTCAATGGATACCCAGAACGAAGCGCCTTCGTCGCGCCAGCCAAGACTGACGAGATGGTCGCGCTCGTAAGAGCTCGTCGTATAGTGGTGGAGGCCACTGTTGACGTTGTACAGACGGTAGACCGGGCCCTCGCCCTTCTTGAGGACCGTCACGCCAAGATCGACGGACGCCGTGAGGCCAGCCGAGGTCGTTGCCGTGATGGTCGTCTTGCCGCTCGCGCGGAACGTTGCCGTGCCGCTCGCGTCAATCGTCGCCACGCCCTGGCTGCTCGAGCTCCACCTCGTCGCATCGCCAACCTCATAGAGATCGCCGCTCGAATCCTCCACCACGAGGGCGAAGTGCTGGGTCGAGCCCGCTGCGACCTTGCTCGGAAGCGAGACGGTGTTCTTGCCGTCAGAGGATGTGGCAACGACGGAGACCTCAAGGCCAAACGCCTCGGGAGCAACCTGCACCTGCTGGGTCACGGTCTGGTTGCCGGGCCGGGATGCTGCGCCGGAGAGCCTGTTGCCGAAACACTGCACCCAATAGAGGGAGCCGTTCACCTCAAGACAGCTAATGCCTATGGTGGTGTAGCTGCCGTTCAGGATGTTCTGACGGTGACCCTGAGAATTCATCCAGGACGTCATTACCTGGCTTGGGCTCGTCTGACCCATAGCGATGTTCTCGCCAGACGCGGTCGAGCCGGACGGGAACGCGGAGAAGCAGTCCTGTCCGTTCGGCCGGTCGTGAGAGAACAGGACCACGGTCTCAGCCGAGCGCAGGACAGCGGTGTCGAGCAGGCCCTGGTCCATGGTCAGGGCAGCGAGGCCACTCGCCTCGCGCTGCTGGTTCACAAGGCTGAGCACCTGCCACGCGTAGTCATAGCGGACCGTGCCCGTAACAGGCAACGAAAACGTGGCATACTGACCGCTCGCGGCCTTCACGGACTCCTCTGGAGCCCCTTGGCCAGCAGGGTTGCCGAGGGAGATCTCCTGAGCGGGAGCCTCAATGACAAGGTCCTGGGCATCCCCAACGGGCTGTGCCCCCGCCGCCGTGGGAGCGAGGCAGATCGCGAGAGCAACGCCAGAGAGCAGCGCGGCAACACGCATTGACAACTGAGACATCCTCATTTGTGCTCCTTTCCTAGAATGCAACCACGAACATCGTAGCCATCACAAACGTGAGCACCGCCCACTCTACTGAAAGAAAGTAGCAAGCGTACCTTTCTCGCCTCCTGAGCGGACTGTCCGCAAAGTTGGAAAAGACAAGCAATATGGGGACCAGAAGTGGCAAGAGGTAGCGATGCTGCACTCCATTGACCGTTTGAAGCCCAACGGGCGTAAAAGAAACGTACAAAGCTGTCGCAATGAGAACGAAGGAGCCAATCACGCCAAGTACGACGGACATCTTGGACGCAAATCCTCGATAGGTACGGTCGCTTGTATCTCGGTCGCACACCGCCGCAAAAGCAAGAGTCCCCCACTCAACGAGCCCCAGAAGAGGTCTCGAGGGAGCAAGAAACGGAAACGAAGAGAGCGCATTCATAAGCGAATTTGGCTCGCTTGAAAAGACGAACGGATTGAGGAACTCCAGTGCAAACCGTACGAGAACGCCGCAGTAAGAGATTGGGTTGGAAAGGATAAAGCCAACTTGGCCGGCGCTGTCCACACCATTGCCCCCGCGCAAGTCGCTGGCATTCGTTGCACCCGACAAAACAAACGGAATCGCAAAGGAAGCAAGTAAGCAGAGCGCAGTTAGGACGGCGCCAATTCGAAAGACCCAACCTTCCGCCCTTGAAGAGAAGTACTGCCTTGGGGCCACAAAGAACACCAGCAGCAAAGGAAAGACCACTGCTTTCACGAGTGCCCCCAGCAGAAAGGCACCATATATCGCAAACACATCACACCGTCTGAAAACCTCACCGCGCTGAAGAACAGAAACATAACGAGCAAAAGAAAGGACGATGAGGGCAAAGCACCAAGGATCATATGAAAAGTTAGCCGACATGAGCAGAGGGGTTGGCAATAGGCCTAGAGCCGCGACAATGCTCTTACCACTTCTCAGGCGCCTCATCGCAAAAAAGATCACAAGGACGTACATCGTCATAGAAAACAAGCGCGCAAGGAAATACTGCCCCAAGCAAGAAAGCTGCAATAGCCTCCCTACCCACAGGCCAACCGCCGCAGGAAGACGTCCAACGGCAGCGCTGGACACCCATGTTCCCCCACTCCATAGCGAAGTTCCCGCAACTTCAGAAACGTCCCCCCTGCCAAGCTCAATCAGCATGTTCTGGGCAGCCGCCACAGCGGACGCGTCCTGCCGCGGATGCCAGCTGCCGGAAAGGCTGCCGCCTTCCTCCATTAAGTCAAGAACTAGAACCGCATCTGACCGCGTCATAACCAAATCAGCGTTGGAATACTCAGCGTCAAGCACATAGGAGATGGCCTGCGTTGACTCAAAGTGAATTTGACCATCCCAAGACACCTCCGCAATCACGGGCATGCAGCAGCACATGAGCATCCCAAAGGAAAGCGCCAGAACCAAAAACCCATACTCTAGCCTCCGCGTAATAGTCCCGCGAAACAGCACGAGAAAACCAACCACGAGCGCACACACCGAAACAATGAGTGGGAGACGCAGGTCGTAACCCTCCCCCACGAGGCTTGTTGCCGCACGTGCAAGCAGGGACAAGAGGGTGGGGATGCAAGCACTCGCAATGGCGATCCCAAGCGCCCTCTCTCTTACCGAACTCCCTCGCCACCTTTCACGAACATAACCAACAGGACCAATCATCCGCTCGTCATGAACGAGCAGCCAGCAAGCGTAGATGCAGAGACACGCCACAAAGAAGATAAACATTCGCTTGAGTCGCCAATGGTCCGAGTTGAGCGGGGTGAGCAGGGGCGCACCAATCAGCGTGCCCAGCTCAAGCAACAGAGCCAAGAAAACACAGATAAGCACGGGCACAAGAACGCGACATACAAGCCAACCAGAGTTGTCCCTCCATCGTGCAATGCACGTCTGCTCCATGACTACCTCACACCGAGTTCAGGAACTGACCAGATCGATCAGCATCATACACAACCAATCGCATCTGCCCACATACCCAATGTTCTGGCTCGACCTCGCATAAGCACCTCGTTATACTTTCGTTAGGAAACAATCAGATTTTCGGGAGCCTCATGAAGCGCATTCTCACCTACGGAACGTTCGACCTGCTGCACTACGGCCACATCAACCTGCTTCGCCGCGCCAAGGCGCTCGGCGACTACCTCGTTGTTGCCTGCTCGACCGACGAGTTCAACCTTGGCAAGGGCAAGCGCTGCTACTTCTCCTACGAGGAGCGCAAGCAGCTGCTCGAGTCAATCCGCTACGTTGACCTCGTCATTCCCGAGGAGAGCTGGGAGCAGAAGGCAAACGACGTGCGCGAGTACCACATCGACACCGTGGTCATGGGCTCCGACTGGGAGGGCAGCGAGCGCTTCGAGTACCTGAAGGACCTCTGCGAGGTCGTCTACCTCCCTCGCACGCCCGAGATCTCCACAACGCAAATCAAGAACGACCTCGGGCTCTCTGCGCGGAGGGATGCGTAGACCTTCCGGACGCTCGGTGCAAAGCCCGTGGATGCCCCCATGAAACGCCCACAGCGAGAGAATCCATTATTCATGGCCACTAGGCGCCGGCACTCGCGGCCCACTCGGACCCGTCGCTGAAAACGAGCCGCTGCGGCAGGTGCGTACGACGATTCTCAGGTGCCGGGAGCTCGCGCCAGTTGCCGTACTCGTTCTCAAGATACTTCTCCACAAGCGCAGGGGCAGGCAGCTCGTGACCCTCAAAGACGGCAACGGACGTCGGAACGAGCAGCTCCGTCCCAACCGGCCTCATGTATGGCCAGGATAGCGTGATGAGGCAATCCCCGTCCTGCACGGGGGTACGGTCAATCAGACGCTCAAAGCGACTCTTTATCTTCTCTGGAGTCAGGAGAAGGCGCGCGATGCCATGGGCGACGCGACATGCGGCGCGCTCTGCCATCCCTAGAGCACCCCTGTGTGGAACGCTAATGGCTCCCGAGTGATAGAGATAAGAGGCTCGCTGCCATAATGCCGCGCTACGCATCGTCGCAGCGCACGCCCTTTCGTCCTTTGGCACGCGGTCAAAGGGAAATACGTCCACAAAGATGCCTTGGTCGAGTCCGGAGTCAAGGGTCTCCTGCGTCTGAAACAACGTTCCATCCTTAAAGACCTTTGCAAAGAGGGGCGCAAAGCCAGTAGTGTTCTCAGGGGTATGAAGCGAGCAGCCCTCAGGCAACCCCGCCTTCGCTAACGAGACGAACTTGTCGTAGTCGGCGCGCAACATGCCGATGTCAATGTCATCGTCCCATGGGATAAAGCCCTGGTGACGAGCGGCGCCGAGCGCCGTTCCACTCATCATGAACCATGTGATGTCGTTTCTCTCGCAGAACTCGCCGATGGCGAGGAGAACGCTGAGCTCCTCTGCCTGGAGCTTGCGCAGTGCTTCCTGTTGATCCACGGGCACCTCGCTAAAGGGTCACTACCGACTTTTGTTTGTCCAACCAGTGTATCAGCGCGCTGCAAGAGCGTAAATCAGCTGCATATTAAGCGTTAACCATCACGCCATTGCTCCCTGGAACGACAAAGCCTCTTAGAGCAACTAAAGACTCGCCCCAGCATAATCGCTACCCCAACGCCAAACGAAAGAGCAATGGAGTAGCTCGTCCCGTTCATCCCAAACGCCCTAACCAGAAAAACAGTGAGCGGAGCAGAAACAACACATGAAACAACGTTACCGATAAGGTTCCAGTGCATCTGGCGCATTGCCACAAGCAAGTCGCTTAGAAAAGCCGAACAAGCCGTAATGGAACAGCTGAGAAGCGCTGCGTATATGAGATCAGCGTGCTGCACGATTCCGGCGCCAAAGACGAACCCCAAAAACCACTTCCCACAGAACACGAAGGCAACTGAGCCACCAACAAAGATGAGCAGGAACGCCGCAAACACCCTTAGCAGCAGAGCACGAAAGCCCGCTTCGTCCCTTTGGTCCAGCCGCTCGGCAAATACCCCAAGCAAAGGAGCGTACACGTAGTTGGAACACGCTTGAATGAGTACAACGGGAGTGCTAATTGACGCATAGACTCCAAGTGCAGCATCACCCAACTCAAGCCCAAGGTACTGACGGGCAAACGTAACCACAAGGTTGTTTGCAAACATGCCAATGACTGCAGGAAGGCACGCGCGGAGAAGCAGCGCAAATCGCCCCGAATCAAAAACCGGCCGTACTGACGCAAGTGATCCTGCCGCCCAAACGTCAAAAAAGACAACAGGGTACGTCACAAGCGACATGGCAAGCACGGCCAGCTCAAGACAGCCTGTCAGCGAGAGCACGGCCGAGAACGCCACTAGAAACAGGACGCCGCGCAGCGCCATAGATATTCCGCTGTAATCGAGCCTGTAGTGCTGCTGATCAATACCATGAAGCACATCGATAAAATTGTCCCCCGCACGAAAGACGAGATAGAGAATTACGCAGGGCAGCGCACTCAGCGCACAGGTCAGCACCGCGTACACAAGCACAACCACAAAGGCAATGGCAATGGTGACAAAGCGAAATCCTACGTAGACCCCTGACGGAATCTCCTCATGAACATCAGAGACCTGGTAGGCACGAATCTTGTAGAGCGCAATAGGGGCAAAGAGGTTGGAGACAGACATAGCAACAGCGAGAACGCCCGCCGCATCATAGTTTGGCGACAAGCGAACCACAAGGACAGTGATGAGCCACTGACAGCCAAGATAGGTCAACGAGCCCGCCGAGTTCCAGATCATGTTGCGTCTGATGGAGAGCGGCTTGCCTGCCGGGCTTCCCATGCACTTCCTCCCAACTAGCAGTTGACCAGCATGTCATTGTATGCAACTCGGCCCTCATATCGAACAAAAAGTCGACGAGTCCACGCACCCACCACGTGCATCGAATTTGAAAGAGAGCTAAAGTAAGGCACTCGTCAGGGAACGGTAAGAAGGAGCGGTCATGGCACTCTCTAGAAACGAGTTCGTTGTCCTCAGCGCGCTCGCCAAAACCGGTGAGCAAACGACCGCACAGACGCTCTCCGAGGTAACCGGACTCTCCCGTGAGCGAGCCTCCGCCGCTATGTGCTCCTGCGCCGAGCAGGGCCTCCTGGACGCCGGCCGCATCACCGAGCGCGGGATCGAGGCGCTCGAGCCCTATCGCGTGCACAACGCCGTCATCATGGCCGCGGGCCTCTCGAGCCGCTTCGTCCCGCTCTCCTACGAGCGCCCCAAGGGCATGCTGCGCGTGCACGAGGAGGTGCTCATCGAGCGACAGATCCGCCAGCTCCTCAAGCGCGGCATATCCGACATCACCGTGGTGGTGGGCTACAAGAAGGAGTACTTCTTCTACCTCGCCGCCAAGTACGGCGTTCACATCGTGGTCAACGACCAGTACGCCGAGAAGAACAACAGCTGGACGCTCTGGCTTGTGCGCGACCGCCTCTCGAACACCTACGTCTGCTCGTCAGACGACTACTTCACAAGGAACCCGTTCGAGCGCTACGTCTGGAAGTCGTACTACGCCGCCGAGTACGTCTCTGGCCCCACGGAGGAGTGGTGCCTCACGACCGATTCGTCCGACCGCATCACGGGAGTCACCGTTGGCGGCAGGGACTCGTGGGTCATGCTCGGCCACGTCTACTTTGACAGGGAGTTCTCGCGGCGCTTCGTTGCCCTGCTCGACGAGGCCATCCGCCGCCCCGAGACGGGCCCCAAGCTCTGGGAGTCCATCTATGCCGACCACCTGGACGCGCTCGACATGGAGATCCGTCGCTATCCGGCTGGCGTCATCCACGAGTTCGACTCCCTCGCGGAGCTTGAGAGCTTTGACCCTGAGTTCATCAACAACGTTGACTCGGAGATCTTTGACAACATCGTGAGCGTCCTCGGGTGCCCGCGAGAGGACATTCGCGACTTCTACCCCATGAGTCAGGGGATCACGAATCTCTCCTGCCACTTCTCGGTCGGAGGGAATGAGTACGTCTACCGGCACCCCGGCAAGGGCACCGACAAGATGATCGACCGAACGACAGAGACCCGCGCCAACGAGGCCGCCCGCAAGCTGGGCGTGGACAGGACCTTCCTCCACGAGGACCCAAAGAGGGGCTGGAAGGTCTGTCGCTTCATCCCGAACGCGCGCACGCTCGATCCCTCGAACCTCACCGAGGTCGGACAGGCCATGAGGCTCTGCCGCCGCATCCATGAGTCTGGCGTGCGCCTGAGCGGCAGCTTTGACTTCTTTGAGAACGGGCTTGGGTACGAGCGCGTGCTCGCGGAGCACGGCCCCATCGACATACCCGGCTACGCGGAGCTGCGCGAGAAGGTAACGAGGCTGAGCGGGCTCTCCTCCGCGGACGGCTACGAGCCCTGCTTCAGCCACAATGACTACCTCCCCTTCAATCTGCTCTTTGACGAGAAGGACGAGCTCAACGTCATCGACTGGGAGTACGCGGGAATGTCGGACCCCATGAACGACGTGGCGACCTACGTGATCTGCAGCGAGGCCGACGAGAGCGCGGCCGAGAAGGCGCTCGAGCTCTACCTGGGCCACGAGGCAACGGCACGGGAGCGCAGGCACTTCTGGTCGCGCGTGGTGCTCGGCGGCTGGTGCTGGTACGTCTGGGCGCTCGCCAAGGAGGCGGAGGGCGCCGGCGTTGGCGAGTGGCTCTACATCTACTACAGCTACGCGGCGAACAACGTTGACAGGGTGCTCAGCTGGTACGAGGGCGTCCCGGAGGCAGCGAGCGTTTAGGCTATACTCGTGCGAGAAAGCCTCACCCTGTCCCGCGTCCATCGGAGCCCCATGCGCGTACTTGCGATCATCCCTGCGTACAACGAGGAGGAGTCGCTCTCCCCCACCGTCGAGGAGTTTCTCGCCGCACGCACCGGATGCGACTATCTCGTGGTGAACGACGGCTCCTCCGACGGCACCGAGCGCATCTGCCGCGAGCGCGGCTACGTCCACGTGACGCACCCGGTGAACATCGGCCTCACGGGCGGCTTTCAGACCGGCGTGCGCTACGCTCTCGAAAACGGCTATGACGCCGTCGTCCAGTTTGACGCCGACGGCCAGCACGTGCCCTCCTATCTCCCCGCGCTTGTCGCAGAGATGGAGCGAAGCGGCGCCAATATCGTCATCGGGTCGCGCTTTGCGAGCGAGGGGAAGCCCCTCTCGGCGCGCATGATCGGCTCACGGCTCCTCACCGCCCTCATCCGCCTCACGTGCGGGCAGCGCGTCTGCGACCCGACCTCGGGCCTTCGCCTCTATGACCGCGCCATGATGAAGGAGTTCGCTCAACGCTTTGACTTTGGGCCAGAGCCCGACTCACTCGCCTACCTCATGCGCCACGGCGCCAAGGTCTCCGAGGTTCAGGTTGAGATGCGCGAGCGCTCTGCCGGCGAGTCCTATCTCAGCCTTGGGCGGTCCATCTCCTACATGGCCCGAGCTTGCACGTCCATCCTCTTCGTCCAGTGGTTCAGGTGATCAGACGTGAACATTCCGCTCAGGGCCTCGCTCATCGTCTGCGCGCTCGTCGTCTGCTTCTTCGTGATGCGGCGCGTGCGCAAGTCAAGCCTGGAGGTAGAGGACTCTGTCTTCTGGCTGCTCATCGCCGCCGCGCTCATCGTGGTCGCCGTGTTCCCGCAGCTCGCCTACTGGGTCTCCGACCTGCTCGGATTTGACTCGCCGTCCAACTTCATCTTCCTGTGCGGCATCATTGTTCTGCTCGTGCGCACGTTCGCACAGGACCGCAAGATTGCCGTCCTCAAGAGGAAGCTCACCGCGCTCGTTCAGGACGAGGCGCTGCGGGAGAAGTGAGGGCACGACGAGGCTGGGGCGGCTCCTGCGCGTCTGCCGCACCAAGGGCACGTTCTGGACGATTTGAGCCTGCAAAGCGACCAGAACATGCCCCTTGGAAAGTAAGTCATGGCTCCCGGACGCTTTGGGCGAGAAGAACGTCCGGAATCTGCCCCTACCGCATAAGGGATGCGTTCCGGACGGTTTTCTCGGCATGGAAGGCGACGTCTGTCCCAGTGACGCCCCCTTGGCCCTACGTGCTCTCGTAGAACGCCACCGCGTCGTCAATCCCGCCCTCGAACAGCGTGCGGCCGTGGCTGAGCACGATGCCGCGCGAGCAGAACTCCTTTGCCTGCGCCGTCGAGTGCGTGACAAAGAGGACCGTGACGTTCTCGTTCTCGATGATGGAGCGCACGCGGGTGCGGCACTTCTTGGCGAACTTGCGGTCGCCCACCGAGAGCGCCTCGTCCACGACGAGAATATCGGGCCGGATGGATGAGGCGAACGCAAAGCCCAAGCGGGCGCGCATTCCGCTCGAGTAGGTGCGCATCGGCTGGTCGATGTACTTGCCGAGCTCGGAGAAGTCCACGATCTCGGGGATGAGCTCCTCCGCCTCGCTCGCGGAGAGGCCCCAGAGCTGGCAGCGCATCCGCACGTTCTCCATGCCAGAGAGGCGCATGTCAAAGCCGGCAGAGAGCTCGAGCAGCGCCGAAACGCGGCCATGGACCTCGATCGTCCCGGAGGTGGGAAAGCACACGCCGGTGATCATCTTGAGCGCCGTTGACTTGCCGGCGCCGTTGTCACCCAGAAACGCGAGCGCCTCACCCCTCCGGCACACGAACGAGAGGTCGTCGCTTGCGTTGACCTCGTCGTAGCGCACGCGGCTCGTAAATGACGCCAGGAGGCGCTGACGGTCGTTCTTGTAGAGCTTGTAGGTCTTGCGCACGTGCTCGAAGCGCACTGCGACAGGGTTCTGGCGGTCCTCGTCGCGCACCACCACGGCATCGCCGAGGTCGATCTGGGGAAGCTGCTCCCTAGAGGACATCGGGCACCTCCTTGGAGAGTCGGCGGAAGTTGCGCAGGGCGAGCAGGACCACCACCAGGAAGACGGCGAGGAACGGCAGGAGCTCGTCGGGGCGCTGCCAGATCCACTCCTTGTAGACGAAGCAGTCGCGCACGGCCTCCGCGCACCAGGCAACCGGGTTGAACGCCATGATGACCTGCCCGATGCGCGGCAGGGAGTCAAGCTGGAACAGGATGCCTGAGAGCCAGAAGAACGGCGTGGAGAGCGTCTTGATCAGGTTCGCAAAGTCCTTGGAGATGGCGCCGAACGGAGAGAGCATGATCGACCACGCCGTCCAGAACAAAAACATGAGCAGCATCACGAGCGGCAGCTGCAGGAGGTAGCGACCGAGATGGACGCCCGTGAGCAGACAGACCGCTATGGTGAAGAGCATGGTGCACGCAAAGATGATCATGATCGAGAGCGTGTAGAAGGTGGAGATGACGGAGAGCGGGAACTTGATCCGGTTCACCAGGTAGGGGTAGCGCCGGTAGACATTGGAGCCAGTGTTGATGGCGTCGGACATGAAGAACCACGGAAAGACTCCGGCAGCGAGCCACAGCAGGAACGGCTGGCCGTTGACGTCGCCAGAGTGGCGCAGGCCCACCGAGAGCGTGAACCAGTAGACGAGGATGTAGACGGCAGGCTTGGTGAAGAGCCACACCTTTCCGAGCGCGGCGCCGCGGTAGGTCTTGACGAGGTCGATCTTGGCGAGGTCCCAGATCTGATGACGCCACTGCCAGTTCTCTGACAGAATCTGTCTGAGCGTTGCGAGCACGCTGCTCCCTTCTTTCTTGCACAGTCTTTTCATTGTACGTGGACCCGAGCACGAAGACACAGAAACCCGAAGTTAGTCCTTTTCCTAATCGTGCAACAAGAGGCTTCAGAGCGCTGAGCCGCTCACAACCGCAATGCTCTACTTGAGCAAGTCCTCAAACGCCTCGATCGCATCCTTGTTGTACTCGTCATAATCAACGAATAGGGGCTGTACCTCACCACGGACAAGACGATTGAGCCCTTCCCTGATTCCGTCTGCGCTATTGGGAACCAGGGCACCCCCATGGCGAAGCATGAAAGCACGCGGGCCATCAATGTCTGTAGAGACAATTGGAATGCCAAGCGCGTCCGCCTCGAGAAGAACCAGTCCAAAGCCTTCGTAGAGTGAGGACAGGATGAACCCATCACTCCGTCTGAGAATCGCATAGGGATTTGACATGCCCTTTACGAGCATGATGTGCTGGGCACAAGAGAGTTCGCCAAGGTAGGAAAGCTCCTTCTCGTACGTGTCGCGAAAAGAGTTGCCCCCAATGACAATGAGCTTAAGCTTGCGATCGGGATTATCCGCGCAAACAGAGTCAAACGCATCGAACAGGCGCAGGTGTCCTTTCTCAGGGGAAAAGCGACCGATGGAAATAAGGACTGTCGTATTGGGATCATCGAGAGCGGCGACAACCTGTTCCACGGTGACGTTTGACTCCGTCTCGGGATCGAACGCAATCTTACGCTGCGAAAGCCCTCTCACCTTATCGACATCGAACACGTTCGGAGCAACCTTTACATTCGCGCTAGGACAAATCGTGCGCGCTGGACCAACGAGCCCATCGGACACAACCGCAACGGCATCATATGTTGCATATGCATAACGCAACAGATCCAAACGCGAGTTACCACGAGTTTTGGACTCTGAACTCATATCGCTGTGCATGTAGATGATTCTCTTTGCAGGAGCAACGCTAAACTGCATGATTTCTTTGAAATCATACCCGTTGAACTGCACGTATGCAGCGATGTTGGGGATAAAGCCAAAACGGCGAGAAAGGTTGAGCCGATAGGCGTCTTTGCAGACAGAAGTAAAGAAGCGCAAGCCCTTGTCATACTTGCCATACACGTACTGTACGGCCTTTTCGAAAAGTGACATGTTCGTTTTCCCTGGATAGGGAATGTATTGGAGCCAATCAGGAAGCTCAGCAACAACGCGAGCGTTCGCTTTGGCCAAACGCTGAGGCACGGCAATAAAATAGTTTCGACCATCGTCATGCACTTGGCTCAACAGGCTAAGCGCGGACGACGTTATGCCATTGCGCGCTAAATTGCCTGCATAGAGGATAACATTTGCGCATCCATTGTCGTGATGTCGCACGGCACGGATACCGTTATCTGCCCCCAGCAAGATTCGATCGCAAAGCAACTTCGCCGTTTCCGGACCATCATAGGAGCAATACGTCTCAAGAAATCGGTTGAAGGCACGCTTGCTCTCTGGAGAACGTGTCTGTTCATGTCGCAGTTCAGCAAGAACTTCTTCGCAGGAGGTTGCTCGGGGAAATGGAAGCTCGTCGAGAGTGAGATACATGCCCCGATCACGCAAATACTCATCCTCGTCAAACGTAAAGAGGACGATCGGCTTTCTCGTGGGAGCAAAGTCAAACAGAACAGACGAGTAGTCAGTCACAAGCGCGTCGCACGTATCCAGAAATGCGTACGTCTCAGTATCGGAAGGGAAAGGCCGAATGTGCTTGAAGCCCCCAAATGATAGGTTCCGGGCATCGAGTGGGTGAACGTTGACAAACATCACCTCGTCGTCACAGAGCATGCCATCAAGCCTCAACAAGTGATAGATAAGATGGGCGGATGCATATGAACGAGGAAAGCCCGCTCGCCGAGATCGCCACGTGGGCATGTATGCGTAGCGCCTCACGTCGTGCCCCTCGTCTGGCTTGCCGTTGCCCGGCTTCTCGCCAAGGGGGTGCAGCACGTTGTTACGAGGATAGCCACAATACAGGATTGTTCCGCGGTAGATTTTGTCAATCATGTAGTCATGCAGCATGTTCGAAGCTGTAAACTCATTCGGCATGGAAAGATAATCGGCAAGGGCAAGGTTCTTCTGCACGTTTCCCAACGTCGCAACCGCGCTTCGATCCCTTCTCCCGAGCGCCTTGAGCGGTGTTCCGTGCCACGTGTTCCAGATAATTTGCCCCGACCGCTTAATGTAGTAGTCGGGAAAGGAAGTGTCTGTTACTAAAAACTGTGCGGTTGCAAGAAGGCGCACATACTTCGGCGTGTTAAGACCGACAAGCTCAACCCTGTCAATCCCATTTTCATCAAGAAAACTAGAGAACCGCTCAAGGTATGCCTTCTGCGCAACGAAATAGAGCGAGTACTCTGCATACTCCGGCGCCCTACTCAGATAGCGCAGTACATAGAACATGTTCCCGCATGGGGTTCGACCCTGCTGAGACTCAATCAAGATCGTTTTCTTTGCGAGGGGCTCGTGCTCCACCATATACGCGTACCTCGCACGAGCGCGCTTATCGCCGCGTAATGAGCCGATTGCCCGTTTGAAAATGCTGCTCATGTTTAACGAGTCCTCACAATCATGGTCGGCATTGACCGGAAACGACACAACCTGTGGTTCATCCTTTATGTCCGTAACAGGTCACAGTGTGCGGCGCCACTACGCCCTCCCCCACACGCGCTCGATGACGCGCTCGGCGGCGTGGCCGTCGTCCTTGGGACAGAAGCGCGCAACCCACGCGTCGTACTTCTCGCCGTAGCGCTCCCAGTAGGAGCCCTCGTCGGAGAGGGCGCGCACGAGCTCGGGAGTCTTCGCGCAGAGCGGGCCGGGAACCTCGGAGAGGTCAAAGTAGAACCCGCGGATGTCGTCACGGTAGCTCTCGTAGTCCGGCACGAACAGCGCCATCGGGCGCCGCAGGATCGCGTAGTCGAACATCACGCTGGAGTAGTCGGTCACAAGCGCATCGGCGGCTATGTAGAGCTCGTTCACGTTGTCCCAGGCGGAGACGTCAATGACGAAGCCCTCGTAGGCACTGAAGTCGAAGTGGTTGGCGATGTAGTAGTGCGGCCGGAAGAGCACGACCCACTCGTCGCCGAGCTCCTGACGCAGCAGGTCGAAGTCGATCAGGTAGTCAAAGGTGTACCCCACGCCCGCCCTGTACGAGTCGTCGCGCCAGGTCGGGGCGTAGAGCAGCGCGCGCTTGCCCTCGGGAACCCCAAGGGCCCGGCGCAGCTCGCGCTGGCGCGCGCCCGAGCCGTCCGCAGCCGCCCGGGCAATCTCGTCGTTTCTCGGATAGCCCTCCTCGAGCACGACCTCCGCGCGGCGCTCCTCGGGCAGACCGAAGGCATCCGCAAGGTGCTGCGAGCAGTACGGCGAGGGCGAGAGCAGGTACGTCCACTTCCGCGCGTCCATGCCAAAGCGATCGGCAAGCTCGGAGGTGGTGTTGAGCGCATTGGTCGTCTCGATCTGAACGTCGTAGCCCAGGCGCTTGAGCGGGGTGCCATGCCAGCACTGCACGAAGACCTGCTCGGGCTTGGGCGTCACGTACTCTGGGAGCCGCGTGTTGAGCACGAGCACCTTGGCCGAGGCGAGCGCGCGGAAGTACTCCTCGGAGCCGCGGCACACGACGCTCGTGCGAGCGTCCGCGAGCAGGGGGTTCTCGCGCTCGGACGCAACGTGCTCGACGCCCTTGAAGCTCCAGACGAAGCGATGGCCCGAGAAGCGCGGCTGAGAGAGCATCTCGAGATAGATCGCGCGCGGAGAGCACGAGAGCGAGCGACCGCCAAATGACTCGAAGAACACGAGGCGCTCGTCTACGGGAGCGCTCGCTGCCAGGGCGTCGTACTTTCGCGCCTCGTGCGCCCAGTACCGCCTTCGTACCACGAGGCGCGTGCGCGGCATGTGGCGCAGGACCCCGAGCCCCGCCGCGCGCACGACCCTTCTCAGAGCTCCGATTGTCCGCATGGGACCCCCTCCTCCCCTTGCGCGCCGAGAAGCCCCTCGAGCGTGTCGGCGATGCGCCCGATGGCTCCCGCGCTGACGCCGCGCGCCTTGCGCTCCATAAAGGCACGAAACGCCGCGACGTCATAGGGTCTCTCGCCCGCAATCACGGGAACGAGGCCGGACGCGCTGCGAGAGGAGAGGCTCGGCAGGTCGCGCAGCGGGTCTATGTTGAGCCCCGGAGACAGGCGGTACTCGTCAATGTCCGGGACGTAGAAGAGCACGGGCCGCTCGGCAAAGCCCGCCTCGAAGGCGACGGTGGAGTAGTCAGTGATGACGAAGGCGGCTGCGTGCAGGAGGTCGATCGTCGCGACCCCATGGACAAAGGCGACGGGAGCCCCCTCCTCCCCCAGCTCGTCCTGTGCTCGCTCGAGCGGGTGGCCCGCCACCACAAGGCGCACGTTCGCGCCCGCAAGGGCGCGGCGCAGGTCGGCAACGGCATGCCCGAGCCAGTACGCGTCGGCGTTGGCCTTCCTGAAGGTGGGGGCGTAGAGGACGAGCGGACGGGCGAGCACCTCCTCGGACTCGCCGGCGAACGCCTCGGCGATCACTCGGTCGGCGCGGGCAAAGCGACGGCGGCGGCGATCGGAGAGCGCGGGGTCCGTCGAGCGCAGGTAGTCCACGCGCGGAAGCCCGAGCGCGGCGATCCTCTCCTCGGGCACGTCGAACGCCTCAGAGAACACGGGAACGGCACCGGGAAGGCCGGCGATGACAAGGTCATAGCCGCGGTGCATCCTGAGCTCGCGCGCGATGCGCGAGGGGCGTCCCGCGGGCGTGTCAAGGGCCTGGTAGCCAAACTTCTTGATCGCGCCGAGCGCGTGCCACACCTGCACGACGCGCGAGCGATGCCGCTTGGGGAGCGAGACGGCGGGCACGTAGCCGTCAACGAGACAGAGCTCGGCGGTCGCCACGTGCCAGATCTGGCGCACCATGAGCGAGACGCTCATCCGACCGATCTCGGCGACGCAGCACCATACGATTCTACAGCCAGGGAAGCGTCGTGAGAGCTCGGGCTCGAGCAGGGCAAAGTCGAGCGGCCGCGCGGCCTGGCGAGAGAGCAGGACGATTTTTCTGCGCTGGGGGAAGAGGCAGCAGGAGCGATACAGAAGGCGCGCCAACCAAACGACCAGTGCCATTCCCACCGTCCTCGCCATGCTCGCCGTACCCTCAGGGCAGGGCATCCTCCGCAACGGTAAGATTTTATAGTTGCCTGACAGGAATATAACCAGAACCTAACAACCTGCGGAGAAAAGCCACCAACGGCGGGGAGGGCCCTACTCCCACGCGCTCGGGTCGATCCGGTAGAGCCGCATGTCCCCCTCGGCGAGAACGACCTCGAGGCCAGGGGTGTCGTCACCGAGCGGCTGAACGCCGCGCCAGTCGCGCGGGCGGTACGGGACGTAGGATTCAGCCATCTCCTCCTGATCGCGCGTGAGAACGAGGAGATACTTGGCGCCGGTCTCCTCGAGCACGGAAAGGACGTCGGCGCGCTCCCCGTCCACAGCCCCGTCGAGCTCGCGGCGCAGAAGGCGGCTCCCGGGCAGCTCGCTCTCGCTCTTCTCGTCATAGCCCGCCATGTAGCGCCAGTACACGTTGAGGCCGCTCACGCCGTACGCGTAGACGGAGCCGTCATAGGGGAGGTTGAGCACGAGCTCGTCGGGCCCAATGAGCTCGAGGACGCGCTCCACGAACGCGATCTTCTCGGCATCGTAGCCGGTGCGACGGGACGCGTCGGATCGCTCGGCCACCTGGGTCGCGAGCAGCGCGTAGTCATCCTCCCAGACGAGGTGGTCCCAGCCAGCGCGCACGAGCACGGCAGGGGCAAAGAGCAGGAGCGCAAAGACGGTCCCCGCGAGCGCCCCTGCGGCGCGCGGCGGCATCGAGCGCCACGCAACGCGACCGAGGCGCAGGAGCGCGTCGGAGGCCCCGTCGAGCCCGACAGCGGCAATGGGAACGCCGAAGATCGCCGCCATAGCTGCGATCCGGTACGGGTCGGTGTACCAGAAGCCCGTGAGGAGGTGCTTGACGGGCTCGTCCGGCCCCGTCGCCGCAATGACGAAGCCCACGCAGCAGAAGAGGAACGGCGCGGCGAGCCAGCGCGTGCGCGGCCGCGCGAGGCACACGACCAGGCCCACCCCCACGAGCACCTCAAGCGCGCGACGGTCCTCTCCCCCGCCGAACGAAAGGTCGGTCACCCCGTTGAGCGCGCTCTCCATGTCGAGGATCGGGTCCCAGTAGTAGCCCACGACCCCCTGAAGCGGAGGAGCGAGACACGCGCCCACCCAGAGCGCGACAACGAGAGCCAGAAAGGCAAGGGTCCACAGGCCCGCGCGTCTCCGGGAGCTCCCGCGATCGAGCTGCCACTCCCACACGCGGCAGGCGCACCACGGCGCGAGGAAGACCGCCGCCGAGAAGACCGTGTTGGGCTGCGCGAGCACCAGGCTGCAGCCGCCGACCACAAGTGCCACGGCGCTCGAGGCGCGCTCGCGCCGCGGGGCGTGGCGGGCGACGAGGCACATGAACGCGGCGATCTCGGCCGGCAGCATGGCGAGCGAGAGAAGGTTCGGGTAGAGCGTCCAGCGAACGATGAGGTTCCAGGGGAACGAGGGGAAGGCAAGGCAGACCACAGAGCCGAGTGCAACGGCGCGTGGGCGCCTGCCGAGCGCGCGGGAGAGCATGAGGCAGCACCCGGCGGGAAAGACCGCGCCGCACGTGACGGCGTTCACGACGTTCGCAGCAGCGGTGACGGAGAGGCCGTCGAGCACGTCCATGAGCATGACCGCAAGCAGGTGCCAGCCAGCCGGGTAGAAATGGGGCTGCACGTCAAAGGGGTTGCTCGCCGCGGTCGCCCCGGGATAGTACGTGGTCTCGAGCGTCGACCAGACGCCTGAGTCATGCATGCTCCGCACGAGGTTGAAGTGGGCCACGTTGTCCCACGCCTGGAAGAACGAGTCGGGCGTCCCGAGGTTGGAGACGAGCACGACAACCGTCGCGGCGCACCCGAGAAGCACGTATGCGCCCAGGACGAGCAGGCGGCGGCGCTGCGTGCGACCGAACGGACGGCGAGAGCGCCCGCGCCCAAGGCCCCACGCCACCAGCGACGCCGCCAGAACGGGCAGTGCAACGAGCGCCGTGCTGGCAACGACGCCGACGCAGCCGAGCGCGACCGCGACCGCTCCGTACGCGGCGAGCGAGATGAGCGGGGCCGAGCCGAGCGCAACGTCCGCGCGGGCACCGGCGCCCCTGAGCGCCAGGGCCCCTGGCACGAACAGCAGCGCGCACAGCACGGCACACGCGAGCGCGAACTCCGCCCACATCCCTTCTCGCCCCCTGTCCTTCTCGATGTCACTTGTGACAGGATAGCGGACTCCGTGGCGCCGCCAAAGCGCGCCGGCAGGCTCTGTCCGGGCGCATGCAAAACCGCTCGCTTGCGTCCGCCCCTGGACACGCCCAAATGAAGCTGCGGTTGTGTGCAATATCTTTTATGCCAGGATTTGATATACGTTCTATCGCACGTAAAACATCAGTGTATATGGTCAATCATGCTTTTACAACAACTCAAACAATCTCAAATGGTTCTTTATATAAAACTTGCTGCCCACAACCGCCATGGAGGAGAAGAGGTCGGGACAGGGACAGGCGCCAGGGCCAGGGACAGGGACAGGGACAGGGCCAAGATCCAAACTCGGGGCCCTAGCCCGCGCCGCGCGCGATGGCTACTCGCTGCGAAGGGCCTCAACGGGGTCGCGGCGGCTCGCGGCGCTCGAGGGAATGAGCCCCGCAATCAGCGTGAGCGCAACCGAGATGCACACGAGCACCAGGGCCGATTCCCACGGCAAGCTCATGATGTTCTCAACGTTGAAGTCAGCGAGCACCCAGGCGTTCACGGGCACTGAGACGCCCACGACCACAGCGATGGCAAACAGGCCCGATATGAGCCCCTCGATGAACGTCTCCGCGTTGAAGACGCTCGCAACGTTGCCCTTGGACGCGCCTATGGCGCGCAGGATGCCGATCTCCTTCTTGCGCTCGAGAACGCTGATGTAGGTGATGATGCCGATCATGATGGAGCTCACCACCAGCGAGATGCTCACGAACGCAATGAGAACGAGCGAGATCATGTTCACGATGTCCGTGACACTGCCCATGATGATGCCCATGTAGTCGGTGTAGCTGATGACCGCGTCGTCGTTTCCGGCGGCGCGCTGCTGCTCGTTGTACGCGTCGATGGCGGCGACCACGTGCTCCTTTGCCGAGAAGTCCTTGGGGTAGATCTCAATGGCTGCCGGGTCGTCCGCCGTCGCGTACCCGAGCGTTTGCAGGTTGTTCTCGTAGGTGAGCTCGCCCGCGTTGGCGTAGCTCTCCATGAGCGAGGCGAGGTCGTCGGCGTCCATGTTGAAGCTGATGGCGCGAGAGAGCGCGTCCGCGTCCACGCTGAAGGCGCTCTGGAGGCTCGCGAGACCGCCGGCGACCTGGTTGGCGTAGCTCGAAAGCAGGTCACTCATCGCGGCCTGCAGCTGGGCGGAGATGGCGGAAGAGATCTGCGACGACATCTCCTGGAAGAACTGCTGCAGGTAGGGTGCGAGGCTCTCGCTCACGTAGGTGCCCACGACCTCCTCGACCCGCGTTCGGACCGGCTCGCCCGCAACGAGCTCGATCTGGGCGAGAAGCCCCTGTGCCTCCTCGGTCTGCAGGTACTCCGCGAAGGCAGCGGACGCCTGCTGCGCAAAGCCTGGGTCGTTGGGGTCCAGTGCCGCCCCGTTCCCGACCAGCCACGCGACGAAGTCGCGCGCCAGGTCGGAGCCCAGCCCCGTCACCTCCTCGAGCTGCTCGGTCGTGAGGGGCGGGTCCGAGAGGGTCTGGTCGAGGATCGACGAGAAGTCGGGAGCAGGGGCGCCGGCGACAAGCGCCTCCACGTCAATGGAGTCGGCAACGCCAGAGAGGTCGACGGAGAGACCTGAGAGGTCAAGGGAGGAGGGATCGAGCGCCCCAGAGAGGGCGCTCGTGTCGAAGGAGAACGCGGAGCGCAGCGCGCCCTCGTCCACGCTGAAGAGGTCGGAGAGGCTGACGCCCTGCGTTGCCTCCTCCTGGAGCGTGTCGAAGCTCTTTCCGGTGAAGACGTCCGTCTCGGGGCACTCAAGCTGCTGCCGCACAATATCGGAGTTCGCCGCGCGCTCCATGAGCTGCTCGGTCAGCGCGGGCGTGTAGGCGATGCCAGCCGAGAGGGCCTTTGCGTCCGAGCTCTCGTTGGGCCTGACGATGCCAACGACGTGCAGGTCAAGGCCATTCTCGACAACGCTTGCCATGTAGTCGGCGTCGCTCGACATGTCCGTCCAGCCGCCTGTCTCGGCGTTCTTGCGGTACGCGTCGGAGGCGCTGATCACCTTGAAGCTGAGGCCGAGCGCGTCGTCGTAGGTGAAGTCGACACGCTCGCCGCCCACCTCTGCGTCGCCGGCCGTCCCGCTCATCGCGCTCGAGACCATCTTGGTGAGGTCCGCCGGGTCGAGCACCCCGATGCCGTAGAGCGTGTAGTCGCTGATGCCGCCGCTCTGCGTCAGGACGAGCACGCACTCGTCCGCCTCGGTGGCCCAGCGACCGGCGACGACGTCGTACTGCGCGTCGAGAAGCTCCTGGTCGTCGATCATCTCGTTGAACACGGACATCCCGCCGCCGCTCATGCCCGCCGTTGCCGTCCCCGAGGCGCCACCGGTCATGGCGGTCGAGAGCGCGTTGGGGTTGAGCTGGACGGCACCGTCAGACGTGTCAGAGGAGAACACGAGCGGCGTGATGCCGTAGTCGTACTGGATGGCGTTCACGTATCCGTCGATGCCGGCATCGCCGGACTCGAGGTAGTCCTTGAGTCCCGAGAGGTCGTTGGTGCCCACCGAGGCAAACATGTCAGTGAGCATCATGTACTCGGGAATCGTCTGGTCGGAGGAGGACGCGTCATCCCCCTCGTCGCCCTGCTGCGCGGAGCCGTCCTGCGAGCCGTCCCCCGCGGTGGAGGCGGGCTCGGAGAGCAGGCTCGACATGTCCATGCTCTGCTTGGTGATGGTGAGGGGGTAGCTTGAGAGCGTGTCCTCCTCAACGCGCGCGATGTAGTCGTTCACGCCGTTTGCCAGAGCGAGGATGGCGGCGATGCCGATGATGCCGATGGAGCCGGCGAAGGCCGTCATGACGGTGCGGCCCTTCTTGGTCATGAGGTTGTTGAACGAGAGCGACAGCGCCGTGAGGAAGCTCATCGAGGTGCGGCGCGCCGGCTTGGCCTCGCGTCGCGGGGCGGAGGCCGCGTCGAAGGGGTCCGAGTCCGCCACAATGTGCCCGTCGGAGAGCTCAACGATGCGCGTGGCGTACTGGTGCGCGAGCTCGGGGTTGTGCGTGACCATGATGACGAGCCGATCGCGCGCGACCTCCTTGAGGAGGTCCATGACCTGGACGGACGTCGTTGAGTCAAGGGCGCCCGTGGGCTCATCGGCAAGCAGGATCTCGGGGTCGTTGATGAGCGCGCGGGCGATGGCGACGC
>DXBM01000070.1 GCA_019116525.1 Candidatus Olsenella pullistercoris | reverse complement strand
CAGCGGATGGCGAGGGTGGTGGCGCGACGGGAGTTGACCTCCATCGGCACCTGGTAGGTGGCGCCGCCGACGCGCTTGGGCTTGACCTCGAGGGTCGGGCGGATGTTGTCCATGGCCTTCTTGAAGACGGTGAGGGCGTCCTCGCCGGACTTCTCGGCAACGATGTCAAAGGCACCGTAGACGATCCGCTCGGCGGTGGCCTTCTTGCCGTCGAGAAGGACCTTGTTGATGAGCTGGGTCACGAGACGGTTGTTGTACACGGCGTCCGGCTGGACCTCGCGACGGTGGTTCTTGGATGCACGACGCGGCATGCTGTATCTCCTTCAGGTCTTGACGATTAGTGGCTGCGAACTACTTGGGGCGCTTGGTGCCGTAGCGGGAGCGCGCCTTCTGGCGGTTCTGGACGGCAGCGCAGTCGTAGGCGCCACGAATGATCTTGTAGCGGACACCGGGGAGGTCGCGGACGCGGCCGCCGCGGATCAGCACGATGGAGTGCTCCTGGAGGTTGTGGCCCTCGCCGGGGATGTACGCGGTGACCTCGATGCCGTTGACGAGACGAACACGGGCGACCTTGCGCAGGGCCGAGTTCGGCTTCTTCGGCGTGGTGGTGAAGACGCGGGTGCACACGCCGCGCTTCTGGGGGTTGTGCTGCAGAGCGGCGTTCTTGGACTTGGCCTTGACGCTCACGCGCCCGTTGCGGACGAGCTGGTTGATAGTAGGCAAAGCTCTCTCCTTCTATACTATCGACAACGTGCCTGTTTACCTCGTATTCAAGGGCCGAGCAGCACCTCTGCCCCGGATTGACGCGACGATGAACATTACGCGTCCGACGCCCTGTTGTCAAAACGCCACGGGTCCGGGCGTATCCATCCTTCACAAGCCGTCCATGCCCCATGTGCGCCCCGCTGCCCCATTTGTACCAGGTACAGGTGGGGCAACACACTGTCGCCCCATTCGTACCAGGTGCCAGTGGGGCAACATGCTGTCGCCCCACCTGTACCTGGTACAAATGGGGCAACGGGCAGCGGGCGGCGGGTATGGTGGGGCGCGAGCTTAGGCCCAGGACAGGCCGACGGCGCCGAGGCCGAGGTGCTCGGCCAGCACGGGACCGCCGTCCTTGACGCGCACGCGGGCCTCGGGGAAGCGGGAGCGCGCGGCGAGAAGGACCTCGCGCGCCTCGACCCCACGGGGACCGAAGTGCGAGACGAGCAGGTCGGTCGCGTCGGCAGGCGCCTGGTCGACCATCGCGGCGGCCATGCCGCGCGCGCCGCGCCCGTCCGAGAGCTTGACGATGCCGCCCTCGGAGAGCGCCATCACGGGGTAGCGGTTGAGCTTGGTTGCCACGGCGCGGCGGATGGCGCCGAGCCGGCCGCTTCGCGAGAGCGCCGCCATGTCGGGCACGCTAAAGACGATGCGCGTGCCGCCGCGCAGCCGCTCGAGCTCCGAGGCAACCTCGCTGAGCGAGCGTCCCTCGTCAGCGAGGGCGCGGGCGCGGCGGAGCAGAAACTCGAGCGCCCCGGCGGTGAGCCAGGAGTCCACCACGGCCACGCGCGCGGAGCCCACGGCGGCGGCCGCCTCCTCCGCGCTGCGGTGCGCGCCGGACAGGCGCGAGGAGATCGTGACGCAGAGGACGTCATTGCCCGCGTCGAGCTGCTCGCGGAAGGCGCGCTCAAAGGCGGAGGCGCGCACCGCCTCGGTCGCCACGTGGGAGCTCGCGGCGAGAAGGGCGCCGTAGTCGCCCATCTCCCCCACGAAGCCCTCCTCGTGACGCTCGAAGTTGCAGGAGAAGGTCATCGGGAGGACGGTGACGCCGAGGTCGCGGGCCTCGTCGCGCGTGAGCCCGCAGGTGGAGTCAGTTACGAGCGAGAGCATATGCGGTCCTCCCCCATCTTGCGGAACTTGTCGTAGCGCTCGCGCACGAGCTCGTCCGTGGACACGCCGCGAAGCCCGCTCAGGGCGCCCTCGACCTCGCGCATGAGGTCATGGGCGACCTCGGCGTGCGTGAGGCCCAAGTCGTCGACCACGCCGTCGACGAGCCCAAGCTCCGAGAGGTCGCCCGCCGTGATGCGCAGGGCGGCGGCGGCCTCGTCGGCGCGCTTGGCGTCCTTCCAGATGATCGACGCGCAGCCCTCGGGGCTCACCACGGAGTACGCGGCGCTCCTGAGCATGAGCACGTGGTCGGCCAGGGCAAGCCCCAGCGCTCCGCCGCTCCCGCCCTCGCCCACGATCACGCTCACGATGGGCACGCGCAGGCCGCTCATGGCAACGAGGTTGGAGGCGATCGCCTCGCCCTGGCCGCGCTCCTCGGCGCCGATGCCGCAGTAGGCGCCCGACGTGTCCACGAGGCACACCACGGGCCGGCCGAACTTCTCGGCCTGGCGCATGAGGCGCAGGGCCTTGCGGTATCCCTCGGGATGCGCCATGCCAAAGTTGCGGCGCACGCGCTCCTTGGTGGAGCTGCCGCGCTCGATGGCAATGACGGTGAGCACCTCGCCGCCCCTCCAGCCGATGCCGGCCACGATCGCGGGGTCGTCGGCATAGAGGCGGTCGCCGTGAAGCTCCACGAAGCCGTCCAGCCCGCGCTCGATGAGCTCGAGGGCCGTGGCGCGCTCGGTCGAGCGCGTGAGCTTGACGATGTCGTAGGCGCTCTCGGGAACGGGCGTGCGCTTGGGGCGCGTCCCACGGCCGCGGCGCGGCTCCTCCGGGCTGAGCGCGTGCGGGGCACCCGCCCCCGGGACGGCACCGGCGTGCAGGGCGAGAAGCTCGATGAGCGTGGCGCGCAGGTCCTTGCGCTCCACGATGAGGTCACAGAAGCCGTGCTCGAGCAGGAACTCGGAGCGCTGGAAGCCGGCGGGCAGGCGCTTGTGCGTGGTCTGCTCGATGACGCGCGGGCCCGCAAAGCCCACGAGCGCGCCCGGCTCGGCGAGAATGACGTCGCCCTCCATGGCAAAGCTCGCGGTCACGCCGCCGGTGGTGGGGTCGGTGAGCACGCAGAAGTAGGGCAGCCCCTCCTCGCTGTGGCGGCGCACGGCGGCGGAGACCTTGGCCATCTGCATGAGCGAGGTGGTGCCCTCCTGCATGCGCGCGCCGCCGGAGACGGTGAACCCGATGACGGCGATGCGCTCCTCGCTGGCGCGCTCGAACACGCGCGTGATCTTCTCGCCCACCACGGCGCCCATCGAGCCCATCATGAAGTCAGCGTTCATGAAGAAGAAGGCGCAGGGGCGGCCGCCGATGAGGCCGCGCCCGCAGACCACGGCGTCGTTCTCGTGGCTCTTCTCGCGCGCCGCCTCGAGCTTCTCGGGGTAGCCGGGGAACTCGAGGAAGTCGGTGGCGGCCAGGCCGGCGTCCCATTCCTCGAAGGTGCCGGGGTCCACGGTCATCTTCATGCGCTTGCGGCCGGAGACGCGCAGGTGGCGCCCGCAGCGCGGGCAGACCTCGAGGTTTGCCTCGAGCTTGTCGGCGTCAATCACGCGACGGCACCCGGGGCACTTGACGAGCACGTGGCGCTCGGGGAACTCGGCGGCGACCTCGGTCACCGGCCCCTCGAGCGCGTTGAGGCTCTTCTCTCGCTTACTCATAGAGGTGCTCCATCAGGTTGGTGTGGTAGTTGCCCGAGACGAACTCAGGGTTGGCGAGAATGTCGAGGTGAAGCTCGCTGTTCTCGGCCACGCCCTCGATCACGAGCTCGCCGAGGGCCGAGCGCATCTTGCGGATGGCCTCCTCGCGCGTGGAGGAGCAGACGATGAGCTTGCCGAGCAGCGAGTCGTAGTAGGGCGGCACGACCGCGCCCACGTAGAGCGCGGAGTCAAAGCGCACGAGCGGACCGCCGGGGACGTGCAGCATCGTGATCTCGCCGCACGACGGGAGGAACTCCGGCGTCTCGGCGTTGATGCGGCACTCGATGGCGTGGTTGGCGATGCTGACGTCGTCCTGCGAGAAGGGAAGTGTTGCCCCAGAGGCAACACGCAGCTGCCACTTGACGAGGTCGATGCCGCTCACGAACTCCGTGACGGGGTGCTCGACCTGCAGGCGCGTGTTCATCTCCATGAAGTAGAAGTTCCCGTCGTCGGCGAAGAGGAACTCGATCGTCCCCACGCCCACGTAGCCCACGGCCCGTGTGAGGTCGCGGGCGGCCTTGTGCATGCGCTCGCGGACGCCGGGGTGTGCGTCCAGGCACGGCGCCGGGCTCTCCTCCACGAGCTTCTGGTTGCGGCGCTGCACGGAGCACTCGCGCTCGCCGAGGGAGACGACGTGCCCCTGCGCGTCGGCCAGGACCTGCACCTCCACGTGGTGCGCCGGCGAGACGAACTTCTCCATGTAGCACTCGCCGTCGCCGAAGGCCGCGTTCGCCTCGGCGTGCGCCTCGGTGAAGGCGCGGCCGGCGTCCTCGGCGCGCTCGACCTTGCGGATGCCGCGGCCGCCGCCGCCCGAGCGCGCCTTGATGAGCACGGGGCAGCCGATGCGCTCAGCCTCGCGCACCGCCTCGTCCGCGTCCTTGAGCAGGTCGCAGCCAGGGACGATGGGCACGCCGGCCTCGCGGGCGGTGCGGCGCGCGGCGTCCTTGTCGCCCATGCGGTCGATGACGTCGGGGTCGGGCCCCACGAACACGAGCCCGCACTCCCGGCACTCGCGCGCGAAGTGCGAGTTCTCCGAGAAGAACCCGTAGCCGGGGTGGATCGCCTTGGCCCCGGACTGCAGCGCCACCGTGATGATGGCGTCCTCGTTGAGGTAGCTCTCGGCCGGGCGCGGGCCGCCGATGCAGTACGCCTCGTCGGCGAGGGCGACGTGCAGCGCCTCGGCGTCGGCCGTGGAGTAGACCGCCACGGTCTTGACGCCCATCTCCTTGCAGGCACGGATCACGCGGACCGCGATCTCACCCCGGTTCGCGATAAGGATCTTGTCGAACATCGTCGCCTCCTGTGGGTCAATTGGGGACAGGCCCCTTTTGACCCATCGACGCTACATGAGTGCGAAGGACATCTCCGCGACGCAGCAGACCTTGTCGCCCACGCGGGCCTCGCCCGTGGCAAAGCGGAAGGGCCCGCGGCTCCTGGTGATGCGGCAGGTGAGCTCCACGGTGTCGCCGGGACGAACGGGGTGCTTGAAGCGCACCTTGTCCAGGCTCGTGTACATGGGCGTGGCACCCTTGGCGGCAAGGTCGTTGGCGAGAAGGACGCAGCAGTTCTGCGCGAGCATCTCGCACTGGATCACGCCCGGGACGATGGGGTTGCCCGGGAAGTGGCCCTGGACGAAGAACTCGTCCCCGGTGATGGTGATCTTGCCGTGGGCCTCGCCGTCGACGACCTCGGCCTCGTCCAGCAGCAGCATCGGCTCGCGGTGCGGCAGCAGGCTCTTGAGCTCTTCTCGGTTCATGCGTTGCCTCCCCTAGTAGATCTTCATGAGGCAGCAGCCGTACTCGACGAGGTCTCCGTCGTGCACGCAGATGTCGACGATCTCGCCGTCGGCCTCGGCGGTGACCTCGTTCATGACCTTCATCGCCTCGATGACGCAGAGCGTCTCGCCCTTCTTGACCTTGGAGCCCACGTGCACGAAGGGCTCGGCGCCGGGCGCGGGGGCGGCGTAGAAGACGCCGACCATCGGGGCGCGCACGGCAGTGGTGTGGGACATGTCAAGCGGCTCGGGCCCGGCGGGCTCGGCGGGCGCTGCCGGCGCCGGAGCGGCGGCCGGGGCGACGGGGGCCGCGGCGGCGGGAGCGGCCGGGGCGACGGGAGCGGGCGCGATAGCGGGGGCGGCCGCGGCGGCGCCGCGCTCGAGCTCGACGGCGGCGCGCTCGAGCTCGACGGCGGCGCCGTCAGGCTCCTCGACGCGCACGCGGGTGAGGCCGCGGGTCTCCATGATGTCCGCGATCTGCGCGATCTTCTCGGAATCCATGCTGCTTAGCTCCTCTCCACGGCGCGCAGCGCCAGCGCGGCGTTGTGGCCGCCAAAGCCGAGGTTGGTGGAGATGGCCCAGGTGAGCGGGCACTCCACGGCCTCGTTGGGCGTGTAGTCGAGGTCGCACTCCGGGTCGGGCGTGCGATAGTTGATCGTGGGCGGCACCACGCCGTTCTCGAGCGCGAGCGCGCAGGCCATGACCTCGACGGCGCCGGTCGCGCCCACCATGTGGCCGGTCATCGACTTGGTCGAGGAGACGTGCGCGGCGCGAGCGGCCTCCTCGCCGAGCGCCTGCTTAAAGCCGCGGGTCTCGGAGGCGTCGTTGAGCTTGGTGGAGGTGCCGTGCGCGTTGATGTAGAGGCCCTCCTCCGGCCTGAGGCCGGCCTCGTCCACGGCGAGGCGGATGGCGCGCGTGATGCCGTCGGCCTCGGGGTCGGGCGAGGTGATGTGGTAGGCGTCGTCGGTGTTGCCGTAGCCGCAGACCTCGGCGTAGATGTGCGCGCCGCGGGCGACGGCGTGGTCCCACTCCTCGAGGGCGAGCACGCAGGCGCCCTCACCCATGACGAAGCCGTCGCGCTCGGCGTCGAAGGGGCGGCACGCCGTGGCAGGATCAGGGTTGGTGGTCAGGGCGCGGCAGCTCGTGAAGCCGGCGATGGACTCGGGGATGATCGCGGCCTCGGCGCCGCCGGCAAGGATCGCGTCGGCGTAGCCGTGCTTGATCGCGCGGAACGCCTCGCCCACGGCATGGGCCGAAGTGGCGCAGGCGGTGACGACGGGTAGCGTGGGGCCGAGCGCCTTGTGGCGGATGGCGATGTTGCCGGAGGCCATGTTGGCGATCATCATCGTGATCATGAAGGGGGACGCGCGGCGCGGCCCGCGCTCGGCGATGGTGTGGACGTTGTCCACGCATGCGCCGAGGCCGCCCGTGCCCGAGCCCACGTACACGCCGAGGCGCTCGTGGTCGACGGCGCCCTCCTCCCCAAGGCCGGAGTCGGCCATCGCCTCGTCGGAGGCGACGAGCGCGTACTGGGAGAACAGGTCGAGGTGGGACGCCTCCTGCTTGCCGAGGAGCGCGGCCCCGTCGAAGCCCTTGACCTCGGCGGCGACCTTCACCTTGAACTTCTCGGTGTCAAAGCGCGTGATGGGCCCGATGCCGCAGCGGCCCGAGACCATGCCCTCCCACGTCTCCTTGGCCGTGTTGCCGAGCGGCGTGACGGCTCCGATGCCCGTGATTGCTACCCTGTGTTCCATCTCGCCTCCCAACGATGATACGAAGGGACAGTCCCTTCGTATCATTAGTATTTTGATGATACGAAGGGACTGTCCCTTCGTATCATCGCTACATCGCCATGCCGCCGTCGACGCGGATGACCTCGCCGGTCACATAGGACGCGGCGTCGCTCACGAGGAAGCGCGCGACCGCGGCGACCTCGTCGGCGCTCGCCAGGCGGCCGAGCGGGATCTGCTTCTCGTACCCCTCGACCACGCTCTCGGAGAGCACGGCCGTCATGTCGGTCTCCACGAACCCGGGCGCAACCGCGTTCACCGTCACGCCGCGCGGGGCGAGCTCGCGGGCGAGCGACTTGGTGAGGCCGATGAGCCCCGCCTTGGAGGCGGCATAGTTCGCCTGGCCGGCGTTGCCCATGAGGCCAACGACGGAGGACACGTTCACGACCCTGCCGCCGCGCTGGCGCATGAAAGCGCGCGCGAGGGCGCGGGCGGTGTGGAAGGCGCCCTTGAGGTTGACGTCGATGACGCGGGCAAAGTCCTCGTCCGACATGCGGACGAGAAGCCCGTCGCGCGTGACGCCCGCGTTGTTGACGAGCGCCCAGACGCTGCCGAAGTCGGCGAGCACGGCGTCGACTGTGGCCTTGACCGCCTCGGCGTCCGCCACGTCGCAGCGGTAGGCGCGCGCAACGGCGCCCGCGGCCTCGCAGGCGGCCACGGCCTCGGCAGCCGCGGCCTCGTTGCCCGCGTAGACGAGCGCGAGGTCAAACCCGTCGGCGGCGAGCCCCTCGGCGATGGCGCGGCCGATCCCGCGCGAGGCGCCCGTCACGAGCGCGACGCGGCGCGAGGGGTCGCGCTCGATGGCGCCGGTCTTCTCGGCCATGGCTAGTCCTCCTTCGCTGGCAGGGCGGCGAGAACCGCCTCGAGCTGCTCGAGCGTCTCGCACGGAAGGGCGGTGACGCCGTCGAGCGTGCGGCCCACGAGGCCCGTGAGGGTCTTGCCGGGGCCCACCTCAACGAAGGTGTCCACGCCGTCCGCCGCCATGCGCTCGAGGGTGCGGACCCACTGCACGGGGTTCGCCACCTGGCTGGCGAGAAGCTCGGCGCGCTCGGCGGCGAGCTCCGGGTACGGCTCCGCCGTGCGGTTGGCGAGCACGGGCACGCTCGGCTCGGCAGGCTCGTGCCCGTCCGCGAGGTAGGCGGCAAGGCCGCTCGCTGCCTCAGCCATGAACGGGCTGTGGAAGGCGCCGGAGACGGCCACTCGCATGGCGCGGCCGCCGGCCTCCTTCACGAGGGCGTCGAGCCTCTCGCACGCCTCGGGCGTGCCCGCGACGACGGTCTGGGCGGGGCTGTTGTAGTTGACGGGCCAGCACTCGTCGCCCGCCTCAGCGGCCAAGCGCTCGACCGTCTCGGCGTCGAGCTTCACCACGGCGCGCATGGCGCCGGGGTTCTTCTCGGCCGCCTCGGCCATGAGCTCGGCGCGACGGCACACGAGCTCAAAGCCCTGCTCGTCCGTGTAGGCGCCCGCGAAGGTGAGCGCGGCCACCTCGCCGAGCGAGAAGCCCGCCACCACGTCGGGTCGCACGCCGCGCGCCTCGAGCGCGCGGGCGGCCGCGAGGTCGGCGGCAAAGACGCACGGCTGCGTGTTGATGGTCTGCGCCAGCTCCTCCTTGGTGGCCGAGAGGCACTGCTCGGTGGTGCCGGGGCGCACCTCGTCGGCCGCGTCGAAGACGGCCTTGGCGGCGGGCTCGGAGGCGATGAGGTCAGCGCACATGCCGGGGTGCTGGGCGCCCTGGCCGGCGAAGAGGAACGCTACCTTACCCATTGCGTCGCTCCCGACAGGACCTTCTCGGCCCCGTTCACGAGGTCGTCCACGATCTCGAGGGCGCTCTGGCGCTCGCGCACCATGCCGGCGATCTGGCCGCAGAGGAACGAGCCGTGCTCGTAGTCGCCCTCCTTGGCAGCCTTGCGCAGCGCGCCCGTCCCCAGGGCGTTGAGCTCCTCCTCGGAGGCGCCCGCCGACTCCATCTGGAAGTACTTGTTGGAGAACGGGTTCTTGAGCGCGCGCACGGGATGGCCGGTCGAGCGGCCGGTGGCGCGCGTGGCGATGTCGTTGGCCTTGAGGACCATGTCCTTGTACTGGTCGGAGACGGTGCACTCGTCAGCCACGAGGAAGCGCGTCCCCACCTGGACCCCCACGGCGCCGAGCATGAGGGCGGCGGCGACCCCGCGCCCGTCGGCGATGCCGCCGGCGGCGATGACCGGGATCTTCACGGCGTCCACGACCTGCGGCACGAGGGCCATCGTGGTGGTCTCGCCGATGTGGCCGCCGGACTCGGTGCCCTCGGCCACCACGGCCGCGGCGCCAGCGCGCTGCACGAGCTTGGCGAGCGCGACGGAGGCGACGACGGGGATGACCTTGATGCCCGCCTCGTTCCACGCCTTCATGTACTTCGTGGGGTTGCCGGCGCCCGTCACGACCACGGGCACGTGCTCGTCGATGACGACCTGCGCCACCTCGTCGGCGAACGGGCTCATGAGCATCACGTTCACGCCGAAGGGCTT
>DXBM01000009.1 GCA_019116525.1 Candidatus Olsenella pullistercoris | reverse complement strand
CTCTACCGACTGAGCTACACGGGCGAATGGTGGGGATGCTTGGACTCGAACCAAGGAACCCAGAGGGAGCGGATTTACAGTCCGCCGCAGTTGCCGCTGTGCCACATCCCCATTCCGTTTTCAGCTGCCCGAGAGGCGCGTTCTCCCCCTCAAGCGGAAGATAGATTACGACGCGGGAAAAAAGTTGTCAACGTATACCTCCGGGCCGGGCGTATCCATTGTCACGAGGCGCACACATCCGCAGGTAGAACGGCTGATGCGTGTGGGTCCTTCGTCTGCCGCCTTGACAAGGGCAGCTTGCGGACGCCTCACCGGGCAAAAGCGTCCGGAGGCTGCCCGCAAGAAAGTAAGTCACAGCGCCCGGACGCTTTGGGGCGGGAAGCCGTCCGAGACGTATCCCTTAGATAGTAAGTCATAGCGCCCGGACGGTTTTGGAGTCGAAAACGTCCGAGACGTGCCCCTTTGAAAGTAAGTCACAGCTCCCGGACGCTTTGGGGCGGGAAGCCGCCGGGCAAGGGCCCGCGCGGCGAGAAGCCAGCGCGCCCGACGCAAAAAAACAGGGCCGCGACGAGCACGCCGCGGCCCTCTGGTCCCTGGAGCCGGCAGAGGGAGTCGAACCCCCAACCCACGGTTTACAAAACCGTTGCTCTGCCATTGAGCCATGCCGGCGCGTAGTCAATGATAGCGGGTTCGACGCGCGCCCGCTAGCCGCGCAGCATCTGCCAGAGCCTCTCGCGCGCAGCTGGGTCAATGCGGTCCTCGAGGCGCATGTGCTGCGTCTGGCGCTCGGCGTTGGCGCGCTCGTACTCCACGGAGAGCGCGCTCATGTTCGCAACGAGCACGTCGCTCGAGACGCGCGTCACGGGCACGCCCCCCACCGTCGCGCGAATCGTGTTGTCCGAGGTGACGACCGTCACGGCCTGCGGCGCGAGGCGCGCCTCCGTCACGAGCCGCTCGATCACCGTGTCCGCCGACTCCCCTGCCGGCGAGAAGACCATGCGCACGCCCGCCTTGGAGAGGTCGGGGCGCTCCGGCGAGACGTTGCCCGCCGCGTCAAAGACGATGACCGGGTCGTAGCGCCCCTTCGCATAGGCCGCCACGTCGGCAACGAGCAGGTCGCGCGCCTGCTCAAAGGGGTCGCCCTCGGCGGTCTCGTCCATGCGCGCGAGGTAGCGCTCGGACTTGTATATGACGTTGTAGCCGTCGACCACGAGCAGCTCTCGCGGAGCGCCCTGGCTAGGCATCGGCCTCGCCGCCCGTCTCGACGCGACGCAGCCACTCGTAGCAGAGGACGGTCGTCGCCTGCGCGACGTTCAGCGACTCCACGCGGCCTCGCTGGGGAAGACGGCACGCGAAGTCGCACTTCTCGGCAACGAGGCGGGAGATTCCCTCCCCCTCGGAGCCCATGACGAGCGCCAGTCGCCCTCCGAGCGGGGCGTGCCAGACGTCCTGCTCGGCGTGCTCGGTGGCGGCGCAGGCCCAGAAGCCTGCCGCCTTGAGCTCGTCGAGCGCGCGAGCGAGGTTGGGGACCTGCGCGATCGGCAGGTGCATGACAGCGCCCGCGGAGGTCTTGTACGCGCCCACGCCCACGGAGGCGGCGCGCGCCTTGGCCACGACGACGCCCGCCGCGCCCACGACCTCCGCCGTGCGCACGATGGCGCCGAAGTTGCCCTGGTCGGTCACGTGGTCGAGCACCACCACGAGCGCGGGCCCCTCCCCCGCCGCGGCGATGACGTCAGCGAGCTCGGCATAGGCGAACGGCCTCGTCCGCACGACAACGCCCTGGTGGGCACCGTGGCTCGAGAGCGCGTCGAGCCGCGCGCGCGGCACGCGCTCCACGGGGACGTCGGCGTCCTCGAGGCGCGCCACGATCCGCTCGAGCGCCTGGTCGCGCTCGCCCGAGCGCTCCTGCACGAGGGCCGAGCGCAGCGGCATTCCGCAGGCGAGCGCCTCCTCGACGGCGCGGCGCCCCTCGATCAGGTCCGTGCGGTCGCGCTGCTCGCGGCGCTGGGCGCCGGAGCGGGGAGCGGGCGGGCGGTTCTTCTCGGCGCGCTTGCCCTTGCCCAGGGCGGGACGGACGGGACGAGCGCCCTTGCCCTTGCCGCCGCGGACGTCGCGCCCGGGGGTGCGTGACTGGTTCTTCGCCATGGCCCGCTACTCCTTGCGGTGCAGGCGGGCGCCAGCGGCGGTGTCCTCGACCACGAGGCCGAGCGCGGTGATGCCGTCACGGATGGCGTCCGCGACGGCCCAGTTCTTCTCGGCGCGGGCCTCCTGACGGGCGGCGAGAAGGGCGTCCGCGGCCTCGGCCGGCGAGTCGCCCGCAAAGCCGGCGTGCTCGCGCGCGAGGTCAACGAGGCCGGCAGGCAGGTCGTCGTCGCCGGCGGAGCGGGAGAGCGCGATCCCCATGACGTCCGCAAGCTCACAGAGCATGTCAGCGGCGCGCAGGCAGACGGCGGTGGAGGTGTCGTCGGCGGCGTCGGCCAGGTAGGTGTTGCAGGCGGTCACGAGCGAGAAGATCGCGGCGAGGCCACCGGCGGTGTTGAAGTCGTCGTCCATCTGGCGGCAGAACTCCTCGCGCGCGGCGTCGATCTCACGCCCGAGGGTGCGGTCCGCGTCGTTGAGCTCGCCGTCCTGCGGGGAGCGCTCCGCCGCCCAGCGGAGGTTGCGCGCGCAAGTCTCGAGGCGCTCGAGCGTGCCGGCCACGCCCTCGAGGCGCTCGAAGGAGAAGTCGAGCGGGGCGCGGTAGTGGGTCTGCAGCATGAGCAGGCGCACGGCGTCGGCGGGGTACTTGTCGAGCACCTCCTTGAGCGTGTAGAAGTTGCCCAGGCTCTTGGACATCTTCTCGCCGTCCACGCGCAGCATCCCCGTGTGCATCCAGGTGTTGGCCAGGGCGCTGTCCCAGGCACACATGGCCTGGGCGGTCTCGTTCTCGTGGTGCGGGAAGATGAGGTCGGCTCCGCCGCCGTGGATGTCGATGGGAGTGCCCAGGTAGCGATGGATCATCGCGCAGCACTCGGTGTGCCAGCCGGGGCGCCCGTCCCCCCAGGGGCTGGGCCAGCTGGGCTCGCCGGGCTTGGCGGCCTTCCAGAGGGCAAAGTCGAACGGGTCGCGCTTCTCGTCGTTGACCTCCACGCGCTCGCCGGCGCGCATCTGGTCTAGGCTGCGCCCGGAGAGGATGCCGTAGCCGTGGTCGGCGCGCACGGAGAAGTAGACGTCGCCGGAGGGAACCGGGTAGGCCACGCCGCGCTCGATGAGGCGCTCGATCATCTCCTGCATGGCCTCGATCTCGTGCGTGGCGCGCGGGCGGATGTCCGGATCGAGCACGCCAAAGCGGTGCATCTGCTCGATGAAGGCAGCCGAGCACTCCTCGGCGACCTCAGCGGCCGTGCGACCGGTCTCGTTGGCGCGATTGATGATCTTGTCGTCCACGTCGGTGAGGTTCTGGGCAAAGGTGACCTGGTAGCCCTTGTACATGAGGTAGCGACGAATCACGTCAAAGGCGAGGAAGGTCCGCGCGTTGCCGATGTGGATCTGGTCGTAGACGGTGGGGCCGCAGACGTACATGCGAATCTTGCCGGGCTCGATGGGAACGAGCTCCTCCTTCTTGTGCGTCTGGCTGTTGTAGACGAGCATGCGAGCTCCTTGGGTCTGATGCGGTGCGTTGACCCAGTATAGCGCCGGGAGGGCGAGAAGAACGGCGGGTCTGGGGGTGCCCTTCTCGCCGCTCGTGAATTGGGGCGTGTCCCAGTCGAGAAGGGCGTTCTGCTCGCCAATCAAGGCACGTCCTCGTTTTTGTTGCGCTCGAAACAGGGACGTGCGGCGTTTTTGGAGCAGGAGGACCTTCTTAGCTGGGACGTGCGGCGTTTTTGGAGCGGGGGGGGGACGTTACCGGCCGTCATCGAGCAGGGCAACGGCCCAGGCGGCGATGCCCTCCTCGCGGCCCACGAAGCCCAGGCGCTCGGTGGTGGTGGCCTTCACGCCGACCGCGTCCTTCTCGACGCCCAGCGCCGCGGCCATGCGCGCGCGCATCTCGTCGCGGTACGGGGCGAGCTTGGGCGCCTGCGCGGCGATCGTGCAGTCCACGTCGGCGACGCGCCAGCCCTGCTCGCGGACGAGCTCCGCCACGTGCCGCATGAGGCCGAGCGAGTCAGCGCCCTCGTAGGCGGGGTCGGTGTCCGGGAAGAGCTTGCCGATGTCGCCGGCGCGCAGGGCCCCGAGCACGGCGTCCATGACGGCGTGCGCCACGACGTCGGCGTCGGAGTGGCCGGCCAGCCCGCGCTCGCACGGCACGTTGACGCCGCCCAGGATCAGCGGCCGCCCCTCGGCGAACGCGTGCACGTCAAACCCGTGTCCAATCCGCAGCATGCCCTTCCCTTCTCGGGGAGCGGACCGCCCGGACCTGCCGAGCCTGTCCCGTTTTCTCTGAGAGAAAAACCACGTCCCCTTTTAACAGTCCCTGTTTAGCAAAGCAGGCGGCGTCCGAGGGCGGCCTCGGCTATGGCGAGGTCCTCGGGCACCGTGACCTTGATGTTGTCGCGCGTGGACTCGACCACGCGCACGCGGCCGCCGAGGCGCTCCACGAGCGAGGCGTCATCGGTGCCCTGGTACTCGTCGCGCACCGCCGTCTTGTGCGCCGCCACGAGCCGCGCGGTGCGAAATACCTGCGGCGTCTGTGCCGCCCAGTAGAACGAGCGGTCGGGCGTGGCAACGATCGTGGTGCCCTCCACGAGCTTGAGCGTGTCAACGGAGCGCGTGGCAAGGATCGCGCCGGCGAGCGACGCGTCCGCGCGCACGACCCCCACGACCTCCTCGATCTGCTCCACCTCAACAAGCGGGCGCGCCGCGTCGTGCACGGCAACGAGGGGCAGGTCGCGGGGCACGCGCTCGAGCCCCGAGCGCACGGAGTCCTGGCGCGTGGGGCCGGAGGGCGCGAGCTCGACGGGTTTGGCGAGGGTGAGCCGCGACAGCACGTCCCTCTCGACCTCCGCCGAGCGCTCCGGCGCGCACACGATCACGATGCGCGCGACGGAGGGGGCGCGGTCGAACGCCATGACGGACCAGCACATGAGCGGAAGGCCTGCGAGCTCAACGAACTGCTTGCCCCGCGGGTCCCCAAAGCGCTCCCCCGACCCGCCCGCAACGATAACGGCGCAGGTGTCAGCGGCGTCTGCCCCGCCGGCAACGCGCTCGGCGCAGGCACAGGGCATCGGGGCGCGGGCCTCCATCACTCCCCCTTGCCCCACATGCGGTGCAGGCTGTTGGCGAGAACCCCGGGGTTGCGCACGCCGATCTCGCCGAGGCGCGAGGGGTCGTCGTCCACGGCCTCGAGCACCTCCTGGAGCGAGCCGTACTCGTCCACGATCTTGTCGGCCATGCCCTCGCGCACCACGGGAACGCGAGAGAGCGTGCGCAGGCCGAGCGGCGTCATGACGGAGTCCTCGCTGAGGTCGTCGGTGAAGCCGAGCAGCTTGGCCACGAACTTCGCCGAGCGCAGCTGGGTGTTGGCCGTGTCGTGCAGGCGCTTGCGGATGACGAGCGCCGCCTCCTCGGAGGAGTCGCGAGCGTAGTCGCGGACCATGAGCGTGTAGGCCTCGCCCATGCCGGCAAGGTACTCCTCGCGCTGCATCTGCGTGGTCTTGCCCTCGCTGCCGAGCTGGACGATGCAGTCGTCGAGCTCCTCGCCGGCAGTCATGAGCACCTCAAAGAGGTAGAAGATGTCGGTGAGGTCGCCGAGCGTCACCACGTTGTCCAGCTCGAGGCTCGTGAGGCGCAGCAGCTTGCGGTCGAGCTGCGAGCGTGTGCTCTGCATGGCCACGGTCAGCTGGTTCACGGTGGCGAGAAGGTCGCTCACGCTCTTGAGCTCGTAGCCCTTCCCGTCGACGTAGACGTTCACCACGGAGCGGCGCGACGACACGGAGATGACGGTCGCCTTGGTGAGCAGGCTCATGCGGGCGGCCGTGCGGTGGCGCGTGCCCGTCTCCGAGGTGGGCAGCGACGGGTCGGGGTTGAGGTGGTAGTTCGCGCGCAGGATCTTGGTGAGGTCGCGGTCCACGACCACCGCGCCGTCCATCTTGCAGAGCTCGAAGAGGCGGTTGGCCGTGAACGAGACGTCGAGCTTGAAGCCATCGTCGCCGGCGGCAAGGACGGCGTCGGTGTCGCCGACGCAGATGAGGGCGCCAAGATGGCCGTCGATGATCATGTCGAGCGCAACGCGCAGGGGGGTGCCCGGCGCGGTGCGCCTGATGGCCTCGGAAAAGCGCTGCTCGCGGCCGTTTGCGCCGGTATCCTGCTGGGTGACGTCCATGTGCGTCCCTCTCGTCGATGCGGGCTCGCCTTGAGTATAGCGTGGCGTCGTGCCCCGACCCAGGCGGTCCTCCAGAACTTGACAGAGGGGACGGAGGCTTGACAGATTCCCCCGTCCCCTCTGTCACCCTCTGTCAGCTACTCGCCTGTCGCGAGGAGGCCGCCCGCGCCGGTCGCCCCGCGCGTGGGCTCGGGAAGGCTGGCGAGGTCGGGCGAGGACAGGTGCTCGCGGCGCCGCGGGGCGGGAATCTCTCCGACCGCGTGCTCAAAGACGAGCGCGCCGTCCTTCTCGTCCACGCGGATGATCTCGCCCTTGTGCCACAGCCCCTGGAGCAGCTCCTCGGAGAGCGAGTCCTCGATGAGCGTCTGAATCGCGCGGCGCAGCGGACGCGCGCCGTAGATGGGGTCGGCGCCCTCCTTGGCCACGAGGTCGCGAGCGGCGTCGGTGAGCTCGATGGACATGCCCTCCGCGATGAGGCGCTCGCGCAGGTCCGCGATCATGAGTCCCACGATGCCGCGCAGCTGCTCGGTGGTGAGCGACTTGAAGACCACGACCTCGTCCACGCGGTTCAGGAACTCCGGGCGGAAGTGCTTCTTGAGCTCGGTGGTCACTCGGCTCTCGATCTCCTTGTCGGAGAGGCCGTGGGCGCCGAGCGCCGAGAAGCCCATCGTGGAGGTCTGGGCGATGTCGCGGGCGCCGATGTTGGACGTCATGATGATGACGGTGTTGGAGAAGTCGACGTGGCGGCCCTGGCCGTCGGTGAGGCGGCCCTCCTCGAGGATCTGCAGCAGCACGTTGAAGACGTCGGGGTGGGCCTTCTCGACCTCGTCGAACAGGACCACCGAATACGGGCGACGACGGACGGCCTTGGTGAGCTCGCCGCCCTCGTCGTAGCCAACGTAGCCGGGAGGCGCGCCGACGAGCTTGGAGACCGCGTGCTTCTCCATGAACTCCGACATGTCGAAGGCGATGAGCGCGTCCTCGCTGCCAAAGAGGAACTCGGCGAGCGCCTTGGCGAGCTCGGTCTTGCCCACGCCCGAGGGGCCGAGGAAGATGAACGAGCCGCCGGGGCGACGCGGGTCCTTGAGCGGGGAGCGGCTGCGGCGGATGGCGCGCGCGACCTTGGTCACGGCCTCGTCCTGGCCAACGACGCGCTGATGGAGGACGTCCTCGCAGCGCAGCAGCTTGGAGGCCTCGGCCTCGGTGATGCTCGAGACGGGCACGCCGGTCATCGAGGAGACCACGTCCGCGATGTCCTCCTCGTCAACGGTCACGACGTTGGCGGCGAGCTCCTCGCGCCAGGCGGCCTCGAGCTCGTCGCGGCGGGCGACAAGGGCCTTCTCCTCGTCGCGCAGGCGCGCCGCCTCCTCGAACTCCTGGGCGGCGGCGGCAGAGGACTTCTCGTCGCGCACCCGCGCCAGGTCGGCATCGGTCTGGGCGATCTCCGGCGGGAGCGACATCTTGTGGACGCGCGTGCGCGCGCCGGCCTCGTCGAGCACGTCGATGGCCTTGTCCGGCAGGAACCGGTCCTGGACATAGCGGCTCGAGAGCGTCACGGCTGCCTGGACGGCGGCATCGGTGTAGCGCACGTGGTGGTGCTGCTCGTAGCGATCCTTCAGCCCCTCGATGATGCGCAGGGCGTCCCCCGGGCTCGGCTCGCCAATGTTGACCGGCTGGAAGCGGCGCTCGAAGGCGGAGTCCTTCTCGATGTGCTTTCGGTACTCCTCGGCGGTGGTGGCGCCGATCACCTGAATCTCGCCGCGGGAGAGGGGCGGCTTCAGGATGGAGGCGGCGTCGATGGAGCCCTCGGCCGAGCCCGCGCCGATGACGGTGTGGATCTCGTCGATGAAGAGGATGTCCTCCTCGGACTCCTCGAGCTCCTTCACGACCTTCTTCATGCGCTCCTCGAACTCGCCGCGGTACTTGGAGCCGGCGACGAGGCTCGCGAGGTCGAGCGTCCAGATCTGGCGTCCGCGAAGGATGTCGGGCACGTTGCCGGAGGCGATGAGCTGGGCGAGCCCCTCGACGATCGCGGTCTTGCCCACGCCCGGGTCGCCGAGGATGAGCGGGTTGTTCTTCTGGCGGCGCGCGAGGATCTGCATGACGCGCTCGATCTCGCGGTCGCGGCCGATGACCGGGTCGAGCCTGCCCTCGCCAGCGAGCTTGGTCAGGTTGCGCCCGTACTGCTCGAGGACGGAGCCCTCGTCGGACTGCTGCGAGGGGGAGCCGCCGAAGCCCGCCATGCGCACGTCGGCGGTAGCGGGGCCGGAGGCCGCCTCGGACTGGGAGCCGGACAGCTCGGCGACGGCGTTGCGCACGGCATCGCCCGAGACCCCCATCTGGCGCAGGGCGTCCATGGCGCGGCCGTTGCCCTCCGCGACGATGCCGAGCAGGAGGTGCTCGGTCGCGATGTAGGTCTGACCGTGGGTCATCGTCTCGCGGTAGGCACCCTCGAGCACGCGCTTGGCGCGCGGCGTGAACGGGATGTGGCCGCCGGGCACCGGCTCGACCTCGCCCGAGGTGAGGCCGCGGACGGTGGCGAGCGCCTCGTCGTAGGTGACGTCGAGCTTGGCGAGCGCCTGGGCGGCAACGCCCTCGCCCTCCTTGATGAGCGCCAGGAGCAGGTGCTCGGTGCCAACGTACATCTGCCCGAGGCCGCGGGCCTCGTCCTGGGCGAGGCTCATGACCTTGCGGGCCTTGTCGGTGAACTTCTCGAACATAGGGTGTGTCCTCCCCACGGGGTTCTCACGGTTATAGTTTGTACCCACGCCGCCATGTGCGCAAACCTTGCCGCGCAAAATAAGTGACGTCGCGTCTCTTTTGCGCCGGCGGGGGCTTCTCGCCGGCCCCTCTCATATGTTGGGTGGTTTCCGAAGGGCCCTCGCAGTAGCGACGAGTGGCGCGTCAAGAAAAGCGCAGGCAGACAGCTTGCCTTCTCTGGGGCTACTTGAGGCGCCCCGAAAAAATCACCCAACAAATGACAGCGGCCGCCCCGAGGCGCGTTTGGCGCCGGGGCGGCCCGTGTCACGAGACGGCTGGGACCCTACGCGTCCCTGCCAAAGGTGTCGCGGTCCGGCGCAATCGCCTTCATGGCGTCGATGGTGCGCGAGAAGAGCTCGTCGAGCTCCCATCCGCAGAGCTCGGCGCCCTTGCGGATGATGTCGCGGTCGCACCCGGCGGCAAAGCGCTTGTCCTTGAACTTCTTCTTGAGCGACTTCACCTCGAAGTCCATGACCGACTTGCTCGGGCGCATGATCACCGCGGCCCCGATGAGCCCCGTGAGCTCGTCCACGGCAAAGAGGACCTTCTCCATGGGCAGCTCGGGCGCGGGAAGCTCGGGGTTGTTGTCGGAGTTGTGCGACTGCACGGCGCGCACGAGCTCCTCGGAGCAGCCGGCGTCGAGGAGCCACTCGGCGGCGTAGACCGTGTGGTTTGCGGGGTCGTCGGCGTGCTCCTCCCAGTCGAGGTCGTGAAGGATGCCCACGACCTCCCAGAAGTCAGCGTTCTCCGGGTCCATCTCGAGGGCGAGCTGGCGCATCACGCCGCCGACCGTCTCGCCGTGCTCAAGGTGGAAGGGCTCCTTGTTGTGCTCGGCGAGAAGGGCGAGCGCCCCGTCGCGCGTGATGCCGGCGTCCAGCGCGGCGGGCCCCTCGTCAACAGACGCCGAAGCCCGCTCGGAATCGGCGGCGATGTCGTCCACGGAGGCGGCGGCGTTGTCCGTCACCACGCCCTCGACCTGCGCCTGGATGTCGGCGTGGGTAATGGTCTCGGGCTTCATGGCCGGGAAGAGCAGGACGTCGCGGATGGCAGGCTGGTCGCAGAAGAGCATGACCATGCGATCGATGCCGTAGCCGATGCCGCCCGCGGGAGGCATGCCGTACTCGAGGGCGCGCACGTAGTCATAGTCATAGCCCATGGCCTCGTCGTCGCCCATGCCCTTGGCGGCAACCTGCTCGGCAAAGCGGCCCGCCTGGTCAACGGGATCGTTGAGCTCGGAGAAGGCGTTGGCGTACTCGTGGCCGGCAATGACCAGCTCAAAGCGGTCGGTGAGGCGCGGGTCCTCAGGCTTGCGCTTGGAGAGCGGGCTCACCTCCTCAGGGTAGTCGCACACGAACGTGGGGTTGACGATGGTCTTCTCGCCGAGCTCGTCGTAGAGCTCGAAGAGGAGCTTGCCGGCGCCCCAGCTGGGCTGCACCTCGATGCCGTGCGCCTCGCAGAGCTCGCGAAGGCGCTCGATCGGCGTGTCCATGTCCACGCGCTCGCCCACGCACTCGGAGGCGATCTCGGAGAGCGGACGGCTCGCCCAAGTCCCGGACATGTCGATCGTCTGGCCCTGGTAGGTGATGACCTCGTGCCCCTCCTCGCAGCCGCAGACCTCGCGGGCGATCGTCTTGAAGAGGCCCTCGGAGAGGCTCTTCATGCCCTCGAGGTCGGAGTAGGCGCAGTACGCCTCCATCGAGGTGAACTCGGGGTTGTGCGTGAGGTCCATGCCCTCGTTGCGGAAGTTGCGCCCGATCTCAAAGACGCGCTCGAGGCCGCCCACGATGAGGCGCTTGAGCGGCAGCTCGGTGGCAATGCGCAGGTAGAAGTCGCGGTCGAGCGCATTGAAGTGCGTGACGAACGGCTTGGCGTTGGCGCCGCCGAGGATGGCGTGCATCATCGGCGTCTCGACCTCCATGTAGCCGTCGGCCTCCATGTAGCGGCGAATGAGCGAGACGATCTGGCTGCGCTTGCGGAAGACGTCGCGCACCTCGGGGTTCATGATGAGGTCAACGTAGCGCTGGCGGTAGCGAACCTCGCGGTCGGTGAGGCCGTGGAACTTCTCGGGCAGCGGGCGCAGGGACTTGGAGAGCACCGTGAGCTCGGTCGGCGACACGGAGAGCTGGCCGCGGCGCGTGCGCAGGACGGCGCCGGTGGCGCCGAGGATGTCGCCCAGGTCGAGCTGGCCGAGAAGCGCCCACGCCTCCTCGCCGAGCACGTCGTGGCGGCAGAAGAGCTGGATCTGGCCGGAGACGTCCTCGAGCACGACGAAGGCCGCCTTGCCCTGCTTGCGAAGGGCGCGGATGCGGCCCGCGACGCTCACCACGTCCTCGGTGTCGGTGCCGTCGGGAAGCTCGGCGTAGCGCTCCTCGAGCTCGCCGGCATGCGCCGTGACCGTGGAGGCTATCGGGTAGGGGTTCACGCCCGCGTCGATGAGGGCCTGGCGGCGCGCGCGACGCATCGTGCGCTCGTCGGTTGCGGACGGGGTCGCGGCGTTGTTCTCAGCCATGGTGTCCCTTTCAGATAGGCACGCCCCGCACCTGCGCTTGCAGACACGGGGCGACGCTTGGGTTTCTCGTCTGTTGGCGCTAGCGCTTGATCGACGCGATCGTGTACGTCCTGGTCTTGCCAGACGGCGCCACGACCTCCACGGTGTCGCCCTTCTTGTGGCCGACGAGGGCTTTGCCGACCGGGGACTCGTTGGAGATCTTGTGCTCGAGCGAGTTGGTCTCGGTGGTGCCCACGATCGTGAAGGTGGACGCCTTGCCCTTCTCGTCCTTGAGCTCGACAGTGGTGCCGATGGAGACGGTGAGGTCGCGGCCGGTGCCGGCCTCCACGATGACGGCCTGCGAGAGGATCTGGCGGATCTCGTTCACGCGCGCGGCGTTGCGAGCCTCCTCCTCCTTGGCGGCGTCGTACTCGGAGTTCTCGGAGAGGTCGCCGAAGCCGCGGGCCTCCTTGATGCGCTCTACGATCTCGTCGTGCTTCTCGCCCTCGCGATACGCGAGCTCGTCAACGAGCTTCTGGCGGCCCTCGGCGGTGAGCTCGATCTTCTTGGCGTTGTCCATGTGCTTGCTACTCCTGCCTGCCGCGTGCCGTTAGTTGAGCTTGGCGCCGCACTTGGAGCAGAAGCCCGCGTCGGCGGCGTTCTTGGCCCCGCACTTGGAGCAGAACACGGCGTCGGAGGCAGCGGTCTCGGGGGCGTCGGCGTCGTCCTCGTCCTCGATGACGTCAACGGAGTCGTCGTGGGACTCGACGGGGCCCTCGGAGAGCTCCTCCTTGCCCTCCTCCATGCCCTCGCGGACGTTCTTCACGGTCTTGCCGAGCGCGGAGCCGATCTTGGGCAGGTTCTTGGGCCCAAAGATAATCAGGATGATGGCAACGATGATGATTAGCTCAAAGGGGCCCATACCAAGAAACATGTGGAGTGTCCTTCCGATGCGATGTCACAAACGGGCTCTCGGCCCATTACAGCATCAGCTAGTATAGCCGACGTTGAGCGCTACTCACAATCTCTAAAACGCGAGAAACCCGCGCGCCCGCGACCGTACCGAGGAGACGCCTTGAGAGAGATCCTGATTGCCCTCGCCGTGCTCACCGCCGTGTGCACGGCCTTTCTCGCCGCGATGCCGTGGCTTTTGCGCAAGCGCAACGTGGAGATGCGACGCACCAAGTTTGGCATCACGCTCGTCTTTGACGCCGAGAACCTCGATCACACCCCGGTGCGCCTGCTCAACGTCAACGGCACCTTCCAGAGCGGCTGCTACGTGCCCGAGAACCTGCGCTTCGAGCTTGCGTGCGAGTACCATCGCGAGATGGCGCGCGTGATCGAGGGGCTCGTTTCCGCGCGCGGGGCGAGCCGCGAGCGCCCGCTGCGCGTGATGGTGATGGGCGGCGGCGGCTACTCGCTGCCCAAGTACCTGGCCGCCTACGTGCCCGCCGCACGCGTGGACGTGGTGGAGATCGACCCCGCGATCACCCAGATCGCGCGCGAGTTCTTCTTCCTCGACGAGTGCCTGGAGAAGACCGGCGCCGAGCGGGACGGACGCCTGCGCCTGGTGACGGGCGACGCGTGGGCGCACGTGCGCGCCGCGGCAGAACCCTACGACGTGATCGTGAACGACGCGTTCTCCGGCAACCGCCCGCTCGGGCCGCTCACGACCGAGGAGGGCGCGCGGACGATCCGCGAGCATCTCGCGGAGGGCGGCGTCTACCTCGCCAACGTGCGCTGCGCGCGCGAGGGCCGACGGGCGCGGGTCCTGCGCGAGGTCGAGGAGGCCTTTGGTCGTGAGTTCGCGCACGTGGGCTACGTGCCCGAGTGGCCGGACGTGCCCAGGAAGCCCGGCAACAACGCGCTGGTGGCAACTGACGCGGCAGGCGTCGTGCCCGCCGGGGCCGTGGTCGTGCGCTAGGGAGGCACCCGTGATCAGGCTCTTTGCGAGCGACCTGGATGGAACGCTCTTCAACGCGCTGCACGAGGCGGACCGGGCCGTCCGTCGCGGCGTCTCCGTGGCGCTCGGGGCCGGGCGCCACGTTGCGCTCGCCACGGGACGCTGGGCGAGCACACCCGCAGAGCTCGGCTTTCCCAACATGCCCCTCGAGCTCGTCTGCGGCAACGGCGCCTTTGTCTACGGCTCGGACGGCGAGCTCCTGCGCCGCGTCCCCATTGACCCGGAAACCGTCGAGGAGCTGCTCTCCCGCTTCCCCACCATCTGCGCGACCTGCGTCACGGCTGGGGGAACCCTCGTGCGCGGAACACGCGACCAGCAGCTCGCGAGCTACCGTCCCTCGCGCGGGCTTATGGGCCGCGTGGCGTCATGGCGCTTCAGGAGGAGCCCGGGCAGCACGGGCACGCGCTACGACCAGACCGACGCCGAGGTGCTGCGGCACGAGGTCTGCAAGCTCAACGTGCGCACGGGAGACGCCGGGCTGCGCCGCGAGCTTGACGCCTTCGTGGCAGAGCACGCCTCCACGCTCGTGAACGCCTCGTTTGACGGGGACCTCTTCGAGCTCACCGCCGCGGGCGTCGACAAGGGCGAGGCGGTGGCGTGGCTCGCGCGGCACCTCGGCATGGACGAGGGCGAGGTCGCGGTCTATGGCGACGGGGGCAACGACCTTGCCATGCTCGAGCGCTTCGAGCACGCCTACGCAACGAGCGGCGCGAGCCCAGCGGCCAAGCGAGCCGCCGGCAGCGTCATCGGAAGCTGCGCGCTGCACGCGGTGCCCCGCCACATCGCGCGCACCGTGCGCCGCGAGGGCCCGCTCGGCTAGCGCGGCTCGGCCGCGAGGCGCAGCCGCCCGTCGGCGGAGAGCAGAAGGGTCACGTCGGCCGGCAGGCTTCGCGCCAGCACGCGGCGCACGTTGGGCCCGTCGCTCGTCTCATAGAACGCCTCCGCGTCGGGGCGCGCCATGCCACCGGCCACCTTGCGCGCCACCAGGCGCTCGCGCAGCAGGCCCTCGTCGGCGCGCAGGAACACCGTGAGGTCGGCCCACCGACGGAGGTCGCGCCAGCGAGGCTCGTCGAGCAGCAGGTAGTTGCCCTCCACGAGCACGACCTCGCCCGTCACCTCCAGCGAGTCGGGCACCACGTCGTGCGCCACGCGGCTGTACGAGGGCCATAGCACCGTCCCCGCCGCACGACGGGTCTCCGCGAGCTTTTTTGTGAGCGCCGCCACGTCAAAGGTCTCCGGCGCCCCCTTCACCGAGCGGAGGCCGTGCGCATCGAGGTAGGCGTTGGGGAAGTGGAACCCGTCCATCCCGGCAGAGCAGAGCGGCACAAGACCCGCCTCGCGAGAGAGCCCCTCGAGCAGGGCCGCGAGCGTCGACTTGCCCGAACCCGGCGGCGCGGCGAGCAGGACGACGGTGCGCCTTGATCCGTCGTCGCGCGCCCTGCGGGCGGCGTCCGCCCGCGCGATCTCCCTCAGCAGCGGGAGCAGCGCGCTCTCGACGTCCTCGTCCGCGAACGAGGCCGTGACCGGCAGCCCGTTGACCGTGAGCTCCCTGCGCACCGTCGCCTCCCCGATCAGCTACGCGAGGCCGAGGTCCTCGAGCACGCGCGCGACGCCGCGCTCGCTCGCCGGCGGCGCCACGATGTCCGCGACCGCCCTCACCCGCTCGCTCGCCGATCCCATGACCACCGCGACGTCGGCCACCTCGAGCACCGACAGGTCGTTCTCGGAGTCTCCGAACGCAATGACGCGCGAGGGGCGCTCAGGAAGCGCCTCCAGGAGCGCGCGGGCGCCCGTCCCCTTGCTGCAGCCGGGCATGACGAGCTCGTGGCACCCCTCCCCCACGTCGTAGTAGCCCAGGTTCTCGGTGAGGAAGGCGCTCGAGCGGAAGGCGGCGAGCGAGCCCTCGCGGAAGTCCACCTTGGCGAGCCCGAAGGCGCGCACCTCGGGGGTGAGGTCGCTCACGCCGTGCACGGCGACGCCGCCCCAGTCGTCCTCGGGGCTCTCGTCCGGGCACACGCAGATGCTCCCCGTCGTTCCCTGGAAGAACGCGTCCATGCCCACGCGGCGCATCTCGCTCACCATGCCGTCGAGCAGCTCGTCCGGAAAGCTTCGGTCCACGAGCACCCGGTCCCCGAGCGCCACGTGCGCGCCGTCGAGCGTCACGGAGCCGGCGAAGGGCAGCTCGGCCACGCAGTCGTCAACGGCGCAGAAGCCCCTGCCCGTGCTCAGCACCGCCACGTTGCCGCGCTCCACGAAGCGGCCCACGGCGCGACGGACCTCGTCGGCGAGGATGATCTGCCAGCCGGTCTCGGGCGTTCGGTACGTAAGGGTTCCGTCAACGTCAAAGAAGGCGACGACGGGGCCCGCGCCGGACGGCCTACTCGTCATCCTCGCAATCCTCCACCTGGCACTCGTTCATGAAGACCATCTGCTGGCTCGCCTGGGCAATCGTCTCTCGGATGACCTCGGGCGAGAGCGGGCCCGTCTCAAGGGTGAGCTCCAGGCAGCAGGCAACGTTGACCCCGGCGACGAGAAACACGTGGTCGGAGATGTAGGGGGCAAACGCCTGGTTCACGCTGCCCTGCATGATGTCCGTGAGGACGAGCACCTCGTCCTCCGGGGGAATCTCCGCGAAGATCTTGCTCACGGTCTCCTCGAGCGGGGTGTCGTCAACGTAGGCGCTCACGGCGGTGATGTTCTCCACGCCGCCGATGAACTCAAGCGTGTCCTTCAGCCCATCGGCGAAGCGATGGTGGGAAGCAAGTATCACGTGTCTCACAGCGACTCCTCATACTCGTCAAGAACCCTCTCGATGCCGCCTCGCGGCATCTTGGTCACATACGACTCGTAGCTCGTCCCACCGAAGTCGCCCTCCGGGACGAAGTAGCCCTGATAGTCGTTAGCGTAGCCTATTACGATGGCCACTCGGTCCCCAAAGGCCTCCTTCACGCGCACGCCCAGGTCGCTCGCCAGCTCTCCGGGGAACGTCACGAAGACCACGCCGCCGAAGTCGATCGTTCGCATCTTGATCGTGAAGTCGACGTCGTGAATGCTCAGCTGGGACTCGAGCAGCTGGCGCTCGGTGTCGGCGAGCTTGCGCTCGTCAAAGCCCGTCTCGGGATCGTCGAGCACCGCCGTGACGTCAGCGAGCTGAGCTCGGTACTGGTCGAAGTAGTCCTCGTTGTTGTAGCTCACGCGGCGCGAGAAGCTCGAGATGCCCGGCTCCACGAGCTCGACCGGCGCGAACTCGGCGCCCTCCATGATCGCGCTCGCGATGCCGCAGGAGACGCGCTCGAGCTCGGCGAAGTCGTTACCGCGGCGGAACTGGCGGTTGCCGAGGTCGGCGGAGGCGCCCGTGAAGGTGTAGGGGACGCAGCCCACCCAGTCGGCGACGCGAGCGCGCACGCCGCCCATCACGTCGGTCGTGAGATAGCGGTTAAACGGGCCCACGACGGTGGCATGGCAGTTGAAGTTCAGCATGGCGCCGGCCACCGTGCCGTCCTCTGCCCTGAGGCGCAGGACGTGGACGCTGTCGTCGAAGGGGCGCTCGCGGTCGTTGCGGTTAGAGTACCAGCCGCGCACGTGCAGGGAGGCGAGCTCCGGCGTGACCTCGACGAGCGCCCCCTCGAGCCCCGTGGCGGCCTCGATGACCCTGCCGCTTGCCATCTCCACGTAGCCGTGGCTGTGAACGCCCACGATGCCGCCCTCCCCCTCGAAGCCGTTGGGGCAGGAGTGGGAGTGAATCGCGCTGATGACGATGTTCTCCTCCGGGAGCCCGAGGCACGATGAGAGGCCCTCGCGCAGCAGGCGCGAGCCCTCCGCGGAGACGATGCACACGTCGAGCGAGACGAACAGGACCCGGACCTCACCCACCTCAAGGAGGAGGAGCACCGCGCAGGGCGCGTCGTGCACGCCAAGCGCGGGCTGGCGGCGCACGTCGTTGGCGTAGCCCTCCATGTAGAAGGTGCCGTGCGGGGTGATGTCTGCCAAGGCAGTCGCTGCCCTCATGGGGAGGTCCTTTCTAGAGAGGTCGGGCGGCCGGGTGCGGTTCCCGGCCGCCCGATCAAGGCCAATCTGGGACGGGTGCGCAAGCGGCCTTACGCGGGCACCACGAGGACGCCGGTGACGGCGCCGAGCAGGGACACAACGATGATGCCGATGATGATCAGGTTCATGCTCACGCGCTTCTTGAGCAGCGTGTAGCAGATGGCCGTGGCAACGATCGGCAGCAGGCTCGGCAGGATAGCGTCGAGCACGCCCTCCTGCACGGACATGGCAACGTCGCCCATCTGGAAGTTCAGGCCGCAGGTAATCTTGACCACCGACGGGATGAGCGCGCCCACGACCATGAGGCCGAGGACCGAGACGGACTCGGTGAACACGGAGATCTTGTCAGCGAGCTTGGAGATGAGCTGGGTACCGAGGTCGTAGCCGTAGCCCCAGAAGCTGTAGATGCGCCAGGCGAGGAACGCGATGCCGTAGAGGGCGAACGCGATCATGCCGAAGATGTTGCCGTTCTGGGCCATGTAGGCCGAGATCGAGCCGAGGATCGTGGGGATGAGGACCCAGATGATCGTGTCGGCGACGCCCGAGAGCGAGCCCATGAGGCCGACCTTGAGGTCCTGCTCGGCGGCAAGGCCGTCGTTGTGGCGCTGGTCCTCGATGGCGAGGCCAGCACCGAGCAGGAGGCCGGCCACCGGCGGGGTGACGTTGAAGTAGCGGTAGGCGTACTCGAGGGAGTTCTTCAGGCCCTCCTCGTCACCGCGGTAGATCTTCTGGAGCGCGGGCCAGGTCGCGTAGACGACCGAGCAGGCCTCCTGGTAGGTGTAGCTGTACGTCGAGATGTTGATGTTCCAGCGACGGGCGACGCGGCGCAGGTCCTTCTTGGTGAGAACGGGCTCGTAGGTGCCGTCGGGGAGCTTCTCCGGGATCTCCGTCATGTCGACGTTCTTGGTGGTCTCGTTACTCATCTTCGAGCTCTCCCTCCATGGCGACGGTGGCAGTGGCGGCAGCGAGGTCATTGGCGTGCAGCTTGTAGTACTCGTAGGCGCACGCAATGCCGATCAGGGCGATGGGCAGGACGGCGAGGCCCACGTAGCTGGCCAGGACGTAGCCCACGATGAGGAAGCTGATGAACTTCTTGGCGGGCATGTAGGTGAGCAGCATCGCCATGCCGACGACGGGCAGCATGCCGCCGGCGACCGAGAGGCCCGTGGTGAACCAGGCGGGCATGGCCTCGAGGATGAGGTTCACGATGTCAACGCCAAAGTAGACGGCAATGAAGACGGGCACGAACGAGAAGAGGCCGTAGACGATGGGGCCAAGGTAGATCGTGCGGATCATCATCTTGTAGTTGCCCTGGCGCGCGTAGTTCTGGGACCACTTGCCGACGAAGCCGTTGAAGATCTTGCAGATGATGTCCGCCTGCATGAACAGCATGCCGACGGCGATGCCCACGGCGAGTCCGACGGAGAAGTCCTGGCCGGTCAGGATCGAGATGGCCGTGCCGATCATGCCCGCCTTGTTGTAGTCGGGCACCGAGGAGCCGCCGAGGCCGGCGACGCCGAAGGACATGAGCTGGACCGTAGCGCCCATCTGAAGGCCCGTCATCGGGTCGCCGAGCACCACGCCGACGAGCCAGGACGGCAGCACGTACATGAACGCGAAGGTCTGCGAGCAGAGCATGTCGAGCTGGAAGAACGTTGCGATGAGCGCAACGGCCAGGGACTCAAAAAACATCCTCGCACCTCTTTCTACAGGTCGATGAACTTGGACAGGGGCTCAGCGTGGTCCGAGGGGATGTAGCGGACCTCAATCTTGGTGCCGGAGGCAGCGATCTTCTGGTAGGTCGGGACGTCCTCCTCCTTGATGCACGCGCGGCGGCTGACCTTGATGAGGCCGGGCCTCTCCTCCAGCTCGGCAGTGCCGCCGATGACGAGCTCGGGGATCTCCTGCCCCAGCTCGATCAGGTCGAGAAAGACCTGAGGGTCCTGGGCGATCACCATGACCGTGTGCCCGTCGTACTTGCCGGCCTTGAAGTTGTTGTACGCCGTCTCGTGGTCGATGATGGAGAGGGCGCAGCCCGTGGACGGGCGCGACATCTTCATCGCGGACTTCTTTGCCGGGTCGCCGGCAACGTTGTCGTCGATCACCATAATCCTCTGCGGATGAAGCTCCGGGGCCCACATCGTGGCCACGATGCCATGCAGGAGACGGTTGTCGAGTCGTGCTGCAATGATGCTCATCTACTTCTCTCCTTTCGCTTTCTCGCCACTCTTGGCTCGGGCCGCCGGGGCGGCCCGCCCGCCTTCCTCACTCGTCCTCGCCGGCACCACCCCCCGCCAGCATCGCCTGCGTGTCGGACATGCCCCTGATGTAGGCGTACACGTAGGCGATCTCGCTCACGGGCACCTCGACCCGGTAGCGACGACAGATGTCCGCGAAGCTCTCACGGAACTGGGCGACGAATTCGGCGTGCTCCCGGACGAAGGCCTCCTCGTCGGGGTAGCACTCGATCGGGGTCCTCGTCACGAGCCTCTCGACGAGGCAGCAGAGGTGCACGTAGAGCCCTGTGGTCATGCGCGCCGTGATCTTCTCGGCGCTGTGCTCCTCGAGGCGGCGGATGGCACGGTCCACCTCAGCGAACAGAGCCTCGGGGTTGAGGATCGTGATGGACTCGATCACGTTGGAGAGCGTGAGGTTCTTGAGCAGGTTGGCGTGGAGCTCGCGGATGCCCTCGCGACCGAGGTCCGCCGCGAGGGCGCGGTCGATCTGCTCGGAGGAGCCCTCAAAGAGCAGCTCGTCGAGGGGCACGAACGGGACGCCCTCGATCCCCGGGTCAACGGTGCCCACAATCGCCCGCACGTCGTAGCGCGAGAGCAAGAGCGAGTCCGCCCCGTTGCGGGCGAGGTCAGCGTAGTCGCCGGTGACGAGCTGCACCGAGGTCTCCCTGGGCAGGCTGCTCTCGAAGAGGCGCCGGACCTTGTCGGCCGCGTCGGGGCCCGTCTCCGAGCAGAAGACGATGGCGCCCTCGCCGCGCGTGCCGGTGATGACGCGGTAGCGCGGCGCACAGGCATCGGTGCAGGCGTCAAGCACGGGACGCAGGTCCTCGTTGGCTGCGATCGAGGCGCCCACCTCGAGCGCGAGGCCCGTAGAGACGTTGCTCACCACGTAGAGGTCGGCGTCGGTCATGCCCGAGAGGTACCTGTCAACGTCGGCGAGCGAGCCGGTGTCAACGAGAAGGACGACGGTGCGGCAGTGGGCGTACTTGCCGAGCAGGCGACCGAGCGGGGCCACGAGGTCCTGGAGGCTGTCGTCGTAGGTGAGGTCGACCGCCTCGTAGACGCGGCGGTGCAGGAGGCGGTTCGCGGCGTCGGCGATGCTCGTCGCCGTGGAGTAGCCGTGGCAGATGACCACGCCGAGGCAGCTGCGCCCCTCGGAGGACTCCACGACCTCGTTGATCTCGAGGAAGAGCATCACTCGGCTCGCGGCGTCGAGCTCAAGGCCGAGCGCCGAGCGCACGCCGGCCTCCACCTGCGCGGTGACGGCGGCGGCGACCTTGTAGGCGCGAACGAGCGTCTCGTACATGGCGCTGAACGTGCCGGACTCCTGCTGGCGCCAGGACGCGCCCCCGACGCCGTCCCACACCCGAAGCGAGAGCGACTGCGCGAGAACGCGGGCGCACTTGCGCGAGATCTCGATGTTGTAGGAGCTGTTCACCGCCTCCACGACGCCGGAGAGCACGCTCTCGTAGGTGGCCACCCGCGCCCCGGTCACGTGGCGCTCAAAGCTCAGGAAGTCCTGGTAGAGCTCCATGGTCGCCGTAGCCGAGGAGACGAAGTCCTTGAACTGGGACTCCCCGGAGCGATAGGCCTCCCAGGCGCTCTCGACCTCGGAGAAGTAGCGCAGGAGGCGGTCGCCGACGTAGCTTCCGGAGCGGTCGACCTTGTCGCCGCTCACGAGCTTGTCGTCGTCCTCCTGGGCGGCCGAGGAGCCAAGGACGCTCGAGGGCAGGCTCCAGTTGCGGATGATGAGGCGCTCGCCGCTGTGGTCGAGGTAGGACTCGGCGCAGCAGTTGCGAATGCAAGCGCGCAGGCCGTCGATGTTGTCGCGGAAGTCGGCCTCCATGAGGTGGCGCAGGGCACCGCGGCTGATGGCAACGTTGGCGCCCACGCGCCTGCCCTCAAAGCGCAGGAAGTGCATGATGAGGTCGGTGCGCTCGTCCTCGGTCCGGTCGCGCAGCGCCGGCACGCTCACCACGATCGGGATGAGGTGGGCGAGGCGCTCGCGCAGCTCGGGGTCGGCGTCGGGCGGCACCGAGACGATCAGGCGCGGGGTTCGGGCGGCGCCGGAGAGGCCGCCCCGCGTCATGGAGTCGAGGCTGTGGAGCCACGAGATCACAACCTCCTGCGAGGCGTGCGGAAGGCGCTCGAGGTGCTTGAGGTAGACGACGCCTCCGTCCTCGCGCGACGCGAGGCCGGGCGCGGAACCGTCGCCGATGAAGGCGCGACGGAAGCCCTCGTCGTCGCTCACGTACAGCGAGCAGTCGACAGGAGCAAACTTAGCCGCAGCGTCAATGACGCCCTCGTCAATGCCGTAGAAGTGCGCGAGCCGGGCGAGCGTGGTCTTGCCCGTCCCGCTCTCACCCACCATGAGCACCGGCAGGCCCGAGGGCGGGTACTTGACGGCGGCCTTGAGCTGCGTCACGCACGGGCCCAAGCTGCGGTCGTGCCCGATGGCGCGCTCGAAGTTGGGCTCGTCGTGGATGCCGAGCTCGTCGAACAGCTCCTCGAACGAGGCGTACTCGCCCTTCTTGAGCTGCCTCTGGAAATAGCGCTCAAAGCCGGCGCGATGGAAGTAGAGGACCGGCCGGGCGCCGACCTTGACGACGACGCCCTCTCTCACAAAGTCGTTGAGGTACTGGGACGCGAGGTTGCGCGAGATGTTGAGCTCCGAGGCGATAGTCGCCGTCGAGAAGCGCGGGAAGCTGTCCACCGACACCTCGCGCGTCATGCGGTCGAGGTACTCGATCAGCTCGGTTTTCGTCTCGCCGGTTGCCATGTTACCCTCCTTGGGTCACGAGCTTAGGGCCCTGAATTCACAAGGCCCACACGATTGCCGTCTTTCGCCAGTGCTGGTCATCTTTCGACGTAACCACTGTCGCGGTCGGCCGAGCGCGGGGCGTCTCGACAGTTCCTCTCGACAAAGCGCTCACAAGGCCAAGAGCATAGAAAAGTCGGACGGCCACCCGGTTGGCCGCCCGACTCTCTGGAGCCGCTGCCCGTGAGAGGGGGTGGGGGTGAGCTACTCGCTGGGCAGCGTGACGAAGGTGAAGACGTCGCCCGACTGGACAAAGCTAACGGGGAGGGCGCCCTCGAAGAGGTCGGTGAGCCATCCCACGATGAACTTCATACCCGGCTCCTCGCCGTTGAAGTGGCCGAGGTTGACGATTGCGCGCGGGTGGCCGAGCTGGCTCGCATCGCGCACGTACTCGGAGGCGGTGAAGTCGACGCACTCCATGGCGATGTAGCAGTCGATGCCGTCGAACTCGAGCGCGCGGATGGCGGGCAGGTCCTCGTTGCCGAAGAGGTGGTACGGGACGCGAATCCGGCTTACGGGGGCGTCCGCGTCGCCGATGATGCGGCAGCCCGTCACGCCGGCGCAGCGGACGACGTGCTCGGCCACCTCGCGGACGGGCGTGGCGGGGATGACGTAGTCCATGCAGGAGAGCTGGTCGGGCACGAGGTAGTCCTCCCAACCGAGCTCTACGGCGAGCCCGTAGAAGATGCCGTCACGCAGGGCGCCGTCGGGGCCCACGGGGATGCCGGCGTGGATGTGGTCGTGGTAGCGCCAAACGGTGATGCCGTACTCGTCGAGCAGCGCGGCCTTCTCCTTGAACGTGGGCCAGTCGGCAAGGGGCTCGTTGTGCATGTGGTTCCAGAAGATGGACTCATGGCTGACGATGAGGTTGGCGCCGCGGCGCGCTGCCTCGCGGATCACGTCGACGGAGGCGAAGCAGGTGGTGACGATGCCCGTGCACTCCTTGTCCGTGGAGCCGTGGATGACGATGTCGCGCGTGGTGGCGGGGTCGATCTTCTCCCCCATCATGACGTCGCCGGAGCTGGCAACAATCTTGTCGATGACGTCGCTGATGAGCATGGGAACCTCCTTGGGCGTAGGGCAGAGCACTTCACGGTCATTGTGGCGCAGGGAGGGGGCGAGCGGGGACGCGCGCAGGCGAGCGGCGGGCGACGGCGCGGCGCGCTTGTGTCGATGGCGCGCACGACCTGCGAGGTGCGGCGCGCGGGCTGCGTCGAGGCGAGGGAGCGAGTGTCGAGCGGGGGCCAACGGGCGTCGAGGGAGGGGCAGCACGGGGATTCGGCGAACGGTCGGGTCGCGGACGTCCGGCGGCGGGCACGCGGCGCCCATCCCGCCGCCGACAGGCTGTCGCTAGGCCGCCGACAAGCCACCGCCAAGCTCAAATTAGCACGCAGAATCCGGGTTTAGCCGTTTTCTCAACTGGGCATATATAATAATTTACCTGTTTCTGCGTGTTAATTAGGATTGACAGGCGCCCGTGGGCCCGCGGGCCGCAGGCGTGGCGAGAAGCCCGGCTCGCCCCTCGCGGCTTAAGAAAAAAGGCCAGGGCCGAAGCCCTGACCTGCGGTTTTCTGGTCGGGTTGACTGGATTCGAACCAGCGACCTCTCGGTCCCGAACCGAGCGCTCTACCAAGCTGAGCCACAACCCGTAGCGAGGGAGTATTCTAGCAGATTTTCTCCGCATTACCAATGGTTTTTGTCGCCCAGGCTCGCCACCCGTGCTCGGCACGGGCGAAACTCGCAATCGCACGCGCGGCACTCTCGCTCTCGCACAGCGCGAACGAGCAGCTTCCTGAGCCCGTGACCTGCGCTGCCATCACGCCGGGCTGCTCGCTCAGCCAGCCCTCCACCTCGGAGACCTCGGCGCAGAGCGTGCGGGCGGCCGGCGCGAGGTTGTTGTGGAGGCACGCCGCAACCGAGCGCGCGTCGTGCGACTCGAGCGCCGCGCACATGGGCTCGAAGCTCGCCGGATCCTCGCCGGAGCGGTCGAACTCCGCGTAGGCGTCCTTGGTCGAGACGCCCGCCGAGGCGGGCATGACGAGCGCCACGGGAATCTCCAGCCCAGGCAGCTCGCGCGCGAGGACGTCGCCCGCCCCGATGTGCAGCGACGTTCGCGGACACAGGAAGAAGGGCACGTCGGCGCCGATCCGACGGGCGACGCCAACGACGCGCTCGTCGAGCGGATCCGTCCCCCAGCGCGCCGCGAGCGCGCGCAGCGTGGCGCCCGCGTCTGCCGACGAGCCCCCAAGGCCCGCCCGCTCGGGGATGCGCGCCGTCACGCTCACGCGAACGCGAGGCTCCCGCCCGAGCGCCTCGGCGAGCAGGGTGGCGGCACGCCAGACGCCGGTCTTCTCGGGCGCGACCTCAAGGGCCGGCGAGAAGCTCACGGAGAGCTCCGCGGCGTCCTCCACAGAAACGGTGTCGAAGAGCGCGATCGGCGCCATGATGGAGTCGACGCGGTGGTACCCGCGCGCGTCCAGCTCATGATGGATGCCGAGGTGCAGGTTGACCTTGCAGGGGGTCTCTATCACCGTGGCCGCCCCACATCCTCCCTGTGCCCCATTTGTACCTGGTACAAGTGGGGCAGCGGGGCGGGCGGCGGGGCTACTCGACAACGGTCTCGCCGAAGTCGAACAGGCGCTCGCCGGACTCGATGTCGTAGAGCTCGACGGTTCCAGTCAGGACGTCAACGTACTGGTAGGACTGGCGCGCGGTGCGCCCGCGGCGCTCCTCGACCTCAACGACGAAGAGGGAGGGGTGCGCGTGCACGAGCGTGCCCGTGCGCTCAACGATGCGCGAGCGGCCCATGTTGGCCTTGACCTTGAGGCGCTTGCCCTCGAGCGCGCCCAGCGCGTCGCGAATCTCGTCGAGGCGGTTCACGGGCGGGATGTCGTTCTCCATATGATCCTCCGTGCGACATGGCGTATGCCCATAATGCAGGAAATTCCATCATACGGCGCAGGGCGCGCAAGCGCAAATCGCTCAACTGTCGGAAGCGGTGGGCAGCGCGCAGAAAGGGCCGCGAGCGGAGACGCACGGCCTCCGCTCGCGGCCCTCATGTGAGGTATGAGGAGCGCGCGGACCTATGCCTCAGGGCACAGCGCGAGCGCCGCCTCGTCGGCGACCACGACGCAGTTGGTGTGCAGCTGCAGGATCGAGGCCGGGCAGGACGGGGTGACCGGGCCGAAGCACATGTCGTGAACGGCCTGGGCCTTGGCCTCGCCGTTGGCGACCACGAGAATCTGGCGCGCGTACATGATCGTCTGGACGCCCATGGTGTAGGCCTGGCGCGGAACGTCCTCGATGCGATCGAACAGGCGGCTGTTCGCCTGGATGGTGGACTCGGTGAGGTCCACGCAGTGCGTGCCCTTGGAGAAGTGATCATCGGGCTCGTTGAAGCCGATGTGACCGTTGTTGCCGATGCCAAGGAGCTGCAGGTCGGGGTAGCCCGCCGCCGCGACGATGCAGTCGTACTCGGAGCAGGCGGCCTCGGCGTCGGGGTTGGCACCGTCGGGCACGTGGGTGTTCGCGAGGTCGATGTTCACGTGGTCGAAGAGGTTCTCGCGCATGAAGTAGTGGTAGCTCTGCGGGTCGTCGTGGGAGAGGCCGCGGTACTCGTCGAGGTTGTAGGTGGAGACCTGCGAGAAGTCGCAGTCGCCCTTGTGGTTCCACTCGATGAGCTGCTTGTAGGTGCCAATGGGCGTGGAGCCCGTGGCGAGGCCGAGCACGCAGTTGGGCTTCAGGATCACCTGGGCCGAGATGATGTTGGCCGCCTTGCGGCTCATGTCGGCGTAGTCCTTGGCGCGGAGAATCTTCATCGTGCATCCCTTTCATAGACCGGTGGGCGTTCCGCCCGCCGTGCGGCCCCATCGGCCGCGGCCAATGTGACTGCGACCACCAGGGCGAGGTCGCCAACGAGCTATGAGAGAAACCGCCGCGTCGGGGCCCCTGCCCGTCCACGGCGGCCCGAGACGAATGTCCCGGACACGCTACCTATGATGAACCTTTCAAGCCCACGCGAGGCTGCCTTTCAGGCGAGCGGCTACAGCTTGGCGGCGAGATTCTCAAGAGCGTGGAAGCGATGCGAGATCAGGTTCTTCTCCTCGAGCGTGAGCTCGGCCATCGTCCTGCCCGGGGTGTCGTCGGGCAGGAAGAGCGGATCGTAGCCAAAGCCGTGCTCGCCGCGAGGCTCGCGCCCAACGCGGCCCTCACAGTCGCCGTCACCGCGCAGCACCTCCTCGCCGCGCACGAGCACGACGCTCGAGTGGAAGCGCGCGGTGCGCTCGGCGTCCGGGACGTTCGCCATCTCGCGCATGAGCCTCTCGTTGTTGGCAGCGTCGTTGCCGTGCTCGCCGGCCCAGCGCGCCGAGTAGATTCCGGGCTCGCCGCCGAGCGCGTCGACGCAGAGGCCCGAGTCGTCGGCAACCGCCATGACAAGGCCGGTCTCCTTCTGTGCGGCACGCGCCTTGATGAGGGCGTTCTCGAAGAAGGTCTCGCCGTCCTCGACGGGATCGGGGAAGTCTCCGAGCTCGCCGAGGGCAACGAAGCGCGCTCCGGGCATGGCCGGTGCGAGGATGGCCTCAATCTCAACGACCTTGTGCGCGTTGCCCGTCGCAACCACGACGGCGCGCTCGGGGTCGAGCTCCGAGATGTTCAGGTGAGCCATGCTGCTCCTTTCAGGATTTGCAATTTGACCGTCAGTGACATTTTGAGCCGTTCGAATTAGCAATATGCCCGCGAGTCACACAATAATCTCGCGGATTTCTGAGCGTGGGCTCGCACCGAGGACGCATCGCCGCAGTTGGCTACTTTGGCCAGCCGAAATACTTGTGTCACTGGCGGGCCTTTTGCAAATTCAGGCGGGCAATAATGTCACTCGTGAGCGTTTTGCAAGACTAGGCCGCAACCGGAACCGCAAAAGCCGCGATTGTGCCAGCAAAACGGCGCCAAGGCTCAGAGGCGATACCCCGTGGCCTCGCTCTGCAGGCGCACAAGTCGCTCGATGCCGGCCTGACCGAGGTCGAGCAGTTCGTTCAGCTGGACGCGCGAGAGCGTGGAGCGCTCCCCGGTGCCCTGCACCTCCACGATGCCGCCGTCCGAGGTCCCAACGAGGTTGAGGTCCACGTCGGCGTGGCTGTCCTCAGGGTAGTCCAGGTCAAGGAGGGCAACGCCACCCACGATGCCCGCCGAGATGGCCGCGACCTGCCCCGTGAGCGGGAGGCGCGGCAGCCTGCCGCGCTCCACGAGCCCTGCGAGCGCGCCATGCAGCGCGACCCACGCGCCGGTGACGGACGCCGTGCGCGTGCCGCCGTCTGCCTGGAGCACGTCGCAGTCCAGCGTGATCGTGACCTCCCCGAGCCGGTCGAGACGCGTCACGGCGCGCAGGCTGCGGCCAATCAGGCGCTCGATCTCCATGGAGCGGCCCTTGCGCCCGCGGTACTCGCGCGGCGTGCGACGGTTGGTTGAGGCCGGCAGCATCGCGTACTCCGCCGTCACCCACCCTGCGCGCGCCCCCTTGCGCCAAGCGGGCACGCCCTCCTCGACCGTCGCGGAGCAGAGCACGCGCGTGTCTCCGAACTCGGCGAGGCACGATCCAGCCGCGTTCTTCATCACGTTCGGCGTGAGCGTGACCGGGCGCATCTCGCCGGCGGCGCGGCCGCCCGAGCGCTCGGGGGCAGGTGTTGCATCCATGGGCGTCCTCTCAACATGCTGTCTGAAAAGGGCCCCGCACCTGTGCGGAGCGGGGCCCGGAGCGTCTGGTGGGCGATGACGGGTTCGAACCGCCGACCTTGTGCGTGTAAGGCACCTGCGCTAGCCGCTGCGCCAATCGCCCGGATGAGGGAAGTCTAGCATAGGCGCCGTACACGGCCGCCTGGCACGCCGGGGCCGACAAGGTCCGGCGCTCAGACAGCTTGCCGAGAAGGTCGCTCGGCAAGAACTCGCGGCGGACCTTGTCGGCCCCGGCGTGCCAGGCGGCTATACTGGACCCATGAAGACTTTGCTTTCGGACATAGCAGTGGCAGTGCAGGATGGCGGCGTGGGGGTCTTGGTTGTGGGGGCTCCTGGGGCTGCGGCGGTGCCGGTGGCGGGAACGTCATGCGACTCGCGGACGGTCTCGCCCGGAGACCTCTTCGTGTGCAAGGGGGCGGCGTTCAAGCCGGAGTTTCTCGCCAAGGCGCTTGATGCCGGGGCCGTTGCCTACCTCTGCGACCGCGCGCACGCGGACGAGCTCGCGACAATCGCGCCCCAAGCGCCCGCGCTCGTCACGGACGACCTGCGCCCGGCCATGGCGCTCGCATCCGCCGCGGCGTTCGGCCACCCCGATCGTGACCTGCCCGTCGTTGGCATCACGGGCACCAAGGGAAAGACCACCACAGCCTATATGCTCCGCTCGATCATCGAGGAGGCGCGCGGGGAGGGCTCGTGCGGGATCATCGGCACGATCGAGACGTACGACGGCGCCTCTGAGGAGCCCTCGCACAACACCACCCCCGAGCCCCCCGACCTCTGGAGGCACCTCGCAAACGCTCGAGACGCCCGGCTCGCGGCGATGGTCATGGAGGTCTCGAGCCAGGCGCTCAAGTACGATCGCACGCTCGGGGTGGGGCTTGTCGCCGGCTGCTTCCTCAACATCGGGCTCGACCACATCTCCGCCGTCGAGCACGCCGACTTCGAGGACTACTTCTCCTCCAAGCTGCGCATCTTCTCCCAGTGCGCGAACGCCGTGGTCAACCTGGACTCCGACCACGCGGACCGGGTGCTCAACGCCGCCTCCGCCGCGCCCCGCACCCTCACCTTTGGTGTTCGCCGCCCCGAGGCCGACGCCTGGGCGGACGACCTCGTCACCTCCGAGCGCGGCGTCTCGTTCACCCTCCACCTCTTTGACGAGAAGGACCGCGTTGACCTTCCGTTCCCGGGAGAGTTCAGCGTCTCCAACGCGCTCTGCGCTGCCCTTGTCGCCCACCTGCTGGGCATTGGAGTCGAGGATGTTGCCCGAGGCCTCTCGCGCACGCGCGTGCCCGGTCGCATGGAGTTCCATCGGTCAAACGACGGCCAGCTCACGGCCGTTGTTGACTACGCGCACAACCGTCTCTCGTTCGACGCGCTGCTCTCTGGCCTGCGAGAGGCGTACCCCGACGCGCGGATGATCGCGGTGTTCGGCGCGGTGGGCGGCAAGGCGCTCGAGCGCCGCCACGACCTGCCCGAGATCGCGGCGCGCTACGTTGACCACGTCGTGCTCACCGCCGACGACCCGTGGACCGAGGACCCCGCCGACATCTGTCGCGAGATGGAGCGGTCGCTCCCTGCCGGCTTCCCGCACGATGTGGTGATCGACCGCGAGCAGGCGGCCGCGCGCGCCTTCGAGCTCGCCGAGGCGGCCCCGGGGCGCTCCATGGTGCTGCTGCTCGCCAAGGGCCATGAGAGGTACCAGCTCACGCGCGCCGGCTTCGAGCCCTGCGCGTCCGACTGCGAGCTCGCCGCCCGCGGAGTGGCCGCGCACGACGCCGTCGTGGGAGCATAGCCGCAGCGGCCATTTGAGGAATCGCGCGCTCGAGGAGTGTGACAAGGCACTTGACCTCCTAGGCGAGCACCTTCCGTCGTTTTGTCTCTGGCGCGCGGAAACGCTGTGCGCAAAGGGGGACGTCCTGGTCAGCCTGGGCCGTCTCAACGAGGCGGAGAGCGTCGGGTCGGACGCGCTCTCGATTCTTGAGGCGTTGCCAGGCGCGCAAATTGACCTAGGGAGATGCCTAAACCTTCTGGGCATCGTTGAGCTGAGCAAAGGTGAGCTGTCCAAAGCCTGCGCCACGTTCGACAGAGGCATTGCCTTCGTGCGCGCAGCCACGGAGGAGAGTCGGCCCAGCGAGGTCGTCGACTGTCTTGCTGGACTGCTCGAGGACCGAGGCTTCGCCCTTTTCGAGATGGGACTCTGCGAGGAGGCCCTTCTCGACCAGAGAGAGGCGCTAGAGGCGGCTCGCGAGCTCGTTGCCCGCGACGCCTCCCGATTCCGTTATCAGCTGACGCGCGCTCTGATGTACGCGGGCATGACCGAACAGCGGCTTGGACGCTTCGCAGACGCCGAGCGCCATCAGCGTGAGGCACTTCTCTCATACCGAGAGCTGAGTGGCAGGGATGCGCAGAGATGTGGCGAGCGACTTTCCATCGCGCTGAGCGAGCTTGGAAAGACCTGCTGGTTGGCAGGGCGCCCGCACGAGGCAGAGCCGCTGCTCAGAAACAGCATCGAGCTTGCCCGACCCCTGCAGGAGCATGCCTTCCTTAGGTGCGGCTCCCTCATCGTTAATTCGCTCAGCTACCTCAGCGGCGTGGTTGCGGAGCTCGGTCACGATGACGAGGCTGAGGGGTACGACCGTGAGGCGCTCGCCATCGCCCGACGCCTGTACGCCCTGCAACCCGACGTGCACGTCAAGACCCTTGCGAACCAGCTCTATCAGACGGCGGCCGTTCTGTGGTTCTCTCACGCTGACGAGGCAGAGGAGCTCTACGCAGAGGAGCGGCGCCTGCTGGAAGCGAGGGTTGGCTCCGGGGACAAAGAGCTTGTCTCGCTGCTTGCCCTGTGTCGTCGCGCCGCGGGATGCTTCTACTCACGAGAAGAGCGCCGCCCCAGACGAAAAAGGCCGGGACCCTGGGGCCCCGGCCTTGGCAGTCGCTCTCAGCGCGCCTTAGAAGTCAACGTCAACGTCGTTGTAGACGCACTCGAGGAGCTTCTCCATCTCCTCGGGCGTGGGCTGGCGCGGGTTGGAGCCGGTGCAGGCGTCGCCGATGGCGTCGACGGCGATGCGGGCCTTCTTCTCCTCGAACTCGGCGTAGTCGATGACGGACTCGTCGGCCTTGACGCCGCCCTTGCCGTAGTTCTTGATGCCCTGCGGGATGTCGATCTTGTCGTTCAGGTCGCGGATCATCTGAACGAGCGCGGCAACGAGCTCGTCCTCGGTCTCGCCGGCGAGGTGGAAGACCTCCTTGGCGATGTAGGCGTAGCGGCTCTTGGCGCGGGCGTCCTTGGCGT
>DXBM01000069.1 GCA_019116525.1 Candidatus Olsenella pullistercoris | reverse complement strand
CGACCTGCCACTTGAGCCCGCTGCCAAGGAAGATCTTCCGATCCTTGACCATGGGGCCGTAGTCCGAGGGCCAGTCGTTGTTGCCAAGGCACATCTGCACGCGCGCGATGTCGCAGAGCGTGAGGTAGTCGGTCGGGGAGCAGATGTCGCCGGCGTGCACGATCACGTCCGCCCCCGCCAGCTCGGCGAGAAGCTCGGGCGAGAGAAAGCCGTGCGTGTCCGAGATGATGTCGTAGCGCGTTGTCACGAGGCGGGACCTCCGCGCTAGAGGCCGAGCGCGCGCTTGAGGGCCACGACGCGACGGCGCGAGACGGAGATCTTCTTGCCCTCGATGCCGTTGACGCCAAGCTGCAGGATGCCCGACGAGATGACCTCGACGTCCTCGACGTACTCGAGGTTCACGATGTAGCCGCGGTGCACGCGGAAGAAGCCGTGCGGGGCGAGCTTCTGCTCGAGCTTGGCGAGCGAGATCGTGGAGAGGAAGCGGTCGGAGTCGGTGTAGATGCAGGAGTAGTCGTCCTTGGCCTCGATGTAGCGAATCTGGTCGATGGGGACGAGCACCTTGCGGCCGCTCTTGACCACCGGGATGCGCTCCACCGAGGAGTGGCTCTGGGGCTGCGGCTTCATGCGCGCCTGCACGCGGTCGAGGGCCTGCGAGAGCCGCTCGGGCTCCACGGGCTTCATCAGGTAGTCGATCGCGTCGACGCCAAAGGCCTCGAGCGCGTACTCGCTGTACGCCGTGACAAAGACGATCGCGGGCGGGTTCTTGAGGCGGTGGAGCGCCTCGGCGAGCTGCATGCCGGAGGTCTTGGGCATGGAGATGTCCAGGAACAGGACGTCGACCTTGCCCTCCATGAGCTTCTCGACGGCCTCGCGGGCGCTCGACGCCTCCATGATCGACTCGATCCGTCCGGTCTCGTCGAGCAGGTAGCGCAGCTCAGAGCGGGCAGGCACCTCGTCGTCAACAATCATCGCGCGCATTGCAGTTCCCTTCGCGTCGTCCCCGTCGGCGACGGGGCCAATCCACTATCCCGAGCGCTCGGTCGAGACGAGCGTCCTTCTCGCCCCGGCAAGGCGGAGCGTAACGCAGGTGCCCTCGCCGGGCTTGGAGACGATCTCCACGTCAGAGCCTACGCCAAAGAAGCGCTCGATGCGCTCCGCAACGTTTCTCAGCGCCATGCCCGTTCCCGCGCCCTTGCGCTCCGCCGACTCCGGCCTTGGCTCCGTGGCCTCGGCGAGCAGCCGGTCGGCCACCGCCTTGTCCATGCCGAGCCCGTCGTCGGCGACAGCAATAAGAATATCATCACCGTCGGTCGCAACCTGAACGTCCACATGAAGGGGCCCGTCGTCGCGCATCGCGTGGCGCACCGCGTTCTCCACGATCGGCTGGACGAGAAACGACGGGACCGGCAGCTCGGCGCAGCCCTTCTCGACGTGCTCGCTCTCCTTGATGCGGTCCTCGCCAAAGCGCGCCTTCTCGATCTTGAGGTAGCGCCTGGTCTGGTCGAGCTCCTGCGAGAGCGGGATGAGCGTCTTCTCGGAGCTCTCGAGCGTCCTGCGGTAGAACAGCGAGAACTCGCGGAGAAGGTCGCGCGCCTTGGTGGGGTTGGTGCGCGTGAACGAGGCGATGGTGTTGAGGGTGTTGAAGAGGAAGTGCGGGTTGATCTGCGCCTGGAGCGCCTTGACCTCGGCGCGCGCCGTGAGCTCCGCCTGGCGGTCGAGCTCGTAGGAGGAGAGCTGCGTGGAGAGCAGCGTTCCCAGGCCCTCGGCGATGGCGAGCTGCGTGCGGTCGATGTCGATGTCGCGGCGGTAGTAGAGCTTGATCGTGCCCACGGCGCGGTCCTGCACGAGCAGCGGCACGATGATGCCAAAGGCGTGGCCCTGACGACGGTTCCCTATCGAGAAGGGCCGGACGTCCTGGCTCTCCTGGTCCACGGAGACGAACGTCTCCATGCGCTTGCTCTCGAGCACCTCGAGCGTGGGCTTTGCGTTCTTGCTCCCAGGGACGTACGGCGTCTCGATGGTTCCCTCAAAGGCGAGGACCGAGACGGTGTCCGTGATGGCAATGCCCTCGGCGCTCGTCTCGGGGAGCAGCATCGCGCAGATGGCGCGCGCGTTCTCAACGGTGAGGCCGCCGCGCAGGTGGCCGAGGGTGTTGGAGGCAACGCGCAGCGTGCGCTCGGTGGCCTCGGAGCGCGTGTCCTCGGGCGTGAGCGAGACGCTCCCGCCGAGCACGATCACCGCGGCGAAGGCACAGCCTGCGACGATGGCGACGGCCACCAGGGGGTCGCCCACGTTCCAGGCGAAGGCGAGCGCCACCGCGGCGCCCACGAGCAGGAACAGGACGCTCACGGCCCCCACCGAGAAGTTCTTGAACGGCCCCCTCACAGGTCCTCCCCCGGAATCGTCTGCATGGGAAACGCGCCGGTGTCCCCCAGGCCCCCGAGCGCGGGCGCGGGAACCGTGAGAGGGGCAACGACCTCGCCCGTCTTGAGGATGGCGCCCGCCACGACGCGGTCCTCCCACAGCGCGGCCATGACCGTGGGCCACACCATCGCGAACGAGAGGTAGCGGGAGCTGGCAACGCGCGCGAAGCGATCCGCGTCAAAGCGGCCCTTCGTGAGGATGCGCAGGTACGCGAGACGGTCGGGACCGGTGACAAGGCGACGCAGCGCCGTGCGGAACACGCGGCGCCTCACGCCCTCGGAAAGCCATGGGGCCGGGTACGGCATGAGCGACTCGGACGTGATCGTGCGGAGGTCGCGGCGGGCGTTCATGGCGTCGAGCTTGCGGTACTCGTAGAGCCAGCGGTGCACGTCCTGCATGAACACCGAGGGCGCGCCGGCCGTCTCCTCGGGCGGGAGCCTGCGCACGGACCACTCGTTGTCAAACCAGGCGTCGAGGCCATTGGCCCGCAGGTTGAGCACGTAGTCGAGGTCCTCGCCGCGCGTGATGTACGGGTCGAAGGGCACCTTGGAGAAGGCGGCGGCGTGCAGGGCGCAGCAGCCCCCGCAGAGGTGGTTGGAGCGCGTCATGCGCGAGGTGCTCGTCTGCATCCGCTTCATGACGTGGTTGAAGTCCGCGGCCTTGGACCAGTACCGCTCGCTCCACTCGGTGGAGGGCCTGGCGTAGGGGCTGCCCTCCTCGTCCACAAAGAAGCCGCTCTTGACGAGCACCTGCAGGTTCTGCCGCGTGAGCGAGCCGAGGCCCCACACGGCCTTGACCAAGAAGTCGCTGTCCTGCACGACCTCGTCGTCATCGAGAAACACGACGACGTCGTGACCCAGGACGGCTGCCACGGCGAGGCCCATGTTGCGGATGGCCCCGTAGCCGCGCAGGGACACCGTCTCGCCGGTCACGTGATGGGCGACGCGCCCCACGGCCCGCTCGACGTACTTTGTCTCCTGGGACCCCACGACCAGGGGGTTGAGCGAGGCATGGGCGCGGCAGATGCTCGTCACGCGCGCGCGGGCGGACTCCTCGCACTCCTTCGGGGCCACCACGAGCACGATCACCCGCAGGACGCCGCTCACCTGCTCGAGCGAGGAGAGGCAGCTCTCGAGCTCGGGCAGGGGCTTGTCGATGGGCGTGGTGTAGTCGTAGACGCCGCGCTGCCCGAGCGCGCCGGGCCCTGCGTCGCGCCCCCAGTAGGACGGGATGACGATGACGGGGTTCAAGCGCTAGCCCCTCTCGGCGGGCTCGTCGGCAAGGGAGCGGGCCAGCGACGTCCTCGAGAGCGCGCGGTTGAGCGGCAGGCCGAGCACGTACATGACCACGGCCTCGCCGATTCCGGTGGCCACGAGGCCAAAGGCGTACATCGCGGGGTACGCCCCGTCGATTGCGATGTTGGTGAACGGGATGGTGTAGAAGCCGATCCCCTGCAGGAGGAGCGGCAGGTAGGCGGGAACGATGAGCGCGTTGGCGACCACCGGGCCGAGAAGGGCGAGCGCCGGGCGACGGCGGAGGCGCCAGGTGATAAACGCCCCGATCGCCGTGGCGAGCGTCCCGAACACGACGTCGAGCATTCCGAGCATCCCCGTGCCGGACAGGACGATGTTCGCGACGTTGGCGATGGCGCAGCCCAGGGCGAGGCCGGGGACGGCGTCGGCGGTGAGCAGGGCGAGCGCGCAGAGCGCCTCGGAGACGCGGAACTGGACGGGGCCCCACGCGAGGCTGCCGAGGAACAGCAGGGCAACCAGGGTGAGGGCGGCGTAGACGGCGGCGATCACGCCCACGCGCGCGACCCGGCGGGCGCGATTCTGGGCGGACGGTGCGGCGGTGCTGAGGTGGGACAAGGGTGCCTCCTGACGTGCGATGGTCTGGCGCGGCGATCGGGCGGGGCCTCTCGTCGCTCGCGGGCGCCTCGCGGGGCAGCGCGGGCACCGTGATAATATTACCCCCATGTCAGACGGGGCGCACCCGTGGCATGGGACGCGCCGCTGCCTCCCACAACGGCGAGAGGAACGCGCGCCCCGGACGTTCGAAGGAGCCGACATGAATCCTCGCGTGGGGCTCGCCTGCCTGGCGGGCGACGTTGCGCACTGGGGCATCGTCAACGTGCTGCGCCGCGGCGGTGGCAACGCCCCAGGGGCCGTGGCCCTGCGCCTGGCGCCGAGCACCGTCGCCGAGCTCGGCGCTCGCCTCGGGGGCTCCGTCATGGTGACGGGCACGAACGGCAAGACCACCACCACGGGGCTTCTCGCCGACGCGCTCGCCGCGGACGGGCGACGGGTGTGCTGCAACCGGGCCGGCAACAACATGGCCACCGGCATTGCCGCGGCGCTCGTGGAGGGCCGCCACGAGCATCCCGAGCTCGGCTGCTTTGAGTGCGACGAGCTCTACACCGTTCGCGTGATGCCACAGCTGCGGCCGCGGGCCCTCGTGCTGCTCAACCTCTTCCGCGACCAGCTTGACCGCTATGGCGAGATCGACCACACGCAGGACGTGATCGCCGAGGCGCTGCGCCGCTCGCCCGAGACCACGCTCGTCTTCAACGCCGACGACCCGCTCTGCGCGGCAATCGCCGAGCGCGTGGACAACCCCCTCGTCCCCTTTGGGATCGACGAGCCCACCAACCTCGAGGCCGACCGAATCTCCGACAGCCGCTTCTGCGCGCGCTGCAACGCGCCGCTGGAGTACGAGTACGTTCACTACGGGCAGCTTGGGAGCTATCGCTGTCCCGAGTGCGGATGGAAGCGGCCAGAGCTCGGGATCGCCGCCGTCAACGTGCGGCTGACCTGCGGCGGGTTTGAGTTCGACGTGGAGGATCGCCGTGGCGAGACGCCCGTGCGGCACCATGTGACGACCCGCTGGAACGGGCTCTACATGGTCTACAACGTCATGGCGGCGCTGGCTGGCTGCCTCGTGGCAGGCGGCAGCGCTGAGCGCTTCCAGGAGGTGCTCGATGCCTACGAGCCTGCGAGCGGGCGCGGCAAGACCTTCTCGCTCGGCGGAGGGTTTGAGGCCGTGAGCATGCTCGCCAAGAACCCCACGGGCTTCAACCGCATGATCGCCCAGGTGCGCGCCGAGGGCGGGCGGGCGCTCGCGCTCTTCCTGAACGACAACGACGCTGACGGCCACGACGTCTCGTGGATCTGGGACATCGACCTTGAGCGCCTTCGTGACCTATCTGACCTGCGGCTCATTTGCGTTGGCGGCACGCGCCGCGAGGACATGGCCGTGCGCGTGAAGTACGCCGAGCTCGGCGCTTTCGTTCAGCTTGTGGACGGGGTTGAGGACTGCGTGCGGCTGACGTCCGCGTTCTTCCCTGAGGGCGAGCGGCTGCACGTGGTTGCTAACTATACCGCCTTCCCGCCCGTCGTTTCCGAACTCCGCAAATTGGGGACGTGCTTTTTCTCTCAGAGAGAAGGGGACAGGTTTGCTGCCGTCCAGGGCACCGTCTCCCAGACGGCAGCGGTCTCGCGGCTCGCGCACGAGCCGGAGGGTCCCGTGCTCGACCGGCCGCTGCGAATCGTGCACCTCTACCCCGACGCGCTCAACCTCTACGGCGACGGTGGCAACATTGCCTCGCTCTCCAAGCGCTGCTCCTGGCGAGGGATCGAATGCCAGGTCGACCAGGTCCTCATGGGATCCGATCTCGACCTCGCAGACGCCGACATCGTTCTTCTCGGCGGCGGGGCGGACCGCGATCAGCTTGCCGTGTGCAAGGAGCTCCAGGCCCAGCGCGAGAAGCTCGCGGCCTACGTTGAGGACGGCAGGGTCCTTCTCGCCATCTGCGGCGGCTACCAGCTGCTCGGCCACTACTACATGATGGGCTCGGAGCGCGTAGAGGGGCTCCACATCCTCGACGTTGAGACCACGGCCGGAGACACGCGTCTCATCGGCAACGTCGCGATTGACTCCACGGTGTGCGACCAGCCGATCGTTGGCTTTGAGAACCACGCGGGCCGCACCGTCCTCGGCCCGGGCGAGAAGCCCCTCGGCCGCGCGCTCGTGCAAGGCACCGGAAACAATGGCGAGGACGGGGGCGAGGGCGTGCTCCACGACGGCGTCATCGGCACGTACCTGCACGGGCCCATCCTGCCCAAGAACCCCGGCGTCACCGATTGGCTGATCGCGCGGGCGCTCGCGCGGCGTGGCGCCTCTCAGGAGCTCGTGCCCCTCGACGACCGCTGCGAGCAGCTCGCGCACGACGTGGCCCTCCGCATCGCCACGCGCGCGTAGAGAGCGCAGCAGCCGCGCTTGTCCCAGCCCCACTGCCCCACTTGTACCAGGTACAAGTGGGGCGACACGGTGTTGACCCATTTGTACCTGGTACAAGTGGGGCACAAAAACGGCCCCCGACGCGTTTGCGCCGGGGGCCGTAAGCTCAGGCTATGACGTCAGCGCTTACGCGTCGGCGTAGAGGTCCTTGAGCTTGAGGAGGTGCGCATAGCGAGCCATGGCGGCCTCCTCGTTCTCCGCGAAGAGCTCCTTGGCGCGCTCGGGGAAGGAGCGGGTGAGGGAGGCATAGCGAGCCTCGTTCATCAGGAAGTCCTGGTACCCGCCCTGCGGCTCCTTGGAGTCAAGCGTGAACTTCTTGCCCGTGGGAGCGGCCGGGTTGAAGCGGAAGAGGTTCCAGTACCCGCAGTCCACGGCCTTCTTCATCTCGGCCTGGCAGTTCTGCATGCCGCCCTTCTTGATGGAGTGCATCTCGCAGGGGCTGTAGCCGATGATGAGCGACGGGCCGTCGTAGGACACGGCCTCGTGGATGGCCTTGAGCGTCTGGTTCATGTTGG
>DXBM01000068.1 GCA_019116525.1 Candidatus Olsenella pullistercoris | reverse complement strand
AAGGGCTCCCGCAAGTCCACGCCGTTCGCCGCCCAGCTCGCCGCCGAGGCGGCCGCCAAGGCGGCCATGGAGCACGGCCTGCACAAGGTCGCCGTGTTCGTCAAGGGCCCCGGCTCCGGCCGCGAGACCGCCATCCGCTCCCTCCAGGCCGCTGGCCTCGAGGTTTCGGGCATCCAGGACAAGACCCCCATCGCGCACAACGGTTGCCGTCTGAGCAAGCGTCGCCGCGTGTAGCTAGGAGGAATATCAATGGCTATCGATAGGACCCCGGTCCTCAAGAGGTGCCGTCAGCTCGGCATCGACCCCGTCGTGATGGGCATCAACAAGACCTCCAACCGCGAGCCCAAGCGTCGTCGTCGCCAGGAGAGCGAGTACGGCATGCAGCTTCGCGAGAAGCAGAAGGCCAAGTTCATCTACGGCGTTCTCGAGAAGCAGTTCCGTCACTACTACGTTCTCGCCACCAAGCGCGAGGGCATCACCGGCGACAACCTGATGAGCATCCTCGAGTGCCGTCTCGACAACGTCGTCTTCCGTCTCGGCTTCGCCCGCACCCGCAAGGAGGCCCGTCAGACCGTCCGTCACGGCCACATCACCGTGAACGGCCGTCGCGTCGACATCCCCTCCTACCAGGTCAAGACCGGCGACGTCGTCGCCGTTGCCGAGAAGGCCCGCGACCTGCTTCCCATCAAGGAGGCCCTCATCTCCTCCGAGCACATGGCCGTCCCGGCCTGGCTTGAGGTTGACATCGAGAAGCTCAAGGGCACCGTCCTCCAGCTCCCCACGCGCGATCAGATTGACCTTGACATCGACGCGCAGCAGATCGTCGAGCTCTACTCCAAGTAAGCCCGACCACGTTTGGAGGTAGCAATGTCCGAATTCATCCGACCCCAGGTGTCGGTCGAGGAGATCAGCGACACGCTCGCTCGCGTGAGCGCCGAGCCCCTCGAGCGCGGCTACGGTGACACGCTCGGCAACTCCCTGCGTCGCGTCCTCCTCTCGTCTCTGTCTGGCGCGGCCGTTGAGGCCATCCAGATCGACGGCATCCAGCACGAGTTCACCACCGTCGAGGGCGTCTACGAGGACGTCACCGACATCGTGCTCAACGTCAAGGGCCTGGTCTTCCGCTCGATGGGCACCGGCGACGAGGCAGAGGCCTCCATCTCCGTGGACGGCCCCGCTACCGTCACCGGCGGCGACTTCGACGTTCCCGCGGAGTTCGAGCTCGTGAACCCCGAGCACGTCATCTGCACCCTCGGCGAGGGCGCCCACCTCACGATGCGCATGCGCATCGGCGTGGGCCGCGGCTACGTCTCCGGTGAGGAGAACGAGCGCGAGTCCGACCCGATCGGGATCATTCACGTCGACTCGCTCTACTCGCCCGTCCGCCGCTGCGCCAAGGCCGTCGAGGCCTGCCGCGTTGGCCGCCACACCGACTACGACCGCCTCGTGCTCGAGATCGAGACCAACGGCTCCATCTCGCCGCGTGACGCCATCGTCGAGGCCGCCAACATCATCAACCAGCACATGACCGCGTTCATGGGCCTGGCTGACGAGGACGAGCCCGTGGAGGACGCCTCCATCTTCGCGACGGGGGCCGTCGAGGACAACGTCGAGCTTGACAAGCAGATCGAGGACCTGGACCTCTCCGTCCGCTCCTACAACTGCCTCAAGCGCGCCGGCATCCACTCCGTGCGCCAGCTCGTCGAGTTCTCGGAGAACGACCTTCTCAACATCAGAAACTTTGGCGTCAAGTCCATCGAGGAAGTCAAGGACAAGCTCGAGACCATGGGGCTGTCCCTCAAGGCCTAGGCGCGCCGCCGGATTTAGGAGAAGCAAGAAATGCGACACAACAAGAAGAGGGGCATGAAGCTCGGCACCGACGCCAGCCACACCAAGGCCATGAAGAAGAGCCTCGTGCGCGCCCTGTTTGAGAACGACCGCATCAAGACCATCGACGTTCGCGCCAAGGCCATCCGCGGCGACGTCGACAAGATCATCACCTGGGCCAAGAAGGGCGACATCGCGAGCCGTCGCCTTGCCATCGCCGCCCTCGGCGACAAGGACCTCGTCCGCGAGGTCTTTGAGAAGGCCGCCCAGGGCATGTGGGCCGACCGCAACGGCGGCTACACCCGCATCATGAAGCTCGGCCCCCGCAAGGGCGATGCTGCCGAGATCGTCATCATGGAGCTCGTGACCGAGCCCGTGAAGGCCAAGGCTGCCCCCAAGGCCAAGGTGACCAAGGTCGAGGAGGCCCCCGTCGCCGAGCCCGAGCTCGAGGCTCCGGCCGCCGAGGAGGCTCCCGCCGAGGAGGAGAACGGCGCCGAGTAGGCGCTCTCCAGAGAGTGTGCCAGGGGCCCCGGCCACGTGCCGGGGCCCCTTTTGTAAGGAGGTGAGACGCTTGATCGAGGTTTGTGGTGCCAGCTACGCGTACCGTGCGGGATCGCTCGCGGTCGACGGCGTCTCGCTGAACGTGGCGCCGGGGGAGCGCGTTGTGGTCCTTGGGCGCAACGGCTCTGGCAAGTCCACGCTCGGCCGCCTGCTCAATGGCGGCCTTAAGCCGAGTGAGGGCACCGTTCGCGTGGACGGCGAAAGTGACGGGCTCGCGCGGCTCGTCGGCTACGTGCGACAGGACCCTCGCAATCAGATCGTAAGCGCGCTGGTGGAGGACGAGGTGGCGTTTGGGCCGGGGAACCTCGGGCTCTCCCGCGAGGAGGTGTCCGAGCGGGTGGGCGAGGCGCTCGCCGCCTGCGGCATCGAGGCGCTGCGCGGCCGGCTCACCGAGGAGCTCTCGGGCGGTCAGCAGCAGCTCCTCGCCCTTGCCGGGGTGCTCGCGATGCGCCCTCGCTACCTCGTGCTCGATGAGGCGGGCTCCCAGCTCGACGAGGCCGCGCGCGCACGGATCGCCGAGGTCGTGCGTAGGGCTGCGGCACGTGGGGTGGGCGTCCTTGAGATCGCCCATGGCGCGGAGGCGCTCTTTGGCGCGGACCGTGCCGTCGTGCTCGCGGAGGGTCGCATGACCTGGGAGGGCACGCCTCAGGAGCTCCTTCTCGAGCCTCGTGCGCTTGAGGCCGCCGGGCTCGACGAGGACCCGCTCGCCTGCGTTCTTGCGCGCGCTGCGGCGGACGGATGGCGGCTCGCGGACGGGCCGCAGGCGCCTTCCCTGGTCGCCACCGCGGGCTCGCACCAAGGGGAGTCGCCCACGCCCCGCACGAGGGGCCTCCTGAGGGGCAAAGACGTGGGGGTCGCGTATGGTGAGCTGCGAGCCCTGGGGGACGTCTGCCTAGAGGCGAGCGGCCTCACCCTTGTCCTCGGCCCCTCGGGCAGCGGCAAGTCCACGCTCGCGCGCGTGCTCTCGGGCGTGCTCGCGCCCGACGAGGGCTCCAGCGAGCTCAACGGGTCGCCCGTTTCCGCGGGGGACGTGGGTCTTGCCTTTCAGAGGCCGGAGGACCAGGTCTTCTGTGACACGGTACTCGACGAGCTCGCCTATGGGCCGCGCATACGCGGCGCAAGCGAGGCGGAGGCGGATGGGGCCGCGCGTCTCGCCGCGCGGGAGCTCGGCGTGGAGGGGCTTCTCGACCGTTCGCCCCTCGAGCTCTCGGGCGGCCAGGCGCGCCGGGCGGCACTGGCGTCCGTGATCTCGGCGAGACCTCGCGCCTACGTTCTCGATGAGCCAACGGCAGGCCTCGACGCGCCCGCGCGCCAGGAGCTGCGCACCCTCGTTCGCACGCTGATTGCTGAGGGCTCTCCGGTTGTCGTGGTGACCCATGACGCGGCGGAGTGGCTTGAGGAGGCCAACGAGGTGGTCTTCCTGTCCGAGGGGCGCGTCGTCGCCAGGTGCGCCGGCGCCGAGGCGTCGCGCTCGACCGCGCCCTTTGCGGCGGCGGACCTCGTCGCGCCGCTGCTGGTGCGCCTGCGTGCGGCGTTTGAGGGGGCGAGCGCCGATGCGTAGGCCGCGCGTGCCGGGCGCGTTCGCCCCGGGGGATACCCTCGTCCACCACATGGACGCGCGCGTCAAGGTGGTCCTGCTCGCCGTTGCGTCGGTTGCCGCGTTCGCCGCGAGCGCGCCGTGGGGGCTTGCCCTCGTGGCGATCGGGCTTGCGGCGGCCCTCGTGGCGAGCAGGACGTCGGCGATGACGGTGCTCCTGGGGTTGCGCCCGGCGGCGGTCGTCCTTGTCGTCTCCGTGCTGTCCAACGCGGTCGTGCTCGTGGGACAGCCCGGCCTCTCGCCTGAGGGGCTGTGGAGGAGCGCGACGATGGTCCTGCGCGTCGCCCTTGTGGTGGGCTTTGCGCTGACCCTCTCGTCAACGACCGCCCCTCCTGCCATCGCTGACGCGGTCGCGGCCCTCGCGGCGCCGCTGCGACGCCTGGGGGTGCCGGTGGGCGGCGTTGCGACGTCTGCCTCGGTGGCGCTGCGCTTCATCCCGCTCACGGTAGAGGAGGTCGAGCGCATACGGTGCGCGCAGCGCGCCCGTGGCGCCCGCCTCGACGAGGGCGGCCCCGTGCGGCGACTGTCGGGCTGGGCCCAGGTCCTCGTGCCGCTCCTGGTGGGCCTGTTCCGTCGCGCCGACGAGCTTGCGAGCGCCATGTGCGACCGCTGCTTCACCGGGGACCGGCCGATCGCCGCGGGCTCGCTCCCCGCGCGCGACGCTTTGGCCCTTCTCGGCGGAATCGTCTGGGCGGTGGCTTCCGTCGCGCTCTAGGCGGCGCGCGGAGGGCGGCGTGCTACGCTAGGGGCGCCCCGGAGGCCAGGTCGCGGGGCGTCAGCAAGGGCTGCGCGAGCGGCAGGAAGGGGAGAGAGCATGGGTGACACGGAGGCAACGCTCGTCTTGCGCGTCGGCTATCGCGGCGCCGACTTCGCCGGCTTCGCAGAGCAGCCGGGCGTGCGTACAGTCGCGGGCGAGCTGCGGCGCGCGCTCGAGACCGTGCTGAGGCGCCCATGCGAGCTCACCTGCGCCGGCCGCACCGACGCGGGCGTGCACGCGATCGCGCAGTACGTGAGCCTCCCGGTGTCGGGCGCCGAGCTCTCGCTCCCCGGCTCGCGCCTCATGCGCGGCCTTGTGGCGCTCACCCCGGACGACATCTCGGTTCAGGCGCTCCTTCGCGCGCCTGCGGGCTTCTCGGCACGCTTTGACGCGCTCGCGCGCAGCTACCGCTACAGGATCTGCGCCTCGCAGGCGCGGCCGGTCCTCGCGTGGGACCACGCATGGTGGTACCGGGGCGAGCTCGACGAGGGCGCGATGGCGCGGGCGGCGCGCTGCCTCACAGGCGAGCACGACTTCAAGAGCTTCTGCAAGGCTGCCTCGGCAGAGGGCAAGCCTACCTGCCGCTTTGTTCGCTCGCTCGAGGTGAGCCGCGTTGTGGAGGCGGGGGAGGAGCTCGTGGCGATAGACATCACGGGGAACGCCTTCCTGCACAACATGGTGCGCACGATCGCAGGGACGCTCGTGGAGGTGGGGCGCGGACACCGCGAGGAGTCGTGGGTCGAGGGCGTCCTGGCGGCGCGGGACCGCTCCGCGGCGGGCCCCTGCGCTCCGGCGAAAGGCCTCACCTTCGTCGGGGTAGAATACCCCGAGTCGGCGCTTGGGCCCTGGGACTAGGGCATCGCGGCGCACCCTCACGTTTGGAGGACCGAGCTTGGATTTCTTGCTTCACGAGCTCGAGCACAGCCTGCTGGACACGCTCGAGCTGGTACCGTTTCTGTTTGTCACCTACCTTGCCATGGAGGCGATCGAGCACTCCGCTGCCGGGCGCGTCCAGCGCGCCATCGAGCGCTCGGGCAAGGCTGGCCCCGTGGTGGGGTCGGTGCTCGGGGCGCTCCCGCAGTGCGGCTTCTCCGCCATGGCGGCGACGCTCTATGCTGGCCGCGTGGTGACGGCGGGCACGCTCCTCGCCGTGATTCTCTCGACCTCTGACGAGATGGTGCCCGTGTTCCTGGCCAACCGAGCCCCTGTGAGCGGCATGCTCGCCATCATGGCGACAAAGGTGGTCGTGGGCGTCGTGGCGGGAGCGGCGCTCGACGCCGTCCTGCGACTGCGGCACCGCGCCGGTGACGGGCGACCGCACATCGCGGAGCTCTGCGAGCGCGCCCACTGCCACTGCGACGACGGGCACGACGAGCACGGCCATGGCCACGCCTCGGGCCGCTGGGGCATCGTCCGCTCGGCGCTCGTGCACACTGCGCAGGTCACGGCCTTCATCTTCGTGGTGACGCTCGCCTTCGGCCTCGTGATCGAGGGCGTGGGCCACGAGGCGCTCGCGTCGCTGCTCGCGAGCCACCCGGCGCGCGCGACCTTCCTCGCGGCGCTCGTGGGCCTCATCCCCAACTGCGGGGCGAGCGTCGCGATCACCGAGCTCTACCTCGAGGGGGTGCTCGCCACGGGCCCCATGATGGCGGGGCTGCTCGCCTCGGGCGGCATGGGCCTGCTCGTGCTCTGGCGCACCAACTCGGATCTGCGACAGAACCTTGCCCTCACGCTGATCGTCTATGTGGTCTCCGTTGCGCTTGGGCTTGCGGTGGGTGCCTTGGGTATCATCTTCTAAAGCAGACCGGCGAGAGGGGCGGCGAGCATGGCGAGGAAGCGCGAGCGGTTCGAACGAACGGACGTCCCGAGCCCAAGCCCGCGGCGCAACGCGATCGGCGCCGTCGTGTGCGCGGCGGCGCTCGCTGTGGCGGCGCTCGTGGTGGTTCTCGTCTGGAACCACGTCTCCCAGGACACCAACCTGGGGGACGTGTCGCTGGGCGACGCGATCGGCCAGCAGGCCGCGGCCCCCGACGCCGGCGAGGGCTACGTTGCCACCGAGGGCGTGAGCTGCACGCTGCTGCTGACGGCTGACAGCCTCGACGAGCAGGGCGCGACGCTCTCTGCGGCACGGATCCTCGCCGTGAACGAGGCGCAGGGCACGGCCTCGCTCGTGAGCCTGCCGACGGACCTTGCCCTCACGGTCGACGGCGGGCAGACCACGCTGGCAGAGCTCTTCTCGTCCGAGGGCTACGCCGCCTGCGTCGTCCCCGTGGCCTCTGCGGCGGGCGTCAGCTTCTCGAACGTGGTCCTCGCCACGTCGGACGTGATCGAGGAGGCCGCCTCGCTCGCCGGTCAGGGCACGGCGGACCTCGTGAGCTCCGCGTCCGGGCTGCTCTCGCGCATCAGGACCAACATGGACGCCACCGGGCTCCTCTCCCTGGCGGAGTCCCTCTCCGCGATCGGCGTCTCCAATCTCTCCGCATCCGACGCGCCCCTCGTTGCCGAGACGACCACGGACGAGGAGGGCAACGCCCAGGAGACGGGCCGCCAGGTCCTCGACCAGACGCAGCTCGGCCTGGCGCTTGGGACGCTGGCCCCCGCCAACTAGGCCGCCCACCTGCTCCTGAGCGCCGCTCGCCGCGCCTCACTGTGCTCATTTTGCCAAGGCGCCGCGTGAGGCCCGCCCGCGAGGGCGGCGCTGATACCCTACATATCGTGCATTTGCGTTCTGTCCTGCGAGACGGGAGGGTGCGGGTGCCGCACTACACGCCAACATCGCCCACGGTATCGGTGCTCATGGCAGTCCATGACGCCGAAGCCTCCGTGCGGCGCGCGGTGGAGAGCGTGCAGAACCAGACCCTCCGAAACCTTGAGCTGGTGGTCGTCGACGCGGGCTCTGCGGACGGCTCGGCGCGCTGGCTCGAGTCGGCCGCCGAGCGCGACATGCGCGTCCAGCTCGTGCGCGCCGGGGGCTGCAACCGGCAGGAGGCGCTCGACCTCGCACTCGAGCGCGCCGCGGGCACGTACGTGACCGTTGTCGACGCGGACGCCTGGATTGCTCCGTCCTTTGTCGCGGACCTCGTGGAGCTGGCCGAGGCGCGCTCGCTCGAGCTGGCCATGGGCGGGCTGTCGCTCGCCCTGTCCGTGGGCGGGGCCCGCCCGAGCGAGGTGGACGCCGAGGCCGAGGGCGTCGTCTTTCCAACCCAGCACGACTTCCGCGCCGGGGCGTGGCAGCTTTTCGCCTCGGGGCAGCTCCTTCCCGCGAGCGGGAAGCTCTTCCGCCGCGACCGCCTCTCCGACCTCGGCGCGCGCTTCTCGGCGCCCGTCGCGGGCGACCATGCGCTGGTGATTGAGTACCTGCGCGACGTCGAGCGCGTGGGGGTCCTTCCAGGGGCGTCCTACCACGTGGCGCGCTCGCTCGAGGCGGGCCCTCGCGACGCGGCCGCGCTCGAGGGGTACCGTCGCCTCGAGGCGGAGCACGAGGCGCTCCTTGGCCTCTACCGGCACTGGGGGCTCGAGGGCGACGCCGCGAGCATGGAGATGCTCCAGAGCCGCTACGTGGAGCTCCTGGCTCGCTGCGTCGAGGCCGTGTGCGGGTGGGGGAGCAGGACGAGCGCCCCTGACCAGCGCCGCATCGTGGGCAAGATGATCGAGACCGACCACGCGCAGCTCGCCGCGAGCGTGGCTCGGCCCCGCGACAACGGCGCCCGCTCGCTCATCGCGCCCATCCGGAGCCACAACGTCGCGCTCGTCTGCGTGCAGGCGCGCCTCGTCTCGCTGCTTCGCCGCGGTGCCGTCGGCGTCCCGGTTGACGCCTTCGTCTGACCCGGCGGGGGCGGGGGCT
>DXBM01000067.1 GCA_019116525.1 Candidatus Olsenella pullistercoris | reverse complement strand
TTGGCGAACTTGTAGGTGGTGGACTCGAGCGGCGTGCCGTAGAGCGAGTAGTCGATGTTCTCGGCGGCCTTCCACTCGGCGCACTTGTCGTTCATGCGCTGCATGACGGCGAGCGCGAACGGCGTGGCCTCGCGGTCGGTGTGGCTGTGGCCGGTCATGGCCTTCACGCACTCGTAGAGGCCGGCGTAGCCCAGCGAGATGGTGGAGTAGCCGCCGTAGAGGAGCTTGTCGATCTTCTCGCCCTTCTCGAGGCGCGCGAGCGCGCCGTACTGCCACAGGATCGGCGCGGCGTCGGAGGTGGTGCCGAGCAGGCGCTCGTGACGGCAGCGCAGGGCGCGGTGGCAGAGCTCGAGGCGCTCGTCGAAGATCTCCCAGAACTTGTCCATGTCGCGCTCGGCCGAGAGGGCCACGTCCACGAGGTTGATCGTCACGACGCCCTGGTTGAAGCGGCCGTAGTACTTGGGCTTGCCAGGCTCGTAGTTGCCGGCGTTGGCCACGTTGTCAAAGCCGTTGCCCGAGCGGTCGGGCGTGAGGAAGGAGCGGCAGCCCATGCAGGTGTAGCAGTCCCCGTTGCCCTCGGTCTCGCCCTTGGAGAGCTTGTACTCCTTCATCTTCTTCTCGGAGATGTAGTCGGGCACCATGCGCTTGGCGGTGCACTTGGCGGCGAGCTTGGTGAGGTAGAAGTACGGGGTGCCCTCGCGGACGTTGTCCTCCTCGAGGACGTAGATGAGCTTCGGGAAGGCCGGGGTGATCCAGACGCCGTCCTCGTTCTTGACGCCCTGGTAGCGCTGCTTGAGCATCTCCTCGATGCAGAGGGCGAGGTCCGCCTTCTCGCGCTCGTTCTTGGCTTCGTTGAGGTACATGAAGACCGTGATGAACGGCGCCTGGCCGTTGGTGGTCATGAGGGTGACGACCTGGTACTGGATGGTCTGCACGCCGCGCGAGATCTCCTCGCGCACGCGGCCCTCCACGATCTCTGCGACCTTCTCCTCGCCCGGGTCGATGCCGATGGCCTCCATCTCGGCCTCCACCTGGCGGCGGATCTTCTTGCGCGAGACGTCGACGAAGGGCGCGAGGTGCGTGAGCGAGATGGACTGGCCGCCGTACTGGCAGGAGGCGACCTGCGCAATAATCTGCGTGGCGATGTTGCAGGCGGTGGAGAAGCTGTGCGGGCGCTCGATGAGCGTGCCGGAGATGACGGTGCCGTTCTGCAGCATGTCCTCGAGGTTGATGAGGTCGCAGTTGTGCATGTGCTGCGCGAAGTAGTCCGAGTCGTGGAAGTGGATGATGCCCTCGTTGTGGGCCTCAACGATGTCGGCGGGGAGAAGCTCGCGCATGGTGAGGTCCTTGGAAACCTCGCCGGCCATGTAGTCGCGCTGGACGGAGACCACCGTGGGGTTCTTGTTGGAGTTCTCCTGCTTGACCTCCTCGTTGTTGCACTCGATGAGCGCGAGGATCTTGTCGTCGGTCGTGTTCTTGTGGCGCTTCTGGTTCTGCACGTAGCGGTAGATGATGTACTTGCGGGCCACCTCAAAGTGGTCGAGGGCCATGAGCTGGTCCTCGACGAGGTCCTGGACCTCCTCGACGGTGACGGTGTGGCCGGCCTCCATGCACTCGTCGGTGACGTTCAGGGAGGCGAACTTGACCTCGCGCTCGGTGAGGCGCTCGCTCGCGGGCACCTCGGCGTTGGCGGCGCGGATGGCGTTCTCGATCTTCGAGATGTCGAAGGCGACCTCTGAGCCGTTTCGCTTGATGATCTTCATTGCTGCCGCCCTTTCGCTGCGGCGCGCCGGGAGGGCGCGCTGGGTGTACTGTGCGCTCAATCAACTATGCCACAACTAGTAGTGGTTTGGTGCGACTAAAAGCACAAGATATTGTTGACAACTGGTTGAAATCCCTTGCGGTGCTGTCGATAACCCATATCGGCGCAGGTAGCAAAAAGGCGCGCCAAAAAAGCTTTTCCTCAAATTGTCGGTGATGTTTCCGAGGGGGCGTCGGCGAGCGGCGCGCCGAGCGGTTGGGCTAGAGTGAGGGGCGTGGTGGACGCGCTACGAGAGGGGCGAGGGGAATGGAGTTCTCACGACGGCTGGACCTGTTCGGCGACGAGGTGTTCGCGGCGCTCAACGCGCGGCGGCGCGAGCTCGAGGCGAGCGGGCGCAGGGTGTTCGACCTCTCGGTGGGGACCCCTGACTTCGAGCCGGCGCCCCACGTGATCGAGGCGCTGCGCGCGAGCGCGGCCGTGCCCGCCAACTGGCGCTACTCCCTGCACGACACCGACGAGCTCCTCGACGCCGTCTGCGCCTACTACGCCGATCGCTACGGCGTGGGCGGCATCACCCGCGACATGGTGATGAGCTGCCGGGGCACGCAGGAGGGCCTCGTCCACGTGTGCGCCGCGCTCTCCAACCCCGGCGACGTGGCGCTTGTGCCGGACCCGTGCTACCCCGTCTTCCAGAACGCGACGCTGCTCGCCGGGGCGCGCCCGGCCTACTACCGCCTCACGGCCGAGCACGACTTCCTGCCCCACCTGGCCGACGTGCCGGCCGACGTGGCCGACGCGGCCAAGTACCTCATCGTCTCCCTGCCGGCGAACCCCGTGGGCTCGGTGGGGACGCCCGAGGTCTACGAGGAGGTCATCGCCTTCGCGCGTGAGCACGACCTGGTGGTGATCCACGACAACGCCTACTCGGACATCGTCTTCGACGGCGAGGCGGGCGGGTCGTTCCTCTCGTACCCCGGCGCCCTCGACGTGGGCGTGGAGTTCCTCTCGCTCTCCAAGTCCTTCAACGTGACCGGCGCGCGGCTCTCGTTTCTGGTGGGCCGGCCGGACGTGGTGGCGGCGGCGCGCAGGCTGCGCTCCCAGATTGACTTCGGCATGTTCTACCCCGAGCAGGACGCGGCGATCGCCGCGCTCACGGGCCCGCGCGACCAGGTCGAGCGACAGCGCCTGCTCTACCAGGAGCGCCGAGACGCCCTGTGCGACGCGCTCGTCTCCATTGGCTGGGAGCGCCCCAACGCCCACGGCTCCATGTTCGTGTGGGCACGCATCCCGGGCGGCCGCATGGACTCGGCGCAGTTCACCGTCGAACTTCTGGAGCGCTCGGGCGTGATCGTGACGCCGGGCGCGAGCTTTGGCCCGTCTGGCGAGGGCTACGTGCGCATGGCGCTCGTCCTGCCGCCTGACGAGCTGCGCGAGGCCGTCGCCGCCATCGGCGCCGCCGGGCTGTAAATTGGGGACGTGGTTTTTCTCTCAGAGAAAAAGGGACAGGTTAGGGAGCGCGCGGACGGACGCGCGGACAAGGGAGGTCCCATGAACCTGAGCGAGTTTGCAGACGTCGTGGCATCGTCGAGGTCGTACCGGCGCTTCGACGAGTCGAGGCCGGTCTCGCGCGAGCTGCTCGAGGAGCTCGTGGCCTGCGCGCGCCTCGCGCCCACGGGCAACAACACGCAGCTGCTTCGCTTTCACCTGAGCTGCGAGAGGGACGAGGTGCTCGAGGTCTTCTCGCACCATCGCTGGGCCGCGCTCCTGCGCGACTGGGACGGCCCGGCCCCCGGCGAGCGCCCGACGGCCTACGTCACCGTGTGCGGGCCCGCGGGCAGCCGCGCGAGCGCCATCCGGAACCAGGACGCCGGCATAGCCGCGCAGACGCTGGCGCTCGCCGCGCGGGCCTCGGGCCTTGTGGGCTGCATGATCGCGAGCTTCGACGCCGCGCTGGCGGACGCGCTCGGCCTAGCCGAGAAGAACCTGGAGCCGCTGGTCCTTCTCGCCCTGGGCTATCCTGCCGCCGACGAGCGGGTGGTCGTGGAGCCCGCGGACACGCCGCACGGCCTGTCCTACTGGCGCGAGCGGGAGGGCGACGCCTGGGTGCACCACGTCCCCAAGCTTGGCGTGGAGGATCTTCTCGCCTAGGGGCACGGGCGCGGCTGGCACGAAGTGCGCCGAGTGCGCGCTTCCGTGCGGGCAGTGGGCGCAATTCCTGTCCGTTTGGACAACAAACTCGGCGAGTGCGCGCAGCGAGCCTGGGTTGGGCGCGCACTCGGCGGACCTTCTGACGCGCGGCGCGCCCCGGCTCGCGTCCGCTGCGGCCTCAGGCCACGCGATCCTCCAGCAGCGGCCAGAGCGCGATGGGGCCGAGCAGCACGAACACGGCGACAATGGCAAAGCACTCATAGAGACCGAGCAGCATGGCGGCTCCCTTCCGCGAGGTGACTGAGGTCATTCTCGGCGGAAGGGAGCCGCCGCGCCATCGCCCTGCCTTGCGGGCAGCTTACGCTTTCGCAAGGTTGGCGGCGGCGCGCCCGCTAGCAGAGCTCGGTCACGGAGTCGAAGGCCACGCCGCACGCCTCGAGGGCGTCTCGACCGCCGAAGACGCAGACTCCCTGCGCCGCGTCCTTGTCGCCGAGCGCGCAGGCGAGCGCGCGGACGTCGGCCGCCGTGGTGGCGAGCTCCTGGGCGCGCACCTCGTCGCGCCACCCGAGCGGCCTGCCCCCGAAGCGCGTCACGTCCTGGCGACGGGCGAGCTGGCGCGGCTTCACGGGGGCGTCGTGGGCGGCGACCGTGGAGACCACGTAGCCGGAGAGCTCGGAGGCGCTCGGCTGCCAGTCGGCGAGCCATGCCGCGGCGGCGTCGTAGCGAGCGAGCGTGGCGTCGACGGAGGGGTCGCGGTACGACCAGAACTGCCTGAGCCCGCCCGATGCCCGCTTGAAGCCCACGCCGTAGGCGCCGCCCTTCACGCGGACCTCGTTCCAGAGGTAGTCGTAGGAGAGGGCGCGCGCCGCGACCTGCCAGGTGCCGACGCTCCCGGCGTCGGCGGGCGACGGGGCGCCCGTGCGCGCCACGTAGCAGACGTCGGAGGGGATGACGAAGGCCTCGCGGCGCGCGCCGGGCACGCTGAGTTCGAGCGCGTGCGCGGACGCGCCCGTGCTCGCGAGGCCGAGCGTTCCGCCCGCCTCCCAGAAGCGCTCGCGGTCCTCCGCCGGCCCCGTGAAGCTCACGACGACCTCGTCTGCCGTGAAGATGCGCGCGGCGAGCTCGCTGAGGCGCGCCGGCAGCTGGGGCGCGACCTCGTCCCAGCGCGCGAGCAGGTCCTTGAGGAAGAGGTAGTAGTCGATCCCGCCCATCCTGCCGGCAGCGAGCGACGCCGCCGAGAAGCACGTGAGCGAGCGCGCGAGCGCCGCGGAGTGGCCCGAGCCCAGGAAGTGCTGCTCGAGGCCGATCTTCTTCTGCGTCAGGATGTCGCGGACGCGCGCGGTGTCGGCAAAGCTCGTCTCGCCCCAGACCTCGCGCGGGATGGCGGCAAGCGCGTCCACGCGCTCCGAGAGCGCGGAGGCGCCCACCACGAGCGTCGGGTCGGCAAAGGAGAGGTCCTCGTCGCGCGCGTACGTCTCGCAGAAGAAGTCGAGCCCGCCGAGGTTCGCCTCGATGAGGGTGTCAAGCTCGGAGGCGGTGTGGCGAGCCGTGTCCAGCCTGCCGAGAAGGTCGGTGAGCACGCCGACCCACGGCAGCTCCCCCACGGTGAGGCGGCGCAGGTCGAAGTAGTGGTAGACGTAGTCGATGCGGTGCGTGTCGAGCTCGTGGGCGATGCAGGGCAGCGGCGCCTCGACGTCGATCGGCGCCGGCTCCGGCGCGGGAGGCTCGATGTCTGCGACGGTGAGCTGCGGCAGGGTCGCGAGCGCCTCGGGGGCGTCCGGGGCCTCCTGCTCCGCCCGCAGCGCCGCGACCTCCTCGCGCACGGCGGCGAGCTCGTCGTCTCCCATGCCGGCGCGCAGGCGCTCGAGCTCGGCGGCCTCCTCGTCCGCCGCGCCCTCGGCGACGGGCACGAGCTCCACCTCGGCGGAGTGGGCGTCCGGGCGCACGAGCTCAGCGAGCAGGCGCTCGAAGAGGCCGTCGTCGAGCCCCTGCTTGAGCTCGGCGAGCGCGTCCTCGTAGCGCAGGTAGTCGGTCGGGCGCTCGTCGTCGTAGAGCCAGCTCGAGAGCGCCTGGATGGAGAGGGCGACGCCGTCGGGGTAGCCGCCCCAGTCGCCCTCGCGCAGGTTGAACTCGGCCTGGGCGATCGAGGCCTCGAGCTTGTCGCGCGGGACGCCCCCCTCGGCGAGCTCGGCGCAGGTGGCCTCCACGAGCTCGCGGAACTTCTCGCCAGCGCCCTCGCGCAGGCCCTTGAGCAGGAAGATTACCTGGGGCTGTGCCGCGCCGTCGACGAGCAGGGCGTTGAAGTCGTCGGCGAGGCCGGCGTCGAGCACGCGGCGCTTGAGCGGCGCCTCGTTCGAGCCGCACAGGGCGTCGAGCAGCACGTCGACCGCGAGCACGCGCGTGCGGTCGGCCGCGGTCCCAACGACGTAGGCGAGCGCCACCTGGGCGTTGGCCTCGGCCGTCGCCATGCGCACGCAGGTGCGCCCCGGGGCGACCGGGGGCTGCAGCCCGAGCGGGTTGGGCGCGCCGGCGTGCTCCCGCACGGCCCCGCGCAGGGCCTCGTCCACGAGGGCGAGCTCGCGGTCAACGTCGAGGTTGCCGTAGAGGGTGACGTAGGCGTTGGAGGGCGCGTAGTGCCGTGCGTGGGAGTCGAGGAACGACTCGTAGGTGAGCGTGGGGATCGCCCGCGGGTTGCCCCCCGACTCAAAGCGGTAGGCGGTCTCGGGGAAGAGCTGCCGGCCTATGGCCTGGTAGAGCACGTCCTCGGGGTCGGAGAGCGCGCCCTTCATCTCGTTCAGGACCACGCCGTTGTAGCAGAGGCGCGCCCCGGCGCCCTCGCCCTCCACCTCAAGGTGCCAGCCCTCCTGCTCGAAGATGCGCCGGCGGTGCCAGATCGCGGGGTGGAAGACGGCGTCCAGGTAGACCGACATGAGGTTCTCGAGGTCCGCCACGTTGGTGGAGGCCACGGGGTACATGGTCTTGTCGGGGAAGGTCATGGCGTTCAGGAACGTCTGCATGCTCGTCTTGAGCAGGTTGACGAAGGGCTCCTTCACCGGGTAGCGGTCGGACCCGCACAGCACCGAGTGCTCGAGGATGTGGAAGACGCCCGTGTCGTCGGCCGGCGGCGTCTTGAACGAGATCGAGAAGGCCCTGTTGGTGTCGGCGCACGCGAGCCACAGGGCGCGGGCGCCGGTCGCGTCGTGGCGCATGACGTAGGCGCAGCCGGAGAGCTCGGGCAGCGTCTCGGCAGACGTGACGGTGAAGCCCGCGTGACGGCTGCCGACCTCGAGGTCGGCGCGGGGCTCGAGAAAGGGGTTCTTGTCGGCCATGGTTCCTCCCAGGTTTTGCTTTCAGCCCAGCATACCCCAGCCCGCGACGGCGCGCGGAGCCCGTGGGCGCCGGGTCCGATTGCCTGGGACACCTTGCAAAAAAGACGCCCTGTTCAGGAGCGTCCCGAGATGGTAGGCTCGTTCGGGCGCGTCGAGGGGAGATGGCATGGCACAGGGCATCGAGGAGCCGAGCGAGAGGGACCGCGAGCGGCGCCGCGTCGTGCGGCGCGGGATCGTGGCAACGCTCGTGGGGGGCACGTTCTGGGGACTCAACGGGACGGTCTCCAAGTGGCTCATGGACACGTACGCCATTGACCCGCTCTGGCTCGTGTGCGTGCGCGAGCTGTTCGCGTGCTGGCTCTTCCTCGCCGCCGCTGCGCTCACCGCGCGCGGGCGCGAGCAGCTCGCCGGCGTGTGGAGAAGCCCGCGCGACCTTCTCGCCATCGCCGGCGTGAGCCTGGGGGCGATTCTCTTCTCGCAGGTCGCCTACCTCGAGGCGATCGACTGGACCAACTCGGCAACCGCCACGATCATGCAGAGCCTCGGCATGGTGCTCGTGCTCGCCTACGTGTGCCTCAAGGTGCGCCGCCGGCCGCGGCGCCGCGAGCTGTTGGGGGTCGTCCTCGCGCTCGTTGGCACCTACCTCGTTGCCACGGGCGGCAATCCCGGGCAGCTGAGCCTGCCGGCCGAGGGGCTCCTCTGGGGGCTCGCGTGCGCCGCGGCCGCCGCCTGCCTCTCGATTTTGCCCGCCGCCCCGATGGCGCGCTGGGGCAACTTCACGGTGAACGGCCTCGCGTTCCTCTTCTCGGGGCTCGTCCTGGCGCTCGCGTGGCGCCCTTGGGAGCACATGCCCGAGCTCGACGCGCTTGGCTGGGGGGTGATCGCGCTCTGCGTGACGGTGGGGACCTTCGGCGCCTACGCGCTCTACCTGCAGGGCGTGAAGGACGCCGGCTCCATGCGCGCGAGCCTGCTCGGCACGATCGAGCCGGTCACGGCGACGGTCGCCACGGTCGTGTGGCTGGGGACGCCGTTCACGCCGGCCGAGGTCATCGGATTCGCGCTCATCATCGTGATGGTCTACCTCACGGCGTAGCGCCGGGGGGCGCGGAGCGCGCGTCCTTCTCGCCGCTGGCGGGGAGTGCCGACCATATTGCCGACCGTGGGTAGTTTTGGACGCATGCACCGTTGAGATCTGCGACCGCGGGCAGTTTTGGACCTCAAAACTACCCACGACAGGAAGTTTCCGCGAGCGAGGAACTCATGCGCGGTCTTTTGCAGCCTTGGCGAGAAGGGCGTCTCTCCCGCTAGCGCTAGATGCGCTGCAAGTTCGCACACGCACCCCGTGCGTTCCGCGCGTCATGTAGCTGCGCATTCATGTCCGCATCTTTCACGCAGTGCGCCTATTTGCTGGAGTTGGGACGCGGGTGGGACGCGCCGGCGGGGATGATACCGGCTGGGCCGAGGCCGGTCCCCTCGAGCACCGGGCGCGCCGCGTACGCCTCCGCCACCGCCCGCACGAGGTCCCCCTCCTCGGGGCTGTCGTAGTGGTACGCGGTCACCTTGCCGCCGGACAGGGGGACGTGCCCCATGAGCCTCTCCGTTATCCAGGGGGCAGCTTGAGCGACCATCGCAGCGCGGTCTCCCAGGACGCGCGCAGGTTCTTCATCAGCAGCCCGCCGAGATCGCGCTGGATGGGCTCCCAGCCCCTCCTGAGCGCGTACTTGTCGACCGGTCCGCCGTCGCCGTCGTCGACGAGCCACCCTTCGCCCCTGCCCGCCGCCAGCTCGGCCATCCGCGCGCCCGGGCTTCCCGGCATGATCGCGGGGCGCACGCTCCACCGGTTCTTGAGCCTGTCGTCCGCCACGCCGGCCCCGCGTATCTGCGTCCTCAGGAAGACCACGGCCACGCTCACCTCGACGTCCCCGACGGTCACGCGCCTGAGCCTCACGTCCCCGGCGCGCACCCCGAGGCTCTCGGCGACCCGGGCTCCGCCGAAGCACATCGCAAGGACCGGCGCCTCGAGCCACGTCCCCCTGACCCTTCCCCACAGCGAGAGCATGCCCGGGACGTCGAGCGTCTCTCGGCTGCGCTCGACGGACGTCGACCTCGCCGGCATCACGTAGTCGGCGTCGAGCGGGTTGGAGCCTATCGCCTCGTAGCGGACCGCGTAGGACAGTATCGACCTCAGCGCCTGTGACGACTGCTGCGCGACCGAGCGCGGCATGGTGTCTATCCACTGCTGGACCGCCAGCGGTCGCACCTCGTCGGCGGGGACGTCCCCCCAGCGCGGGCCGACGTGGCATCGCCAGCGGCTCGCGTACTGGTCGAGGGTCTGCTGGGCGCGCTAGCCCGTCTCGACCTGACGCTCGATGTCGGGGAGGCACCACCTCTCCCAGCACTGACGCACGGTGGGGTACGGCGCGTCGCCGCCGGGCTCGAGCATGAGGGCGCTCCTGCGCTCGACGGCGTCCCGCCGGGTGCCGCGCACCGTCTCGCTGCGCCTGCGGTAGCCGTCCGGCCCCTCGGCTCAGTAGCGTATGCGCCACACCCCGCGCCGGACCTCCGCGATGGAGCCCCACGCGCTGCGCATCCGCCTTCGTGCCATAATGGCATCGCCTCCAATCCTCGGTTGGCTGGCGTGCCCCGCGTGAGTCCGCCAAGATTGTACGCGGGGCGCTTTGCGTCACTGATAACGGACAAATGAGCCTGTCCGTCAAGATCAACTAAAAATGACGACAAACCGCTCTTGTCAGTCTTCTTCTGGCATGCCCGTAACGGAGACCCCGGCTGACGGAAAGACAGATCTGGATTTGTAATAGGCGACGAACCTCTTTATGCAGTGACGGTCTCTCGACTCGACTCCCTGCGATCCATGGCGCTGCGGATTATGCGAGCCCAAAATGGGTCCACGCCCCTGAAGCTCGTCCTTGAGCGCATTTCGACCATGCCAATCTCCGACACCATACGCCCAAAGACCTCGTCTGCGAATGAGTTCGTAATCGTGGTGACGCCAGAGAAGTCGAATACCACAGGTTCGGTCAGCTGGCCACTCTTCGTCATGATATCGTCGTATGCGCTGCGCCCCGCAACTCGGGTTCCAAGAGACGCGCCGAAGTCCTTCATGCTGATGACCATGGGCTCCTCCTCCTCGCATACTGAGCGAATATCCGCTAAATACTATATGCGAATTATGAAGAAATCGTGTTGTAGCGGAATCTACCACAGGATTCCCCCATTGTCGCAGTGTATTCCATCGGTTCCGTCCCAGTAGACGGGGACGGGTTTTCCGTCGTCGAAGATGTCCGACTCCAGGACTTCCACAGGCGTGTCGGGAATCCGTATGACCATCACTGTGCCAGGGTAGTAGAGCCCGTCGACCTTTTCCGTTCCGTTAGAGCCTATGTGTATGGCCTCTTGCCCCGAGACGGTCCAAACGTGCCCTCCGAGGCGCGCGGCGAGCTTGCAGACGTAGGAGAGCCCTACTCCTCCGCTGACCATGTGACCGCCGAGCCCACTTCTTCCGTACCACTGGCCAGTCCCTGGCTTGAAGGCAGCTTCCATGCGCTCCCATGGTGTGAGACTAGAGTAGAGTGGATTCTCCTCCATGGAAGCCGGTATTCCGACGCCGCAGTCTGCAACACACATCTCGACGAACTTCTGCCCAGCGTAGTACTGCGCGCAGGCGAGTCCAGGGGATTTCGCATTGGAGTGCTGAACCACGTTGTCGATGACCTCCATTACAGAAAGGTTCAGCATGTTCGATGCGCTCCTGTGAAGGCTGGTGTTCCGCGACACAACCTCCTCCAGCTTGTCAGCTATCCCGCCGGGATCTGCCTGCACCTCGTCGATTGGGATGGTCGACAGCGGGACGAAGCGTCCTACAGGGTCGTGTCTAACGAATCCCTCTTCCGTCTCGATTCCGAGCACTCGGCAGTAGTCCATGCGAAGCATGTACGAGCAAGCGTCGCTCTCTGGGAGCGCGTATCCCTGTACGACTCCAGCCTCATGGGCTGCCAGTTGAACGGCTGCCAACGCCGTCATCTGTGAAACCGAGCAGAATGTCACGTCCTTCCAGATGACGTCAATTCCATCATCGGCAGCATCGGGAAGGGTACCGACAGCGCAGATTTGCGAGATTGGCAGCCTTCCTATTCCTCTTGGCGCATTTGTTACCTTGATTGACTTGTGCCGGTCTTCACGCATAATGACATCACTCTACCGTTGCCGCCGTCGTCATGTCCCATCCCTACCACCTCTCGTACTCGTCGTGGTCAGCCTGGAACCAGACGACCACGCCGAGCGTGCGGACCTCCTGCGTCTCCTCGTTGGAGAAGACCATGTCCTCGTAGTCCCCGCTGTGGGAGTCCGCCGAGAGCATGAGGGTGTTGCTGCCGCGCATGTAGCGCCTGAGAACGGACTCGCCCGGGGAGGTCTCCGCCACCACCGCGCACCCGTTCCAGGGCTGCGCGTCCGGGTCCACGAGCACCACGCAGCCGTCGGGGTAGGCTCGGTCCATGCAGTCGCCCTCGACCGACAGCGCGAAGCCGTTGGGGTGCATCTCCGTCACGCGGGCCGGGACCTCGACCGTCCCCTCGTCCTCCATCTCCTCGACGGCGCTCCCCGCGTGGGTCTTGCCCAGGCGGCGCATGGGCACCGTGCCCGAGCGCCCGACGGGGCGGCGGGCGCCGGAGGGGTAGGAGAAGTCCGGCGACGGCGGCTCCTCGCCGTTCAGGAGGTAGTAGGCGCTCGTGCCGAGGATTGAGGCCAGCTGCTCCAGCTTGTCGAGTCTGGGCTTCGTTTTGCCTGTTTCCCATGAAGTGACGGAAGGCCTGGTTAGGTCAAGGCGTTCCGCAAGCTCCTCCTGAGATAGCCCACAGGCCTTACGAAGGTAACGTACGCGGTCGCCGAACTCCATGGCTACTCCAAGCCTCGACGTTAATGATGTTTACAAGAGTAGCTAAGAAAACTTTCAAAACTAGGAAAGAATAATTGACAATAGTAGGAAAGTATCGCTAACATATCAGACAACGACGCGAGAGCGCCGGGTACCTTGACAACCGGATTCCAGCCCACGGGAGGCTCGCGGTAGGTCCCGCGGAACGCCGCGCGGAGCTGGGGTTTGAAGCGCCGGAAACGGAGGTGATGCAGGAAGTGGGGCTGAGGGAGATTCGCAAGGCGAGGATGGCCGAGGCTCACAGGTTCTCGGGCAGGGAGATGGTCCGCGCCATCGGGGTCTCGTACCCCACCTACCAGAAGATAGAGAGGGACCCGTCGCGCATGACGCGCGCGCAGGCCGAGAGGGCCGCCGCGCTGCTCGGGTGCGAAGTCGAGGACGTTTTTTATTTGCCTGAAAACGTAAATCAAACTTACTAACGACCAGAGGGGAGGCCGACATGGTGCGGTTCGACGGACTTGAGGAGTGCGCGTACACCATTACGTGGACGAGGAACGGCAAGGGGTGGTACACGGCGGCGTTCGAGGAGCGCGACGAGGCGCGCGAGTTTGTCGCACGCATGCTCCGTGAGAACGAGGGCAACTGCGATTTCTCGTGGTGCGCGCAGAGGCTGGCGACGTTGGACTCGGCGGACTTCCTCAACAGCGACATACCCGACGTCAAGGTGCGCTTCGCGAACCCATGGCCCTGCTCCAACAACGGCGAGCCCGAGGAGGGGAGATGGGCAGGCAAGGTGATGCGGGCGCTCTTGGACGTTATTGAGGAGTGTCGCGAGAATCCGGCCGGCGAGGCGGCCTCGGATAGGCTGCGGGCCATGTCCGAGGCCGCCGACGTGCTCGCGAGGCTTCCCTAACCCTCGCTGATGCCGCGGGTCTTCCGCAGGTTCTCGAGAACGGCATCGAAGAAGTTGTTCACCGCCTCGGGATGTACGAGGACCCAGGCGTTCTGGGAGCCGCAGGACGCGATCGCGGTCTTGGTCAGCTCGATCGCGTCGTTATAGCAGCGGCCCTCGTTAGCTGTCATGGGCATCTTGTCACCTCCTAACGTGCGTGCCGAGTCGCTTGGTTAGGCCAAACGAGAGGTGTCCTAGCTAGGTGGAACCTCTGTTTGGTCATTTGTAATGGTACCCCATATGTTGTGGATAAAGAGATGAGAACAGCACCAGATATTGTTGATAACTTGTTGAGTGATGTTGAAGGAAGGTGAAGTCGCAGATGAGGCTTGCATCGTGCCTAAAAACTCTAAGGAAGAAAAACAATTTAACGGTCACGGGGGCGGCTGAGCTTTCGGGGGTTCCGCGGCCGAGCGCGACTCGCTCGTGAAGGCCGGATGGCAGAGCGAGGGCGTGGCGTTCAAGGCCAACTAACGCGACGCGTGTGAGACGCCCCTCCCCGTCCTGACGGTCGGAGGGGGCGCTTTTCTGTTCGATGGGACGAATTGGGACGTAAGCGTTTATCTATAGGTGCGTCTACCTGCTGAAACCTCTGCACCCGCTAGATCCTCTGCATGTTAGCGAGGACCGACGCGTACCAGTTGTCCGCGTTGGGCGGGCAGTACTTGAGCGCGCCCGCGTAGGTGAGCGTTCCGCCGTAGCCGGAGGCGAGGCCGGCCGTGTGGGCCCAGATGGCCTCCTCCCAGCTGCTCCAGCTGATGCCGCCCCACCCCCAGGCGTTGTGGGGGCGGTAGCAGTAGCGGCCCTGGGAGCTCTCGACCATTGAGATGGCGGGCGAGAAGCGCGGGTCGACGGAGTACTCCCAGGCGGCCTCGGCGAACGTGGTCCCGTAGCCGGCGAGCGGGGAGCCTGCCAGGTAGGCGTCGATGCGCGCCCCCCAGCTGGAGACGAACTCCTCCTTGCTCATGTTCCAGTCGATCGAGCCCGCCCCGGTGCTGCCCTCGCTCGGCGTCTCGACCTCCGCCTCGTTGCCGGACTCGGTCACGAAGGTCTGTCCCTCCTCGGCCTTCGCCGCCTCGATGGCGGCCTGGCGCTCTGCCGCCTCGGCGGCGGCCTGGGCCTCGATGCGGGCTTGGAGCTCCTGGCGAGCGGCGGTCGCCGCGGCGAGCGCCTCTGCCGCGCGGTCGCGCTCGGCCTCCGCCTCCTGCATCTGGAGCTCCAGGGCAGAGCGGGTCTGCTCGAGCTCCTCGGAGGCGGCGACGAGGTCGCTCACGGCGCTCGCGTTGTGGGACTGGATAACGTCGAGGTACTGGATCGTGGTGAGCAGCTCGTTGAAGTTGTCGGCCGAGAGCAGCAGCTCGACGAGCCCGCCGGAGCTCTGCTGCATCCGGTAGAGGGAGCGCATGGACGCGGCGGCCTCCTCGCGCTGGGCGGGGAGCTCCTGCTCGAGCTCGGCGATGCGGGCCTCGTTGGCGTCGATCTGGGCCTGGAGCTCCTCGACGCGCGCGACCGCCTCCTCGTAGTCAACGTTGCTCTCGTTGATGCGCCCCTGGACCTCCTGGAGCTCGTCCGCGTGATCGGCCTCCGCGTCGGCGAGCGCCGCTCGCGTGCCGAGCGGGCAGAGCGCGAGGGCGAGCGCCGCCGTGCAGGCGAGCGTCGCCGCCCCAAGTGTCCTGTTCGTGCGCGTTCCGAGCATGCTCTGGATGTGCCTCCGGGTCTGCCCGCGCACCGCGGGCGTTGGCGGTCAAGCCCTTCCATTCTACTGAGAAGACGCGAGAAACACCGTTTCTGCACGAGTCGGCCCCGCCGCTCGGGGGACGGCGGGGCCGCGCGGGACGCGCTCTGCGGCGTCCGGGCTACTTGATGACGAGCGTGTCGCAGCTGGTGTTGCGGGTGAGGAAGGTGGAGATGGACCCGAGGATGGCGTACTTGATCGAGGAGAGCCCGCGCGCCCCGCAGATCACGAGGTCGGGCTCGATCACGTCGAGCATCTCGTCCTTGAGCGTCTCGCGGATGCGCCCGGCGCGGACGATGACCTCCACCTTGGGGATGTCGGGCGACTGCTCGGCGTGGCGCACCTTGGCCTCGATGGACGCGCGGAAGTCCTTCTCGAGCGAGGGCACGATGTTAACGGGGAAGGTGCCGGCCGCCTCGAGGGCGGTCGAGTCGATGACGTGTCCGATGTAGAGCTCGGCGTGGTCGTTCGCGGCCATGACGATGGCACGGTCGAGCACCTTGTCCTGCTCGTCCGACCCGTCAAGGGAGACGAAGATCTTGTCGTAGCCGAGGTCTTGGTAGGAGGTGATGGTGTCGGCCATGGGATGCTCCCTTCGCGCAGCGGGCGCCGCCCGCGTCTCTAGCCTCACTTATGCCCCAACGTCGCGCGAGTGGCGGGGATTGTCGCCGAGCGGCTTGGTTTTTCGGTGGGGGTCGCCGAGCGCCGTGTCGACCGCGCGCCGCTCGCGCGAAGATTGACGCGCTCGCTGCTCACTGCCCCACTTGTACCAGGTACAAATGGGGCGACAGTGTGTTGACCCACTTGTACCTGGTACAAGTGGGGCAGGGGTGGGTGCGGGCATGGTCCTGCGATTGGCTAGGAGGTACGCGTGGACGTCATCGAGCTCGTGAAGGCGGCAGTGTTCGGCGTGGTCGAGGGCATCACCGAGTGGCTGCCCATCTCGTCGACCGGGCACATGCTCCTGCTCAACCAGTTCCTCACGATGAACGTGTCCGAGGACTTCTGGAACATGTTCCTCGTGGTCATCCAGCTCGGCGCGATCCTGGCCGTGTGCGTGATGTTCTTCCACCGGCTGAACCCCTTCTCGCCGAGCAAGACCGCGCCCGAGCGGCGCGACACGTGGCTCCTGTGGGCAAAGACGATCGTGGCCTGCGCCCCCGCCGCCATCATCGGCATCCCCATCGACGACTGGATGGAGGCCAACCTCGGCAGCCCCTTCGTGATCGCCGCCGCGCTCATCGTCTACGGTATCGCGTTCATCGTCATCGAGACCATGCGCGAGCGGCGGGCCGACCGCGCGCTCGCAGGGCGCGCGACGGGCGGGCGCCACTTCTCCGCACCGGCCGAGGCGCCCAGCCGCTCCGAGCTCGCCGACGCCGACGCGCGCGTCCAGAGCCTCGAGGAGCTCGACTGGAAGACGGCCATCGGCATCGGCCTCTTCCAGGTTCTCTCCATCGTGCCGGGCACCTCGCGCTCGGGCTCCACGATCATCGGCGGCCTCATCCTCGGGTGCAAGCGCACCGTCGTGGCCGAGTTCACGTTCTTCCTTGCGATCCCGGTCATGGTGGGCGCGAGCGGCCTGCGCCTCGCCAAGTACTTCCTCGCGGGCAACTCGCTCACGGGCACCGAGGCCGCGATCCTGGGCGTCGGCTGCCTCGTGGCGTTCCTGGTCTCGCTCGCCGTCATCCGCTTCCTCATGGAGTTCGTGCGCCGTCACGACTTCAAGCCGTTCGGCTGGTACCGCATCGTGCTCGGCGTCGCCGTGATCGCGTGGTTCGCGCTCGTTGCCTAAGGGGAGGGACATGACCCGCATTCTGTTCGTCTGCCACGGCAACATCTGCCGCTCCACGATGGCGCAGTTCGTAATGGAGGAGCTCGTTCGCTGCGCCGGGCGCGAGGGGGAGTTCGAGATCGACTCCGCCGCCACGAGCTCCGAGGAGCTGGGCAACCCGCCGCACTACGGCACCGTCTCCAAGCTGCGCGAGAAGGGCGTGCCCGTGGGGAGCCACCGCGCGCGCCGCGTGAGCCGCGGAGAGTACGGCGACTGGGACCACATCATCTATATGGACGCGGAGAACGCCTGGGGCCTCTCGCGCATCTTGGGCTCCGATCCCCAGGACAAGGTGAGCCGCCTGCTCGACTGGACGGACAGCCCGCATGACGTTGCCGACCCCTGGTACACCGGCGACTTCGAGTCCACCTACCGCGACGTGCTCGCGGGCTGCGAGGCCCTGCTCGCCGCGCTGTAGGGTGCGGCCCCGCTGGGTTTGTCGCTATACTCGAGAGGTTATGCAAACTCGACGGGAGGTACGCATGGCGGCAGACAAGAAGGAGAGCAGGGGCGCGAGGTTCTTCTCGTACTTCGAGGGGAGAAGGACGCGCAAGAGCACGCCCACGCCGCACCTCATGAAGGAGCTCTCCGCGCACAAGGTCGACCGTCCGTCCTGGTCGCGCGCCTTTGGCCCGATTGCCTTCACGCTGGTCATGGTCGCGATCGGTGTTGGCTGCGCCGTTGCCGGCGAGCCTCTTCTCGCCGCCGTCTTCATTGCATGTGGCCTGCTGCCGACCATTGCCGTCTACGTGATGGCCTGGCGCGCCCTTCCTGCCGTGCTCGGCCCGCAGCGCAACTCCGGGACGGAGGAGCTTGGCCCCTACCTCGGCGGTGGCGGCGACGAGCGCGTCCGCCAGATGTCGCCGGGCCTCATGGGCCAGGAGCGCGACGTTATGGAGTGGAACCGTGCGGAGGAGGCCCAGCGCACCTACGACTGGCTCCAGGGCCTTCCCGTTGGCTTTGAGGACGTCGAGGTGACCTCTGACGATGGAGTGCGCCTCGCGGGCCACGCACTCGCGTGCTGTCCGGACTCGCCGCGCTGGGTCGTCTTTGCCCACGGCTACAACGACAACTGGCGCGCCGGTCTCGCCTTCGCGCGCCGCTATGCCGAGGCGGGCTGCAACCTGCTGCTCGTGGACCTGCGCGCGCACGGCGCGAGCGGCGGACAGTGGGTGGGCGCCGGCTGGCTCGACCGCCGCGACCTCGTGGCCTGGGCGCGCTGGGTGGTCGCGCGCGCGGGCTCTGGCGCCCGCGTCATGCTCGCGGGCATCTCGATGGGCGCGGCTGCCGCGATCAGCGCGTGCGCCGAGGAGGACCTCCCCGGCGAGGTCCGCTCCTGCGTGGCGGACTCCGCCTACACCGACTTCTGGAACACCGCGGTGAACGTCGTCTCCACGGGTTCGCTCGGCACGCAGCCGATGCCCGCCCATCCGCTCGTTGACCTTGCGCGCCTCTTCCTGCGCATGAGCAAGGGCGGCTACGACGTGGCCGTGGCGTGCCCGGTTGACGCCATCGTGAGGACGCGCGTCCCCGTGCTGCTCGTGCAGGGCGCGGACGACAAGGTCGTGCCCTCCTACATGGGCGCGGAGCTTGCTGCCGCGGCGCCCGAGCGCGCCGAGCTCGTGAAGGTCGAGTCCGCGGGCCACTGCTGCGCTGTCTTTGCCGATCCCGAGCGCTACTGGGAGGCCGTCGACGCCTTCGTGGAGCGCACGCTCTAGGGGAGCGTTGCGCGCCGTCGTTCTTCTCGCCAGCGTTGATTGTTCTGATCGAGCCCCGGTCCTCTACGGGTTTTGCCGTATAGGATCGACATACGGAAGCTAGTTATTGACCTTGCCTGTCTGTTCTATACGGCTATTGCCGTAGAGGACGCGGCGAGACCTGCGGCCCTGCACTTGCGCGCGGGGCTTTATTCTGCTGAAACGTTCGTAAACGCATTCAAATAGTTGCCAATTGAAATAGTTGCTACCGTTAACCGATGAAAAGTTGCCGCTGACAACTATCTAGTTGTTCCGTTAATAGTTAACAACAACAATTAATCGCAACGAGAGGGCCGCAGCGGGATGGCCCGGTTCTGGCGAAAGGGAATCACATGAGGTACCTGCTCTTGGTCAGCCACGGAACGTTCGCTCCGGGCCTGCACAGCGTGCTTGACATGCTCGCCGGCAAGCGCGAGGACATCCTGAGCTGCAGCCTGCGCGACGGCGAGGGCGCCGACGAGTATGTCGCGGAGCTCGAGCACACGATCGCGCCCGTCACGGCGGACGACGAGCTCATCGTGCTCGGCGACATCATCGGCGGCTCGCCGCTCACCAACGCGCTCAACACGCTCGCCGCCCACGGGCTTCTCGCCCGGACGCGCGCCTTTGGCGGCATGAGCCTGCCGATGGCGCTCACGGCGGCCTTTGACCTGCAGACCGACGACCTCGACGCCCTCTGCGCCTCGATGGTCTCCGAGGGCCAGGCGGCCATGCGCGAGATGGAGCTCGAGCTCGCCGCAGACGAGGACGAAGAGGACCTCTAGACAGCAAGGCGGGAACGTCCCGCCAACGATAGAAAGGGAGAAGGACATGGCAGTTACGTTTGTGCGCATCGACGACCGCATGATTCACGGCCAGACCGTCACGCGCTGGGCGCTCGAGTACCCCTGCGACGGCATCATTGCCGTCAACGACGCAGCGGCGTCGAACCCCGTGCTCAAGAGCGCCTACAAGAGCGCCGCGCCGGACAAGAAGACCTTCGTGTGGACGATGGACCACTTCAAGGAGAAGGCCCAGACCGTCCTCGACAGCAAGACGCGCTACTTCCTCATCACCAAGAACCCCGTGGACATGGCAGAGATCCTCGTGAACTTTGGCTTTGTGCCGGGAGACGTCAAGACCGTCATCGTCGGGCCGTGCAACGACCGCCCGAACACGGTCAAGATCGGCAACAACCAGTCCATCACCCAGGAGGAGGCCGAGGCCCTCGAGGCCATCTCCAAGAAGGGCTACACGGTCGACTTCAGGCTCATCCCTGACAAGGAGACCGGCACCTGGGATAAGTTCCGCGGCCAGTTTGGCTTCTAGGCGATCATGATGAAAAGGGACTGTCCCTTTTCATCAAGTGAGTTGCTCTCGCGGTGGCGCGTCCGGGGCGTTGCCGCTCGGCAAGACTAACGTCCCATAATGGGACCCCACGTATGGGAAAGGTGGTTCGTATGGTTATCAACGTGTTCCAGGCAGCGCTGCTTGGACTGTTCGCCTGCCTGGCATCGATGCCCGGCCTCGGCGGCACGTCCATCGGCAACTACACGCTCGGACGCCCGCTCGTTGCCGGCCTCGTCGTCGGCATCATCCTGGGCGACATGACGCTCGGCATCATCGTGGGCATGGCCATTCAGGTCGTCTACATCGCGCTCGTCACCCCTGGCGGAACCGTCTCCGCTGACGTCCGCGCCGCGTGCTACATCGGCATCCCGCTCGCCATGATGGCCGTCAAGGCCCAGGGCCTCGACCCCAACAGCGCCGACGCGGCCGCTCTCGCCACGACGCTCGGTGCCACCTGCGGCACCCTCGGCGCCATCCTCTTCTACGGCACCGCAACCATCAACCTTGCCTGGCAGGGCATGGGCTGGAAGTGGCTCGAGAAGGGCGACACCCACAAGCTCTACCTGGTGGACATGGTCCTGCCCTGGATCTCCCACATCGTCTGCTCGTTCATCCCCACGTTCGTGATCGTCTACTTTGGCCAGGACATGGTCACCTTCATCATGAACAGCCTGCCGATGGACGGCCTGCCCATGAAGACGCTGTTCGCGCTCGGCTCGCTTCTGCCCTGCGTCGGTATCGCCATCCTGCTCAAGCAGGTCATTGCCAAGCCGACCGACTTCCTGACGTTCTTCTTTGGCTTCACGCTCGCGGCCGTCATGGGCTGCAACCTCATCGCCGCGTCCGCCATCGCCTGCTTCTTCGCGATGATCAACTTCCAGATCTCCACGCTCAAGAACCGTCCGGTCGCAGCGACCACCGCAGGCGAGCTCGACTCCGCAGACGACGAGGAAGAGGAGGATATCTAATGGCTGAGAACACCACTGCTCAGAGCGGCAGGAAGGTCTCCAAGAAGGCCCTCGCCAAGTCCTTCCGCAACTGGTACTACGGCAACCTTACGTGCTTCTCGCAGGAGCACATGCAGACCTTTGGCTATCTGGTCTCGATGCTGCCCATCGTGGAGGACCTCTACGACAAGAAGGAGGACCAGCAGAAGGCCCTCACCACCTACTCGGCGTTCTTCAACACCGAGCCGCAGATCGGCTCCATGATCGTCGGCGTGACCGTTGGCCTCGAGGAGGCCCGCGCCAACGGCGAGGCCATCGACGACGAGACCATCAACGGCATTCGCGCCGGCCTCATGGGCCCGCTCGCCGGCATCGGCGACTCGCTGATCGTGGGCACGCTCATCCCGATTCTGCTCGGCATCGCGATGGGCCTCTCCGAGGGCGGAAGCCCGCTCGGCGCCATCTTCTACATCGTGGTGTGGAACCTGCTCGCCTACTTCGGCATGCGCCTTGCGTACTACCGCGGCTACGACCTCGGTGGCGCCGCGGTCGAGGCGCTCGTCGGCCCCAACGCCACGGCGCTTCGCGACGCCATCGTCATGATCGGCACCATGGTCATCGGCGCCGTCTGCGCCACGTGGGTCTCCATCTCCACCTCGCTCGTCCTTCCTGGCGGCGGCACGCTCCAGGGCACGCTTGACGGCATCTATCCCAAGCTGCTCCCGCTCGGCTTCACCATCCTCTGCTGGTGGCTCATGACCAAGAAGAAGGTCAGCCCGATCGTCACGATGCTCATCCTGCTCGTGATCGCCTTCATCGGCGCTGCCGTTGGCTTCTTCGGCGCCGCCACCATCGCCGCGCCCACCGCCTAGGCAGTCACGTCTACTGCGCAAGGAATCCGGGAACTCCTTCGAAGCTCCAGCTCGCCCGGACCGCAGCTCCCCTTCCTGCGGTCCGGGCTCACCCATAGAGAGGACGCACCATGGCACTCGACACTTCCAACTGGTCCCCTGAGGACTTCGTGCGCGAGGCAAAGCTCCAGACCGACGCCATCCAGCGGCTGAACGTCTGGCTGAGAATCGGCTACTCGCTTCTTGCCGCCGGCTTCATCGTGGGCTACTGGGGCTTCTACGGCGGGGGCGGCGTGGCCTTCGGCGTTCTGGGCGTCGTCGTTCTGCTCGTCGGTGCCGTCGTGGCCGTCGTTCTCAAGGTGGGCACCACCAACGCCAAGAAGAACGTTCGGGCCCTGCTCGCTCAGGCGGGAGTCGACCTTGACGAGAAGAACGAGAGGGACCGGGCATGACACGGGGGAGCGGCCAGGGGCTGCGACGGACGGCGGGCCTTCCCAGCGTGGTCTTCACGGACGTTGACGGGACGCTGCTCGACTCCGAGCATCGCGTGACGCCGCGCGCGGCCGAGGCGTCGCGCGCGCTTGCGGAGCGGGGCGTTCCGCTCGTGCTCGTCTCGGCGCGCATGCCGGAGGCGCTGGCGGACATTCGCCGGGAGCTCGCAAACGCAGGGCCGGTGGTGTGCTACAGCGGCGCGTACGTGCTCGATGCCGCGGGCGCGGAGCTCCTGAGCCGGCCGATCCCGCTCGGGTGCGCGCTCGAGGTGCGCGACTACGTTGCCTGCGCCGTCCCGGAGGCGTGCTGCATGGCGTACGGCTATCACACGTGGGTGACGTTCGACCGCACGAATCCACGGGTTTCTCGCGAGGAGAAGATCGTGGGCGTTGAATCGGTCGAAGGGACGCTCGAGGAGCACTTCTCTGAGCGCGGGCTCCACAAGTTCTTGCTGGTGGGGGAGCCGGCTGTCGTGGAGCGGGCGGAACGCGAGGTGGGCGCTGCTTTTCCCAACCTCAAGGTCGTGCGCTCCTCTCCCATCCTGTGCGAGGTCATGGACGGCCAGGCGAGCAAGACGGAGGGAATCCGGGCGGTCTGCGAGCACCTGGGCGTGGCTCAGGAGGACGCCGTTGCCCTCGGGGACGGCCGCAACGACCTCGACATGCTGTGCGCGGTGCCCGAGAGCTGGGCGATGGCCAACGCCCCGGCAGAGGTGCGCTCCGCCGCCGCGCGCGTGACCGCCCTTGACAACGACCATGACGGCTTTGCCGAGACGATATTCTCGATTCTCGAAAGGGGGTAGGGACGTGCCAAACGGCGCGAAAGTTGTTAGTATTAACGAACTACAGAAAAGCGCCTGCGCGGCGCATCCGGCAAACCTGAGGGAGGGAAGGCGCTTCACGGCGATGGACTACGAGGACGCGGCAAAGAAGCTCATCATGTATTCGCGCGGTGTTGCCAAGGGCTCCATTGGCACCGCGTACGGCATGTCCATGGGCGAGGACCCAGTGCTCGAGTACCTCTCGCGCCACGCCGACATGACCCCCTCTGAGCTTGCCAACACGCTTGGCTACACGCGCCCGCGCATGACGAGGATCATCGACTCGCTCGAGGAGAAGGGCTACGTCATCCGCGAGCAGGACACCAAGGACCGTCGCCGCGTGATCGTGCGCTGCACCGACAAGGGGCGCGACCACGCCCACGACCACAGCTCCTCGGGCGTCTCAAGCTTGGCTGCCACGCTGAGCAAGATGGGCGAGCACGACGCCCGCGAGCTCCTGCGTGGCCTCGAGATTGCCTACAGCCTCACCTACGACAAAGAGGGCATCTTCAAGGACGACGACAAGAAGTAGCACGCCGTCGTTCTTCTCGCCAGCGTTGTTTGTTCTGTCTTGGCCTGATCGAGCCCCGGTCCTCTACGGGTTTTGCCGTATAGGACCGGGGCTCGTGCTTTCCGTTCGAGGTTCCGCTCGTTCCGTCATTTTTGTCCAAGCTTCCCGTTACACTCAGGGGGCGAAAAAATCGGCGAGAGGAACCTCGAGGCATGGCGAACGACCAGACTTCACTGTTTGCACCGGCACCGACCGTTGACCTTGCGAGCCTGAACCCCGCGCAGCGCGAGGCCGCCGAGTGCACGCGCGGTCCGCTTCTCGTGCTCGCGGGCGCGGGCTCGGGCAAGACGCGCGTGCTCACGTACCGCATCGCCCACATGATCGCCGACGAGGGCGTGCGCCCGTGGCAGGTCCTCGCCATCACGTTCACCAACAAGGCCGCTGCCGAGATGCGCGAGCGCCTCGAGGCGCTGCTACCGCCCGGGGGCACGCGCGGGATGTGGGTCTGCACGTTCCACGCCATGTGCGTGCGCATGCTGCGGGAGGACCCCGAGCTCGCGGGGTACCGCCCCAACTTCACCATCTACGACGACGATGACTCCCGCCGCCTGGTCAAGACGATCATGGCCGACCTGGACATCGACCCAAAGCAGTACCCGCTCAACTCCGTTCGGGCCAAGATCTCCGCGGCGAAGAACGCCATGGTCGCCCCAGAGGAGCTCGAGGGCTCGTCCAACCCGGCCGACCGCGCCGCAGCGCGCGTCTGGCGCCAGCTTGACGCGCGCCTCGCCAAGGCGAACGCCCTCGACTTCGACGACCTGCTCCTCAAGGCGCTCGAGCTTCTGTCGCGCCACCCCGAGGTGCTCGAGCGCTACCAGGACCGCTTCCGCCAGATCAGCGTGGACGAGTACCAGGACACCAACCACGTCCAGTACGCGATCACCAACCTGCTCGCTGCGCGCTACCGGAACCTCATGGTCGTGGGCGACGACGACCAGTCGATCTACAGCTGGCGTGGCGCGGACATCCAGAACATCCTCGACTTTGAGAAGGACTACCCCGACGCGCGCGTGGTGCGCCTTGAGCAGAACTACCGCTCGACGGGCCACATCCTGGCGGCAGCCAACGCCGTGGTCGCCAACAACGCGCGGCGCAAGCCCAAGCGCCTGTTCACGGACGCCGGGGACGGGGACCGCATCCGCGTGTTCCAGGCCTCCGACGAGCGCGACGAGGGGCGCTGGATAGGCTCGGAGATCGAGAGGCTCCACGACGCGGGCACGAGCTACGACGACGTGGCCGTCTTCTATCGCACCAACGCCCAGTCGCGCATCCTCGAGGACATGTTCCTGCGCGCGGGCGTGCCCTACAAGATCGTGGGCGGGACACGCTTCTTCGACCGCGCCGAGGTGCGCGACGTCATGGCCTACCTCAAGGTCGTGGTGAACCCCGACGACGACGTTGCCGCGCTGCGCGTGGTCAACACCCCGCGCCGCGGCATCGGCACCACCTCGATCAACAGGATCCGAGAGCTGGCGGCGGACGAGGGCGTCTCGTTCTTCTCGGCCTGCGAGCTGGCGATCGCCGAGACGGGCCTCCTGGGCGCGAAGGTGCGCTCCGCGCTCGCCGAGTTCACGGGCACGATCGAGGCGGCGCGCCACTTCTCGGGCGAGCTCGCCGACGTGGTCGAGGCCATCGTGGACCGCGCGGGGCTGGTGCGCGCCCTCGAGGCCGAGCACAGCGTGGAGGCCGACGGCCGAATCGAGAACATCAGGGAGTTCCTCGGCGTCGTGGCCGAGTTCGACGAGACCCACGACACGGTGGAGACGCTCGAATCGCTCGAGCAGCTGCGCGCAGCGGGGGCGCTTGGGGCCGACGGCCCCGAGGCGCCGTCCCCGACGGGCTCAGCGCTCGCTTCGCTCGCTCGCCAAGGCGATTCGCCCTCTGGGGACGGCGCCTCGGGGCCTGCTTCGCTCAGGCCGCCCGTCGCCTCCGAGAAGCTGCCGGCGCTCATCGAGTGGCTGGCGCTGAGGTCGGACCTGGACTCGCTCGCGGGGCAGACGCATGCGGTCACGATGATGACCATCCACTCGGCCAAGGGCCTGGAGTTCCCGGTGGTGTTCGTTGCCGGCATGGAGGAGGGCATCTTCCCGCACACCTCCTACGAGGGCGACCCTGCCGCCGTGGAGGAGGAGCGCCGCCTGGCCTACGTCGCCATCACGCGCGCTCGCAAGAAGCTCTACCTCACGCACGCCACGACGCGGCGCACCTGGGGGTCCGCGCAGGCCAACCCACCGAGCCGCTTTCTGAACGAGATTCCCGAGGCGGACGTCGAGCGCGTGGGCGTGGGGTCCTCGGGCTTTACGGGCGTGGGCTGGGAGAAGCGCGGGGACCGTCACGGCACCTTCGGCAGCGGCCGGGGGTCGGAGGTCTACGGCGGGCACGTCTTCGGCTCGCGCACGCGCTCCACGGGCGGCGCGGCGGCGCGCCCGGCGGCGCCCGCGGCCCCGCGGCCAGACCCGGTCAGGGCGAGCGCGTCCTTCTCGCCGGGGGACCACGTCTCGCACAAGACCTTCGGGCCCGGGGTGGTGCTCTCGGCCTCGGGGGACACGATCGAGGTGCGCTTCTCGCGCACCGGCAAGACGAAGAAGCTGCTCAAGGGCTTTGCCCCCATCGTCAAGATAGAGGGATGATACGAAGGGACAGTCCCTTCGTATCATTCACCAGGCGGGAGGATGCGATGGAGCTCTTTGGTGTGCAGTTAGACGTGGGCTCGCTGCTGGGCAAGGCGCTCATGCTGGCCGTGGCCGTGGTGGTTGCGCTCGTGGTGCAGCGCGTGGTGGTGCGCCTGATGCGGCGCGCCCTCGACGCTTCGAGCCTGCCGAGCGCCTCGATCTTCATCAACATCGTGCGCGCCCTCATCTGGGCTCTCGCCCTGCTCAGCGTGGTCGAGCCAGTCTTTGGCTTCAAGCCCGACGCCATCATCACTGGGCTCGGTGTGGTGTCGCTCGCCGTCTCGCTCGGCATGCAGGACACCGTTTCCAACCTGGTGAGCGGCATCAGCATCATGATGGGCAAGGTCGTCCAACCCGGCGACCAGGTCACCGTTGGCGGGGTGACCGGCGAGGTGACCGACGTCACCTGGCGCTCAACCACGGTCCGCACGCGCAGCGGCGCAGTGCAGGTGATTCCCAACTCCGTGCTCAGCTCCACGGCGCTCACGCACGAGACGGACTGGACTGTGGGCTGCTGCCGCGTGCCGGTGGCGGTGGTGCCAGGCGCGGACCTCGACGCCGTGGCGACCGAGATTCGCGAGGCCGTGGCACGCGCGCTGGCCGGACGGCTCGACCCGGCCTTCGAGACCGGCGTGGTCTTCTCGGCCCTCACGGCCTACGGTACGCAGGGGGAGATCCAGATCCACGTGCTGCCCGACGTAGTCTTCTCGGCGGCGCAGGACGCGGTGGTGCGTGCCCTTTCTGGTGCCGACTGGCTGGCCAGCGCGCTGTAGGGCGTAGGAGCCAACCGACAATCTTGCGGCCCAAAGTGTCGCCGGGCGCCTGCAAATCCAAAGTGTGGGCGCGCGGCGACGTTTTTCTCGCCCAAGGTGTCGCTTTGCGCCTACGCCCCGGTGACGTCTTTGATTGCAGATATTCTCGCCGGCGCCCGACCGGCTACACTAAATGGCGAGAAGAACCCGCGACCTGGCCTCAGGCGCTTCTCGCCACGTGTGGCTTCCGGACGGTTTGGGCGGAGAAAGCGTCAGGAAGGGGCACCATTAGCAAAGAGGCGCGGGTTCCGGGCGGCTTGGCGGTCCAAAGCTTCCGGAAGAAGCACCAAGGGAGGCACATCATGAAGATTGGCATCATCGGCGCTATGGACGTGGAGATAGAGCTCCTGCGCGAGCTGCTGCAGGACGCGGAGGTCACGCCGGTCCTGGGCATGGACTTCATCGAGGGGCGCCTTGCCGGGCACGACGTGGTGGTCGTGAGGTGCGGGATTGGCAAGGTGAACGCCGCGGTCTGCGCGCAGGCCCTCGTGGGGCGCTTTGGCGCGACGCACCTCGTGAACACGGGCGTTGCGGGGTCGCTCGACGCGAGGCTTGACGTCGGCGACCTGGTGGTCGCCACCGACTGCGTCCATCACGACTTCTCCGTGGCGCCGCTTGGCTACGCCCCTGGCCTCATCCCCGGCCGCGAGCGCGTTGAGTTCGTCGCCGACGCGCTCATGCGACGGGCGGCGCTCGAGGCCGCCGCGGCGGTCGCGCCCGAGGTCCGGACCGTGGAGGGGCGCGTGGCGTCCGGCGACCAGTTCATCGCGGAGCAGGCCGACAGGGACAGGATCTGCTCGTCCTTCCACGCCATGTGCTGTGAGATGGAGGGCGCTGCAATCGCCCAGGTGGCAACGCTCAACGGCGTGCCGTTCGCGGTGGTGCGCGCCATCTCGGACAAGCCGGGCGCCGAGGACCAGGCTATGACCTACGCCCAGTTCGAGGAGGCGGCTGCCCACCGGTGCGCGCGGATCGTGGCGCACATGGTTGCCGCGCTGTAGGCGGTAGGCTGCCGGCACTGGCGCCGGCACGCGGGGCCCCGCGGCTACATCCCCATGACCGCCATGCCAACGATCGTGGGACCGGTGTGCACGAGCAGGTCGGGCGAGAGCCCTCCGCTCAGCACCTCCACGGCGTTGCCCACGCGCTCGCGCAGGCGCTCCTCAAGGACGGAGCGCAGGTGCGGCTCGTGCGTGCAGATGGCGAGCCGCACCTGGCCCCAGCGCGCCGCCTCCTCTGCCACGAGCTCGACCTGCGCATCGAGCGCATGCTGCCAGCCGCGGACCTTCTTCTCGATCACGTATGTCCCCTGCGGGCTGCACGTGAGGACAGGCTTGATGTTGAGCAGCGAGCCCACGCGGTAGACCGTCTCGCTGATGCGCCCGCCCTTGCGCAGGAAGTCGAGCTTCTGCACCGAGAAGAACACGCGCACGCGCTCGCTCACCGCGGAGAGCACGCTGCCGATGCGCTCGAGCGGCATGCCCGCCTCGATCTGCCGGACGGCCTCCATGACCACGAGGCCGGCGGCGACCCCGATGCTCTTGGTGTCCACCATCACGACGGGGAAGCCCTCCATCTGACGCGCGATCATGCCCACGGTCTCGAAGGTCGCCGAGAGCCCGGAGGAGATGGTCACCGCGACCGCGGCAACGTAGCCGTCGCGCTGGGCCTGCTCGAAGGCCTCGCGGACCCTCAGGGGCGAGGGGAGCGACGTGGCGGGCACCTCCTCGTCGAAGCGCGTGACAACCTCCTCGGGGGTGATGTCCACCCCGCTCTCGTACGTGGAGCCGTCGGAGTAGTTGATGCGCAGCGGTATCACGCGAACGTCGTGGGCGGCGACAAAGGCGGCGGGCACGTCGGTCCCAGAGTCGGTGATGATGGCGATGCGCTGCTCGTTCATGGCTCCCCCTCGTGACGAGGTCGGTCCTTCTCGGTATGATGAGACTGACTATAGCCGTCTGACCTAGTCTTGAGAACTAGATTATCCGCTAACGGATGCTAAACACAGGAGGAGCATGGCCGAGAAGCACAGGGGACCGCGCCCGCCCGAGCTCGACGAGGACCGCATGCGCGCCCTCGCGGAGCGGATGCGCTCGGTGCACGTCTCGCGCATCCACGAGATGCCCAGGATAGAGCTCTACCTCGACCAGCTGCTCACGCTCGTCTCGCAGGAGCTCGAGTTCATGGCCGTTCCCGGCGAGGCCCTCGTCACGGGATCGATGGTCAACAACTACGTCAAGCAGGGGGTCATCCCGGCGCCGCGCAAGAAGCGCTACACGCGCCGCCACGTGGCGTCGCTGCTCTTTGTCTGCGCGCTCAAGCGGGTCTTCTCCATCGCGCAGGTGAGCGAGCTCGCCGCGCTCGTCTGGAGCTCGGGGCTTGACCTCGAGCAGCTCTACGACCGCGTGTGCGGTGCCCTCGAGGCCGCGCTCGCACGGCGCTTCTCGCCCGAGGAGGGGGACGGGGGGTCCGTCGCCCCCGCGCTCGAGCTCGTTGACGAGTCGGGCGCGCCCGCGGCACCGGAGCTCGCGTGGCTCCTCCAGGCGGCCGTCGACGCGCTGGCGGCGCGAGTCGCCGTGGAGCAGGCGCTGCTCATCGGCGAGCGGGAGGCGTGAGGCGATGACGCGTCCGAGCATCTACGAGGAGCCGGCGGTCGTCCGGCGCCTGGAGCGCCGCGGCGCGCTCGCCGCAGTGACCGGCAGCGGCACCGTTGCCGCGGCGGTCATGCTCGGCGCGGCACTGCTCGCGCTCGTGGTCGCGAACACCCCGCTCTACCAGGTCGTCGAGTACCTCCTCGGGCTTCCGCTCGAGATCGGGGTGGGAAGGCTCTCGGTCTCGCTCACCGTGGAGCAGTTCGTGAACGACTTCCTGATGGCCGTCTTCTTCCTGCTCGTGGGAATAGAGCTCAAGTACGAGGTCACGGTCGGGCAGCTGCGCCGTCCGCGCCAGGCCGCCCTCCCCATGCTCGCCGCAGTGGGGGGCGTGTGCGCGCCCGCCCTCATCTACCTGGCAGTGAACCTTGTGGAGGGCGGCGCGCTGCGCGGCTGGGCGGTGCCCATCGCAACTGACATCGCCTTCGCGCTCGGCGTGGTCTCGCTCTTGGGCGAGCGCGTCTCCCCGGCGACCAAGGTGTTCTTCCAGACGCTCGCCATCGCCGACGACATCCTCGCCATCGTGGTCATCGCGCTCTTCTACGGCCAGACGCCCGACCTGGCATGGTGCGTCGCCTCCCTCGCCCTTGTCGCTGTGCTCTGCGGGCTCAACCGCGCCCGCGTCTACTCGGTGGGCCCCTACGTGGCGGTGGGGATCCTGCTCTGGGCCTGCATGTTCAACTCGGGCGTTCACGCGACGCTCGCCGGCGTCATCCTCGCCTTCGCGCTTCCCAGCCGCTCTGACGTGCGCCTCTCCGAGCTCGGCGACTGGCTGGGCCGTCGCGCTCGCGACCTCGACGACACCTATGACGACGAGCACCACGTGCTCGGCCAGCACGACTTCACCGAGGGCGCCTGGCGCGTGGAGCGCGTGATGCACCACGTCACCCCGCCGCTCCAGCGCATGGAGCGCTACGTTGCCGTCTTCGTGAACTTCTGCGTGCTGCCGCTCTTCGCGTTCGTGAACGCGGAGCTGCACCTCGTGGGAGAGAACCTTGGCGCCATCGTGGGAAGCCCCGTCGCGCACGGCGCCTACCTCGGCGCGGTCCTGGGAAAGCCGCTCGGAATCATCCTCGTCACGTGGCTGCTCGTGCGGCTCGGGTTCGCGCGCCTGCCGCGCGGCATGGACTGGGGGCAGGTCGTCACGGTCGGCGTGATGGGGGGCGTGGGCTTCACGATGTCGATCCTCATCACGGGCCTGGCCTTTGTGAGCCCGGAGGAGGCGATCGCCGCCAAGTGCGCGGTGCTCCTCGGCTCGCTCACCTCGGCAGTGCTGGGAATCGTGGTGGCGCGCCTCATAACCGCGCCGCGCGCGCCCGGCCGGTCCGTCGGTCGACGCGGGCGTCCCCGTCGTGTCGGGCCAAGGGGACAAAGGGTATCCTAGAGGGAGCGTCCCAGACGAGACGCGCGATTGGAGATGTGCATGAGTGGACTCAAGCGATTCTGCACGGTCATCTACGTGCTCGCGAACCTCTTCGTCCTCGGCGCGCTGACGCTCACGTGGTACGGCCCGTGGACGGCAGAGGCGTGCGCCCTGCTCTACCTCGAGCCCTATGCGATTGCGGTGCTCGTGTGCCTGGTCGTGAGCGGGGTGGGCCTCCTGGTCCTGCTCCTGCGGGCGATCTTTGCGCGCCGCAAGGTCCGCACGGTCGAGGTCGCCACGGTGGACGGCGGCGTGATCTCGGTCACGCGCGACGCCATCGCCGCGCAGGCGTCCCACATCGTCGAGGCGGACGGTACCTGCTCGGCCTCGCGCGTCCGCGTTGACGCAAGGGCGCGCGGCCACGTGCGCGTGCACGTCCGAGTGCTGCCGCACGAGACGGTGGACGTGGTTGCCAAGGGTGCGGAGCTGCACGAGGAGCTCATCGAGGGGCTCGCCGCCGTCTGCGGCAGCACCGTTGAGGACGTGAGCCTTGAGTTCATCGAGCCCGAGTCCGTGACCGTTGCCGGCCCCGATGACGAGGGCGAGGCCCATGGGTCGGCGCGCGCTGCCGACAAGGCCGCCGAGCCCGACTCCACGAGCGAGATCACGGTCTCGATGGGCTCGTCGGCCGCTCCGGTGCGAGATGACGAGAGGGAGGCGTAGGACATGGCTGACGAGAAGGCCCCCAAGCCCAAGATCGAGCTCGGTGGAGAGAGGGACGACAAGGAGCGTCGCGAGGACGACGGCTCCTACACCGTCGGGGACGCCGTGCGCGACGGCGCCTCTCACGTCCGCTCTTGGGTGAGCAGAAACTTCCCGGGGCACGAGCACGCCTTCTGGGGCGGCGTCCTGGGGCTTGCCGTGGCCGTGGCGTTCTTTGCGCTCGGCCTCCTCCGCACGATCGTGATCGTGGTGCTCGTGTTCGTGGGCGTGTCGCTGGGCCTTGCGCTCGACGGCGACTCCCGCCTGGTGGACACCCTGCGCCGCCTCTTTTCTCGAAACCAGTAACGCGAGCGCCCTCGGGCGGAGACGCCCCGGCAGCGAGGAGCAGACATGAGCACGGACGAGAAGAAGAACGTGAAGACCGCTCAGGCCGCCGAGCCCGAGAGCATCGAGGCCGAGATCGCGGTCCCGGTCGGAGCAGAGGAGCCGGAGGTCGAGGAGGTCGTCGAGCAGGACCTCGGCGACGAGCTCGCGGAGCTCGACGACGAGGCAGGCTCGGAGATCGACCTGCCCTCCGACGACGAGGACATCGACTCGGAGGACTCCCTCACCTTCTCCAACGGCGTCATCGAGAAGATCGTGGCCATCGCGATGCGCGAGGTCCCCGGCGTGGTGGGCATGAAGGGCAGCTGGTTCAACCGCGTCCAGGACGCGTTCGGCGCGAGCGACTCGACGAAGGGCGTCTCCGTCGAGGTCACCCCTGAGAGCGCTGTCCGCGTGAACATCTCGGTGCTCATCGAGTACGGCGCCTATGCCCCGCAGGTCTTCGAGGACGTCAAGCGTGCCGTGGTCAAGCAGGTCACGGGCATGACGGGCCTCGAGGTGGCGGGCGTGAACCTTCGCATCGAGGACGTGCTCACGCCCGAGGAGGTCGAGCAGCGCTCGCGTCGTCCCAAGCACGAGGACGATGACGACGAGGCGCAGGGGGCCGAGGACTAGCAAGGCCTCGCAACGGTCGGCCCGGCTCGCTGTGGCGCGGGCCGCCGCGCTGCTCAGCGCACCTCGTAGGGCGTCTCGCCGCCGTCAGCGAACGCGAGCAGGGCCTCCACGTTGCTCCTCACCATGCCCGCCACGTCCTCATCCGTGTAGAACGCCATGTGCGGCGAGACGATGACGTTGGGCAGCGCGGAGAGGACCGCACGGTCCCGGTTGGGCAGCGCGTCGCGACTGCGGTCCAGGTAGCAGAGCTCCTCCTCGTGCTCGATGGTATCGAGCGCCGCCCCGCCGAGGTGGCCCGACTCAAGGGCCTCCACGAGCGCGCCCGTGTCCACGAGGCTGCCGCGCGCGGCGTTCACGAGCACGGCGCCCTGCCGCATCAGCGCGAGCTCCGTCCTGCCGATCATGTGGTGGTTCTCGGGCAGGCCCGGGGCGTGGAGCGTGACCACGTCCGAGGCGGCGAGCAGCTCGGGGAGGCTCACGTACGTCGCGAGCGCTCGCAGCTCGTCCCTCTCGACGGGGTCGCACGCGAGCACGCGGCACCCAAAGCCCTGCAGGTGGCGAACGACGCAGGCGCCGATCGCGCCCGTGCCCACCACGCCGACCGTGCAGCTCGAGAGGTCGCGCCCGATCTTTCCGGCGAGCGAGAAGTCCTGGGCCGCTGCGCATCGCATCACGAGCTTGACCTTGCGCAGGGCCATGAGCATCAGCATGATCGCGTAGTTGGCCACGCCCTCGGGCGGGTAGGCGGCGTGTGCGACGCGGATTCCCAGCTCGCGCGCGGCCAAAAGGTCGATGTGGTCGTAGCCGATCGAGCGCGTTGCGAGGCCCCGCACGCCCAGCTCGCGGTACGCGGCGAGCAGGTCGGGCATCATGGGGTTCGTGATGATGCAGACGCCGTCAGCCCCCGCCGCGAGCCCGGCGTTCTCGAGCGTAGGGTAGTCCGCGGTCCAGTCGTACTCAAAGCCCAGCTCGCGGGAGAGGGCATCGAGGTAGCCAAGCTCGTCGTAGGGGCGCAGCGCGTAGGCGAAGATCTTCATGGGGCTCCTTTGATGGCTTCGTGACCCTACCATCCTAGCGCGCCCGCGAGCGCGAGGGCTGTCGCGACGAGCGCGGCAACGAGCAGGCACGCGTCCGCGACGCCGCCCGTCTTGCAGAGCCCGAGGCTGAGGGTGCGCCTGAGCGGCCAGAGGAGCCGAAGCCCTCGGTGGGTGAGCGCGTCCAGCACGAGATGGGAGGCAAAGCCCAGGGAGACGGAAGGCGCGAGCGGAGGGCACGCGAGCATCGTGGCGCCAGTGAAGCCGGCGAGCGCGGCGAGCGAGTGCGAGAAGGACCGGTGCGCGGAGAGGCGCGCCGCGCACGCGAGGGCGGCGAGAATCGCGAGCCCGAGCGCCACGGCGCCGAGTCCCCGCTCGGCGGCCTGGCGGGCCATCTCGCCCCCGTGCGCCGCATCGAGTGCCAGGGCGGCAACGAGCAGCGCCGCTGCGCCAACGCGGGAGAGCCGCTCGCGCCAGGGGTGCGCCGTGTCGCGGACGTCGAGGTCGGGCAGGACGGCACCGACCGCGCCGCCTGCTGCCGCGCAGGCGAGCGTCGCGAGCGATGCCTCCGGCCCCGCTGCCACGAGCGCCGCCGCCACGCCCACTGCCAGGTGCGTTCTCCCTGTCACGCTGCCCCCGTCCTTCTCGCCGTCCGCTCACTATAGCAAGACGGAAGGACGGGCCCCAAAAGGTCCCCATGCAGCGCGTGGGGCTTCTCGGCCCGCCGCTGGTCGTTCTTCTCGCCGACGCGGTGTCAGGAAACGGAGCTTTTGCGCCAGAGGGGCCTTCTCGTTCTCAAGGGCGCCGATCTCGTAACCCAGAAACGGATTGTGAGCAACACGTTTTATGCATCGGGCGAGAAGAGCCTGCTTTTGCACAGAGGCGAGAAGACCTCGACCTTGTCACCTGCGGTTATGTGATCGGTGTTTGGGCGAGAAGGGCGTCTGCATCAAATCATTTGCTCACAATCGACGAGGGCCGAATGGGGAGCACGTGCTACACTACCTCCTGACAACGGGGGGCTGGCGCACGCCGGCTGAGATTGGGCCCAGGAACGCGGCCCTGACCCAGGAACCTGATCCGGGTAATGCCGGCGTAGGGACGAGCTTCGCGCGCTGCGGAGGCACCTACGAGGACGGGGTGCCTCGGGCACCCAGAAGGGAGGGGCGCGTGAACTGCTCGGTTGCCATTCAGTTCCTGCCCATGGACGCCACCACCGACGACGCTACCTGCGACGCGGTGGATGCCGTCATCGCCTACATCGACTCGACGGGCGTCGACTACTTCGTCGGCCCGTTCGAGACGGCCATCGAGGGCGACTACGAGACCTGCATGGAGATCCTCAAGAACTGCCAGCTCGTGGGTGCCAAGGCGGGATGCAAGCACATGATGTGCTACGCCAAGATCAACTACCGCCCAGACGGTGACGTCATGTCCACGGACCGCAAGATCGGCAAGTACCACCCCGGTGACCCAGAGTTCGCCCACACGTCCGCGGACGCGGCCGCCTAGCATGGCGGCACCGTCGCGCGCGCGGCGCGTCCTGGCTCCCGCGCTTGCCATCGCGGGTTTGCTTCTGCTCTGGGAGGCGGCCGTCGACCTCGGCATCGTGCCCAACTTCCTGCTGCCCACGCCGGTGCAGGTGGTCATGGCGCTCGTCGAGGACGCCCCGCTCATCGCGGGGCACTGCGCGGTCACGCTCGCCGAGGCAGCCGCGGGCCTTGCCCTTGGCGTTGCGCTGGGGTTTGCCTTTGCGGTGCTGATGGACCGCTTCGAGACGTTCTACCTGGCCTTCGAGCCGCTCATGACCGTCTCTCAGACCATTCCCACCGTGGCCATCGCCCCGCTTCTGGTGCTGTGGCTCGGCTACGGCGCGCTGCCCAAGATCGTGCTGGTGGTCGTGTCAACGTTCTTCCCGATCACCGTCAGCCTCGTCTCGGGCTTCCGCTCCGTGGACCCCGACGCCATAGACCTCATGCGCACGATGAACGCCTCGCGCTGGCAGATCTTTTGGTACGCCAAGCTGCCCGCCGCGGCGGAGCAGTTCTTCAGCGGGCTGCGCATCTCCGCGACCTACGCCATCGTCGGCGCCGTCATCGCGGAGTGGCTCGGCGGCAACGTGGGCCTCGGCGTCTACATGACGCGCGTGCGCAAGTCCTTCTCCTACGATCGGCTCTTTGCGTCGATCATTGTCATCACGGCCCTGTCGCTGGGCCTCATGAAGCTCGTCGAGCTCGCCCAGCGCGCTTGCATGCCCTGGAAGAGGGCAGAAGGGAAGCATCATGACCGATAAGAACCTCAACCGCCGTCAGTTCCTCGCCGCCTGCGGGGGCATCTCCGCCACCGCGGCGCTCGCCGCCTGCGGGGGCCAGGGCGACGCCTCGGGTGACGCCTCGGGCGACGCGGAGGACCTCACGCACGTCTCGTTCGTCCTCGACTACACCCCCAACACCAACCACACCGGCATCTACGTTGCCCTTGACCAGGGGTACTTTGCCGAGGAGGGCCTCGAGGTCGAGGTCGTCCAGCCGCCCGAGGACGGCGCGGACGCCCTCATCGGTGCCGGCGGCGCGCAGCTCGGAATCTCCTACCAGGACTACATTGCCAACAACCTGGCCTCCGACCAGCCCATGCCCTACTCTGCCGTGGCTGCCGTCATCCAGCACAACACCTCCGGCATCATGAGCCGCGCGGAGGACGGCATCACGCACCCGGCCGCGATGGAGGGCCACACCTACGCCACCTGGAACATGCCCGTCGAGCAGGCCACCGTGCGCCAGTGCGTGGAGGCTGACGGCGGCAACTGGGACAACGTCGAGCTCGTCCCCTACGAGACGGACGACGACGTGGCCGGCCTGCGCGCCAACATGTACGACACCGTGTGGGTCTACGAGGCGTGGGCGGTCCAGAGCGCAATCGTGCAGGACGTTGACGTCAACTACTTCTCGTTCATCTCGGTCGATCCGGTCTTTGACTACTACACGCCGGTCATCGCCGCCAACGACGACTTCGCGAAGGAGAACCCCGAGGTCGTGAAGGCGTTCCTGCGCGCGGTCAAGAAGGGCTACGAGTACGCCGTCGCAAACCCCGACGAGGCGGCCGACATCCTCTGCGCCGCGGTGCCCGAGCTCGACTCTGACCTCGTGCACCAGAGCCAGACCTACCTCGCCGACCAGTACGTCGCGGAGGCCGAGAGCTGGGGCGTCATCGACCCCGACCGCTGGGCCGCCTTCTACGGCTGGCTGAACGACAACCAGCTGCTTGCCAACCAGATCGATGTCAACGCGGGCTACGACCTCTCCTACCTGGAGTAGCGCATGGCAGCTGGCGAGAAAAGCGTGGCAGGGGAGGCGAGAAGGTCCGCCGCGAGTTCCGCAGGCGCGCGCCCTTCGCGCGGCGAGGACTGTCTGAGCGCCGGATCTTCTCGCCACCCCGGCGGGACGGGAGCCCCCGCGCTTGAGGCGCAGAGGTTGACGCTGTCATGGGACCAGGAGCATGTCGTGGTCCGTGACATCAACGTCGAAGTTGCCTCTGGCGAGGTTTGTTGCCTCGTTGGCCGCTCCGGCTGCGGCAAGACGACCATCCTGCACGCCCTCGCCGGCCTCACCACGCCGATGTCCGGTCGCGTCCTTCTCCGCGGGGAGGACGTGACCGGGCGTCCGGGCCGCGTGAGCTACATGCTCCAGAAGGACCTGCTGCTCCCGAGCCGCCGCATCATCGACAACGTCTGCCTGCCGCTCGTGCTCGCGGGCGCGCGGCGCTCCGAGGCGCGCGCCAAGGCAGAGCCGCTCTTCGAGCGCTTCGGCCTCGCCGGCTGCGAGCTCAAGTGGCCGAGCGAGCTGTCTGGCGGCATGCGTCAGCGCGCGGCGTTTCTGCGCACCTACCTCATGGGCGCGGACGTGACGCTTTTGGACGAGCCGTTCTCCGCGCTCGACGCGATCACACGCACCGAGGTGCGCCAGTGGTTCGTTGAGGTGGCCGCGGAGCTGGGGCTCTCGGCGCTCGTGATCACGCACGACGTGGACGAGGCCGTCTCCATGTCGAGTCGCATCTACGTGCTCTCAGGCGCCCCTGCCGCCGGCGAGCCGAGCCACGTGGCAGGCACCGTCTCTGTGAACCGTGTTGCCAGCGAGAACTTCGAGCTCACCGACGAGTACCTTACTGCCAAGCGCGAGGTCATGGCCCTTCTCGGCTAAGGGGTGGGCTGTCGCTCGGTGGGGTTAGCCCCTCCCAAACCAACGGTTTTCTCGCCGGAGTGTAGGTTTGGGAGGGTTCAGCTAGCTTAATGCCGCCCGGACCTACGCTTTGGCGCGACTTCCGTAGGTTTGGGAGGGAGATTCGCCCGCGGCGAGAAGAACGTCCGCCCGTCCAGCGGATCCCGCACGCTCCCGCAACAAAAAGACGCCCCCGCAGCGCTTCTGCGGGGGCGTCTGTTGCAGCGGAGGGGGGAGCGCCTTCTACGCGAGCTTGAGGAACTCCTGGTAGCCGCGGTACGCCTCGTAGATGTCGGCCTTGCTCGTGGCCTCCCACGGCGCGTGCATGGAGAGCACGGGCACGCCGCAGTCGATCACGTTCATGCCGTAGGTGGCGAGGATGTAGGCGATCGTGCCGCCGCCGCCCGCGTCGACCTTGCCGAGCTCAGCGGTCTGGAAGTGCACGCCGCCCTCGTCCATGACGCGGCGGATGGTGGCCACGTACTCGGCGTCGGCGTCGTTGGAGCCCGACTTGCCGCGGCTGCCGGTGTACTTGTTGAACGCGAGGCCGTGGCCCAGGTACGCGGAGTTCTTCGGCTCGAAGACGCTCGCGAAGGTGGGGTCGAAGCCGGCCGAGACGTCGCTCGAGAGCATGTTGGACGCCGCGAGGCAGCGCCGCAGCGCGAGCGGGCCCGACTGGCCGGCAAGCTCGAGCACCTCGGCCATGGTGTCCTCGAAGAAGTGGCTCGTCATGCCGGTGGCGCCCACGGAGCCGATCTCCTCCTTGTCCACGAGCAGGCAGACGGCCGTGCGCGCGGGGGCCTCGGCGTCGAGCTGCGCCACGAGGCTCGTGTAGGCGCAGGAGCGGTCGTCCTGGCCGTAGCCGAGGATCATCGAGCGGTCCAGGCCCAGGTCGCGCGCCGCGCCGGCGGGCACGATCTCAAGCTCGGCGGAGAGCAGGTCCTCCTCCTCGATGCCGAGCGTGTCGCGCAGGATGGCGAGCACGCCGGCCTTGACCGGCGACTTCTCCGCCTCCTCGTCCTTCTCGGCGCCCTCGGCGAGGTCCACCGCAATCGGCCTGTTGCCGACAAGGACGTCGAGCATCTCGCCCTCGATCACCTCGGACGCCTTCTTGCCCATCTGCTGGGAGCCCAGGTGGGGGAGCAGGTCGGAGATGCAGAAGACCGGGTCGTCCTCGTCCTCGCCGATCACCACGGGCACGACGGAGCCGTCCTTCTTGGCCACGACGCCGTGGATCGCGAGCGGCATGGTGACCCACTGGTACTTCTTGACGCCGCCGTAGTAGTGCGTGTCGAGCGTGACGAGCTCGTTTCTCTCCTCGACGGGGTCCTGCTTGACGTCGAGGCGCGGCGAGTCGATGTGGGCGCCGAGGATGTTGACGCCGCGCTCGAGCGGCTCGGTGCCCAGGTGCAGCAGCATGAGGCTCTTGCCGCGGTTGACGGCGTAGACCTTGTCGCCGGGGCGCAGCGGCTCGCCGGAGGCGATGCGGTCGGCGAGGCTCGCGTAGCCGGCCTCCTCGGCCATGCTGACCGCCGCGGCGCAGCACTCGCGCTCGGTCTTGTTGTCGGAGATGAAGGCCTTGTAGCCCTCGCAGAGGTAGTGCAGCTCGTCGAGCTGCTCGGGGGTGTAGTCCTTCCAAGCGTTCGGACGCTCCATGGGGCTCCTTTCCTAGGGTCTGTGCCGGATTGATTCTACCCGCTCGCCCGCGCGGCGGAAAGCGCGCCGAGGCGGGAGGCGAGCTCGGGCGCTCAGCTCTGCGTCTGCCCGGTGCCGGCAGAGGAGCTCGAGCTGCCCTCGGTGCTCCCCTGCGCCCCCGCGCTCGTGTCAGACTCCCCCTGGGAGCCGTCGCCCTGGGCGGTTCCGTTGCCGTCCGCCAGGGAGTCATCGGTGGGGGAGCTCACGCTGTCGTCGGGGCTGGAGGTGCCCTGGTCCTGAGTCTGATCTTGGCTCTGGCTCTGGTCCTGCGGCTGCTCGGCCTGGTCGTCCGTCCCGTCCTGCGACTGGTCCGCCTGGCCCTGCGACTGGTCCGCCTGATCGTCCGTCTGGCCCTGCGACTGGTCGGAGGTCCCCGCACCGGAGTCTGCGGGCTCGCTCGTGTCCTGCTCGGGTGCGGCGGGCTCGTCCTGAGCGGCGGGCGCGCTCGGTGCCGAGGAGGGGCCGATGCCCTCGCCGTTCGTTGCCATGCTGACCACGAGCGCGAAGGCGAGGACCGCGGCGATGCCCGTGGCTGCGGCCACGAGCGCCACGCGCCGGCGCAGGCGGGCCTGGGCACGCTCGTGCGCGGCGTCGATGACCTCCTGCGGGGCGATCGGCGTGCCCGAGGCGGCGCGCTCCTCTACGCGCGCCCGCCCGGAGATGGACCCCTCCTTGCGAGGCGCCTCGTCCGCGTTGCCTCCTGACTCCCCGAGCGCGCGGAGCTTCTCGGCTGACGCGGAGAGAATGCCGCGGTAGACCTGCGTGGCCACGCTTGACGCCACGGCGCCGAGCACCGCGCCGATGATCGAGCCCGCGATGCCGATCTGCGCCGAGAGCGCGAACGACGTGGCCGCCGCAAGGCCGGTCGCAAGCACCTGGGAGACCGAGACGTCTCCCAAAAGGCCCTTGCTGCGCTGCTCGCTTGTCTCGCCCATGCGCTCCCTTCCTCTCTCGCCCTGCCACAAAGACGCTACCCCCTCGCGCGCCTCGTGCGACGGCGCGCGGCAAACAACACGAAGACCCAACAACGTCGCCAGGGGCGGCTCGCGACGGGCGGGCCCGGCGGCGCGCCCGCGCTGAAATTGATTCCACGTCGCGACGTCGCCGGCCCTGTGGAGGTATCATAGAGGAGCAGGTCTTGTTCAGCGGGTCCAGACACACTGGGAGGTCAACATGCTCGTTAACGCAACCGCCATGCTCAAGAGCGCCGAGAAGGGCCACTACGCCATCGGTGCGTTCAACACCAACAACCTCGAGTGGGCGTCCTCTATCCTCGACGCCGCCGAGGAGCTCCAGTCCCCGGTCATCATCCAGTGCACGAGCGGCGCCGCCAAGTGGCAGGGCAGCTACAAGGTCTGCGCCGACATCGTGAAGCAGCTCGTTGAGGACAAGGGCATCACCGTGCCCGTTGCCCTACACCTCGACCACGGCACCTACGAGGACGTCTTCAAGTGCATCGAGGCTGGCTTCACCTCCGTCATGTACGACGGCTCCCACGAGGCCAGCTTCGAGATCAACCTCGAGCGCACGGCTGAGGTCGTCAAGGCCGCCCACGCCAAGGGCATCTCGGTCGAGGCCGAGGTCGGCGGCATCGGCGGCGTCGAGGACGGCGTTGCCTCCAAGGGCGAGCTGGCCGATCCCGAGCAGTGCAAGGCTATCGCCGACCTGGGCGTTGACTTCCTTGCCTGCGGCATCGGCAACATCCACGGCATCTACCCGGACAACTGGGAGGGCCTGTCCTTCGAGCGCCTCGGCGAGATCAAGGCCCTGACCGGCGACCTCCCGCTCGTGCTTCACGGCGGCACCGGCATCCCCGTCGAGCAGATCAACAAGGCCATCACCCTCGGCATCTGCAAGCTCAACATCAACACCGACCTCCAGCTCGCCTTTGCCAAGGCCACCCGCGCCTACATCGAGGCCGGCAAGGACCTCGACGGCAAGGGCTACGACCCGCGCAAGCTCCTCAAGCCCGGCCGCGACGCCATCAAGGACCGCACGAAGGAGCTCATGCTCCAGTTCGGCTCTGACGGCAAGGGCTGGAACTAGCGAGCAGGCCACAGAGCCCCAGCGCTAACGTAGGCGCCCGGTTCCGCAGCGTGCGGGGCCGGGCGCCTTTCTCGGCCGCGAGGTTCTTCTCGCCAGGCCTTGCTCCCTCCCAAACCTACATTCTGGGGAGGGAAACGTAGGTTCAAGAGGGACTAAGCTAGCTGAACCCTCCCAAACCAACAGATCGGCGAGAAAAACGTCGGCTTGGGAGGGACTATGAGCTCAGGGGGCTGCGGGCCAGGCGCTCCGCTAGATCGGCCGGGCCGTGCACGGGCCGGCCTCGGCGTCTGCCTCGGGGTCGCGCACGAGGTCGGCGAGGGTCTTGGAGTCGAGGTAGCTGGCCGTCACGCGGCCGAGGTCGCGCCAGACGCCCACGGTGGGGCAGGTGCCGACCTGCGGGCAGATCTCCTCGTTGGTGCAGTCGAGGCAGCTCACGGGCGCAAGCGACCCCTCGGCCGCGCGGAGGAGCTCGCCGAGCGTGTAGTCCTCCGGGGCGCGCGTGAGCTTGTACCCGCCGCCCTTGCCGCGCTGGCTCTCAACGTAGCCGGCCTTGTGCATGAGGGAGATGACCTGCTCGAGGTACTTGCGCGAGATGTGCTGGCGCCGCGCGACGTCGCCGAGCGAGACCCAGCCGTCATGGCACGCGAGGTCTGCCATCGCGCGCAGCGCGTACATCCCCTTCGTCGAGAACATCCCGGCCATCTCATCACCTCCGTCTGTAAATTGGTGTTAATTGGGGACGTGGTTTTTCTTTCAGAGAGAAAAACCACGTCCCCCTTTCTCTGAGAAAAGGGGACAGGCTTGATCAGTGTCCCTCGCGCCCGGCGAGCATCTCGTCGAGGGTGCGCCAGGCCAGCTCGGCGCACTTCACGCGCGCCGGCATGTGGGCGATGTCGCGCAGCAGCACGCCGTCCTCGAGCGCGTCGAGCGCGGCCTCATCGGTCTCCTCGCCCCGGACCATGCGCATGAAGAGGGCACAGAGCTCGCGCGCCTCCTCGGGCGTCTTCCCGATCATGAGGTCGCTCATGATGTCGGCGCTCGCCTGCGAGATGGCGCAGCCGTGCCCCGTGAACGCCGCCTCGTCGATGGTGCCGTCCTCGGCGAAGCGCACGGAGAACGTGAGCTCGTCGCCGCAGGAGGGGTTCACGCCCTCATGGCTGCAGTCCGCGTCCTCCATCGGGTACTTGTAGTCGGGATGCGAGACGTGGTCCATGAACGCCGCGTTGTAGAGGTCAGTTGCTTCCATGGAAGATCCCCCAGACTCGGGCCAGGCCGTCCGCGAGGCGGTCGACGTCGGACGTGTCGTTGTAGAACGCGAGGCTCGCGCGGCAGCAGGCGAGGTTCTCCACGCCGAGCCAGGCGAGCAGCGGCTGCGCGCAGTGGTGCCCGGCGCGGATGCAGACGCCGGACGCGTCGAGGATGCTCGCCACGTCGTGCGGGTGCACGCCGCGCACGTTGAAGCTGACGACGCCGTGGCGGCGCGCGGGGTCCTCAGGGCCGATGAGGTCAACGAAGCCAAGCTCGGTGAGGCGCGCGACGGCATGGGACACGAGCGCGGCCTCGCGCTCCGCCACCGCGTCGAGCCCCACGGTCTCGGTGAGGTAGGAGAGCGCGGCGCCGGTGGCGTAGATGCCGGCGGCGTCCTGCGTGCCCGCCTCGAACTTCTCGGGAACGGGCGCCCAGGTGGCGTCCTGCTCGCGCACGGAGTCGATCATCTCGCCGCCGGTGAGCATCGGGGGCATCTGGTCGAGAAGGTCGTGGCGGCCCCAGAGCACGCCTACGCCCATCGGGCCAAGCGCCTTGTGGCCGGAGAAGGCCAGGAAGTCGGCGCCGAGCTCGCTCACGTCAACGCGCATGTGCGGTACGGACTGCGCGGCGTCGACCACCATGACCGCTCCCACAGCGTGCGCGGCGTCGGCGAGCTTGCGAACGGGCAGCTCGCACCCCATGACGTTGGAGACGTGCGCGGCCGAGACGATCTTGGTGCGCGCGCCAACCTTCTCGGCGATCTCGGCGTCGGTGAGCGTGCCGTCCTTCTCGGGATAGAGGTAGACGAGGCGTGCGCCTGCGGCGCGGCAGGCCTCCTGCCACGGGATGAGGTTGGAGTGGTGCTCCATGACCGTGATGGCCACCTCGTCGCCGGGGCCGAGCACGAGGGGGGAGAACGACTTAGCCACGAGGTTCAGTGCCTCGCTTGTGTTGCGGCAGAAGACCACGTCGCGGGCGTCGGGCGCGCCAATGAGCGCGGCGAGCTGCGCGCGCACGTCGGCAATGGCCGCGGTTGCCGCCACGGAGAGGCTGTAGAGGCCGCGCAGCGGGTTGGCGTTCATGGTCTCGTAGAAGCGGCGCTGGGCGTCGAGGACGCATGCGGGGCGCTGCGCGGTGGCCGCGCTGTCGAGAAACGCGATCTCGGGGTGCGAAGCGAGCAGCGGGAAGTCGGCGCGGTACGGGTTCTGCTGGACGTCCATCACGCCTCCTCGATGATACGAAGGGACTGTCCCTTCGTATCATTTTCCACGACGGCGCGCGCCTCGGCGCAGGGCGCGTGCATGAGGGCGTCCTCGTAGAGGGCGCTCACGAAGAGGCGCTCCGCGTCGGCGCGGAAGAGGCCGCGGTCGGCGAGGTAGGCGAGCTGCTCGGGGCTCACCGAGCCGATCGTGGCCCCGTGGTTGCCGGCAACGTCGTCCTCGTCGCACAGGATCGTGGGCAGCGTCTTGTTGACCACGTCGTCGCCGAGCACGAGCACGGTCTCCGCCTCGTTGCCCTGGGCGCCCTTGGCGCCGTGGACGAGGTCGATCGTGGTGCGCAGGCTCTTCTTGGCAGCGTCCTCGAGCACGCCGTTGTAGCCGAGCTCGGAGCGCGTCTTGCGTCCGCGCTGCCGCACGACCTCGTTGATGTCAAGCACCTCCGTGCCACCGGCGTGGTAGCGGCAGGACAGGTCCACCCGGGCCCGCTCTCCGGCGAGGTCGCAGGCAAAGCCCAGCGCCACGGTGCCGCCGCCGAGCAGGTACTGGTGCACGTCGACGCGCGCGTCGCGCTCGCAGGTGATGCCCACGCTCTCGAGGTGCTGCTGGGCCGCGCCCACGCCCACGTACTCGTGCAGGTGCACGCGGGCGCCACGCTCGGCGATCACGCGCAGGAGGGAGGCGGAGGTGCCGGCGTCCTCGTCGTCCTTCTCGCCCGCGCCGGCAGCCACGACGATGGTGACCTCGGCGCCCTCCCGAACCAGCACGCCGGTGTCGGCCGCCTCGTTGGCGCCGGCGCCCACGCTCACCACGATCGGCTCCTCGCGCCTCTCGCCGCGCGAGACCTCAACGTAGCGGGAGTCCGTGGCCTGGGACTCGACCCAGCTCGTGACCTCGGGCCCCATGCCGCACGCCACGCCCTCGAAGAGGCGGGGGAGCGAGAAGCGCACGTCGCCCCTGCGGTCGCGCGCGGGCACCGTGAGGGTGACGTCGTTCGTGCGCAGGCGGTTCCACGTCTGCGCGGGGGCGGCGTTGACGCGCTCAAGGGTGAGCTCGGGCGCCACGTCCTTCTCGGCCATCATCCGATCGCCCCTTCCATCTCGAGCTTGATGAGGTTGTTCATCTCCACGGCGTACTCGAGCGGGAGCTCCTTGGAGACGGGGTTGGCAAAGCCGTTGACCACGAGGGTGCGGGCCTCGGCCTCCGAGCAACCACGGCTCATGAGGTAGAGGACCGTGTCGTCGGAGATGCGCCCGATTGTGGCCTCATGGCCCACCTGGGCGCTCGCGTTGCGCACGTCCATCGCGGGGATGGTGTCCGAGCGCGAGATGTCGTCGAGCATGAGCGACTGGCAGCTCACCGAGCAGCGCGCGCGGTCGGCCCGCCGGCCGATGACCACCGAGGAGCGGAACGTGTTCACGCCGCCGTCCTTGGAGATCGACTTGGTGGAGACGGACGCCGTCGTGTCGGCGCCGTTCATGATCACCTTGCAGCCGGTGTCGAGGTCCTGCGTGGCGCCGGCGAACGTGATGCCGGTGAACTCGCAGCTGCCACGGTCGCCGGCGAGGATGGTGGTGGGGTAGAGGTAGCTCACGTGGCTGCCGAAGCTGCCGGAGACCCACTCCATCTTGGCGTCCGCGCCGACGGTGGCCCGCTTGGTGTTGAGGTTGTACATGTTCTTGGACCAGTTCTCGATCGTGGAGTAGCGCAGGCGCGCGCCGTCCTTCACGAAGAGCTCGACGGCGCCGGCGTGGAGGTTGGCCTCGTAGTACTTGGGCGCCGAGCAGCCCTCGATGAAGTGCAGGTCCGCGCCGGGCTCGACGATGATGAGCGTGTGCTCGAACTGGCCCGCGCCCGCGGCGTTGAGGCGGAAGTAGCTCTGCAGCGGGTAGGGCAGCGTCACGCCGGCGGGCACGTAGACGAACGACCCTCCCGACCACACGGCGTAGTGCAGCGCCGCGAACTTGTGGTCGGTCGGCGGGATGAGCGTGCCGAAGTACTCGCGCACCACCGGCTCCCACTTCGGGTCGTGCAGGGCGTCCTCGATCGTGGTGTAGACCACGCCCTCGCGGGCCACGTCCTCGCGCATGTTGTGGTAGACGATCTCGGAGTCGTACTGGGCGCCCACGCCGGCGAGGCTCTCGCGCTCCGCCTCGGGGATGCCCAGGCGCTCGAAGGTGTCCTTGATGTCCTCGGGCACGTCGTCCCAGCTCTTGGCCTGCTTGGTCTTGGGCGAGACGTACGTGGAGATGTGGTCCAGGTCGAGCCCCTCGATGTTCGGGCCCCAGTTGGGGGCCATCGGGCGACGGTGGTACTCCTCGAGCGCGGAGAGGCGCATCTCGAGCATCCACTCGGGCTCGTCCTTCTTCTCGGAGATCGCGCGGACGATCTCCGGGGTCAGGCCGTCGGCGTAGCGCTCGTAGCCCTCCTCGGACTTGGTGAAGTCGTAGAGGGAGCGGTCGACGTCGGCCACCTGCGTGCGGCGGCGCTCCTCGCTCACTGGGCATCACCGACCATGGGGCAGCCGTCGCAGTCCTCGCAGCGCTCGAAGCGCTCGAACCCGCGCGCGTCGATCTCGGCGATGAGGTCGGCGGGGCCCTCGGCGACCATGTGGCCCTTGACCATGACGTGCGTGCGGTCGACCTCGAGGCGCTCGAGGATGCGCGTGTTGTGCGTGATCACGACGAGCGCCCCTCCGACCTGGTCGCGATAGGCTTGGATGCCGCGGGACACGATCCCGAGGGCGTCGACGTCAAGGCCGGAGTCGGTCTCGTCGAGAATGGCGAGGCGAGGCCTGAGCAGAAGGAGCTGGAGCATCTCGATCTTCTTCTTCTCGCCGCCGGAGAAGCCGACGTTGAGCTCGCGCATGAGGAAGCTCTGGTCGAGGTCGAGCGACTCCGCGATCTCGCCCACGCGCTCGCGGAACTTGCGGGCGGTGGTCTTGAGCTCGGGGCGCATCTGGCAGATCGAGCGCAGGAAGCTGTAGAGCGGCACGCCGGGCACCTCGACGGGGGCCTGGTAGGAGAGGAAGATGCCAGCGAGCGAGCGCTTGTCCGCGGGGAGCTCGGTCACGTCCTCGCCGGCGAAGCCGATGGAGCCGGAGGTGACACGGTATGCCGGGTCTCCCATGATGACGTGTCCGAGCGTGGACTTGCCCGCGCCGTTGGGGCCCATGAGGACGTGGCACTCGCCCTCGCCCACGGAGAGGTCGATGTCGTGCAGGATGGGCTTGTCGTCGGTGCCCGCCGAGAGGGAGCTCACGCTGAGCAGCTGGGTGGCCATGTTCCGCCTTTCTCCTCGCGGGCCGCGCGGCCCGCGCCTTGTTCGCCTAATTCATAGTAATGAGTAGGTAATTAAAGGCAAGGGCACGCCGAGAAAAACCTGGTCTGTCACAAACGGTACGTATTCAGGGCCTGACAGATCCCCCCGTCCCCTCTGTCAGGGCCTGACAGAGGGGACGGGGGGATCTGTCAGGATTCGGCAACGTTGCCCTGCCACCATGGCTCGTGGGCGCCCGCGGGAGCAAGTCAAACGAAGTGCAGGTACATGTAGTTTTTCTGGCGGTTGGCTTCAAGGTAATAGGTCAACACGCACCTACTGGTATTACCGATTGCCGAGCCTGCGGGCCGTGCACGACCGTCGTGCGCGGGAGCGGGAGGCAAGAGGTAATACTGAGTATGGGCAAGACGTTATGACAGGGTGGTCGGGACGACACCGCGACCTGTGAGGGGAGGCGAGCGGGCGCCATGGCGATGACTGGTTCACAGCAGGCGAGGCTGCCCAAGTACTACCTTCTCGAGCAGGCCATCATCGAGAAGATAAACAGCCGCGAGTACCGGGAGAACGAGCCCATACCGAGCGAGCGCGAGCTCGTGGAGAGCTTCGGCGTGAGCCGCATCACGGTCCGTCGGGCCATCGACGAGCTCGTTCGCGACGGCCACCTCTACAAGGTCCAGGGCAAGGGCACCTTCGTCAAGGGCGAGGAGTACCCCCAGGACCTCATCTCGATCGTCAGCTGCACGCAGGACATCGAGAACCTCGGCATGACCCCGCGGCGCAAGGTGATCTCCGCCGACGTCATCCCCGCCACCGAGGAGCTCATGAGCCACCTCGAGCTCAGCCGCGGGGAGAACGTGTTCCGCCTCGAGCGCGTCTACTACGCCGACGACACGCCGATCAACCACACGGTGTGCTACCTGCCCTACAAGCTCTTCTTTGGCATTGACCTCTTTGACTTCTCCCAGGAGTCGCTGTACGAGATTCTCAAGAAGGAGTACCACACCAGCCTTCAGAACGCCACGAGGACCGTCGAGGCGGCCCTCGCAAAGGGCAAGACCGCAGACTACCTGCAGGTCAAGCCCGGGATTCCGCTCCTTCACTTCACGTGCGTGACCCAGGGGGAGGTGAGAGGGAGAAAGCAGCCGGTGGAGTACTTCAACTGCTGGTACAGAAGCGACAAGTTCAAGTTCTACATCAATCAGGTCACGGGCTAGGGCCCGCTGAGCATATCGGTTCGTGCAAGACGCCTCCGGTAGGGGCCGGGGGCGAAGGGAACGCTCATGTCTTTTCGGGGCGCCGTCCCGAGGGGAGTGGGCACAAAGGAAGGGAAGGAACCATGAGCAAGGACATCTCGCGTCGCAGCTTCCTCGGGATCGTCGGTGGCGCTGCCGCCGTGGCAGGCCTCGCCGCCTGCAGCGGCGACGAGGGCGGGGACGCCCAGGGCGGCGGCGAGGGCACCGCGCGCAACGTGGCCGTGGTCTGCTCCTCCGCCGGCCGCAACGACGGCGGCTTCAACCAGCGCGCCATCGAGGCGGCGCAGGCAGTGGGCGAGGAGAACGGCTGGAACGTCCAGGTCATCGAGCCCACCAACGGCATCCCGCAGGCGCTTGAGACGCTCGGCGCGGACGGCTACGACCTCGTCTTCAACATGGAGTACGACTTCGAGGCCCTCATCAACGGCACCGGCGGCGCCGACCCGCTCGCCCAGCAGTTCCCCGACACCACGTGGGTCGTCTTCAACGACAACCCCAACAAGAACGACGACGGCTCCGTCAAGTTCCCGAACGTCGTCTCCGTGCTCTTCAACGTCAACGAGGGCGCGTTCCTCGCCGGTGCCCTGTCGGTGCTCGTGAACGAGAACTCCGCCACGCTCTTCGGCGACGGCTATAACTTCACCGCGCCGGACGCGGGCGGCCGCGCCATGGGCTTCATCGGCGGCACCAACTCCAACGGCATCGTCGTCGAGTCCTACGGCTTCATCGAGGGCATCAACTACGAGGCCGAGAAGCTCGGCGTCACCTATGACTACTACGCCAAGTACGACGCCGGCTTCACCGACTCCGCCGCTGGCGCCACCGTCGCCGGCACCTACTACGACCAGGGCGCCAACATCGTCTTCGGCTGCGCCGGCAGCGTGGGCGACGGCATCACGTCCAAGGCCAAGGAGGTCGGCAAGCTCGCCATCCAGGTCGACGACGACAAGGACGACCAGCAGCCCGGCTACGTCCTCACCACGGTCCTCAAGAGCACCGGCGTGCCCGTCCAGTCCATCTGCGAGGCCCTCGCCGCTGACGACATGGCGAGCATCGACAACGAGATGAACTACTCCGTCGCCACCGGCGCCACGGGCATCACGGACCTCTCCGTCATCTCCGAGTACATCCAGGACACGGATACCTGGGAGACGATCAAGGCCGAGATCGAGGACCTCACCGGCAAGGTCGGCACCGAGATCACGGTCGTCAACGCCCAGATCGGCGAGACCTTCGATCCCGCCACCTGCCCGAACGTGAACATCCAGTAGCGACCGACTTGGGGCGTGGCAGACATGAGCATCATCAAGACGATAGGGTTGACCAAGAAGTTCGGCGACTTCGTCGCGAACGACCACATTGACCTCTCCGTTGACGACCAGGAGATTCGCTGCATCGTCGGGGAGAACGGCGCGGGCAAGTCCACGCTGATGAACATGCTGTATGGTCTGCTGCGCCCCACGAGCGGGCAGATCCTCATCAACGACCAGCCCGTCACCTTCGCAAGTCCCGTGGACGCCATCGCGCACGGCCTGGGCATGGTGCACCAGCACTTCAAGCTGGTGCCCAGCCTCACCGTCTACGAGAACGTCCTGCTCGGCGCTGAGCTCAAGAAGGCGGGGACGCCCTTCATTGACTCCGCCACGGAGATCGAGGAGGTCTCCAAGCTCATCGAGAAGTACAAGTTCGACCTGAGCCCCACCGACAAGGTCGAGGACCTGTCCGTCGGCGCCCAGCAGCGCGTGGAGATCCTGAAGATGCTCTACCGCAACGTCGACATCCTCATCCTCGACGAGCCCACGGCCGTGCTGACCCCGCAGGAGGTCGACGACCTCATCGTCACCCTGCGGGAGCTGCGCGACCAGGGCAAGACCATCATCATGATCACGCACAAGCTGCGCGAGGTCATGGAGCTCTCCGACTCCGTCACCGTCATTCGCCGCGGCAAGGTGACGGGCAACGTCCTCACCAAGGACACGAGCGAGTCCGAGCTCGCGCAGATGATGGTCGGGCGCGCGGTCCGCACGGTGACCAACGCGCCCGACGCGCCCGACCCCACCGACCAGGTCGGCCTTGAGGCCAAGGGCCTCTGCACCATCAACGAGTACGGCAACGAGGTCCTTCACGACGTCTCGTTCGCGGTGAGGCGCGGCGAGGTCCTCGGCGTGGCAGGCGTCGAGGGCAACGGGCAGTCCGAGCTCGTCAAGATCCTCACCGGCCTCATGACCACCACCAAGGGGAGCGTGAGCCTGCTCGGCAAGGACGTGACGGGCTGGTGGCCCGACCAGCTGCGCCACGCCGGCATGGCCATCATCCCCGAGGACCGCTACGAGGACGGCCTGTGCGCCACCATGTCCGTGGCCGAGAACTCCGTCGCGGGCTACCTCGACCGCAACGGCGTGACCAAGCGCGGTATCGTCGACGTTCGCGCCATGCGCGCCCGCCGCGACGAGCTCGTCGCCAGCTACGGCATCGCCGTCGGCGACATCAACGGCGAGGTCGGCCAGCTCTCCGGCGGCAACGCCCAGAAGGTCATCGTCGCCCGCGAGCTCGAGAGCGGCGGCTCGGTCCTCATCGCCTGCCAGCCCACCCGTGGCGTCGACCTCGGCGCCGCTGAGTTCATCCACCAGAAGATTCTCGACTTCCGCAATGCCGGAAACTCGGTCCTGCTCGTCTCCAGCGAGCTCTCCGAGGTCATGAGCCTCTCCGACCGGGTCATCGTCATGTACAAGGGCGCCGTCGTGGGCGAGGTTGACCCCAAGGTCACCTCCAACACCAAGATGGGCCTGCTCATGGCCGGCATCACCGACGGAGAGTAGCTGAAGGAGTAGAAGCCATGAAACTTCACATTCTGGGGAGGCGCCTGCTCAACTCGATTCTGCCCGTGCTGCTCGCCTTCGTCGTCGGCGGAATCGTCATCGTTGCGATTGGCGAGAACCCCTTCGAGACCTACGCGATCCTTCTCGAGAAGTCGCTCTTCACCTCGCGCGGGTTCTTCACCACCCTGCACTACGCAAGCCCCCTCATCCTCACCGGCCTGGCCATCGCGGTGACCTTCAAGGCCAACATCTACAACATGGGCGTCGAGGGGTCGATGCTTCTGGGCGCCTTCTTCGCGGGCATCGCGGGAGCCTACCTGCCCGAGACGCTCAACCCCCTGCTCATGCAGTCGATCTGCCTTGTGATCGGCATCGTGTGCGGCGTGCTGTTCGCGCTCGTCCCGGCCCTGCTCAAGGCCTACTTCCACGTGGACGAGATGGTCGTCACGCTCATGCTCAACTACGCGCTCTCAAAGGTGCTCGAGTTCCTCTCGACGGGCGTGTTCCGTGACGTCACGAGCGGCTACGTCTGCACGCCGGTCATCCACGAGAACGCGATGTTCGGCCGCATCGCCGGCCTGCGCATCACCCCGTTCTTCTTCATCGCGATTGTCGGCTTCATCGTGATGCTCGTCGTGATGAGGCGCTCCAAGCTCGGCTACGAGATCACGGCCATGGGCAAGAACGCCGAGTTCTCCGAGGCCACCGGCATGCGCGTCAACCGCAAGATCATCATCCTCATGGTCATCTCCGGCGTGCTGTCCGGCCTCGCCGGCGCCGGCTGGATGATGAGCGAGAAGTTCCACTACACGCTCGACTTCTCGGGCAGCCCGGGCCTCGGCTGGGACGGCATGCTCGTGTCGCTGCTCGGCGGCCACTCGCCCGTCGGCGTGATCATCGCCGCCGTGCTCTACGCGGCCCTCAAGACCGGCGCCGACAACATCAACATGTACTCGACCGTTCCCAAGGAGATCGTCTCCGTCGTCCAGGCGCTCATCGTGCTCTTCCTGGCGGCCAAGTTCATCGACGAGCGCCTCGGCGTTCGCAAGCAGATCTCCGAGATGCTCGCCCGTCGCAAGGCGGCCAAGGCCGGAGAGGAGGCATAGGTCATGGATCTCATCGGCAACATTCTCTACGACACCGTCTACCACAGCGCTCCCATCATCCTGTGCGTCATTGGCGGAGTGTTCGCCTTCAAGGCGAACGTCCTCAACATCGCCCTCGAGGGGATGATGCTCATCGGCGCGTTCGTCTCCACGCTCGTCGGCTTCTTCACGGGCAACCTCATCCTAGCGTGCGCCCTTGCCGTGCTCGCGAGCTTTGCGCTCGGCCTGATCTTCTCGTTCATGGGCGTCACGCTCAAGGGCAACGTGATCGTCATCGGCCTTGCCATCAACATGCTCGCCCCGGCGATCGCCGGCTTCGTCATGGTCCTGATGAGCACCTCCAACATCACGATTCCTGGCCTCAACGTCGCTGACCTGCAGATCAACATCCCCGTGATCGGCCAGATCCCGATCGTTGGCGACATCCTCTCGGGCCACCCGATCCTCACCTACGTTGCGTTCATCGGCATCGCGCTCATGTGGGCCCTCATGTACAAGACCCGCTTCGGCACCTACGTGCGCGTCGTCGGCGAGAACGAGGACGCCGCCCGCAGCCTCGGCCTCAAGGCCAACACCTACAAGTACGCCGCCATCCTCATCGGCGCCGTCTGCTGCGGCCTCGCTGGAGTCAACCTCTCCACCGAGCGCATGGGCATGTTCACCAACAACATGACCGCCTCCCGCGGCTTCATCGCCATCGCCGCAATCTACTGCGGCCGCGGCGACCCGCTGACCTCCTCGCTCTACGCGATCATGTTCGGCTTTGCCCGCGCGCTGGCGATCAACCTCGCCATCTACGCAGGCCCCGCCTCCGGCCTCTTCGACGTAATCCCGTACATCCTCATGGTCGCCGTCCTGGCCGTCGTCTCCGTCGCCCAGCGCCGCAACGTCAAGACGAGGGGGTTCGTCAATGGATAACGGCTACGGCGGGACCGCCCTCGTCATCGTGGACATGGTCAAGGACTTCACGAGCCCGGACGGCCTGGTCTACTACCCGCAGAACCGCGAGGTCCTGCCCCGGATCGCCCGCGTGCTCGAGAAGTGCCGCGAGAAGGGCAAGCTCGTCATCTTCCTGCAGCACTGCAACCGCGCCGGCAAGCCGGACGAGAAGGCGGCTGCCATGCGCCCCAACTGCATCGAGGGGACCGACGGCATCGAGATCGACCCGATGCTCCCCGTTGACCCGCAGCGCGACTACGTGATCCGCAAGCGCCGCTACAGCGGGTTCTTTGGGACCGACCTCGACCTGGTCCTGCGCGAGAACGGCATCAAGAACCTGATCGTGGTCGGCACCAAGACCAACTGCTGCATCCGCGCGACCGTCACCGACGCCTTCTACCTCAACTACAACCCGATCGTGGTGAGGGAGTGCGTCGCCACCAACTCCGACGTCGTCAACGAGGTCCACCTGGAGGACATCCAGAAGTACCTGGGCCAGGTCGTCACGACCGAGGAGCTCTTCGAGCAGCTCGACGAGGGGGTGCTCTAGATGGCCTACGACGTTCTGACGAGCGGCTACGTGAGCATGGACCACATCGTCAAGATCAAGAGCCCGGCGCGCGTGGGCATGACCTCGCTCGTTGACAACGCAACCTGCGCGACCGTGTTCTACGGCGGGTGCAACGTCAACATCGCGTACGCCCTGTGCAGGCTCGGCGCGAACGCGATGCCGATCCTGCGCGTGGGCCCGGACTGGGAGACCAACGGCTTCAAGGCGTTTCTCGAGGACGCGGGCGTCTCCACCGAGGCGACCGAGGTCATCGAGGGCGAGGCGACCTCCGTCTGCTACCTCATCGAGGACAACGAGGGCCAGCACATCACGTTGTTCTATCCCGGCTCGATGGACGCGAGGTACCACCGCCCGCTCGACGACCGCTTCTTCGAGGGTGCCCGCTTTGGCGTGGTGACGGTCGCCTCGCGCCCGGACAACGAGGAGTTCTTCCGCAAGTGTCGCCTGCACAACGTGCCCGTCGTCTTTGGCATGAAGGCAGACTCCGACGCCTTCCCGCGCCCGTTCCTCGAGCAGCTCCTGCTCAAGAGCCAGATCATCTTCACCAACGAGAGCGAGCGCGCCCTCATCGAGAAGGACTTTGGGCTCGGGGCGATCACCGACCTCATGGAGCGCGGCGAGGCGCGCACGATCGTCACGACCTACGGCGAGCGCGGCAGCCAGTACTGGCACCTGCGCGAGGACGGCTCGGTGGAGACGGCCTGCGTGCCCGTGTGCGCCTGCACCGAGGTCGTCGACACGGCCGGCGGCGGGGACGCCTACATGTCCGGGTTCCTCTACGGCCTGCTCCACGACCAGCCGCTCGAGGACTGCTGCCGGATGGGCTCCACGCTCTCGTCGTTCATCCTCGAGCACGAGGGCTGCTGCACCGGCGCTCCCGATCTCAAGACGTTCATGAGCCGATACGAGGCCTTCAAGGCCTGCTAGGAGGTATGAGATGCCTACTCTGTACATGGGGGCCTCGACTGAGACCATCGCCCCGTACGTGATCTTCTCGGGCGACCCGTGGCGCGTCGAGGTGCTGAAGAAGTACCTGGACGACCCCAAGCACGTCGCGTTCATGCGCGAGTTCAACACCTACACGGGAACCTACCAGGGCGTTCCGGTGACGGTCTCCTCAACGGGCATGGGCGCCCCCACCGCGGCGATCGCCCTCGAGGAGATGTACGAGGCGGGCATGCGGGTCGCCGTGCGCATGGGCACCTCGATGTCGCTCCAGGACGACATGCTCGGCCACTTTCTCATCCCCATGGCCGCCATGCGCCGCGAGCAGACGAGCGCCACCTACGTGGAGCAGTCCTACCCTGCCGTCGCCGACATCGACCTCGTCAACACCATGAACGCGGTCGTGACGCGCCACGGAAAGCGCTACCTGAACGGCATCTTCTGCACGATGGACGGCTTCTACACGCAGATGCACGACTCCAAGTTCTCGCTCGAGTTCGGTCGGAACATGCAGGACACCTTCGACGAGCTGCGCAAGCTCAAGGTGACCGGCATCGACATGGAGACCTCCTGCATCCTCACGGTCGCGCGCCTCATGGGCGTCAAGGCGTGCGCGCTCACGCTCTGCACCGTCCTCGAGAACCTCAAGGACACCATGAAGGGGCAGGAGCGCACCGACGGCGAGGACCTGCTGTGCCGCGTCGCCCTCGAGGGCATCGTCGACTACCACAACACGCACGGCGCCTAGGGTTTCTCGCCGCGCACAAGACAACCTTCGGGCGCGCGAGGAGAAGAGGTCGCGCCCGTGCCCAGACAAGGGGGCTCAGCCCCCGGAAAGGAGTCCGCATGGACATCAGGAGCGTCATAGCCAAGGGCAACAAGTTCGTGATTGGCATGGTGCACTGCCTCGCCCTCCCTGGAACGGCCGAGTTCGGCGGCGACGTGAAGAAGATCATGGACCAGGCGGTCGCTGACGCCCTCACGCTCGAGAAGGCCGGCGTCGACGCGGTCATCGTCGAGAACATGAACGACAACCCCTTCGGCGCCACGCTCGACACGCCCCAGGTCGCCGCCCTCTCCGCGGCCACCGCTCGCGTGCGCGACGCCGTGAGCATCCCGGTGGGCGTCGACGCCGCCTTCAACGACTGCGTGGCATCGCTCTCCATCGCCAAGGCCAACGGCTGCCAGTTCGTGCGCATCCCGGTCCTCGTTGACACGGTGCTGTTCACCAACGGCCTCATCACGCCCTGCTCCAAGCTCTGCATGGAGACGAGGCGCAACCTCGAGGCGGCCGACGTCATGGTCCTGGCCGACGTCCAGGTCAAGCACGCTCACATGGTGCTGCCCGACATGCCCGTCGAGACCTCTGCCAAGGAGGCCGCGAGCTGCGGCGCCGACGCGATCATCGTCACCGGCTCCGCCATCGGCGTGGAGACCCCGATCGACATGATCCGTCGCGTCAAGTCCGTGGTCGACGTGCCCGTGATCGCCGGCAGCGGCGTCAAGGCCGAGAACATCGACGAGCAGCTGAACATCGCTGACGGCGCCATCATCGGCTCCAGCCTCAAGAAGGGCGGCGACGTTCACAACCCGATCGACTACGACCTCGTCCGTGAGGTCCTCGACGCGCTCCACAAGTAGTCTCCCGGCCGCGGTCCCGCGGGGCCGCGGCGCGGCGCAATGCAGTCAATCGGCGAGGGACTCGCCGGGAAGGGAAGAAACCATGATGCGTCCGATGAAGCTGGCCGGCTCTGAGCTCATGTTCGGGCAGGGCTGCCTCGAGTACATCAAGTCCGTGCCCTGCAAGCGCGCGATGATCGTCATCGGCGGCTCGTCCGTCGAGAAGAACGGCACGCTCGCCAAGGTGGAGGAGTACTTCCACGAGGCCGGCGCCGAGACCACGATCTTCCGCGGCGTCGAGCCCGACCCGCACTTCGCGTCCGTCCGCAAGGGCGCCGACGCCATGCTCGAGTGGAACCCCGACCTGATCTGCGCCCTCGGCGGTGGCTCGGTCATGGACGCCGCCAAGACCATGTGGGTCATCTACGAGCACCCCGAGCTCGACACCCTCGACAAGATCCTCTCCACCAAGCCGCTGCCCAAGCTGCGCGCCAAGGCCCGCTTCATGTGCATCCCCTCGACGAGCGGCACCGCCAGCGAGGTCTCCCGCTCGGTCGTCATCTCCGACGACGAGACCGGCCACAAGCACGGCCTCGGCGACATGGAGATGATGCCGGACATCGCGATCGTCGACCCCGAGGTCGCCGCCACCATGCCCAAGCACGTCACCGCCGAGACCGGCATGGACGCCCTCACGCACGCCGTCGAGGCGCTCGCCTCCACGCGCGCCAACTACCTCGGCGACATTCTCGGCGAGGCGGCCGCGCTCGACATCATCAAGTGGCTGCCGCGCGCCTACGACAACGGCGACGACATGGAGGCCCGCGAGTACATGGCCAACGCCTCGATGGTGGCCGGCCTCTCCTTCACCAACGTCTCGCTCGGCATCGTCCACTCCATCGCCCAGACCATCGGCGGCTTCTTCCCCGTGGCCCACGGTCGCCTCTGCGCCATCATCATGCCCTACGTGATCGACTGGAACAGCGCCGACCCGCGCGCCAAGGCCGTCTACGATCGCCTCGCTGCCAAGGTTGACGCCACCGACCTCGCGAGCGTCGTGCGCGACCTCAACGCCCGCGTGGGGATCGGCACTCTTGCCGAGGCGATCCCCGACAAGGACGCCTTCATGGCCAGCCTCCAGGAGATGGCGGAGATGTCGCTCGCCGACGGCTGCACGAAGACCAACCCGATCATCCCGACCGTCCCGCAGTTCGCCGAGCTCATCGAGAAGATCTACCTCGGCTAAGCCGGTCAAAAGGGGACAGGCCCCTTTTGACCCATATCGAGAAAGGACCCCCGGCAATGAAGCTCATCGCCTACCTGTGCAACGGCTACCCCACGCTCGAGGACAGCGCCAAGATGGCCCACACCTACGTCGAGAGCGGCGTCGACACCATTGAGATCGACTTCCCCTCGCGCAACCCCTTCCTCGAGAGCGAGCTCATCTCCGGCCGCATGGCCAAGGCGCTCGAGGCCTGCGACGACTACGACCGCTACATGGAGGAGATGGCCGAGGTCAAGCGCAGCCTGCCCGACACCGAGTTCATCCTCATGGTCTACGAGAACGTGGTCGAGGAGATCGGCGTCGAGAAGTTCGTCAAGTTCTGCCTCGACAACGGCTACCTTGACATCATCCTCGTCGGCCTCAAGGACGACACGATCAAGAACCAGGTCATCGATGCCGGCCTGCGCGTGAGCTGCTATGTGCAGTTCCACCTGCCCGAGGACGAGGTCGCCTACGCGCTCGCCTCCAACGGCTTCACCTACCTGCAGGCCGTCCCCGCCGAGGGCCAGGCGACGCCTGAGCACCCCACGCTCAAGTCCTGCATCGAGTACCTGCGCGAGCGCGGTCTCGAGAACCCGATCTACTGCGGCGTGGGCGTCCACACCCCTGAGGTGGCCGCCCAGGTCAAGGAGGCCGGTGCGGACGGCGCCTTCATCGGCAGCACGATCCTGAAGCTGCAGGAGGACCCCGAGGCGCTCGCCGCCAAGATCGCCGAGTTCAAGGCCAGCTGCTAGGAGCTAGTCCGCAATGCCGGCGGGCGCGGCGCGCGCCGAGGGCCCCCTTCCTCCCCCTCGCCTGTGCCGCGCCCGCGCCCCGCTGTGTTCCCGAGCTTGTCGCGGGTGCAGGATGCTCGCAAAACGGGGCACGTCCCAGTCGAGAAGGACGATTTGCTCGCAAAACGGGGCACGTCCCAGCCGTAATGCCCTGTACGGACTGGGACGTGCCCCGATTTTGGAGCGCACGGCCCTTCTCGGCTGGGACGTGCCCCGATTTTGGAGCGGCGCGCTCGCGGCTGGGACGCGGCGCGATTCCGGAGTGCCGGGGCGGACGCGGCGCCGGGCCAGAAGCGTCGGCGTGGCGGCGCGCGCAGGCGGCCCGGAAGAGTACAATCGACCCCGCATGCCACATTCCGTCATGAGGAGTCGTCATATGGCAGAGAAGCCGTCCTACTTCATCACCACCCCCATCTACTACGTCAACGCCGACCCGCACCTCGGGACGGCGTACTGCACGCTGCTCGCCGACGTCCAGGCGCGCTTCCGTCGGGCGGCCGGCTATGACGTCAAGTTCCTGACCGGCATGGACGAGCACGGCGAGAAGGTCGCGGAGGCCGCGGAGGCCCACGGCATGACGCCGCAGGAGTGGTGCGACAGCCAGGCCCCGCACTTCAAGGACCTCTGGGGCGAGCTTGAGGTGTCGAACGACGACTTCATCCGCACGACCGAGCCGCGCCAGCACCACGCGGTCCAGTACCTCTGGGAGCGCATGCTCGAGTCCGGCTACCTCTACAAGGGCTCCTACGACGGCTGGTACTGCGTCCCCGAGGAGACCTACTTCACCGAGACCCAGGTCGAGAAGGCCGACGAGGAGCGCGGCACCAAGGGGGAGCACCTCTGCCCGGACTGCGGCCGCCCGCTCGAGCGCGTCCAGGAGGAGTCCTACTTCTTCAAGCTCTCCGCCTTCCAGGACCGCCTGCTCAAGCTCTACGACGAGCACCCTGACTTCGTCCAGCCCGACTTCCGCATGAACGAGGTCCGCTCCTTCGTGGAGGGCGGCCTCACGGACACCTCCGTCTCGCGAACGACCTTCGACTGGGGCATCAAGGTCCCCTTCGACGACGGGCACGTGACCTACGTGTGGTTCGACGCCCTGCTCAACTACATGACCTCCGTGGGCTACAGCCTCACCGACCCCGACTCCGTGGCCGAGCTCGCGCGCCGCTGGCCCGCGCAGTGCCACGTGATTGGCAAGGACATCATCCGCTTCCACTGCATCCTGTGGCCCGCCATGCTCATGGCCATCGGCGAGGCGCTGCCGAAGCACGTCTTCGTTCACGGCTTCCTCACGGTGCGCAACGCCGAGACGGGCAAGGCTGAGAAGATGAGCAAGTCCCGCGGCAACGCGATCGCCCCGCGCGACGTCATCAACCTGCTCGGCGTGGAGGGCTACCGCTACTACTTCATGACCGACGTCATTCACGGCGAGGACTCCGCGATCTCGTTTGAGCGCATGGAGCAGGTCTACAACGCCGACCTCGCGAACAGCTGGGGCAACCTCGTCAGCCGCGCCCTCAACATGAGCGCCAAGTACTTCGACGGGGCCACGCCGGCGCTCGCTGAGGGCTGGGCCGAGAAGGACGGCGTGCTCAAGGGCGTTGCCGAGGGCATCTACGAGCGCTATGCGAGCCGAATGGGGGTCTTCGACTACGCGGGCGCCAAGGACGTGGTGATGGAGCTCGTGCACGCCGCCAACCACTTCATCGAGGACTCCGCACCCTGGGCCGTGGCCAAGGACCCGGAGCGCGCCGGCGAGCTCGCCGACATCATCTCGAGCCTGCTCGAGTCCATCCGCATCTGCGCGCACCTGCTCGCCCCGTTCATGCCCGAGACCTCGGCGGAGGTCCTGCGCCGCATGTCGCTCGAGGCGGAGGCGTCCACCGACGACCTTGCTGCCGCGTGCGCCTGGGGCGGCCTCGCGGGCGGCGTTCCCGTGACCAAGGGAGAGGCCCTCTTCCCGCGTCTCGACACGTCGAAGTAGGCGCCGTGGGAGGCTCTCCGCTCGCAAGCCCTGGCGCCACCCGCGCCCTTCTCGACGCGTACGGGCTCGCCACCAAGCACAGCCTCGGCCAGAACTTCCTGGTGAGCAACGACGTGATCGAGAAGATCATGGCGCTCGCCGAGCTTGGCCCCGAGGACCGCGTGCTCGAGGTGGGCCCCGGCATCGGTACGCTCACGCTGGCCCTTCTCGCCGAGGCGGGGCAGGTGACGGCGATCGAGGCCGACCGCTCCCTGGAGCCGGTGCTCTCGGCGCACGCTGCCGCCCACCCGAGCTTTGCCTACATCATGGGCGACGCCCTGCGCGTAACGCCCGAGGAGGTCGTCGAGGCGTCCGGCGGCGAGCCGTGCGCGCTCGTGTCGAACCTTCCCTACAACGTGGCCGCCACGGTGATCCTGCGCTACCTGCAGGAGATGCCCTCGCTCTCGCGCCTGGTGGTGATGGTGCAGGCCGAGGTGGCGGACCGCATCTGCGCCGAGCCCGGCAACCGCACCTATGGCGCCTACACGGCCAAGCTCTCGCTTCTTGCCCGGGTGACCGGTCGCTTTGAGGTGGGGCCGGGCAACTTCATGCCGCCGCCCCACGTGAACTCTGCCGTCGTCCGCATCGAGCGCGCGCCGCTCGTGGACGCTGGCCGCGCGGCCGAGGTCTCCGCCGTCATTGACGCCGCGTTCGCCCAGCGTCGCAAGACCATCAGAAACTCCATGTCGGCGTCTGGCTTTGACAGGGCCGCGCTGGACGCGGCGTTCGCCGCCTGCGGCATCGCGCCCACCTGTCGCGCCGAGACGCTCTCGACCGAGGACTTCGCGCGGCTCGCCGCCGCGCTCGCCACCTGAGGAGAACCATGCCCGAGAAGATCGCCCTCGATGACCTCACGCTCGCCGACCACGAGCTCTTCCATGACCGCAAGGGGGCGCCGCGCCCGCTGCCCGCGCCCCTCGCCCCGCTCGCCGACACCCACGGCCACCTGACGAGCTTCCGCGCCCATGACCCGGCGATGGCGCTCGTGCGCGCCGCGCTCGCCGGCGTGCGCCTGCTCGTGGTGCCCGTTGACGCCGTGGACGACGTGCCGCGCCGGTGGGGGAGCGCTCCGGAGCTGCTCGACTGGATCGACGAGCAGGTCGAGGTCGCCCGCGAGGCGCTGGCGGAGTGCGCCGAGGAGGGCTTCGTCCCGCCGGCGTTCGACGGCTGGGGCGCGCCGGAGCTCCTCGACAACGTGCGCATCGTGGCGGGCGTGCACCCCTACGGCGCGGAGCAGCTCGACGACGAGGCCATGGCGCGGCTGCGCGAGCTTCTCGCCAGCCCCCGCTGCGTGGGCGTTGGCGAGTTCGGGCTCGACCTCGGGCCGTACAGCAAGGTCCCGCGCGAGGTCCAGGAGGACGCCTTCCGCCGGCAGCTGCGCCTGGCCCATGAGCTCGACCTGCCCGTGCAGCTGCACGTGCGCGCGACGGCCGGTGACATGCTCTCCAACGCCTACGTTGACGCGGCGCGCATCCTGCGCGACGAGGGCGTGCCCGAGCGCGGCTGCGACCTGCACTGCTTTACCGCGGGCGTCCAGGTGATGGAGAACTTCGCGAGCCTGGGGTGCCACATCGCCTTTGGCGGGGCGGCCACGTTCACGCGCTCGGACGACATCCGCGAGGCGGCCGCGTTCTGCGCCGAGCGCCGGCTGCTCACCGAGACGGACAGCCCCTACATGGCGCCGGTGCCGCTGCGCGGCGAGGAGTGCGAGCCCGCGATGGTGGCGTTCTCGGCGGCGTGCGTGGCCGACGTGCGCGAGCGGGCCAGCCGCGGCAGCCGCGAGGCGACCTACCGCGCGCTCTGGGAGAACGCCTGCGCGCTCTTCGGCAGGTAGGGGCCGGGGCGTCTACGCCCTCTGCGACGGGAGGACGTGTGCCGCGAGGCGCGCCGCGAGCGACGGCTGCACGAGCCGCTCGTCGCAGGGCGCGCCGGCGAGCAGGGCCCATGCGAGCTGGTCGAGCGCCTCGGAGACGCGGCGGCGCGCCCATCCCATGCGCGGGCCGCGCGAGAAGCGCGTGACGGTGGCGGCGTTGCCCACGGCAAGGCCGCCCATCCATGCCTGGCCGCGCAGCTCGCAGAGCTCTCGCAGCTCGGCGAGGGCAGCCGCTGCCAGCTGCGGGTCGCCCGCGGTCGTGACGAGCGCGTAGACGCGCGCCCCGGCGGGCGCCCAGCTCGCCGGCGGGCCCTCCAGGGGAGGCGCTCCGTCCTCGAGAGCGAGGGCAAGAAGGACGGTGCCCGCGCGGGCGACGTCGGCGCCGGCGCGGCTCCGCGCGAGCGTGGGAGCCTCGGTGCCGGCGATCCGGGCGTAGACGGGAAGGGCCTCGGCGAGGTCGCTCGTCAGGTGCTCGAGCGCAGCCGCCAGCTCGGGCGCCGTCACGTTCGCGCTGGCCACGCAGATTGCCTGCTCGCCCATGGTCTGCCCTCCCTGTGCGCTGCGGGTGCTCTGACCTGAGCTTACCCGTAATCCTTGCTTCCGGGGCACGAGTTTGGCCGGCGCGGGCCCGGCGACGGCTTGCCGTCGTCTGTGCCCTGCGCGAGGCCCTTCGGCTCGCTCGGGGAGGTTCAGGGGCGGGCAACTGGCTCAAACGGCGCGATGTGCACGACGATTTCTTGCCGCGGCCGCCTGGGGCGCCTTGCGACTCCGCGCATCCTGCGCAAACGCGAGCGGCGGGGAGCGCCTGTGCTCATCGTTGAGAAATGGTCGTGCACTTCGCTTTGTTTCAGCCAGAAGGGGGCTCGCGTACCGCCTCAGGTGCTGGCGGGCTGCCTCAGGCGCCGGAGGTCCGCCTCTGCCCCTCGAGCTCGCGCGCTCCGCCGCGTGGCACGCGTGCTAGACTGGGTCCATGCGACGACCCCCATCCGCCAGCGGAAGGGGGTCGCATGCGTATCGGGCGCTTTCCCGGTGCGGTTGCCGAGGGGCTCGCGGAGGTGCTGTGGCCCACGCGCTGCGTGGCGTGCGACCAGCCCGGGGAGCTCCTGTGCGCCGAGTGCCGCTCGGCGCTGCCGTGGATCGAGCAGCGCCTCGCCTGTCCCATGTGCGGCGCGCCCTTTGGCTCGCTCACCTGCACGGAGTGCGACGGGGGCTGGGAGGCGCGCGCCACGGTCGCGGCGCTCTCGTTCTCCGGTGCGCCCGCCCGCATGGTCACGTGCCTCAAGGACGCGCACGAGCTGCGGCTCGCTCCCGTGATGGCGGCCGCTCTGCTCACCGCGCTCGAGGAGGCCTCCGCGTGGCCGGCAGGGGACGGTCGCGCCCGCTTCGATGCCTCCTCGACCGACGCCATCTGCTTCGTCCCCGCCACGCCCGCTGCCCTCGCGCGGCGCGGCTTCGACCACATGGAGCTGGTCGCACGCGAGCTGTCGGCGGCAACGGGGCTGCCGCTCGCGCCCGTGCTCGAGCGCGCCTCCCGCCGCGACCAGCGCAAGCTCGGCAGGGACGAGCGGGCGGCCAACCTCGCCGGAACGGTGCGCGTGCGCGAGGACGTCTCCGGGGCGCAGCTCCTGCTGGTGGACGACGTGGCAACGACGGGCGCCTCCCTGAACGAGGCCGCCCGCGCCCTCGTGGCCCGCGGCGCCCGCCCCGTCACGGCCTGCGTCCTCGCCCGGGTGTGGTAGGGCGGGAGCGAGGCGAGGGCAGCTGCCGGCGCATTTGTCGGCTCGGTATGCGTACGCTGTGGCTATACTGTCAGTAGTCTCGGCCAGGTCTGTGGTTGCGGGCGGTCCTGCCGCCCAAGTCCATGCCAGACGAGGGCAAAGGGATCCACGTAAGCACGGGCGCGCGCGCACGTGCGAGCATGGCTCGTCCTAGAGGTAAGCCGCACCGCCCGTCATACCATGAGAGGCATCCGGCCTCGCGGGCGAGAGGGGCTCAAGTGGCGGCGCCGCGGTGCCGGAAGCGACGCCCCCCGTGCGCGAGTGTGGGGTCAAAGACCAGGTCAGCTGGGCGAGACGAGCACGATGGCCGCAACGGGCCGCGCCCGCGCGCGGCGCTCGAGCAGAGGGAGAAAGACATGAAGCGCACCCGCACCACCACCATCGTCGCCTGCGCGGCGGCGTCGCTCGCGCTGACCGGCCTTCTCGCGGGCTGCTCGGTCGGCCCTGTAAACCTCGATGACTTCTTCGGCACGCCGTCGGTGGCCGAGGCGCGCGAGGCGAGGCGCTCCACGCTCTCTCCCGTCGTCACGAGCGACGCGCTGCGTCAGGCCGACACCCTCACCGTGGGCATCCCCACCTCGGAGACGGCCCCGCTCGTGCTGACCTCATCCTCCGGCGAGAGGGCCGGCATCGACATCGACCTCGCCTATGCGCTCGCCGACGAGCTCGGCCTCGGGTCGGTCGTCTTCGTCACAGTGGACGACGTCTCGACCGCCCTCTCCGAGAGCTGCGACGTCGTGATGGGCGTCGAGTCCTCCAGCGCCGAGGGCGCCACGGTCGCGGGGAGCTACGTCCAGAGCGCGACGGTCCTCTTCACCAAGGGCGACGTCACTGCCCCGATCGACGCCTCCGCGCTCGCGGGCGCAACGGTGGGCGTCCAGGGCGGCTCGGTCTCCGAGGGCGTCCTCAACGACTACGAGACGGGCGCCACCGCCTCGACCTTCTCCAACCTCAACGAGGCGTTCGACGCCCTCGAGGAGGGCACGGTCGACTACGTCCTCTGCGACGCCTACGCGGGCGCCTACCTCGCCACGGCCTACCCCGGCACCGTGTTCGCCGGCACGCTCGACGAGCCCGTGCCCGTGGGCGTCGCCGTGGGCGAGGGGGAGCTCCAGAGCGCCGTGCAGGGCGCGCTCGACGCCATCCAGACGGGCGGCGTCGGCGACATCGTCCGCTCCCGCTGGGTGGGCTCGCTGCCGTCCCTCTCGAGCGAGACGCGCGTCACCGGTCTGGTGGAGGCCTCCGCCGACCAGGCGGCGGCCGACGGGGCCCAGGACGCGTCTGCCGAGTAGCAGCGTCCGCTCGCGCGGCCCGGCGTGCCTTGCGCGGATTGACGCGACGCCCGCCGCCCGCGATTGGGTATGACTGAGCTAGGGACGGGCTCGCCCGCCCCGCCCCCGTCAACCGTAAGGAGGTTCGCATGGTGGACATCAAGATCTCGGGTCGCAAGGTCGGCGTCTCCGACTCCCTGCGCGAGCACGTGGAGGAGAAGGTGGGCAACGCCCTCAAGGTGTTCGACATCAAGCCCATGACCTGCGACGTGGTCCTTCGGGTGGACAAGAACCCGTCCAACCCCGAGCGCAAGGCCTGCGAGGTCACCGTCTTTGTCCGCGACAACGTGGTGCGCGTCGTGGCGAGCTCCGACGACATGTACGCCGCCATCGACGAGGCCGCCGACAAGGTCACCCGCCAGCTCCGCAAGTACAAGACCCGCGTCATCGACCGCCGTCAGCGCATGGCGGCCGCCAAGGGCGGGACCGTCACCCAGGAGGACCTCGCGGCCCTCATCGAGCCCGGCCCGGACGAGACCGAGGACGACCAGCTCGTGCGCGAGAAGTACGTCGACCTCGTGCCCATGACCGAGGAGGAGGCGCTTGTCCAGACCGACCTCATCGGCCACGACTTCTACGTCTTCACCAACGCCACCACGGGGCTCGTCAACGTCATCTACCACCGCAAGAACGGCGGATACGGCATCATCAAGCCCAAGATCGAGGAGGAGAATGAGCAGTAGCGAGAAGGACCTGGCCCAAGAGGTCGTATCCGAGGACAACGCCAACGCCCAGGCGTCGCAGGAGGCTGCGCGCCTGGGCCGCGCGTATCACCGCGCGTCGAACGTGAAGATCATCGTGGACTCCTGCGCCGACTTCGCGCCTGGCGTGGCCGAGGCCCTTGGCGTGGAGATCGTGCACTTCACCTACGTCATGAGCGGCAAGGAGTACGCCGACGACCTCTGGCGCTCCATGACCCCCAAGGAGTTCTACGACCGCATGCGCGCCGGCGAGACGGCAACCACCTCGGCCGTCACCCCCGGGCACTACCTCGAGCACTTCGAGCGCGCCGCCGAGGAGGGCACGCCGACGGTCTACCTGGCCTTCACGCGCGGCCTCTCGTCGAGCATCGACGCGGCGCGCCAGGCCGCAGAGATGGTGCGCGAGAGCCACCCCGGGTTCGAGATCTACGTCGTCGACAACGTGTGCCCGTCCGCCGCGGCCGAGCTCCTTGCCATCGAGGCGGTGCGCCAGGCGGCCAACGGCCTCTCCGCCAAGGAGCTCGTGGCATGGGCGGAGGAGGCGCGCTACTACGTGCACGGCTACTTCACGCTCGAGTCCTTCGACGCGCTCGCCCGCGGCGGGCGCATCCCCCCGGCCGCGGCAACGGTGGGCGGCAAGCTCGACATCAAGCCCGAGCTCTCCTACGACACGAGCGGCGCCCTGACGCTGCGCGGCATGTGCCGCGGGCGCAAGAAGGCGCTTCGCGCGATCCTCGCCGACTTCAAGGCCAACTATCTCGGCGAGGAGGGCGGCGACGAGAAGCTTCCGATCGCCGTCATCTCCGCCGACGCCGAGAAGGACGCGATGTGGCTCGCCGAGCAGGTGCGCCGCGAGCCCGGCTGCTCCGACGTGCCCGTCATCTACAGCTCCGTGGGGCCGGTCATCGGCGCGCACGTGGGTCCCGGCATGGTGGCACTGCTCTTCTGGGGCAAGGACCGCCGCGAGGCGCTCTCGTTCACCGACCGCATCGCGCGCAAGGTCCGCGGCCAGTAACGGTCACAGGTTGACAGAGGGGACGGAGGAGTCTGTCAGGAACCCGTCCCCTCTGTCATGCTTGGAGTTGACAGAAGGGACAGGTACCTGACAGACTCCTCCGTCCCCTCTGTCAACCGTCTCACGAGCAAGAAAGGAAACGCATGCAGATCAGGAAGGTCGCCCTCATCGGCACGGGCATCATGGGCGCGCCGATCGCCGGCCACATCCTCGACGCCGGCTTCGAGCTCACGGTGCACAACCGCACCAAGGAGAAGGCCGAGGGGCTTCTCGCCAGGGGGGCGCGCTGGGCGGAGAGCCCGGCCGAGGCAGCCGCCGACGCCGACGTCGTCCTCACGATGCTCGGCTACCCCACCGACGTCGAGGACGTCTACCTCGCCACCGACGGGCTCATCCGCGCCGCCAGGAAAGGCGCCTGGCTCATCGACCTCACGACGAGCTCCCCGCAGCTCGCGCGCGACATCCACGACGCCGCCGAGGTCGAGGACAAGCACGCCTTCGACTGCCCGGTCACGGGCGGTGAGCAGGGCGCGATCGACGGCACCCTCACGCTCATCGTGGGCGCGGCCGAGAAGGACGTGGAGCCCGTGCTCCCCGTGCTCGAGGCGTTCTCGTCCCGGCGCTTCTACTTTGACCAGCCGGGCGGCGGACAGACGGCAAAGCTCTGCAACCAGGTGAGCCTGGCCTCGTGCATGGTCGGCTACGCCGACGCCCTCGCCCTCGCCGAGCAGTCCGGCATCGACGCCGAGCGCGTGCTCGAGGTCATGGCGTCCGGCACCGGCGGGTCCGGCGCCTCGAGGACGCTCGCGCCCAAGTCGCTCGCGGGCGACTACAAGCCCGGCTTCATGGCCGAGCACCTGCGCAAGGACATCGCCCTCGCCCTCGCGCGCTCCGAGGACCTCGACATCACGCTGCCGGGCGCGGAGACTGCCTTCACGCTCTTTGACATGCTCTGCCAGATTGGCGGGTCGCGCATGGGGACGCAGGCGCTCACCCTGCTCTACCAGGAGGAGGGCGCCTGCGCGGCGGCCGGCCTCGACTGGTCGCTGCTCGACCAGGGCGACGAGGGCGACGACGACCACGAGTGCTGCTGTGGCCATGACCACGGCGACGGCGACCACGAGTGCTGCGGCGGCCACGGCCACGACCACGGCGACCACGAGTGCTGCTGCGGCCATGACCACGACCACGGGGAGCGTGCGTAGTGTCGAGCGGCTTCGCGCAGGCGATCATCGTCCTGCTCTTCTTTGGGTTCGGCATCGTCACGGGCGTCGGCATCGGCGAGCGCGTCGCCGCGCGCCTGGTGACGAGGCGCGCCTACGTGCTCGCCAACGTTGCCACGCTGCTCGTCGGCGCGATCGCGACGGCGTTGTCGTGCCTCACGCCCGGCGCGGTCCTCATCGGGCTCGTGCTCGGCCTCATGGCGGGCACGATCGCCGGGCTCAAGATGGGCTTCGGGGAGTCCGTGGGTCCCTGGAAGGCCCACGACCGGTTCTTCCGCGTGAACAAGGACCAGCTCAGGCGCGCCGAGAACGGCGAGCGCGCGGAGGCCGCCCGCCGTGCCCGCAGGGACGGCGGCCCCGAGCCCGAGCTCATCAGCGTGCAGCAGGACGCCGAGGACGCCGGCAACGGAGGGGGCGCCGGCAAGGCGCCCAAGCGAAGGAAGAGGTGACGGGGCGACGCCCCTCGCCAAAGGAGGGACATGACGGAAAACGACGTGCCGCAGAGCTCCATCGCGGTGCTCATAGACTTTGAGAACCTCGCCCTGGGGACCGGGAAGCGAAACCGCCGCGGCCACCAGGAGCCGGGCCCGCTCCCCGACGTGAAGCTCATCCTCGAGCGCCTCGTCGACAAGGGCCGCATCACCGCAAAGCGCGCCTACTGCGACTGGCAGCGCTTCTCGGACGCGGTGACCCCCCTGCACGAGCTCGGGATCGAGCTCATAGAGATCCCCGACCGCGCCTACACCGGCAAGAACTCCGCGGACATCCGCCTCGCCGTGGACGCGATGGAGATCTGCCTCACGAAGGACCACATCGACACCTTCGCGATCCTCTCCGGCGACTCGGACTTCTCGCCGCTCGTCTCCAAGCTCAAGGAGTTCGGCAAGACGGTCATCGGCGTGGGCATGAAGGAGGCCACGAGCAGCCTGCTCACGGAGGTCTGCGACGAGTTCATCTTCTACGAGGACATCACGCGCGGCGCGGGCGTGCCGGACTTCACCGCCAAGGTGCCCAAGGAGCGCCACGCCTGCTACCAGCTCCTCTTCGAGACGATCGACGCGCTGCAGCGCGAGAGCGACAGCTTCATTCTCGCCTCGCGCCTCAAGGACACGATGAGGCGCAAGCGGCCGCAGTTCTCGGAGGCGAGCTACGGGTACCGTTCGTTCACGGCGCTTCTTCTTGAGGCGTCCAAGCTTGGATTCATCGAGATTCACCAGGACCCCAAGAGCGGCACCGCCGTGGTCGACGGGTTCTGCGAGTAGGGAGGAAAGCTCATGGCAGCAAATGACGGCGCGGGGGTCGCGGCACTCGTGGAGGAGCTCTCTGGCGCGAGCCGCCGCAGGCGGCAGGAGGTCGCCCACAAGCTCGCGCTCGTCGCGCGCAAGGATCCCTCGGCGCTCTATGACCACGTGGACGCGCTCGTGGACGCGCTCTTCAGGCCCGAGGCCCAGACGCGCTGGGAGGTCCTCGACGCGCTCTCGTCCATCGCAGAGGCCGACGCCGACCGGGTCGCCGGCGCCTTTGACGGCGCGGAGGCCTCGCTGTTCGACGACGGCTCGGCCATGGTGCGCCTGGCGGCCTTCGTGTTTCTGTGCCGCCTCGCGGAGAGCTCGCCGGAGCGCTCGGACGAGGCGTGGCCGCTCCTCGACGAGGCCATCCAGTGCTACCACGGCGACGCCGAGTACCGTGACATGCTCGTTGCCCTGCTCGGCGTGGCGCGCGGCAGCGCCTCCGACGCCACCCGCGCCGCGCTCGCCGACCGCGTGCGCTTTGACGCGGAGAGCGGGGCAGGCTACATGAAGGCATTCTCGGCGGAGATTCTTCAAGCTCTCGAGTAGCTTTGCGCAGAGCGCGCGAAGGACCGCGCGCCGCTGGCGGCGCTTGGTAGAATCCGGCTGAAAGCGGCCCGCCCGGGCGGCGGGCCCTCGAGAGGAGCTCTCATGTCAGAGAAGAACGACAAGGACGGCGAGAGGGGCGCGGCGCCCCGGCTGGGGACGCGCGCCTGGGTGGCCATCTCCTGCCTCACGCTCATCGTGGGCGTGCTGGCGGGCCACTTCCTGCTCGGGGGCGCCGGGACGGTGGCGCTCTCCGGGCGCACCGAGCTCGGCTCGACCGAGCTCGACGCCACGATCGCGCGCTACACCTACAGCGGGAAGACGACCTCCGTCACCGCCCGCGAGGTGCTGACCGAGGCAGGCTACAGCGCCAACGACGACGGCACCTACCCGGTGCCCGCCGCGAGCGACGTCCTCTCCTACGTCCAGAACGAGATCATCCTGGCCGACGCCGCGGCGCGCGGCATCGCGGTCACCGACGAGGAGCTCTCGGAGTTCGCCACCTCCACGTACGGCACGGACGACTACGCCTCGCTCGCCTCCACGTACGGCATGGAGGAGGACGACGTGGTCGAGGCGCTGCGCGAGGGCGCCGTCGTGAGCAAGCTGCTCGACTCGGTGGTGACCACCGAGCTTCCCGAGCTGCCCTCGGAGCCCGAGGCGCCCGCCGAGGGCGAGGAGGACGTTGCCACGGCGGACTACGCCAGCTACGTGATCTCCCTTCTCGGCGACGAGTGGGACAGTGAGGCAAACGACTGGGCCACGACGGACGGCACCTACTACGCCACGCTCTCCAGCTATGACATCTCCAACGAGGGCGCAACGTACGCCGCCGCGAGCGCCGCGTACAGCGTCGCGCAGAGCGCCTACAAGACCGCCTCGACGGAGCGCAGCGAGCAGTGGCACGACTACACCTCGAGCGTGCTCTCCCAGGCCACGATCCAGCTCGGGTCGCTCTCGGAGTAGGGGGGCGTCATGCGCGTAGCGATGAGCGCGTGCCTGCTCGGCGAGCCGGTGCGCTACGACGGGGGCTCGAAGCCGAGCGCCGAGGTGCAGGAGCTTGCCGAGAAGGTCGAGGTCGTGCGGGTCTGCCCCGAGACCGCGGGCGGGCTCAGGGCGCCCAGGCCCCCGGCGGAGCGCCTGGGCGATCGCGTCCTTCTCGCCACGGGCGAGGACGTGACGGAGGAGTTTAGCCGCGGGGCGGACGCCTGCGCGGCGGCGATCGCGCGCTCGGGGGCCACTTTGGCCGTGCTCAAGGCAAAGAGCCCCTCCTGCGGCAGCGGACTCGTCTACGATGGGACGCATACCGGTAGGCTCGTGCCGGGCCGCGGCGTGCTCGTCGAGCGGCTCGAGAGGGAGGGGATCTGCGTGGTCAGCGAGGAGATCGTCCGTGAGTGCAGGCCGAGCGTGGAGCACCCCGTCGCCATCGTGCTCGGCAGCGGCCTCGGCCACCTGGGGAGCCTCGTGCGCGCCGTGCGCAGGATCGACTACCGCGACATCGACGGCTTCCCGCTCTCGGCGCGCCCCGTCGCCGGGCATCGCTTTGAGGCGACGGTGGGCACGATCGACGACGTGCCCGTGGTGGTGTACCCCGGACGCATCCACCTCTACCAGGGCTATTCCGCCGCTGAGGTGACCTCGCTCGTGCGCCATGCGCACCACCTCGGCTGTCGCGACATCATCTTCGCGTGCGCGACGGGGGCGGTTCCGGGGATGGCGCCCATGGGCCTTGGCATCCTCACCGACCAGATCAACCTCACGGGGCGCAACCCGCTCGCCGAGTGGGACGGGCTGCGCGACGTGGAGAGCCCGTTCGTGGACATGAACGAGGCATACTCGCCCTACCTGCGCTCGCTCGCCCGTGGCGTTGCCGACGACTGCGGCATCGAGGTCGCCGAGGGCGTCTACGCGGGCGTGCTCGGGCCGTGCTTCGAGACGCCCGCCGAGGTCGCCGCCCTGCGCGCGCTCGGGGTGTCCTACGTGGGGATGTCCACGGTGTGCGAGGTCATCATGGCCAAGGCGCTCGGCATGCACGTGCTCGGCCTCACGCTCGCCGCCAACGAGTCCGGGGCGCCGGCGGTCTCCCACGAGAGCGTGCTCGAGGCGGCTGGCGAGCGCGCCGAGGACTTCGAGCGGCTCGTGCGCGGCGTCCTGGGGCTGCTGTAGGGGCGCAGCGCCGACGTTTCGTGGCGAGAAAATCGAGGCTTGCACAGCGGGCGCGCTTCTCGTATAGTTGTTGGTCGCTGACATGCCAGCTTAGCTCAGTTGGTAGAGCACCGCTCTCGTAAAGCGGGGGTCACCAGTTCGAGTCTGGTAGCTGGCTCCAGCCTAAAGCACAGGTCAGAGGGGATTTCCTCTCTGGCCTTTTTGCTTTTCGATGAGCCAAGATACGCTTTCCTTGATAGAAGCGTATCTTTGCGCACGCTAATGCCTCGCCCTTGAAAGGGCGGCTTAATGAAGTGTAAGTCCGAGATATGAAAACTTATGTTGTTATGTGTCAAGTCGCTCGATTAACGTGCAGCGGCGTCAACTGTTGATTTGCATTTTCTCCATAATCCGAAAATGAGGACGAGCATGTCTTTGGTGAGGTGCCGTGTCGTGCGGCGACGAAGTATCGGCCGCACTCCTCGCACTGTGACAGGCGAACGTCTGTGCCGGTGGTCATGGCAAGCCAGAGCCGTGAGCCTGCTGAAACCGGCTTCAGCCTCAGCGTATTATCCTCAACGCAAACACGGCCGCGTCCGAGCGCGGCGTCGATTGAGTCCAAAACAAGCTGTCGCTCCTCTGGGGCATCTGGGCAAACGAGCTCGAGCGCATGCTTGGCGGATTTTGGGCTGCTCGTGACGGGGCAGAAACGCCGCGTGTCCCAGCTGCGTGCCCGTTGCCGCTCGGAAAACGCCGTATGTCCCAGTTCTGGTCGTCCTTTCGGCTGGGACATGCGCTGATTTGCGAGCAAAACGGGCTTCTCGGCTGGGACATGCGTCGATTTGCGAGCGTCGTCGGGGCCCGCGGCTGGGATGCGCGCCGATTCTCGAGCTGGGCGAGACCGGCCGCCTCGGCTCGCCCGCTCAATGTAAGCTCTCTGTAAGCCGTTGCTCAGCGGTCGCAAAACGCGTTCCTCTCGCCGCTTGAGCGCGCTCCATTACGCTATCCTTATCAAGCGTTTACAGAACTGTGACATAACCCCCAAAGGGAAGCGAGACGACTTGATTAGCTTCGAGCAGTTCCTCGGCGTCCTGTCGAGCAACCCGTTCCTTGTCATCGTGATGCTCCTCGTGATGGGAACCATCTTCGTCAACGGCGCCACGGACGCCGCCAACGCCATCGCCGAGCCCGTCGGAACGCGCTCGATCGACGTTGACTCAGCGATCTTCATGAGCGTCATCTGCAACTTCGTCGGCCTCGTGGCCATGTCGTTCATCTCCACGGCCGTCGCGGATACCATCTCCGGCATGGTCGACTTCGGCGGAGACACGCACGCGGCCCTCATAGCGCTCGCCGCCGCGACGGTGGGCATCGTGGCCTGGGGCCTCGGCGCATGGGCCTTCGGCATCCCCACCTCAGAGAGCCACGCCCTCATCGCCGGCCTCACCGGCGCCGCGCTTGCCGTCTCCGGCGGCCTCGACGGCGTCAACATGGGGGAGTGGATCAAGGTGGTCTACGGTCTCGTCCTCTCGACGGTGCTCGGCTTTGCCGCCGGCTGGGTCATCTCCAAGGTCATCCCCATAGCCTGCAAGAACGCCGACCGCCGCACCGCCAACAACTTCTTCGGCCGCATGCAGGTGCTCGGCGCCGCGGGCGTGGCGCTCATGCACGGCGCGCAGGACGGCCAGAAGTTCATGTCCACCGCGATGCTTGCCATCGCGCTCTCGCTCAACTTGACGGTCGGGGAGATGGGCGGTTTCCCGCTGTGGATCATGGTGCTGTGCGCCGCGGTCATGGCCATTGGCACTGCCGTCGGCGGCAAGAAGATCATCAAGAAGGTCGGCATGGAGATGGTGCGCCTGGACAAGTACCAGGGATTCGCCGCCTCCGTCTCGGCCACGGCGAGCCTGCTCATCGCCACGCTCACCGGCCTTCCCGTCTCCACCACCCACACCAAGACCGCCGCCATCATGGGCGCCGGCGCCGCCAAGGACCCCAAGTCCGTCAACTGGGGGGTGGCCAAGGAGATGGTGCTCACCTGGGTGTTCACGTTCCCGGGCTGCGGCGTCATCGGGTTCATCCTCGCCAAGCTCTTCCTCGTCCTGTTCTAAGCGCCGAGCGCGCGCCCTTCTCGCCACAGACAAAGGAGTCGACATGCCCCGCATCAAGAAGGAAGACGAGTTCTACACCATGCTCAAGGAGTTCGCTGCGCTCATCGTTGAGGCGGCGGAGGAGTACAACACCATCATCTGCGAGTTCCCCGAGACGATGAGCTCGATTCCGCAGATGAAGGTCTACGAGTCCACCTGCGACGAGCGCGTGAAGGCCATCATGGCCAAGCTCTACACCTCCTTCATCACCCCGATCGACCGCGAGGACATCTCCAGCCTGGCGCTCGCCATGGACGACGTCGTGGACTCCATGTACGGCGTCGCGGTGCGCCTCGACCTCTTCAACATCTCCGACCTGCGCCTTGAGGCCCAGCAGATCTCTGAGCTCACGCTGCACGCGGTGCGCGAGATGCAGGAGATGATCGACCACCTGCCCGACTACAAGAAGGACCGCGTGGTGCTCGAGAAGGCCATCGAGATCGGCACTGTCGAGGACGAGGGCGACACCGTCTACCAGAAGGCGCTGCGCCGCCTCTTCTCCGACGAGGAGGACGCGAGCGGCAAGTACGCGGTCACCTGGCTGCGCATCTTTGACCGCATGGAGCTCTGCCTGGATGCGTGCGACCGCGTCTCCGGCATCGTGCGCGACATCATCATGAAGGACGCCTAGCGAGAAGATCGTCTCGCGCGTGGGGCCGCCCCGCCTGCCGGCCTCCGGGTTTCACACGAGAGTGCGCTGCGCGGAACTCTCGCTTAGAAACCCGGATGCCGGCAGGCGGGGCGGCGCGCGTCGGCGGGTTCTCTTACCGGGGGACGGGTGGGGCGGTATACTGGTGGTGACATGGCGTCGCTTATGGAGAGGGGCCCGCATGCTGTACCGTGACTTCAAGGGGGAGCGCCTTTCTCGGCTGGGCTTCGGCGCGATGCGCCTGCCGTGCGTGGACGGCGACAACGCCCGGCCCGACCAGGCTGCCGTTGACCAGATGGTCGACTATGCGCTCGAGCAGGGCGTGAACTACTTCGACACCGCCTGGGGCTACCACGCGGGCCAGTCGGAGGTCGTGCTCGGCCGCTCGCTCGCGCGCCACCCGCGCGACTCGTACTACCTCGCCGACAAGTTCCCCGGCTACGACCTCGCCAACATGGACAAGGTCGAGGAGATCTTCGAGCGCCAGCTCGAGAAGACGGGGACGGACCACTTCGACTTCTACCTCATCCACAACGTCTGCGAGATGAATGTGGACGAGTACCTCAACCCCGCGCACGGCATCGTCGACTACCTGCTGGCGCAGAGGGACGCGGGGCGCATCCGTCACCTGGGATTCTCCGCCCACGGGGCCATCCCGTGCATGGAGCGCTTCCTTGAGGCCTACGGCGAGCACATGGAGTTCTGCCAGATCCAGCTCAACTTCCTCGACTGGGAGTTCCAGGACGCGCGCGGCAAGGTCGAGCTGCTCACAAGGTGGGGCATTCCGGTGTGGGTCATGGAGCCGGTGCGTGGCGGCAAGCTCGCGCAGATCACCGAGGCCGAGGCGGCGCGCCTGCACGAGCTTCGCCCCGACGAGTCCACGGTCGCCTGGGCGTTCCGCTTCGTCCAGGGCGTTCCTGAGGTGTGCGTGACGCTCTCCGGCATGTCCAACCTCGACCAGCTTCGCGAGAACGTCGCAACGTTCTCGGAGGAGCGGCCGCTCGGCGAGGAGGAGCGCGCGGCGCTTCAGGAGGTCGTGGACGACCTTCTCGGCCGCGGGACCGTTCCCTGCACCGCCTGCCGCTACTGCACGAGCCACTGCCCGATGGGCCTTGACATCCCCAAGCTGCTCGAGCTGTACAACGAGGCCATCGTGACCGGCGGGAGCGGCGGCTTCATCCCGTCGATGTTCGTGGGGACGCTGCCCGAGGACAAGCGTCCGAGCGCGTGCCTTGGGTGCGGGAGCTGCGCGGCGGTGTGCCCGCAGCAGATCGACATCCCCGGCACGCTGGCGGACTTCGCCGAGAAGCTCGCCGGGTAGCGCCGGCGGGCGCGCTCTCGTCGCGATGGGCGGCGGGGGCCTCTGCTACACTGACGGGGCAGACCCGCGCCGTTCCTGGAGGAGAGATGACGAGACCTGCAAGGATCGAGGCCGTGCTGTTCGACTTCGACGGCACGCTGTGTGACACGGAGAGCAAGAACATCGCGTTCGTGCGCGACATCTTGCACGGGATGGGCGCCCCGGTCACCGAGGAGGAGGCCAAGTCGCTCGCGGGCGGCGACGATCGCGTGACCGTTCCTCCGCTGCTTGAGAAGTACGGCGCCTCCGGCACGATCGATGACTATGAGCGCACGCGTGACGGTTGCTACCACATCTACGCCACGGCCGACCTCGCCCTCGAACCGGGGGCACGCGAGCTCGTGGAGTCGCTGCGGGCGCGCGGCATTGCCGTGGGGCTCGTTTCGACGACGATTTCGCGCTGCATCCTGACGGTGCTCGACCGCCTGCGCGCGCTCGGCCTCTTTGACGTGGTGGTCTGCGGCGACATGGTCGAGCGTCGCAAGCCCAACCCCGACCCGTACCTGCGTGCGCTTGAGCTTCTCGGCGTCGACGCCTCGTGCGCGGTGGTGGTCGAGGACTCGCCGAACGGCATTGCCGCGGGGCACGCTGCCGGCTGTTACGTGGTGGCCTACGACGGCTGCTCGCTCTCTCAGGACGTCTCCTCGGCCGACGAGGTTATCTCCAGCTACGAGGGCCTCGAGCTGTAGCGGCGCGACACGTGACAGAGGGGACGGGTGTCTGACAGAGGGGACGGGGGGATCTGTCAAGTCTCGGAGAGTTGACAGATCCCCCCGTCCCCTCTGTCACCCCGTTCCCCTGTCAGGTCTAGCGGGCCTTGGGCTGCTCCGGGTGGCCGGCGTGCTCAGGCGAGGGTCGCGGCCAGGGCGAGAAGCTCGTCGACGTCCTTCTCGGCCGTTGCCCAGGAGCAGACGAAGCGCGCGACCACGCGGCCGTCTGGCAGCTCGTAGAAGGTCTCGCAGCCGCAGGCCGCCTCGAGGGCGTCGCGCTGGGCGGGCGTCACGACAAAGAACTGCTGGTTGGAGGCGGAGTCACCGTAGGGCTTGAAGCCAAGCTCCACGAGCCCCTCGCGCAGCCTCAGCGCGCGCTCGTTGGCGCCGCGGGCGAGGCGCCAGTAGAGGGCCTCGCCTCCGTCTGCCGCAGGCTCGAACGCCGCCTCGAACTGCACGCCGAGCAGGCGTCCCTTGGCGAGCAGCCCACCGCGCTCCTTCTGCAGGTACGGGAAGGCCTCGCGCAGGCGGGGGTCGGCGATGACCATGGCCTCGCCGAACAGCAGCCCGTTCTTGGTGCCGCCGATGTAGAAGGCGCCGCAGCGCTTGGCTATGTGCTCGAGCGTGAGACTGCCCGTCGCGGGGGAGGTGAGCGCCGAGCCTAGGCGCGCGCCGTCGAGAAACACCGGAAGGGCGTGCGCGTCGGCCCAGTCGCAGATGGCGTCGAAGCGCGCGCGGTCCCACACGCCGCCGAGCTCGGTGGTGTTGGATATGTAGACGCAGCCGGGACGCGTCATGTGCCGCCCCGTGGAGGTCTGGAAGCGCCAGACGCGCTCGGCCGCCTCAGGGGTGAGAAAGCCGTCCGCGTCATCGGTGGGGAGCACCGAGCGGCCGCACGCGGCCACGGCGCCCGTCTCGTGGACGAGGATGTGGGCGTCGCGCGTGCAGACGGCCCCCTCCCAATCGCGCAGGAGCCCGGTCACGCCGATGACGTTGGCGGAGGTCCCGCCCACGCAGAACTCGACGTCAATGTCGTAGCGGCCGCAGGCGGCGCGAATGAGCTCGCGCGCCCGCTCGCAGTGGGGGTCGCCCTCGGTGTAGCCAACGGTCTGCTCGTCGTTGGTTGCCGCGAGCGCGGCCATGACCTCGGGGGCCGCCCCCTCGGAGTAGTCGTTCCGGAACATGCGCATGATGGGTCCTCTCGATGCTGTGGGTCTTCTCGCAGCGATTCTACGCCTCGGCGGCGGTTGCGGGGCCCGGCGCGGGCCGGTCGGGAGGCCGCCGGCCGGGCCCTGGCCCGTGGCCAAGCCGGCGCCCGCGGGCCAGGGGAGGTCACGGGCGCGCCTTCTGGCGCAAAGTGCGAGAAGTGAACGACCTGCGCGCGGCTCCGTGACTCGGCGGCCCCATCGACGCTTTCCGAGCTGGGTTTTTTGCGCGCAGAGGGAGAGCGGCGCGCCTGGGCTCGCGCAAGTCGTTCACTTCGCCCAGCTAGAGCCAGAGGTCGCCGCTCCAGCCTCCCCAACGCCGTCCGCGCGGAGCCTGAAGTGTTACAAGCTCTGCAAACCTGCTCGTTGGCCGGCTTCGCTGGGCGTATCCTTGCCGCAGCGTACAACGTCGGCTCGAGGGAGCAATCATGGCAGCAGAGAAGAAGGACATCGACTGGGGCAGCCTTGGCTTTGCCTACCAGCCCACCGACTACAGCTACGTCTGCGACTACCGCGACGGCGCCTGGGGGGAGGGCGGCCTCACGACCGACCACACCCTCACGCTCTCCGAGTGCGCCGGCATCTTCCACTACTGCCAGGAGGTCTTCGAGGGCCTCAAGGCGTACACCACCAAGGACGGGGACATCGTCTGCTTCCGCCCCGACCTCAACGCGAGCCGCATGGCCGACTCCGCGCGCCGCATCGTGATGCCGCCTTTCCCTGAGGACAGGTTCGTCGAGGCCGTCAAGGAGGTCGTGCGCGCCAACGAGGCGTGGGTGCCGCCCTTCGGCTCCGGGGCCACGCTCTACGTCCGTCCGTTCATGGTGGCCACGGGCGAGGTCATCGGCGTCGCGCCGGCTGACGAGTACCAGTTCCGCATCCTCGTGACGCCGGTGGGCCCGTACTACTCGGGCGGCGTCAAGCCCGTGGCGGTGAAGGTGCCCGAGTACGACCGCGCCGCCCCGCACGGAACCGGCGCGATCAAGGCCGGCCTCAACTACGCCATGTCGCTGTACCCGAGTGTCCAGGCGCACGCCGAGGGCTTCGCCGACAACATGTTCCTCGACCCGCAGACGCACACCTTCGTGGAGGAGTCCGGCGGCGCCAACTTCCTGTTCGTGGACAAGGAGGGAACGCTCGTGGTGCCCAAGTCCGCCACGGACTCCATCCTGCCGTCCATCACGCGCCGAAGCCTCGTGCAGGTGGCGACCGACATGCTCGGCATGGACGTGGTGGAGCGCCCGGTGAAGTTCGAGGAGGTCGCGAGCGGTTCGTTCGTGGAGTGCGGCATGTGCGGCACCGCGGCCGTCATCAGCCCGGTCGGCAAGGTCGTGAACGGCGAGACCGAGGTCGTCTTTGGCGAGGGCGGCATGGATCGCGTCGGCCCCGTCATGGCTAGGCTGCGCGAGACCCTGACCGGCATCCAGGCCGGTGAGATCGCCGGACCCGAGGGCTGGGTCGTCAAGATCTGCTAGGAGCAGTGCCGCGGGACGCCGCGGCGGTGAGCCCCGGCGCCCCGCGGTCCGTGTTCCCTGCTCTGGCCGCTGCATCCCGCCCGCTCTGCTCGCCCTGCCTCGCGCGGGCGCCCGTGAGGTCCTCTTTCCGCCCGGACCCCGTCCCGCCCCTGGCTCGCGCTATACTGAACCGCTGTAAAGACGCTCTCCGAGAGGGGAATTCCACATGGCACAGAAGGTTCAGGGCACCGAGGACCTCTATGGCGGCTACATGCGCGCCTGGCAGCGCATGCAGGACGTCGCGCGCGAGCTCTTCGGCGCCTACGGCTTCGACATGATCGAGACGCCGGCCATCGAGCAGGTTGACACCTTCGTGCACGGCATCGGCGAGTCCACCGACGTCGTGCGCAAGGAGATGTTCCGCGTGGTCTCTGGCGCGCTCTTCAGCGACCTGCTCGCCCTGGGCGACGAGAGCCGCCTCAAGCCTCGCCAGCGCATGGCCATGCGTCCCGAGGGCACGGCGGGCGTGGTGCGCGCGGTGGTCGAGAACAACCTCGTTCCGCAGGGCGCGGCCCCGGCCAAGCTCTGGTACGCCGAGGCGATGTTCCGCGGCGAGCGTCCGCAGAAGGGGCGCCTGCGCCAGTTCCACCAGGTTGGCGTCGAGTGGCTCGGCGCGAGCGACCCGGCGGCCGACGCCGAGTGCATCATCATGCTGATGGAGTACTTCGAGCGACTGGGCTTTGCCCGCGAGAGCCTGCGTCTCGTCATCAACTCGATGGGCGACGCCGCCTGCCGGCCTGCCTACCGCGAGAAGGTCCGAGCCTTCATCATGGACCACGCGGACGAGATGTGCGAGGACTGCCTCGAGCGCGCGCAGGTGAACCCGCTGCGCGCCTTTGACTGCAAGAACGACCACTGCCGCGAGGTCATGGCCGCGGCCCCGCTCGCTCCCGACAACCTCTGCGAGGAGTGCGCCGCCCACTACGCATCCGTCAAGCGCTACCTCGACGCCGCCGGCGTCGCCTACGTGGAGGACCCCACGCTCGTCCGCGGGCTTGACTACTACACGCGCACGGTCTTCGAGGTGGAGGCAGTGGGCGCGGGCGTGGGCGCCATCGGCGGCGGCGGCCGCTACGACGGGCTCGTGGAGCTCGAGGGTGGAAAGCCCACGCCGGGCCTGGGCTTTGCGGTGGGCTTCGAGCGAATTGCGCTCGCCCTCGCCGAGCAGGGCGTGGAGCTTGGCGGCGAGGCGCCCGCGTGCGTCTACGTGGCATGCACGCCGGGGGAGGTGGAGCGCGCCGCCGCCTTTGACGCATGCCGGGCGCTGCGCGCCGCCGGCGTTCGCACCGAGGCCGACTACCAGGGCCGCTCGCTCAAGGGCCAGTTCAAGCAGGCCGACAAGTTCGGCGCGCTCCTCTGCGTGATCCTGGGCGGCAACGAGGTGGCAGCTGGCGTGGCAACGCTGCGCGACATGGTGAGCCACGAGCAGGTCGAGGTGCCGTTCGGTCGGCTGGCGGACGAGGTTCTCGCCCGTCTGGGGTAGGCGCGCGCCTCGTCGCGCTCTGGGCCCGCCGCCGAGCGCGCCGTTCTTCTCGCCGCTTCTTGAGGTTTTGCACCTCGGGGCGACCTGTGTTCGCAGGAGGCGATTTCGGGCGCCCCAAAAGTCGAATGTGGGCAACAGGTTTTATGTCGGTGCCCGCCGCGACGAGGTTTTGCAACTGACGTGAGCCAAGCGGCTGGCGTTTGCCCAGATGAATCTGGCGAGAAGGGCCTCGGTTTCGTCGTTTGCATCAAAGATGTTGCTCACAACCGGGAAAGAGCGAGGCGTCGCGCACAGCTAGGGGGCGTCATGAGCGAACTCCAGGTCATCTACGAGGACAAGGTCCTGCTCGCCTGCGACAAGCCGGCGGGCCTCATCGTGCACGCCGACGGCACCGGCGCGCCCACGCTCACGGACGCCGCGGCAGCCCATCTGGCCGCCGAGGGCCGCGCGGACGTGCGACCCCAGGCGGTTCAGCGCCTCGACCGCGAGACCACGGGGCTCGTGCTCTTCTCGCTCGACGCGGAGACGCAGCCGACGCTCGACGCGCAGGTGGCGGGGCACGACATGGACAAAACCTACCTCGCGGTGGCGTCCGGACGGGTGAGCTGGGCCGAGAAGGTCGTGCGCACGCCAATCGGCCGCGACCGTCACGACGCCCGGCGCATGCGCGCCTGTCGCCCCGGCCAGGGAAAGCCCGCCGAGACCCGCCTGCGCCGCGTTGCCGAGAGGGGCGGGCGGACGCTGCTTCTGGTCACGCTCGTGACCGGCAGGCGCCACCAGATCCGCGTGCACCTCGCGTCGCTCGGCCACCCGATCGTGGGCGATGCCCTCTACGGCGGCCCGCGCGCCAACGAGGGCCTCATGCTCCACGCCTGGCGCGAGGGCGTCACGCATCCCGTGACCGGCGAGCGCCTGCGCCTGGAGACCGCGTGGCCCGCGCGCCTGTGGCCGGAGCGGCCCGCGGGGCTGTGAGCAACAATCCATGCGGCTTGGCGAGAAGAACGGCCGCCCGCTGTGCGATACTTAACCGGATAGCGCGTCTCAGAGGGGAGGCGCGACGCAGCAACAGACCCGGAGAGGGGCAACCATGGCCGACACCATGCGCGGCGTCTACACCAACCTGACCGAGATTCGCCGCAACGTCTTTTCCAACGTGGCCAAGATCGCCTACGACATGGCCGAGGACGACGAGAAGGACACCCGTCGCAAGATCCGTGACCTTCCCTACGAGATCATCCCCGGCGACGTGGCGACCTACCGTGAGTCGGTCTTCCTGGAGCGCGCGATCGTGGAGCAGCGCATCCGCCTGGCGATGGGCCTGCCGCTGCAGGGCGTGGACAAGCGCGAGAGCCTCACCGACGGCCTCGCCGACGCGTCGGTCCCCGAGACCTACTACGAGCCGCCGCTCGTGAACGTCATCAAGTTCGCCTGCAACGCCTGCGCCGACAACGTCTACCGCGTGAGCGACGGCTGCCAGGGCTGCCTCGCCCACCCCTGCCGCGAGATCTGCCCCAAGGGCGCCATCTCCTTCAAGGACAAGAAGGCCTACATCGACCAGGAGAAGTGCATCCACTGTGGCATGTGCTTCAACACCTGCCCCTACCACGCGATCCAGCACCAGGTGCGCCCCTGCGCCGACGCCTGCGGCATGCACGCGATCGGCTCCGATGAGCACGGCCGCGCCCAGATCGACTACGAGAAGTGCGTCTCCTGCGGACAGTGCCTCATCAACTGCCCCTTCGGCGCCATCGCCGACAAGAGCCAGATCTTCCAGGTCATCCAGGCAATCAACCGCGGCGACGAGGTCATCGCGGCGGTCGCCCCGGCCTTCGTCGGCCAGTTCGGCGGCAAGGGCAACGTGGACAAGCTGCGCCAGGCCTTCACGATGCTCGGCTTCTCCGGCATGGAGGAGGTCGCCGTGGGCGCCGACCTCTGCACCGTCCAGGAGGCCGAGGACTTCCTCGAGGAGGTTCCCGAGAAGATCCCGTTCATGGGCACGTCGTGCTGCCCGGCCTGGTCGGTCATGGCCAAGACCGAGTTCCCCGAGCACGCCGAGTGCATCTCGATGGCGCTCACGCCGATGACGCTCACCGCCCGCCTGCTGCGCAAGCGCCACCCCGATGCCAAGATCGTCTTCGTGGGCCCGTGCTCGGCCAAGAAGCTCGAGGCGATGCGCGCCTCCGTCCGCTCCGAGGTCGACTTCGTCCTCACCTTCGAGGAGATGGCGGGCATGATGAAGGCGCGCGGCATCGAGGAGTACAACAAGCTCCCCGGCGAGGGCAGCTCCGACTTCGAGGTCGCCTCCGCCGACGGCCGCGGCTTCGCCGTCGCGGGCGGCGTGGCGAACGCCGTGGTCAACGCCATCCACCGCCGCTACCCCGACCGCGAGGTCAACGTCGTCAACGCCGAGGGCCTTGAGAACTGCCGCAAGATGATGAAGGACGCCGTCAAGGGCAAGTATCCCGGCTACCTGCTCGAGGGCATGGCCTGCCCGGGCGGCTGCGTCGCCGGCGCGGGCACGCTGCAGTCCATCAACAAGACGGCGGCTGCCGTGAAGCGCTACGCGAAGAAGTCCCCGCGCACCAACGCCACGGAGAACTCGCTGCGCATGCTCATCCCCGCCCTCGAGCGCGAGGCAGACAGGTCGTAGGCCAAAAGGGGACAGACCCCTTTTGACCCATTCGGTGGGACAGGCGCCCCGGCGTCTGTCCCACTTCTATCAGGCGAGAAGGGAACACATGCTCAAGGTAGACTGCGCCATCCTGCACGTCTTTGACTTCGACTCGGGCTCGACGTACCTCTCGTCGCGCCCGCTCGACCTCTCCGTGCGCGCCACGCGTTCCTTCGTCCAGCGCCACCTGCGCAAGATCTCCGCCAACGCGGAGAGCCGCCACGGCACGTTCGCGCCGGACTCCGGCTTTGCCACCGAGCTCTCGCGCTACCTCGCGGGCGAGCGCGAGTTCGTGGAGTTCACCCAGGAGATCGCCCAGTGGTTCTGGGAGGAGCTGCGCCGCGCTGAGGACCTCGAGCAGTGCGACCTGCTCGTCGCCGACTTCACCGACACCGACGCCGGGGCTGCCGACGAGGTCGCCTTTGAGGGGGAGGCGGGCCGGCGCTTCTTCGCGGTCGTGCTGCTCCCGAGGCGCCAGGCGTTCGTGCACGAGGTGGGCGGCGACATGAACGACATCTCGCGCGTGGACGCCACGCTGCCCAACCCCTCGCAGAAGGTGGCGAGCTACGTGCTCGTTGACGCGCAGACCGGCGCGATCGACTTCCACGACAAGGAGCGCTCCGTGGGCGGCGAGAAGGTCGCGCTCATCGCTGACCGCTTCCTGCAGTGCACGAGCGAGGCGTCGAGCCACGAGGTGATCGACGAGGTCAGCGTCATCGTGCGCGACGTGGCCGAGGAGTTCGGGCTCGAGCCCGCCGTCGAGGTGAGCCGCGCGAAGGCCGCGGTCGCCCGCTTTGCCGACGTGGGCGAGTCCTTCTCGCCCGCCGAGGTGGGGCGTGAGGTGTTTGCCGAGAAGCCCGAGCTGGCCGAGCGCTTCGAGCGCCGCGTGGCCGAGGCGCGCCTGCCCGAGGAGGCGCCGGTGCGCCGGGGCGTGGCCAACCGCCTGACGCGCAGCCACCGCATCCGCACGGACACCGGCGTTGAGATCGCCTTCCCCTCGGAGCTTGCCGAGAAGCCCGGCTACCTGGACTTCTCGACCGACGCGGAGGGCCGCATCACGATCACCGTGGGCAACGTGACCCGCGTCGAGAACCGCTGACCTGACAGGGGGGACGGGGGGATCTGTCAGGTCTCCGTCCCCTCTGTCAACTCTTGACGGAAGTCCCGGAGACCTGACAGATCCCCCCGTCCCCCCTGTCAGGTCAGGCGCCCGTCTCGTTGGCTTTAGGGCGATGTGTATCTCGTGGGTGCGCGGGTTTCTCGCTAGAATATGCGTACGAGCTAGAACCACACCGCACCTCACACGCACCAAGGAGACCATATGGCTCGCTTTTTCCCTGGCCGACATGACGCCGCCGAGCGCGGCGTGACCCGTCGAGACGCCCTCAGGCTCGCGTTTGCCGCGGGTGCCTGCGTGGCGCTGCTGCCGGGCTCTGCCGGCGCCGAGGAGAGCACTCGCGAGCAGCTCGACGCGGCGCGCAGCGACCAGGAGGCAGCCGAGGCCGAGCTCGAGCGCATCGGCCAGGAGTACGAGGCGATTGCTGCCCAGCTCGCCGAGACCACGACGCAGGTGGACGACCTTACGGCGCAGATCAACGCCAAGCAGGCCGAGATAGACGACAAGCAGGCGGAGATCGACGCCAAGCAGGCCGAGATCGACGACAAGCAGTCAGAGATAGACGCCAAGCAGGAGGTGCTCGGCAACCGCATGAGCTCGGCCTACAAGGCGGGCTCAACCTCCACGCTCGACCTGCTGCTTTCCTCGGCCTCCTTCGAGGAGCTCACGAGCAACATCTACTACCTCGACAAGATCAGCGAGTCCGACCGCGCGATGATCGACGAGATCCGCGCGCTCAAGGCCGAGCTCGAGCAGGAGCGCGCCGAGCTCGAGGCGCAGCGCAACGAGCTTGAGCAGCAGAAGTCCGACCTCGAGGCCGACCGCTCAGAGCTCGAGGACCTCCAGGCGCAGCAGCAGTCCCAGCTTGAGGAGGCGCGGGCAAAGCAGGAGGAGTCCCAGCAGCTCGTTGAGAGCCTCTCCGCGGAGGTCCAGGACCTTGTCGAGCAGTACGACGCAGAGCTGCGCGCCGCCCAGGAGGAGGCGCTTAGGGCCGCGCAGGCGGGCGAGATCACGGTGACGGGCAACGGCTCGCTTGCCGACGTCATCGCCGCGGCGTACTCCACCCCCTCGCCGGGCTCCGGCCTGTGCGCCGCGTGGGTCCACAACGTGTTCCGCCGCGCGGGCGTTGGCTCGTTCAGCGGCAACGCGGACGACCTCTACTACCGCTACTGCAACCTTAACGTCTCCCAGATCCAGCCGGGGATGATCGTCGCCACCAACAGCGTCCCGTACAGCTACGCGGCGCTGCTCTACGGCCACGTGGGCATCTACGTGGGCAACGGCGTCGTCCGTCATAACGCGAGCGGCACGCTGCGCGAGGACTCGCTCGACCAGTTCGTCTCCGACTACAGCGTGACCTCGCCGGTGCGCTGCGGCTGGGAGGGCGGCGTCTCCCTCGCATGACAGAGGGGACGGGGGGATCTGTCAGGTCTGTGTCCCCTCTGTCAAGTTCTCCTGCCTCGGGACGCCTGCGATGGGGCACAATACCTCTTCACAGCCGTCTGGCAGGAGGTGTCCCATGTCGCGTGCGCCGAGAAAGCCGTCCGTGTCCGAGACTTACCATGTCATGGTCAGAGGGGTCGGGAGGCAGATCCTCTTTGAGGATGATGTTGACAGGCGCTTCTACCTCGAGGTTCTCGGTCGAGAGCTCTCTGGGAGCGACGGAGAGCTTCTCGCCTGGTGCCTCATGGACAACCACGTGCACCTGTTGGTCAGGATGGGCCTCAGCGACCTCTCGGAGATGATGCGCGCGCTCGGGTCCGCCTATGCCGTGAACTTCAACAGGCGCCATGACCGCGTGGGCCACCTGTTCCAGGACCGCTTCAAGAGCGAGCCGGTCGAGTCTGACGCCTACCTTCTCGCCGTCGTGCGCTACATACACCAGAACCCCGTCAGGGCTGGCATCACGCCAACGTGCGACTATCGTTGGAGCAGCTATCGCTCATATGTTGGCGAAGCGGAGCCCTTCGTGGAGACGAGCTGCGAGACAGTGCTTGGGATGTTCGAGAGCCCCGAGGCGTTCGTGCGGTTTCACCAGGCGTTCTCGCCGGGGGTGCCCTGCCTCAGCCTTGGCGACAAGCGCCGCGCCGTGGCGGACGAGGAGGCGCTCGGCACGGCGCGCAGGGCGCTCTGCGACGTCAGGCCCGAGGAGGTTGCCTCGCTGCCACGACCGCAGAGAAACGATGCCATTCGGCGGATGCGCACGGCTCGGCTCTCGATCCGTCAGATCGAGCGGATAACGGGGGTCTCGCGCGGCGTTGTTGCGGGCGTGAGGTGAGCGAGGCTTGACAGAGGGGACGGGGGAACCTGTCAAGCCTCCGGGACCTCTGTCAACAACCTGACAGAGGGGACAGGGGCTTGACAGATCCCCCCGTCCCCTCTGTCAGGTTCGTCTGCGCGCCAGGCTACGCGGCGTGGTCGAACTGGGAGTTGTAGAGCTCCGCGTAGAAGCCGCCCTTGGCGAGAAGCTCCTCGTGCGTGCCCTTCTCGACGATGTCGCCATCGCGAAGCACGAGGATCACGTCGGCGTTCCTGATCGTGGAGAGCCGGTGCGCGATCACGAAGCTCGTCCGCCCGCGCATGAGCTCGTCCATCGCGCGCTGGATGAGCTCCTCGGTGCGCGTGTCCACGTTGGAGGTGGCCTCGTCGAGGATGAGGGCGGGCCTGTCGGCGAGCACAGCGCGGGCGATGGTCACGAGCTGGCGCTGGCCCTGGCTGAGGTTGGTGCCCTCCTCGTTGACGACGAAGTCGTAGCCGCCCGCCAGCGTGCGGATGAAGCGGTCGCAGCGAGCGGCGCGCGCGGCGGCCTCGACCTCCTCGTCGGTGGCGTCGGGCCGCCCGTAGCGGATGTTCTCCCTGATCGTGCCGTTGAACAGCCACGTGTCCTGGAGCACCATGGCGAACTCCTGCCTGAGCGCGGCGCGGTCCCACGCACGGACGTCGAGCCCGTCGACCCTGAGCGAGCCCCTGTCCACGTCCCAGAAGCGCTGGAGCAGCTTGATGAGGGTCGTCTTGCCCGCTCCCGTGGGGCCCACGATGGCCACGGTCTGACCGGGCTCCGCCGTGCACGAGAAGTCGTGGATGACGGTCTGCCCGGGCACGTACCCAAAGCGAACGTGGTCGAACTCCACGCGCCCGTCGCGCACGGCGGGCACCTGGGCGTCGGGGGCCTGGTCCTCCTCGGGCGCCGCGAGGAACTCGAAGACGCGCTCGGTTGCCGCCGCCATCGACTGCATGGTGTTCGAGACGTTGGCGAGCTGCTGCACCGGCTGCGTGAAGTTGCGGACGTACTGGATGAAGCTCTGGATGTCGCCGGGGCCCGCCTGGCCGGCGAGGCACAGCCCCGCGCCCACCACGACGACGCCCACGTAGCCCATGTTGCCGACGAGGCTCATGAGCGGCATCATCAGGCCGGAGAGGAACTGGCTGCGCCATGCGCTCGAGAACAGCCGGTCGTTCTCGCGCTCGAACTCCTCAACGGAGGCGTCGGCGCGGTCGAAGACCTGGATCACGCCCTGCCCCGCGAAGTCCTCCTCCACGATGCCGTTCACCGTGCCCAGGACCTGCTGCTGCTCACGGAAGTGGCGCTGCGAGAAGTGCACGACCACGCCCACGATGAGGATCGAGGCCGGCAGGGTGACCACCGTCACCCCGGTGAGCGGCAGGCTGATCGAGAGCATCATCACAAGGACGCCCACGATCTGCGTGACCGAGGTGATGAGCTGGGTGATCGACTGGTTGAGCGACTGGCCGAGCGTGTCGACGTCGTTGGTGATGCGGCTGAGCACGTCGCCCTTGCTGTGGCCGTTGAAGTAGCCCATCGGGACGACCGCGATCTTCTCGGCGATCTCGGCGCGCATGCGGTAGCAGATCCTCTGCGTGATGCCCGTCATGAGCCAGCCCTGCACGAGGTTGCACGCGGAGCTCACCAGGTAGATGCCGAGAAGCCCGAGCAGCGTTGCCCCGATCCAGGCAAAGTCGACCGACCCCGTCCCCTGAACCGTGGCGACGAGCCCCTCGTAGAGCTTCGTGGTGACCGAGCCGAGCACGCGCGGCCCCACGATGTTGAACACCACCGAGCACACGGCGAACACGCAGGCGAGAAGCACCGCGATCTTGTGCCTGCCCACGTATCCCAGCAGGCGGAGCATCGTGCCCCTGAAGTCCTTGGCGCGCTCCGTCGAGCGCCGCCCGCTTCCCATCGGAGGCATCAGCGCTCACCTCCCTTCGTGACAGAGGGGACGGGGGGATCCGTCAGGCCTCTGTCCCCTCTGTCAGCTTTCGCGTTCCCCGCGTTCTTCTCGCCGGACCTGACAGATTCCCCCGTCCCCTCTGTCAGGTCCTCCTCCGTGAGCCCCAGCTCGTCGGCAGAGAGCTGGCTCTGCGCTATCTCAAGGTAGGTCGGGCAGCTCCGCAGCAGCTCCTCGTGGGTGCCCTGGCCCACCACGTGCCCGTCGTCGAGCACGATGATCTCGTCGGCGTGCATGATCGTGGCAATCCGCTGTCCCACGACCACGACGGCCGCGTCGGTCACGGAGCGCGCGAGCTCGGCGCGCAGGGTCGCGTCGGTCCTGTAGTCGAGCGCCGAGAACGAGTCGTCAAAGACAACGACCTCGGGGCGCTTGGCGAGGGCGCGCGCGATGGCGAGGCGCTGGCGCTGCCCGCCGGACACGTTGGAGCCGCCCTGGCTGATCGGCGCGCCGTACCCCTCCTCGCGTGCCTCGACGAACTCGGTGGCCTGCGCCACGCGCGCCGCCTCGCGCATGTCCTCGTCCGTCACGTCGTCGCCGGCGAACTTGAGGTTGGACTCGATGGTGCCCGAGAAGAGCATGCCCTGCTGGGGCACGTAGCCGATGCGGCGGCGGAGCTCGGAGAGGTCCCAGTCGCGCACGTCCACGCCGTCGAGCAGCACGCCGCCGCCCGTGACGTCGTAGAGGCGCGGGATGAGCTGCACGAGCGTCGACTTGCCCGAGCCCGTCGAGCCGATGATGCCGGTCATTTTGCCGGCGTGCGTGGTGAAGCTCACGCCCTGAATGACGTCTCGGCGCGCGTCCGGGTACTGGAAGCTGACGTCGCGGAAGGTGAGCTCGCCGCGCGGGGCGTCAGCCGCAGGCAGCTTGGGCTGCGCGGGGCTCGTGATGGAGAGCGGGCACTCGAGCACCTCGTCCACGCGCTCGGCGGCCACCTCGGCGCGCGGCAGGATGACCGAGACCATCGTGAGGATCATGAACGCCATGACGATCTGCATCGTGTAGGAGATGAAGGCCATCATGTCCCCCACCTGCAGGACGCCGTCGGCGACCCCGTGGCTGCCGAACCACACGATCAGCACCGTCACGCAGTTCATGACGAACATGAGGAGCGGCATCATGAAGCTCATCGCGCGGTTGGTGAACAGCTGCGTCTCCATGAGGTCGCGGCTCGCGCCCTCAAAGCGCTCGAGTTCGTGGGCCTGCTTCCCGAAGGCGCGGATCGGCATGATGCCGTCGAGCATCTCGCGCGCCACGAGGTTCACGCGGTCCACGTAGCGCTGCATGCGCTTGAACTTGGGCATCGTGAGCCCCATGAGCACGCCCACCACGGCGCACACGGCGATCACGGCCACGCCGATGGTCCACTCCAGCCCCGTGGAGGTGGCCACGACCCGCATCACGGCAACGACCCCCATGATCGGGGCGAGAAGGACGAGGCGCATGAACATCGTCACGGCCATCTGGATCTGCTGGATGTCGTTGGTGCAGCGGGTGATGAGTGACGCCTGGGAGAACTTGTTGACCTCGGCGGGCGAGAAGCGCATGACCTTTGCGAACGCCTCGCGACGCAGGTCGCGGGCGATCGTGGCCGCCGTGTGAGAGGCGACGGCGCCCGTGAGGACCGTTGCCACGAGACTGACCAGGCACAGGCCGAACATCGTCGCGGCGGTGCGCCCAAGGTATGCGTTCTGCACGTCGGCCGCGGCGATGCCCTGGGCCTCGTACTCAGCGCTCACGTAGGAGATCGCGCGCTGGGTGACGATCGATCCGCCCATCGCGCCCATCTGCTCGCCGAGCTTCTCGGCGGCGCCTGCGAGCTGATCGGTGGAGAGGACGCCGGCGCTCACGGCCGCGCGCACGTCGTCGAGGGTGAGCGTGGCCCCTTCGGGCAGGGACGGCGCCCCGACGCCGGCCGAGTCGCCGGCCAGCGCGGAGGCGTCCACCCCCTGCTCGAGCGCCAGCGCGGCCACCTCGGGCGTCACGAGGGCGCTCGCGATCTCGGATTCCTCCCCGCTCTCGACACCGTCCCGCAGGGTGCGGACGCCAGAGGCGTCCGCAGGGCCGTAGGCGGCCTCGACGAGCTCCGCGTCCTCGGGCGTCATGAAGAGCTCGAGGTCGGAGAGGGATGAGGCACGTATCGTCTCGGGGACGTTGCTCTCGATGCCGCCCTGCTGGATGCCCACGTCAACGATCTCGCTCATGAGGGTCGGGAGCGCGAGGTCGGCGTTGGCCTGCACGACGAGCAGGGCCACCACGGCGAGCACTGCGAGCACGTGGTTCTTGAAGAGACGCACGATTCTCATGCGGCACCCCCCTCGCTCCCTGCGCGCTCCGAGCGCTCCTCCAGGATGTCGGTCGTGCGGCGAACGATGCGCACGAGGTGGGCGGCGTCCTCGCTGCCGAGCTGGCGCAGGTAGCCCGCGATGGCCTGGGTGCGCTCCTCGCGCACGCGCTCGGCCGTGGCCTGGCCGGCATCGGTGAGCGTCACCTCCACCTGCCGCCGGTCGACGCTCGAGTGGGCGCGCTCGACGAGGCCCTTCTCCTCGAGGGCTCGCAGGATGTTGGCCACTCGCGCGCTCGTGACGTGCGCCTGCTCGGCGAGCTCGCCGGGGGTGAGCGCCGCGCCGCGGCGGTAGAGCGTCATGAGCGTCGCCGTCTCCCCGCGGGTCGAGTTGACCATCATCGGGGTGAGGGCGCTCCCCAGGGAGAAGAGCTCGCGCATCAGCTCCCCCGCGAGCTCCTCGTAGGTAGGCGTGTCCTCCATGGGTAATTCCTAACACTAGAAGATACATACGGTGTTAGGAATTACCCAGCCCAGCGAGGCCTCAGTCGCGCCGCGGAGTGGCGTCACAGCCCCTCCACGATGTTGACAGTTGACAGAGGGGACGGGGGGATCTGTCAAGTCTCCGGCACCTCTGTCAGCTTGTCACAGGGGACACAGACTTGACAGATCCCCCCGTCCCCTCTGTCAACTGTCAGCGCGACGGTGCGCAGCGCGCTTTGGGTATACTCCCAGCGTTCAGGAAGCCGTCAGGAGGGAGGCTCATGGAGGATCTCGAGCCCTCGGTTCCGAGGACCCCGACTCAGTCGGTCCTGCGCATGGTGTCGATTCTCATGGGGGGCATCGGGGTGCTCGTGCTCGCGGGCGGGCTTGTCGTGCTCGTCCCGGCCGTGCTCGGCGGCACCGACTTCTGGGCGGCCGTCACCTTTGGCGTCATGATTCTCGTGGTCGCGGGGCTTCTCGTGCTGACCGCCGTTCTCGGGCTTGCCGCCTCCAACAACTCGGCGCGCGTGGGGCCGTACCGGTTCCTCTGCTACCTCGTGGGGCTCGCCGTGCTCGTGGCGATCGTGTGGGGCTGGGGCATGGGGACCTTCATCCTGTTCAACCCCATCGTCCTCACCACCACGATTGTCTACGTGCTCGTCTGCTCGCGCCTTGCCGACAAGGTCAAGGAGGAGCACGACAAGGGCGTCTCCGGCGAGACCTTCCTGCGCTCGCGTCACCAGCGGGTGCTTCACCTGCTCTCCGAGCTCGTCATCCTGAAGGGCCTGCTCACGCTCGTTGTCGTTGCCGTGATGGGCGCCGCGCTCGTCGTCTACGGCGAGGGCGAGCGCGCCGTGATCTCGGGCGTCCCGGTCACGGTGACAGGTGCGCTGCTCTCGCTGCTCGCCCTCGGGGCGGTTGCTGCGGGCGGCAGCGTTGGCGTGGGCGCGCTCGGCATCTGGGGGTCCAACCGACCGCAGCGAATCAGGCCGTTCCTCGTGCTCGCATCCCTCGCGCTCGTCCTTGACCTCGTGCAGGCGGTGGGGCGCGTGACCGAGCGAGGCCTGCTCGGGCTCTCGTTCGACCTTGTGCTCGACATCGTGTTCATGGCCGTCTGCGTGTACCTGGCCGTGCGGATTGAGCGACAGCCCACGCCCGAGGAGCTCGCGGCAGCGGCAGGCGTGGCGCTCGTGGACGGCGAGGACCCCTCCTGACCAAATTGGGGACGTGGTTTTTCTCTCAGAGAAAACGGGACAGGCTCGGCTCTGGCGCCACGACCGGCGCCGGCCAAAGCCTGTCCCAAACGCGCTGCGAGAAGAACCCCGTCCCCAATTAACAGAGAGAAATACCCCGTCCCCAATTGAGGGTGCTACAGGCTGAGCTCCATCAGGCGGGCGATGGACACGATGTAGATCTTGAGCGCGCGGCGCATCGACTCCTCGGAGACGCCCTCGTCGGGGCCGTGCTCGCCGCCGACCCACGCGGGCAGCTCGTCGGCGGGGTCCTGCGGCCCAAAGGCGCAGGCGCGGGCAAAGTGGCGCGCGTAGGTGCCGCCGCCGATCGTGAACGCCCTGCCCTCACGCCCCGCGTACTCGGCGTAGGTGTCGAGAAGGGCGTGGATCTCCGGGCTCTCGGGGCTGATGTAGAAGGGCTTCTCGCCGCGTCCGGCCTCGTAGGAGCAGCCATGCGCCGCCGCCAGCTCCGCGAGGCGCGCGGTGATGGCCTCGGCCGTCGTGGAGGTGGGGAAGCGCGAGTCCACGGTCTGCGTGAAGCGGCCGTCCTCGGTGCGCACGACGCCGGCCACGAGCGTGAGGTCGCCGAACTTGTCGTCGGTCGCGGCGACGCCGGCGGCCCGCCCGTAGGCGTCCTCGGTCAGCGTGACGAGAAGCTCGAGGAAGCTGCGCTCGCCTTCGCCGGCGAGGCCGGCGTCGAGCAGGTAGCGCGCGAGCACGCCGATGGCGTTGACGGTGCCCTCGGGCATGGACGCGTGCCCGCCGACGCCGGAGGCGCTCACGCGCGCAAGCCCGTCCCCCGCGTCTTCGACCGCGATGCGCTCGGCCTCGGGCAGCGCGGACGCGTCAGCGCGCACGAGCGCGGAGGCGCGCCCGGGGATGGCGTTGGAGACCGTGCCGCCAACGAGCTCCACGATCCTCTCGCCCGCGACGGGGCCGGACGCGAACTCGCCGCCGTAGATGCCCTTCTCGCCGCAGATCAGCGGGACTCGGCGTCGGGGGAGAAGCAGAAGAGCGGCTCGGGGTAGCGCTCGAGGTAGTAGGGCACGTCGCCCATGCCCGTCTCCTCGTTGTTGCCGATGATGCAGCGCAGGGTGTAGGGCAGCTCGTCGCCGGCAGCCGCGCGCCGCGCGAAGAAGGCGGCCGCGTAGAGCGAGAGCACGAACGGCCCCTTGTCGTCGGCCACGCCGCGGCCGACGAGGATGCCGTCCTTGCGCGTGACCTCAAGCGGCGGGAAGCTCCAGCCGTCGCCCGTGGGCACGATGTCGGTGTGGGCGATCGTGGCGAGGTAGCGCTCGGGGCCGGAGGCGCCGGGGACGTCGGCAAAGCCGAGGTAGCCGTCGACGTCGGTGACCTCGAGGCCCAGGCGCTCGGCCATGCGCTCCGCCTCGACGAGCGCGCCGTTGGCCGCTGGCCCCCAGGGCATGCCGGGCCTCGCCGCCGCGAGGTCCTCGACGGAGTCATGGCGAACGAGGCGGTCGATGTCGGCGACAACGTCCTCCCACACCTCGTCCACGTAGGCGTCAACCTGCTGCTTGAACTGCTCGTCAACCATGCGGCCTCCTCGGGGGTCGTGGCGGCGCTGCCGCCCGCGTTCTTCTCGCCGACCATCTTAGCGCGGTCGTGGCTCGATTGCGCGGCAACGGGTCTGGCGAGACGGGCGGTCCCGCTACACCACGAACAGCAGCGCCGCGAGCGTGATGCAGACGCTGCCGGCAAGCGTGAACAGGTGGAATACGAAGTGCAGGTACGGAACCTTCTTCACGGCGTAGAACATGGCGCCCACGGTGTAGCTGAGCCCGCCCGCCAAAAGCAGCCAGAAGGCGGGCGGAGCCAGGAGCTCCCAGAGGTCGCCCACGTGAAAGACCACGAGCCAGCCCATGAGCACGTAGACGGCCGCGGTGAGCCAGGCCGGCTGGCGCTCGCGCAGCAGGCACTCGGCAATGATTCCCACCACGGCCACCGCCCACACCGCCACGCACAGCTCGAGCCCGCCGCGACCGGAGAGCGTGATCAGCGAGAAAGGCGCGTAGCTGCCGGCTATGAGCAGGTAGATGCCGCAGTGGTCGAGCACGCGGAAGACCGCCTTGGCCTTCTCGGGCGCGAGCGCGTGGTAGAGCGTGGAGAAGAGGTACTCCACGATGAGCGAGATCCCCATGATGAGGGCCGCCGCCAGCCGCACCCCGCCGCCGTGCGAGACGGACACCACGATGAGCAGCACGAGTGCCGCGATGGCGAGAAGGACCCCCACGCCGTGGCTCACCGAGTTTGCGATCTCCTCGCCGAGCGAGTAGAGCCGCTTGCGCACGCCGCCCTTCGGCGCCGTGGTTTCGCTGGTCTGTGCCATGCCACCCCCTGTGGACTGAGTGAGCGCTCCGGAGGAGGGTATAATCCCCTCTGTTGACTACGGGGAAGCATACCCATTCCGATGCCGCGAGGGGAAGCCATGAGAAAATCGACGTTCATCGGTAACTTTGTCGCGTGGGTCGTCGTGGCGGCGGTCTGCGTTGCGTTTCTCGCCTGGTACCACATGAGCGACATGGACGTTGTCGCCGCCGCCATCGGCGACTCCGCGCTCGTCCAGCTGGGCGTGGTCGCGGCCTCGCCGGTCCTGCTCTTTGCGATGGGCGTCCTGATCGGCCTGGCGCTCGTGTGGTTCAAGAAGATCACGCTCGGCCGCGGCTTCAAGGTGCTGTGGCGCGTGGTGGGGATCGCGGGCCTGGCGCTCATCGCCATGTCCGCCGCCCCGATGCTCTCGCCCGGGATGGAGAGCGCCTTCATGTGGGCCTCCGTGATCGTGGTCTACGTGTCCATCGCCGCGCCCATCCTCATCATGATGTTCGGCCTCGCCTACGCGCTCGGCTGCGCGGGCACGGACGCC
>DXBM01000066.1 GCA_019116525.1 Candidatus Olsenella pullistercoris | reverse complement strand
ACGTCTTCACCAAGGAGACCCTGCTCGACGCCCAGGCCCACCCCGAGAAGTACCCGCAGCTCACCATCCGCGTCTCCGGCTACGCGGTGAAGTTCAACTCCCTCACCAAGCAGCAGCAGGACGACGTCATCTCCCGCACCTTCCACGAGGCGATGTAGGGTCAAGCTGACCTGTTAGGCGGGCCCGCGGGGTTGCTCCGCAGAGTGCTTCGCGCCGTTGGCGCTCAGGAACTCTGCTGCGCGACCCCGCGGGCCCCGTCGCAATCACGGGAACGCAACAGGTCTGGGTGGAAGGTGCGGATGTGAAGGTGGGTACCGAGGGACGTACTTGTGACGTTGACGTCGTCGGGAGGATTCACTCCACTGAGAGCTTTGGGACGGTGGACGGACCCGGCACGAGGTTCGTGGTGTTCTGCCAGGGCTGCCCGATGCGCTGCCAGTACTGTCACAACCCCGACACCTGGGAGTTCGCGCGCGCAGACGGCACCGGCCCCGGAACCAGCGTGAGCGTCGGCGAGCTGCTCGAGCGCTACGAGCGCAACCGCCCCTTCTACCGCACCGGAGGCATAACCGTGACGGGGGGCGAGCCCATGGCGCAGCCCGACTTCGTTGCCGCCCTCTTCCGCGCCGCGCACGCTGCTCCGGCCGGTCGCATCCACACCTGCCTCGACACCTCCGCGGCAACGTTCTCCGCCCAGCGCGCCGACCGCTTCTCCGAGCTGCTCGATGCCACCGACATGGTGCTTCTCGACATCAAGACCGCCGATCCCGCCCTGCACGAGACGCTCTGCGGACTTCCCGCGTCGCACGCGCTGGAGCTGGGGGACGAGCTCGCACGACGCAAGGTCCCCACGCTGGTGCGCCACGTGGTGGTGCCTGGCATCACCGACTCCGAGGAGGAGTGCGCAGCCGTCGGCCGCATCATCGGGAACTGGGACAACGTCGTGGGGCTCGACTTTCTCCCCTATCACACCCTCGGCAGGGCCAAGTACGAGAAGCTCGGCATAGCCTACCCGCTCGAGGGCGTCGAGGCGATGAGCCCCGCTCGCGCCAAGGAGCTGCGCGCAGTGGCCCTGCGGGCCCGGGCCCAGCGTCGTGCCGAGCGCGGGAGGTAGCGCGCCAGAAAAAATGTCAGCCGGCCGGCCCGCGAAACGCGAGCCGGCCGGCTTCTCTTGGCCTCTTGCCCCAATGTGTCGACGCTACGCCTCAAGCTCCTCGGGGTTCGCGCTCACGAGAACCTTGACCTGCTGCTTCTTCTCGGGACCGGTCAGGGTCTCAAAGCCCTCGCGCACGATGTCGTCGAGCGCGATCTTCTTGGTGATGAAGCCCTCGGCAGGCACCTTGCCGGAGTCGAGCAGCTCGATGACGTTGTCGAAGTCGTCTCCGCAGTAGCAAATCGAGCCCACGACGCGCTTCTCGGGAATGCACACGTCGTTGAGGTTGACCGTGACGGGCTTCTCCCAGATGGAGGTGACCACCACGGTGCCGCCAGCGTGGACGCCCTCGAGCAGCTGGTGGAAGCACGCCTCGGCGCCCGTGCACTCAAAGGCGACGTCAGCGCCGTAGCCATCGGTCAGGCGCTTGATCTCTGCAACGACATCGCACTCGGAGGGGTCGAGGACGACGTCGGCGCCCGACGCCATAGCATACTCCTGGCGAACGGACTTGCGCTGGACAACGATGACCTGCTTTGCGCCGAGCGCCTTCAGGCACTCGATGGTTGCCAGCCCGATGGTGCCCGCGCCGGCGACGACGGCGTTCATGCCCGCCTCAAAGCCTCCGACCTCGAGGGAGTGGTAGCCCACCGAGATGGGCTCGACGAGCGCCGCCTTGTCATAGGGGAGCGAGTCGGGAATCTTGTGAACGAACTGGTGACGGAAGGTGGTGTACTCGGCAAAGCCGCCGCCCTTGCCGGCAAGCCCGTGGAAGCCCAGGTTCACGCACTGGTTGGTGCGGCCGTCCTTGCACGACGGGCACGTGTCGTCAACGACAAGCGGCTCAACGACCACGCGGTCGCCGGGCTTGACGTTGGTCACGCCCGGACCGACCTCAACGACCTCGCCGGAGAACTCGTGACCCATGATGACCGGAGCTGCCTCACCCGTGACAGGGTGCGGGGTGCCCGACGGGATGAAGATCGGGCCGGCAAGATACTCGTGCAGGTCGGAGCCACAGATACCGCACCAGTGCAGCTTGACCTTGACGTCGTAGCTCTCGTCAATCTGGGGCTCCGGGACGTCCTCGACGCGAATGTCCCCTGCCTTGTACCAACGCGCTGCCTTCATGCACACCACTCCTTCGCATGTTGTCCCGCGGGCGTGCGCCCGTCATCGCGCAATCTACCCATTCAGGAAATGGCTATGCGCACTTTTCGGAGAGGCGCCGCAATCCTTACGGCAGGCTGTCCCGCAGCATCAGCGCGCTCGACCTACGCGCGCTCGGCGATCTCCTTCACGAGGCGCACGGTCTTGTCCCAGCCAAGGCACGCGTCGGTGATCGACTTGCCGTACACGCCACCACCAACGGGCTGGTTGCCGTCCTCGAGGTAGCTCTCGACCATGAAGCCGCGGACGAGGCGGCTGATCTGCTCGGAGCGGTGCGTGGAGTCGAGCACCTCGTGGCAGATGCGAATCTGCTCGAGCGGGCGCTTGCCGGAGTTGTCGTGGTTGCAGTCGATGATCGCGGCGGGGTGCTCGAACTTCTCCGCCGTGTACTTCTCGGCGAGGCGCTCGAGGTACTCGTAGTGGTAGTTGGGGTAGTTGATTCCGTCGAGCCCAACGTAGCCGCGCAGCACCGCGTGCGCGAGGGGGTTGCCCGTCGTGGAGACCTCCCAGTTGCGGAAGATGAAGGTCTGGGGCTGCTGCGCCGCGTAGATGGAGTTGAGCATGACGTCGGTGGAGCCGCCGGTGGGGTTCTTCATGCCCACGGGCATGGGAACGCCCGAGGCCACGAGACGGTGCTCCTGGTTCTCAACGGAGCGCGCTCCCACAGCGATGTAGGCGAGCAGGTCGATGAGGTACTGGTAGTTCGTGGGATAGAGCATCTCGTCGGCCGTGAAGAGGCCCGTCTCCTCGACCACGCGCAGGTGCATGCGCCGGATGGCCTTCACGCCGCCGAGCATGTCGTCAGCGGCCTCGGGGTTGGGGTTGTGCAGGAGCCCCTTGTAGCCGGTGCCCTTGGTACGCGGCTTGTTGGTGTAGACGCGCGGGATCACGACGAGGCGGTCGGAGACCGTCTCGGCAAGCGCGGCAAGGCGGGTCACGTAGTCGAGGACCGAGTCCTCGCGGTCCGCGGAGCACGGGCCGATGATGAGCAGTCGGCGGCTGTCGCGCCCGGAGAGCACGTCGGAGACCGCGCGGTCGAAGGCGGCCTTGCGCTCGGCCATCTCGGCTGAGAGCGGCATCTCGGCGCGGATGTCCTTGGGGATGGGCAGCAGGCGCTTGAACTTCATCGACATGCGGGGACCCTCTCGTTGCGGCGCTTTCTCGAACCTATGCATTATCGCGCGTTGCGAGCCGAAGGCGCGGGTCGGCCTTTGAGTGGAAATAAAGACGCCACGTCGGTGGGACGGGTGGAGTTTGAAAAACGGCCGTGAGTGACATCGGAGGCGGCCTGAATTTGCAATAACTCGACGAGTGACACGTTTTCTCCGAAGAGCGCGCGAGAAGCCAGTCAATCTGCCAGCTCATATTCTTTTTTAAATTGGTTTGTACTCGGCAAAGGCTCGATTTAGGCATCTTTTCTGTGTCACTCGCGGAACTATTGCAAATTCAGGCCGCCTCCGATGTCACTCGCGAACGTTTTTCAAGACTCAGCCCCCACTGACGCCGCCGGAGCGAGACCACCAACGTCTGCGACCCCGGCGCCGCAGATGGCTAAGATGGTGTCTGCAAACGGATCAGGTGCCACGACCGAGGAGGCCACATGCCCTGCACCACCATTCTCGTTGGCAAGAAGGCCAGCTACGACGGGTCGACCATCGTCGCCCGCAACGAGGACTCCTGCAACGGGGAGTTCTGCCCCAAGCGCTTCGTCGCTCGCAGCGCTCCCGAGGCGGGCAGCGTCTACAAGAGCGTCATCTCCCACCTTGAGATCACCCTCCCCGAGGGGGGCATGCCCTACACCGCCATGCCCAACGCCGACCTCAAGGAGGGGCTCTGGGAGGAGGCGGGCTTCAACGCCCTCAACGTGGGCATGAGCGCAACCGAAACCATTACGTCCAACGAGCGCGTCCTTGCCGCGGACCCGCTCGTGCGCTACGACAAGGAGACGGGCACGCCTGGCGGAATCGGCGAGGAGGACATGGTCACGCTGGTCCTCCCCTACGCCACGAGCGCCCGCGACGGCGTGCTGCGCATGGGCGCGCTCCTCGAGGAGCACGGCACCTACGAGATGAACGGCATCGCGTTCTCGGACGCGGACGAGATCTGGTGGCTCGAGACCGTCGGCGGCCACCACTGGATCGCGCGCCGCGTTCCCGACGACTGCTACGTCACGATGCCCAACCAGCTCGGCATCGATGACTTCGACCTCGACGACGCGTTCGGCGCGCAGGAGGACCACCTCTGCTCAGTCGACCTGCGCGAGTGGATGGACGAGAACCACCTCGACCTGACCCTCGGCGTCAGGGGGAGCCACTTCAACCCGCGCGACGCCTTCGGCAGTCACTCGGACTCCGACCACGTCTACAACACGCCGCGCGCCTGGGACATGCAGCGTTTCCTGAACCCGCACGCCGGCCCTTGGGAGACGGCGGCCCCGGGGGAGGACTTCGGCCCCGAGAGCAACTGCATCCCGTGGTGCCGCGAGCCGGAGCGCAAGGTCACGATCGAGGACGTGAAGTACGTGCTCTCCCTGCACTACCAGGGCACGCCCTACGACCCCTACGGCACCGCCGGGACGGCGGCCTCGCGCGGGCGCTACCGCCCCATCGGCATCAACCGAAACGGGCAGCTCGCCGTGCTCCAGCTGCGCCCCTACGTGAGCGCTGACCGCGCCGCGCTGCAGTGGATCGCGTTCGGGAGCAACCCGTTCAACGCGCTCGTCCCCCTCTACGCCAACGTGCGTGAGGCGCCCGCCTACCTTGAGAACACGACCACGCATGTGACCAGCGATAACTTCTACTGGGCAAACCGAATCGCGGGCGCGCTCGCCGATGCCGCCTACGGCGCGAGCCTCGCGCACGTCGAGCGCTACCAGGAGGCCCTCCAGAGCCGCTGCGCCGCCCTCGTCCGGGAGTGCGACGCTCGCGAAGGTAACCTCGCCGCCTGCAACCAGGCCATCGCCGACGAGTGCCGCAAGGCAACGGACGACCTGCTCGACAAGGTTCTCTTCGAGGCGAGCATGCGCATGCGCAACGGCTTCTCGATGAGCGACAACTAGCGCGGGCGCAGGAGGGGCCATGGGAGGCTGCGTCTCGCTCCTGCTCTTCTTCGTTGGCGTCATGCTCGCCAGCTCGGTGCTGACGCTGGCTCTCAGCATTGCCGGCCTGCTCTTTGTCATCGGTGTTGCTATGAGCGTTGCGCTCGCCATCGTCTCCAAGCGACGGCGCGCCGAGGGGCAGACCCTCGGCGCGCTCGTCCTCGTGCCCATCGTCCTGCTCGCCGTCAGCGTGCCCGCGCTCGTCGTCGCCGCGCTCACCTGGCGCCTCTTCCCCTGAGCCGCCCCGTGCCCTCGCGGCGCCCACGAGCCCCTACGAGGCGTCCGGCACGAGCGGCGCCACGCGGTCGCCCTCGCCGATCGGGCGCAGCACGCGGCACGGCGCCCCCGCGGCAACGACGCCGGCAGGCACGTCGCGCGTGACGACGCTGCCCGCGCCGATCACGCTGCCGTCCCCGATGGTCACGCCCCCGCACACGACGGCGTTCGCGCCGATCCACACGCCCTTCCCGATCGTGATGGGGGCCGAGGTCTGGATGCCCTCCGCGCGCTGCTCGGGGTGGAGGGCGTGGCCGGCGCACGCGAGCACGCAGCCGGGCGCTATGAGCGTCCCGGCACCGATGTTGATTGGCGACGTGTCAAGAAACGTGCAGTTGTAGTTCACGAGCACGTACCCATGCAGGTGGATGTTGAAGCCGTAGTCGCATCTGAACGGCTGCTTCACGCCAAGGCGGCCAGGAGGGCACGTGCCCAGGAGCTCGCGCAGGACCTCCTGGGCGGCATCGGTGTCGGCAGGGTCGAGCTGGTTGAAGCGCCAGCAGAGTCGCTGCGCGCGCAGCTGCAGCTCGTTGGGCATGTCTTGATAGTTGATCGCGAAGGGCTCGGGGCCCCGCATTATGTCCATAGCGTTCACGTCGGGCCTCTGGTTTCGTGTGAAGCGTCGAGAAGGGCAGGCGCCTCGCAGCGTACCCGTCCGCAGGCAACGTGGCAAGCCCGAGGGGAGGGCGCAGCGCGCGGGCCCCGGAGCGCGGGCCCTATCCCTTCTGCCGCGCCTGCACGACGGAGCCGATGACCGCGAGCGCGATCGTGCCGACAAGGACCGGCGTGCCGTAGGCGGCAGCGAACTCGCCGCCCACGTAGGCCGAGAGCGCGTCGAAGGAGGCAGCCATGTCTCCCGGCACGACGGCGGCGCCGAGCGCCGCAGGGGCGAGAAGCGCCGCGAGCACGTTGGGCACGATGAACGAGGCCCCGCTCCATGCGGTGCCGAGCCGCACGGCGAGGTCGCTCCAGCGGGCGGCGGCGAGGCCGAGCAGGAGCCCCGACACGACCATGATCACGCCGAGGAAGTCGGAGGCCTCCTGCGGGAGGAGCATCGTGACGAGGAAGCCGAGGGCAGCGCCGGTAAGAAAGCCCACGAGGAACACGCCGGCCCTGTAGGCGAACTTTGAGAGCAGCGCGGCGACAACGCCGAGCGCCACGGCGATCGCGAAGGACGCGGCCGAGCCGTCGGTGGCGGTCGCGGAAACGTTGAGCACCCCAAGGAACACGAGCGCCCCCAGGGCGAGGTAGAAGAGCCGCCTGCCAAAGAAGCACGCCAGGACGCCAACGGAAACGTTGACGAGCAGATACACGATCACGGGCTCCATGCGTTCACCTTTCGCGCAGGGGACAGAAAGCAGTTATGGTACGCCGCGCGTCACGAGCGCGCGACGCTCAACGGCCGCTTGAGGCGGCGTCGGGCACGCCATCAGGCAGAGCGCACCACGGCACCGAAGGGCCACAGGGTGAGCTTGGCCATCTTGAAGAGCTGCAGGCCAAACGGGATCCCGACGATGGTCACGCAGTAGAGGGCGCCCTCGAACAGGTAGCACAGGGCCGACCACCACCCGCCCAGCAACAGCCAGACCACGTTTGCGGCCACCGACGGCGCGCCACCGCCGTAGACGATCTCCTTGCCGAACGGCGCCAGCGTGAGGCTCGCCATCTTGAACGCCTGCCTGCCGACGGGGATCCCTATGATCGTGACGTAGCAGAGCACGCCCACGACGAGAAACCCGAGCGCCGTCACCCAGCCACCCGTGAGGATCCAGATCAGGTTGAACAGCACGCCCAGGCAGCCCATGGCCTCCCCCTCTCGCCTCTCGATGTGATGATGGTACCCACCGGCCGAAGCCTCGTTGCGCGACAGCGCGGACGCCCGGTGCCCGAACAGGGACCGGGCATCCGCATGCCCCTGTGGCTGCGCGCCTAGAACGCGGCCTGGACGGCGTCGCCGAAGGTCTGCTCCAGGTAGGCCTTGAAGTCGTCGGTCTGGAGCACCTCGACGAGGGCACGCACGCGCTCGTCATCTGCGAGCTCGGGCGTCGTGGCGATCACGTTGGCGTACTCGTTGGCGATGACGTCGGACTCCGCGCTCTCGGCAGCCACCGCGTCGGACAGCGTGAGCCCCGCGTCAATGGCGTAGTTGCCGTTGATCACGGAGAAGTCCACGTCGGCCAGGGTTGACGGCAGCATCGCCGCCTCCTGCTCCAGGATCCTCACGCTGTGCGGGTTGTCTGCGATGTCGTTTGCCGTGGCGGTGAGCCCAGCGTCCGCAGACAGCTCGATCACGCCCGCCTCCTGCAGGAGCAGCAGCGCGCGGCCCTCGTTGGTGGCATCGTTGGGCACGGAGATCGTCGCGCCGTCGGGCACGCTCCCAAGGTCGCTCGAGCGGCCCGCGAAGACGCCCATCGGCTCAAAGTGGACCTTGCCCGCGCTCACGAGGTCCGTGCCGTTCTCCTCGTTGTAGTTGTTGAGGTAGTTGATGTGCTGGAAGTAGTTGGCGTCAAGCTCACCTGCCGTGACGTCCTGGTTGGGCAGCAGGTAGTCGGTATACTCGCGCACCTCGAGCGTGATGCCCCGCTCGGCCAGGCGCGGCGCGGCAAAGTCGCTCAGGATCTCGGCGTGCGGGCTCGGCGAGGCGCCCACGCGCAGGGTGGGGCCGCCCTCCGAGGACCCGGCATCGCCCGATTCGGGGCCTCCGGAGCACGCGGCGAGCGCGCCCGTGGCGAGAAGCGCGGCGGCAGACAGGAGAAAGCGGCGAGAAACACAAGGCATGATGACACTCCTTTGTTTTGATAGTTGATAGCTAGTGGTTCTTCTCGGCAGAGATGCGGGCCCAGGCGCTCCCCTACCTGCGCGTTCGGTGGTCCACCCTGCGGGCGGCGAGGTTGCACGCGCCCTGGATGGCCTGCACGATCACAACGAGCACCACGACGGCCACCCACATGACCTCGTCCACGCGTCGGTAGTAGCCGTAGCGAACGGCGATGTCTCCCAGGCCGCCCGCCCCGATGGCGCCCGCCATGGCCGTGTATCCCAGCACGGCGATGAGCACCACGGCCGCGCCGCGCACAATCGAGGGCAGCGCCTCGGGCAAAAGCGCCGAGAGCACGATCCTCGGCACGCTCGCGCCGCACGCCTCCACCGCCTCCACGCTCGCGCGCGGCACCTCGGACAGCGACTGCTCGACCATGCGCGCGATGAAGGGCGCCGTCGCCAGCACGAGCGGGGGGATGATGCCGGCAAGCCCCGAGCCGGTGCCCATGACCTGCCGCGTGAGGGGGATGATGAACACCATGAGCACGATGAACGGGAACGAGCGCAGGACGTTGACCACCCAGCCGAGCACGGCGTTGAGCACCGGAGCGGGCCGCAGCGAGCCAGGCGCCGTAAGGTAGAGCACCACGCCGAGCGCAAGGCCGAACACGTACGAGATGGCCGTGGGGACGAGCGTCATCACGACGGTGGCAAGCGTTCCCTCGGCGAGGAGCGAACCGTACTCGGCCACGAACTCGGAAACGAGGCTAGGCATCCCAATCAACCCTTTCCAGCAGCACCTTGGCGGCCTGCGACCTCGGCGCGGCAAAGACGTCCGCCACGCTCCCCTGCTCCACCACGCGGCCGGCCTCGAGCACCACCACGTTGTTGCAGATCTTCTCGACCACGCCCATGGAGTGCGTGATCACGATGATCGTCACGCCCGTGTCACGGTTGATCTGGCGCAGCAGCTTGAGCACGGTGTTGGTGCTTGCCGGGTCGAGCGCCGAGGTGGCCTCGTCGCACAGGATGTAGTCCGGCTCGCACGCCAGCGCGCGGGCGATGGCAACACGCTGCTGCTGGCCGCCGGAGAGCTGGCTCGGGTAGGAGTCGGCGCGGTCGGCCAGGCCCACCATCTCGAGCAGCTCGAGGGCGCGGGCGCGGTTCTGGTCGGTGACGCGACCGTTAGCCGCGAGGTACGGGAAGCACACGTTGGCGAGCACCGTCTTCTGGGCGAGAAGCCCGAAGTTCTGGAAGATCATCGCCACGCGGCGGCGGTAGCTGCGCAGCTCCGCGCCGGCGAGCGAGGTGACGTCCTG
>DXBM01000065.1 GCA_019116525.1 Candidatus Olsenella pullistercoris | reverse complement strand
GGCGGCACCTTCTACTTCATGGACAACGAGACCTACGAGCAGGTCGAGCTCCCCGCCGACTTCATCGGCGACAACGCCAAGTGGTTCAAGGAGAACGACAACGCCCAGCTCCTCTACGCCGACACCGAGCTCCTCGGTGTTGAGCCCCCGATGTTCATCGAGGTCGAGATCACCGAGACCGACCCCGGCTTCAAGGGCGACACCGTCCAGGGCGGCTCCAAGCCCGCCACCGTTGAGACCGGCGCCGTGATCCAGGTGCCGCTCTATCTCAACCAGGGCGACATGATCAAGGTCGACACGCGCGACGGCGGCAAGTTCGTCAGCCGCGTCTAACAGCGCGCACAAGCACGGTCGGGCCGCTCCGGGCAACCGGGGCGGCCTTTTCGCGCCGTGGCCATGCCATCGCGCCAACGGGTATACTGTCTGGGTGACCATATGAATCGAGCAGGGAGGTCCTCCATGGCCGAAAGCGAGCTCTTTGTCTCTGGCATCGGCATCTCGAGGGATGTCGTCTCCACGATCGTCTCCATCGCCGCGCGTCGCGTCGAGGGCGTGGCCTCGGTCGGGGGCAATGACATCGCGTCGAGCCTCATCTCGGTCTTCACGAGCAGGAGCGTCTCCCCGGAGAAGGCCGTGGAGTCGTTCGTCGAGGACGACGGCCTCCACGTAACGGTTCACCTGGCGGTCTTCTACGGCTACCCCTTCACCAAGCTCGCCGAGGAGGTGCGTCGCGAGGTCGCTCGCGCCGTGACCGAGCAGATCGGCGTTGGCGTCACGGCCGTTGACGTCTGCATTGACAGCCTCGTCTTCCCCAAGGAGTAACTTGAGCGTGCACTTTGGCGGGCGCACCCTTGCCCGCAGCCAGGCCCTGCAGCTGCTGTTCCAAGCGGAGGCCAACTCCCGAAGCGTGATTGAGGTGCTCGACGGAGACTATGCGCTCTCCGAGGGCCCGCTCGACGACTATGCCCGCCGCCTCGCGCTCGGCGCGGACGAGCGGCGTCCCGACCTCGACGCGCTCATCTCCGCCCGCTCGACCGGCTGGTCGCTCTCGCGCCTCAACTCGGTGGACCGCAACATCCTGCGCCTCGCGCTCTACGAGATGTTGAGCGTCGAGGAGGTCGACATCGCCGTCTCGATCGACGAGTGCGTTGAGCTTGCCAAGGCGTACGGCACCGACGAGTCGTCGCGCTTCGTGAACGGCATCCTCGGCCGCGTGGCCGACGACCTCGAGGCGGGCGTTGACGTGGTGGCCGCTGCACGCGCCGCCGCGCGGCCCGCCGAGGAGGCGTAGATGGCGCGCGTCGACGTCTCCCGCTACCAGACCTTCGGCGACATCACCGAGCGCCTCGACAGCATCGTCTCCCAGGTGCGCGACAAGGACGTCTCGCTCGAGCGCTCGCTCGACCTCTTCGACGAGGCAATAGCTCTGGGCTCGAAGGCTGTGAGCCTCGTTGACGCCACGGACTTCTCGCCGGAGGAGGAGGCGCGCCTGGCAGAGGAGCCGGAGGCCGAGAAGGACGCGAGCAGCGCTGACGCCAGCTCTGACGCCGCCGAGGGCGTCGCGCAGGACGCTCCCGCGACTGACGGGCAGTAGCGCCGTGCCCCGCCGCCGACGGCTCGACGCCGAGCTCGTCGAGCAGGGCTTCTTTTCCACAACCGACGAGGCGCTGCGCGCCGTGATGGCGGGTGACGTGTCCACGACCGACCGTCGGCTCACCGCGCCGGGCGAGCAGGTCAGGCCAGGCATAGAGCTGCACGTGCGCGGGGCTTCTCGCTACGTGAGCCGCGGCGGCCTCAAGCTCGAGCGCGGGCTCGACGCGTTCGGCGTGAGCCCGGAGGGGCTCGACTGCCTGGACGTGGGGTGCTCCACGGGGGGCTTCACCGACTGCCTGCTCAAGCGCGGCGCCGCGTCCGTCGTTGCCGTTGACGTTGGCTACGCGCAGTTCTCATGGGCGCTGCGCGGGGACCCGCGCGTGCGGCTCCTGGAGCGCACCAACATCGTGGACGTGCCTGGAATCGTGGGCGCGAACGTTGTGGACCTGGCCGTGTGCGACGTCTCGTTCACGTCCGTGACCACCGTGCTGCCGGCCGTGCTGGAGCTCCTGCGACCTGGGGGAACCTTTCTCACGCTGGTCAAGCCCCAGTTCGAGGCCGGTCGCGACGAGGTGGGCGAGGGCGGCGTGGTGCGCGACGAGCGCGTGAGGCGGGCTGCCCTCGAGCGGGTCCGGCACGCCTTCGAGGAGTCGGGGCTCATCGTCCGCGGGACCTGCGAGAGCCCCATAACCGGACACAAGGGCAACGTCGAGTTTCTCCTCTGCGGGGACATGCCCGCGTAGGGGCTGGCGCGCGGATTGGACACGGAATGTCCGTGGGGCGGTAAAAACTCGATCCGCCGTTCGAGCCAGCGGAGGTCGTTTGAGGCGCCCTTAAGAGAAAAGTCCGCGCGGGGTATACTGGGCAAGGACGCAACCAGAGGAGGGGCCTGCAGCCGTGAAGGTTCTCATCGTTCCCAACTACGCGCGCGAGGACGCCGTCGAGAGCGCCGGGCGCCTCGAGGACTGGCTTCTCGACGAGGGCGTTGACGTGGCTTGGGCCAAGAGCACCAAGCTCTTTCCCAACGCGCCGGAGAGTGCCTCGGACTGCGACCTGGTGGTCTCGCTCGGCGGCGACGGCACGCTCCTGCGCGCAGCGCGCATCGTGGGCTACGAGGGCGTCCCGATACTGGGCATCTCCTACGGCCACCTCGGCTTTCTCACTGCTGCTGGCCCAGACGACCTCTTCGAGACGGTTCGCGACGCGCTCGCCGGCGAGCTGCACGTCTCGCGCCGGGCGACGCTCGACGTGGAGTGCGAGTTCGAGCGTGAGGACGGCACCACCTACGTGAGCAACTGCTTTGCCCTCAACGACTTCGCGCTCTCGCGCGGCGGCATGGGCAACATGGTCGAGTTCGACGTCTCCGTCTCAGGGCGGCACATCGACCGCCTTCGCGGCGACGGGTTCGTGGTCTCCACCGCAACGGGCTCGACGGGCTACGCGCTCGCCGCGGGCGGGCCCATCGTCACGCCCGAGTTCACGGGCATGGTGTGCGTGCCCATCGCTCCGCACACGATACTCGCGCGCGCGTTCCTCACCTCGCCGGCGGACGTCGTCGAGATCGAGATGAGCCCCGAGCGCCCCGTGAGGCGACACTTCTTCGCGGATGGCCGTCCCGTTCTGCGCGAGAAGGGCAGCCGAGGGGTGCGCGCCACGGTGCGGCGCGGCCCGGGGGACATCGTCCTTCTCGACAGGAACTCCCAGAGCTTCTACGACTCGGTCTCCCGCGTCTTCTACGGGCAGGTGGGGAAGTAGATGATCGACGAGCTCCACGTTCGCGACGTTGCGCTGATCCGCGAGGCGTCCATCGAGCCGGCGGGCGGCCTCACGGTCCTCACGGGCGAGACGGGCGCCGGCAAGACGGCGCTGCTCTCCGCCATCAAGCTTTTGGTGGGGGAGCGCTCCGACGCTGGCATGGTCCGCGAGGGCGCGAGCTCGCTCGAGGTCGAGGGCAGGCTCTTCCTGCCAGGGGACGACGAGGACGGCACGGTCGTGCGCCGGCGCGTGGGCGCCGACGGGCGCGGGCGCGTAGAGCTCTCCGGTCACATGGCGAGCGTGCGCGAGCTTGCCGAGCGCGTGGGCTCGACTGTCGACCTCTGCGGGCAGCACGAGCACCAGCGCCTGCTCTCCGTGCAGTCCCACGTTGAGCTTCTCGACGCGTGGGCCGGCGAGCCGGCGGCCCGGGCGCTCGAGGATTACCGCACGGCACTTGCCGCTGCGGACGAGGCGCGCGAGGAGCTGGAGCGGGTGCGCGAGATGGGCCGAGCGACGGGCGAGAAGCTCGACGAGGCCGCCTTCGTGCTCAGGCGCATCGACGAGGTCGACCCGCGCGAGGGGGAGCTCGAGGAGCTCGAGGCCCAGCTTCCGCGCGTCGAGCACGGAGAGGCGCTCATGGAGGCCGCGTCGGGGGCTCGCGAGCTGCTCTCGGGCGACGAGGGTGCGCTCGACGCGCTGGGACGTGCCGTGAGCGCGCTGGAGGGGGCCTCGGGCTACGACGCGCGGCTGGGGGGCTGGGCAGAGACGCTCAGGAGCTCCCTCATCGATGTCGAGGACGTTGCCTCCGAGCTGCGCGACTACGCTGACGAGGTGGAGTTTGACCCGGAGGAGCTCGAGCGGCTCCAGGCGCGCCTCGCGAGCCTGGAGGGCCTCATGCGCGCCTTCGGACCGCGCATGGCAGACGTGCTCGAGCGTCGCGAGCGTGCCCACGAGGTAATCGCTGCCGCGAGCGACGGTGGCGAGCTCGAGAGGCGCGCCGCCGAGGAGCTCGAGCAGCGTGAGTGCGAGCTCGCACGGGCCGCGGACGCGCTCGACGCGGTGCGCTCTGAGGCCGCCCCGCGCCTCGCTGCCGCGGTCAGCGAGCAGATGGCGTTGCTCGAGATGGGAAGCGCCGAGCTCGAGGTGAGCCTCGAGCGGATGGCACGCCAGGAGTGGGGGAGCCGCGGTGCCTCCAAGGTTGAGTTCCTGTACCGACCCGCTGCCGGCCTCACCGCGCGTCCGCTGCGCAAGATCGCCTCGGGCGGCGAGGTCAGCCGCGTGATGCTTGCTGTGAAGGTGGTGCTCGGTGACGCAGACGACTGCGAGACGCTGGTCTTTGACGAGGTGGATGCCGGCGTGGGCGGCGCGACTGCCGTGGCGCTCGCGGGCGTGCTCGCAAGCCTCGCGCGCACCCACCAGGTGATCGTGGTCACGCACCTCGCGCAGGTGGCGGTTGCCGCTGAGAGGCACTACCTCGTCCGCAAGCGCGAGGGGACCGGCGGCGTGCCCGAGACCACGCTCACGGAGATCTCGGGCGAGGATCGCGTGGCGGAGATCGCCCGCATGCTCTCTGGCGACACGGGGACCGCGAGCCGCGACCTTGCCCGCGAGATGCTCGCCGCCCGCAGCTAGCGCGGTCTTCTCGCCAGCCGCCCTTCTCATCTCGCCCGCCCTTCCCGCCGCCCCTTCTTGCCCTCCCTTCTCGTCGCTCCCATTGCGAGTGCGCGAAAGTCTGGGTTAACTTTTTTGTTTTTCTCACCCGGCACGGACGTTTGCCCAGTTGCGAACCTGAAAGAACTGCCAAAGTCAGAAAAGTTAGCTATGACTTTCGCGCACTCGCGATGGGGGCGGCGATGGGCGGCGGCGGGTAGCGGCGGCGGGCAGCGGCGGCAGAGGGCAACGGGGGCCGTCGGCTTATGTGGGGCCGCTCGCCGCTCGCGGCCGTCATGCGGCGTGCGTCGGGCCAGCGTTGCGCGATAATGGCGAGAAGGACGTCGAGGGGAGCTGGCATGGCAGAGAGGCGCGAGGGGCGCGGCCCCAGCAGGCGGGAGCAGGCGCAGCGGCACATCGAGGAGATGGCCCGTCGCTTTTCGGCAGAGATCGAGCAGGCGCAGCGTGACGTGCGCGTCTACGACAGCGCTCCCAGGCCGCAGGTCGAGGGCCGCGTGCCGCAGGTGACGGTCGTTGACGAGGACAGCGTGGGTGCGGTGCTCGCGCGCGGCCGCGGTCTCGCCTCGGCGTGCGACCTCGCCGTGCTGGACTTTGCGTCGTTCACGAGCCCCGGCGGTGGCTACGAGCGGGGCGCCTGGGCGCAGGAGGAGGCGCTGTGCGCCGAGAGCTTCCTCTACAACGTCCTTGTCGGCAGGCGGGCGTGGTACGCCGAGAACCGCCGCCGCTTCGTCAACTGCGAGCTCTACCGCAACCGCGCGCTCGCGGTTCCGCGCGTGCGCTTCGAGCGCGAGGGCTACCACTCCTACGCCGACGTCATCGTCGCCGCGGCGCCGAACGCCCGGCGCGCCCGCGAGCAGTATCGCGTGAGCGAGGAGGCGCTTGCCGCGGCCCTGCGCGACCGCGTGCGCCTCGTGCTTGCGGTCGCGGACGACCTTGGGCGCGAGAAGCTCGTGCTCGGCGCCTTCGGCTGCGGCGTCTTTGGCTGGGACGCCGCCGCTGTGGCAGAGGCGTTCCGCGCGGAGCTTGCGAGCGGTCGTCACGCGGCGGGTGAGGTCACCTTTGCGATCCCGCGCGGACGCGCCGACGAGAACCTCGAGGTCTTCGAGCACGCGCTCGCCACGTTCCCCGATGTCAACGAGGCTCCGTACGTGAACCGCGCCGAGCGCGCCGCCCAGGCTGCCGCAGCGGCGATAGAGCCCGAGGACGACGAAGACGACTGGCGCCAGTACCTGTAGCGCTCGCCCGCAGCTTTCGGCACTTGACACGGCACTCTCTGCGACCGATTGGACGCTGGGCCTGGCGTCGGGCGAGAGCGCGCAGAGAGGGCTGTTGCGCGCTTGTGTCGCTGTGTTTCGCGTGTGCGTCGGAATCGGCGATCGGCCGCACTGCCGCGCTCTCCGCGCGCTACCATGAAGACCCGTGGAAACAGTCGCGCGCTTGGCGCGCCGTCTACGGGAGGCTCACATGGCAAAGCACATCTTCGTGACCGGAGGCGTGGTCTCGTCGCTCGGCAAGGGCATCACGGCGGCCTCGCTCGGCCGTCTGCTCAAGGCGCGCGGCTACCGCGTCATGATGCAGAAGGCCGACCCGTACCTCAACGTGGACCCGGGCACGATGAGCCCCTTCCAGCACGGCGAGGTCTTCGTCACCGAGGACGGCTACGAGTCCGACCTCGACCTCGGGCACTACGAGCGCTTCATCGACGAGAACCTCACGCGCAGCTCCAACTTCACCACCGGTGCCATCTACCAGGACCTCATCTCCCGCGAGCGCGCCGGCGACTTCCTCGGCGGCACGGTGCAGGTCATTCCGCACGTGACCGACGCCATCAAGGAGCGCTTCCGCCGCATCGAGGAGCAGACCGGTGCCGACGTGGTGATCACCGAGCTCGGGGGCACGATCGGCGACATCGAGGGCCAGGCCTTCGTCGAGGCGATTCGCCAGTTCAGAAACGAGCGCCCCGCCGTTGACTGCTGCATCATCCACGTGAGCCTCGTGCCCTACATCGCCGCCGCGCACGAGCTGAAGTCCAAGCCCACCCAGCACTCCGTGCGCGAGCTGCGGCAGATGGGCATCCAGCCCGACTTCATCGTCTGCCGCTCCGACCGCGAGGTGGACGCTTCCCTGCGCGCCAAGATCGCGAGCTTCTGCGACGTCCCTGCCGACCACGTCTTCGAGAACACCGACCTCCCCTCCATCTACGACGTGCCCGCTCACCTCGCTGAGCAGGGCTTCGACGTGAAGGTCTGCGAGCGGCTGGGGCTCGAGCCGCGCCCCTGCCACATGGAGGGCTGGTACGCGTTCACGAGCGCCATGCACGCTGCCAACGCTCGCGAGGACGTCACCCGCATCCGCGTGGTGGGCAAGTACACGCAGCTGCCCGACGCCTACCTCTCCGTGATCGAGGCGCTGCACCACTCGGGCGTGCTCTTCGGCCGCCACGTCGACATCCAGCTCGTGAACGGCGAGGCGCTCGACGAGGGCAACGTCGACGAGGTGCTCGGTGACGCTGACGGCATCCTCGTCCCCGGGGGCTTTGGCCTGAGGGGAATCGAGGGCAAGGTCTGCGCCGCCCGCTTCGCTCGCACCCACAAGATCCCCTACCTCGGCGTCTGCCTCGGCCTGCAGGTCGCCGTCTGCGAGTTCGCCCGCGACGTCTGCGGGCTCGAGGGCGCGAGCTCGGCTGAGTTCGACCCCGCCACGCCGCACCCCGTGATTGACATCATGCCCGACCAGAGGGACGTCACCGACAAGGGCGGCACGATGCGCCTCGGCGCCTACCCGTGCAAGATCGCTCCCGGCACGCTCGCTGCGGAGGCGTACGGCGAGCCGCTCGTCTACGAGCGCCACCGCCACCGCTTCGAGGTGAGCAACGCCTATCGCGACCAGCTCGTGGAGGCGGGCCTCGTGATCTCCGGCCTCTCTCCGGACGGCAGGCTCGTAGAGATGGTGGAGCTTCCCGAGGACGTGCATCCGTGGTTCGTGGCGAGCCAGGCCCACCCCGAGTTCAAGAGCCGCCCGGACCGCCCGGCACCGCTCTTCCGCGAGTTCGTGCGCGCTGCGATCGCGCGGCACGAGGGCGTGGGCAGGCTTGACGTGAGCGCTCGCTAGGGAGGCGGTCGTGGACCTCGAGCGGGCCAGGCAGGAGTACCTGAGCTACCTTGCCGTTGAGCGGGGCAGCTCCAAGAACACGGTGGCGGCCTACGGGCGCGACCTCTCCCGCTATCTTGCCTGGCTCGCCGAGCGCGGCGTGCGCGAGCCCAACGACGTGACGCGCGAGCTCGTTCAGGACCACGTCGCGGCGCTCGCTGGGGCGGGCCTCGCGCCGGCCTCGGTCGAGCGCGCGCTCTCGGCGATCAAGGGCTTCCATCGGTTCATGGTCTCCGACGAGATCTCCGACGAGCTGCCGACCGAGGACGTGCCCCTGCCGGCAAAGCCGGCGCGCCTCCCTGACGTCATCTCCCGGGACGATGCGGAGCGCCTGCTCGACCAGCCCTTCCCCTCAACGCCGGCGGGCCTGCGCGACCATGCCATCCTCGAGGTGCTCTACGGGTGCGGCCTGCGCGCGAGCGAGCTCTGCGGCCTTGACGAGCGCGCCGTCCTTCTCGACGAGGGGGTCCTGAGGGTCCTCGGAAAGGGCGAGAAGGAGCGTGTGGTCCCCGTGATGGGCGCCGCCGAGGCCGCGCTCGTCGAGTACCTGGAGCGCGGGCGCGGCGCGCTCGTGGGACGACGCCCCACGAGCGCTGTCTTCCTCAACGCGCGTGGCGGCCGGCTCTCGCGCCAGTCGGTCCACGCCATCGTCGAGCGGTACGGTCGCGTCGCGGGAATCCACGACCTGCACCCCCACACCTTGCGACACAGCTTTGCCACGCACCTGCTCGAGGGTGGGGCGGACCTTCGCGTGGTGCAGGAGCTCCTGGGGCACGCCAACATCGCGACGACGCAGCTCTACACGCACGTTGACCGCTCGCACGTGCGTCGCGTCTACCTCGCCGCCCACCCGCGCGCCCACCTCTGACGCGCGGGCCCCTTGCGTCGCCTGCCCCTGTTGCCACGGTCTTCTCGCTGTGCGGTGGGGTCGCGCTTAGGGAAGTGGGGGTAGTGCGGCCTAAGGGTCAGCGAGCGCTTAAAGAAGTGCGCGAAATGTAGCCTAGTGCGCGCGCCCGGCAAGAAAGATTCTAGTTTACCTGCGAAAATATGACCTCCCAGAGTGCAACGGAGCCTCAGGAGCGCTTAAGCAACGCAACTCCTTTGCATCGCTAAGCACCCGCCCGCCGAAAAGCTACACTCCCCGAGATTCCCTAAGCATCACAGCGTGAGCCTCGGCGACAAGGACGTGCGACTCGCCCCTCCACGGTTGCGTCACAAATCGTTTGCGGGTGGGGCGCCCGCACCGAACGCCCTTGTGCGACAGGTTGCTTAAGGACCCAACATGTGGTGCGAGAGTGTCCCGTGAGCGCCGCTCGGACGTGGTTTTCAACCGCAAGGTGTAGCGAAGTGTTTTTCTGTGTCGCAAAGTGTCGCAAATGACGTATAGTGTGTGCACGCTCCGTTCGGGGCCGAGCGATCGTCTCGAAGGGAGGGTGACATGTTCGCAGGCTCGTATCCGATGTCCGTGGATGCCAAGGCCCGCGTCACCCTTCCGGCCGTCTTCCGCAAGCAGCTCGTGGATGGCGACAAGAGGACGATCTACCTCGTTCCCATCAACGGATGCGTGAACGGCTTCACCCCCGAGGGGTTCGAGGCGTACGTCGACGGGCTCTTTGAGTACGGCGACAACCACTTCGATCCCCGCAGCCGCGACGACGTTCGCCTGAAGCTGGGGCTCTGGGCCCGTGCCGTGGAGGTCGACATTGACTCCGCCGGTCGCGTCGCCCTCGGCAAGCTCGACGCCGGCAAGCCCGGCACGCGCGAGCGCCTCGGCCTCACGTCCGACGTCACGGTGGTGGGCGCCGGGGACCACTTCGAGGTCTGGAACACGGAGAAGTGGAACGCGACGCAGGAGAGCATCGAGGACGACCTCGAGGCGCTTCTCTTCCACGACTAGGGGGTGAGGGTCTTGACAGCGGAATATCGGCACGTGCCCGTGATGCTCGAGGAGGTTCTCGCCGAGCTTGACCCCCAGTCGGGGGAGATCGTGTGCGACTGCACCCTTGGGGGCGCGGGGCACACGGTGGAGCTGGCGAGACGCGTTGCGCCCGAGGGCCTGTCCATTGGCATCGACCAGGACGACATGGCCCTGGGGGCGGCCGCGAGGCGCCTCGAGCGGGAGGCTCCCGAGGCGGACGCGATCCAGCTCAAGGGGAACTTCGGTGACCTTGACGACCTCCTCCTCAGGGCGGAGGTCCCCGGCGTCGACTGCTTCCTGTTCGACCTGGGCGTCTCGTCTCCGCAGCTCGACATCCCGGAGCGCGGCTTCTCGTACAACGAGGACGCCCCGCTCGACATGCGCATGAATTCGGGGAATGACACCATAACCGCAGCCGAGGTCGTGAACACCAGAAACGAAGCTGACCTCACCCGAATCCTCCGCGTGTACGGGGACGAGCGCTACGCGAGCCGCATCGCGCGGGAGATCGTCCGTCGTCGCGAGGAGCGACCGATCGAGACGACCCTCCAGCTCGTGGACGCCGTCAAGGCGGCGATTCCTGCGGCAGCGAGGCGGCACGGGGGACACCCTGCGAGAAGGACCTTCCAGGCGCTGCGCATCGAGGTCAACCAGGAGCTCGACGTTCTCGACCGAGGGCTCAGGGCGGCAATCCGATGGGCCAACCCGGGCGGGAGGATCTGCGTCATCTCCTACCACTCCCTCGAGGACCGCATCGTGAAGCACGTCTTCACCGAGCTCTCCCGGGGATGCACCTGTCCGCCGGATCTTCCGGTGTGCGTGTGCGGGAACGTGCCGATAGTCGAGGTCAGGACGAGAAGGCCTCTCGTCGCCTCTGACGAGGAGGTCGCGGCCAACCCGAGGTCGCGGAGCGCCCTCATGCGCGTGGCGGTCAAGCTCGACGCCTCGTGAGGGGGCCGGGAAACGACATAGCCGGCGAGAGCCGTCTGTGGAGCGAGAGCAAACGAAGCACCGTCGGACCACAACGCACCCCAAACGCACTACCAACGAACAAGAACGAAGCACCTACAAACTCTAGACATACTCTTAAGGTCGCTCAAGCTCATATTGAGGGATAGCCTCAAGCAACCCTCAAGCTCCCAGCGTACCTGCCTTGAACTATCAGACTCGGCGAATAGCCACGGGCAAGGACATCGTGATGAGGTACCAGGGATCAGCGGCATACAGCATGGGGGCTGCCGAGAGGAGCCGTGAGCGCCTCGAGGAGCGGGCATCCAGCTCCTTTGAGGTCGTCTCCGGCGGAGGGCTCGACGCCCGCGCCCGCGAGGGCGTCTCGCGCGCCTTCGTTGCCCGCGTCCGCGCGGTCGTGGTCGTTGCCGTGGTGCTCATTGCCCTGGGTATGGTCCGCGTGGGAATCTCCGCAGCCACCGTGTCGGTGCTCCGCTCGAACGCGGACCTCGGCACCCAGATCGCGGAGGCCGAGTCTCTGAACGAGCAGCTGAGGGTCCAGCGCTCCGCGCTCTCGAGCAACGCGCGCATCAGCCGCATCGCCACCCAGAACTACGGCATGGTCCTGTCCAGCGAGTTCGTGACGCTCGACCTCAGCGCGTCCGCCGAGGGCGAGGCCGGCGACCAGGGGCAGCAGAGCGCTGATGGGGATGCTGCGCAGAGCGCGGACGCCGGCGCAGAGCAGTCCAACCTGTCGTAAACTCTGGCCTGTGAGCAGCAGGAAGAGACAATCGGCGCCCAGGGGGCGCACTCGTTCGGAGGCCTCGTACGACGAGGCCTCTCGTGCGCGTTACCGCGTGAGGGCGTCGCGCCCGGGCGGGTCGGGCAGCGGGGGGTCGGACCGCGGCCTCTCGATGACCAGGCGCGTGTTCCTCGGCGCGCTCGGCGTCGTCTCGGCGCGCCTCGCGTGGCTGCAGCTCATCGACGGCCCCAGCCTCGCCTCGGCGGCGGAGTCCCAGCGCACCAACACGGCGACCCTCCATGCCAAGCGCGGCACCATCTACGACCGCAACGGAAACATCCTCGCGATGAGCGTCGAGTGCGAGACCGTCTACGCCAACCCCCAGGCGGTCACCGACCCCTCAGGGGTCGCGGACCTGCTCGTGGAGCACCTTGGCGGCGAGAAGAGCTCCTACATGGAGCTGCTCACCAAGGACACCACCTTCGTCTACGTCGAGCAGAAGGTGGACCAGGAGGTGGCCGACGAGCTCTCCGCCGCCCTTGTCAAAGCCGACCTCACGGGCGTCTACTTCCTCTCCGACACCAAGCGCGTCTATCCCTACGGGACGGCGGGCGCCCAGGTCATCGGCTACGTCGGGACGGAGGGCACGGGCCTGTCGGGCCTCGAGCTGTACTACGACGACGTCCTGACCGGCACGGACGGGGAGATGATCCTCGAGACGGGCGTCGACGGGACCCCCATCGCGGGCGGAGTGTCGCAGGTGACGGAGGCCAAGGACGGCACCGACCTCATGATCTCCATCGACATCGACCTCCAGACGGTCTGCGAGGAGATCATCGCCGAGAGCGTCGAGCACTACGAGGCGGAGTCCGGCTCGGTCATGGTTACCGACCCCAGGACGGGCGAGATCCTCGCTGCGTGCTCCACGCCCATGCCCGACTTCTCCAACCTCACCGACGTCTCCTCGCTCAACCTGCGCCTCGTCACGGACGCCTACGAGCCCGGCTCGGTCTTCAAGGTCATCACGACCTCCATCGGCCTCGAGCTCGGGCTCTACACCCCGGACACGGTCTACTCGGTGCCGGGCCGCTACAAGGTCGGAGACGACTACGTGACCGACTACGGCGACGAGGACTTCACGCCCGAGGACATGAGCGTGACCTACATGCTGGTCCACTCCTCCAACCCCGCCATGGCCCTGCTCGTCCAGGAGGTCATCGGCGCGGAGAGGTTCTCCGAGGGGGTGGAGCGCTTTGGCATAGGCCAGCTCACCGGCATCGACTTCCCGGGCGAGACGGCGGGCATCGTCAAGACGCTCGACGAGTATGACGGCGCGACGGCGGGCTCCATGGCGTTCGGCCAGGCCCTCTCGATACCCATGGTGCAGATCGTGCGCGCCTTTGGCGCCGTGGCCAACGACGGCGTGCCGACGACGCCGCACTTCCTCGTCTACCGCGGCGAGGAGGAGGTCGAGTGGCCGGTGGGGGAGCAGGTCATCACCAAGGAGACGGCCGACACCGAGACCGAGATGATGCGCCAGGTCATGCTCGAGGGAACGGGCATGGGCGGCCAGGTCGAGGGCTACGACTTCGCCGGCAAGACGGGCACGGGCGAGCAGGCGTCCGCCGAGGGCGGCTACCAGGCGAACCACTACACGTCGTCGCTGTGCGGCTTTGCCAACGCCGACAGCCCCGACGTCCTGGTCTACGCCGGCCTCAACGGCACCTACCTCCACGCCGACCAGTCCTCGGTGAAGATCTTCCAGAGGGTCGCCGAGCAGGCGGTCTCCATCATGGGCGTCTCGCCCTCGAGCAGAGCGGAGTGATGAGCTGATGTTTCACATGAGCGCCGCGGAGATGGCGCGCGCGACGGGCGCCACGCTCGTCTGCGACGGGTCGCGCGAGGTCACGGGGGAGGTCGTCGTCGACTCCAGAAGGGTCGGCGAGGGCGGGCTCTTTGTCGCCTTCGCCGGCGAGCGCGTCGACGGCAACGCCTTCCTCGAGGGTGCCGCCCGAGCCGGGGCGGCGGCCGTCGTTGCCTCCGCGGAGCCGTCTGCCGAGGCGCTCGAGGCGGCGCGCGAGCGCGGTTGCGCCGTGCTGCGCGCGGAGGGGGACGACTGCGAGGAGTTCCTGCTGCGCCTCGCCCGGTCCTGGCGCGAGGCGCACCCCGGCTGGCTCGTGCTCGCGGTCACGGGGTCCGTGGGCAAGACCACGACCAAGGAGATGCTCGCCGCGGCCGTGGGCTGCCAGCGCCGCTGCCACGCCACGGCCGGAAACCTCAACAGCCTGATCGGCCTGCCGCTCACGGTGCTCTCCGCCCCTGAGGACAGCGAGGTGCTCGTCTGCGAGCTCGGCATGAACCACCCGCACGAGATCGAGCGCATGTCCGCCGCGTGCGAGCCCGCGCTCGCCTGCGTGACGAACGTGGGCACGAGCCACATCGGCATCCTGGGGAGCCGCGAGAACATCGCGCGCGCCAAGGCGGAGATCGTCTCGGGGATGCGTGCGCACGAGGGCGTGGGGCCCGTGCTCGCGCTCTCGGGCTCGGGCGACTTCACGCCCTTCATCGCCGAGAAGTTCGCGCGCCCGGCAGGCGTTGACGTCACGGTCGTGGGAGGCGCCGTCGACGACGACGTTCGCGCGAGCGGCGTTGCCCTCGACGGCGAGGGGCGCGCGTCCTTCACGGTGACGTGCGCCGACGGCTGGTCGAGCCGCGTGTCGCTGCCGCTTCCCGGCTCCAAGACGGTCGACGACTTCCTGCTCGCGCTCTCTCTCGTGTGGCGAGCCGGTCTCGACCGCGACGCCGCGGTCGCCGCGATCGAGCGCATGGAGCCCACCGCGATGCGGCTCGACGTCCTTCTCGCCCCCTGCGGCGCCCGCGTGATCGACGACTCCTACAACGCCGCGCCCGCCTCCATGGCTTCGGCGCTCGACGTCCTGACTAAGATGGCGTGCGAGGGCCGGCGCGTGGCGGTCCTCGGCGAGATGGGCGAGCTCGGTGACGAGGCGACACGCCTCCACGGCTACGTGGGGGCCTACGCGGCCGCGTCCGGCGTGGACCTGCTCGCGTGCGTCGGCGGGGCGCTTGCGGGCGAGATGGCGGAGGCGGCTCGCACGATGGGCCTGTCCGAGGACTCGATCTGCCTCCTCGGCTCCGTCGAACAGGCATCCCAGGTGATCGGTCCCGTGCTGGGGGAGGGCGACGTCGTGCTCGTCAAGGCCTCCCGCGCCGCCGGGCTGGACGCGTTCGTGAGAGGAGTTCTCGCGTCATGATTGGCAATCCCGCGTACCCGACCTACCAGGTCTTTCTCGCCGTTGGCATAGCGGCTCTCGTGACGGGGCTCGTGATGCCCCTCTTCATCCGCCTCATGCGCTACGAGGGGATCGGGCAGCAGATCCGCGTCGACGGCCCCCAGGGCCACCTCGTCAAGCAGGGCACCCCCACGATGGGCGGCGTCGTCATCCTCGTCGGCGTCCTGGCCTCCTGCGCGCTCGTGGCCGAGTGGACCCCCTCGCTCGTGCTCGCCGTCGTGGCGACGCTCGTCACCGGCTCCCTCGGGCTTCTCGACGACATCGAGTCGGTGGCGCACGGGCGCTCGCTGGGCCTCACTCCCTCCCAGAAGATGGCGGGTCTCATCATCATCTCGGTCACCTTCTGCCTCGTGGCGGTCAACGTCTGCGGTGTCTCCCCGGAGGTGCGCTTCCCCGGCGGCTTTGTGATTGACCTCGGCGTGCTCGAGACGCGCGTCCCGCTCGGGACGTCGGGCGAGCAGGTCCTTGTCCCCTGGCTCTACCTCGTCTTCGTCTTCCTGCTCATGGCCGGGCTCTCCAACGCCGTGAACCTCACCGACGGGCTGGACGGCCTGGCGGGCGGCTGCACGATGGTCGTCATGCTCGCGATGGCCATGGTCGCCTTCAGCTACGACGAGCTCGACCTCGCCATCTTCGCCGGCGCGATCGCCGGCGCCTGCGTGGGGTTCCTCTGGCACAACTGCTACCCTGCCTCGATCTTCATGGGCGACACGGGGTCGCTCGCGCTCGGCGCCGCCTTCGCGGCGCTCGCCGTCCTCACCAAGACCGAGGTGACCTCCCTCATCATGGGCGGCCTGTTCATCTGCGAGGCCCTGTCCGTCATGATCCAGGTGGCGAGCTTCAGGCTCACGGGCAGGCGCGTCTTCCTCATGGCGCCGATCCACCACCACTTCGAGAAGATGGGCTGGAAGGAGAACAAGGTCGTCGTGCGGTTCTGGATCGTCTCGGCCGCCTTCGCCGCCCTTGGCTTTGCCCTGTTCTTCCAGCTCGGATAGGAAGTGACGAGAATGACCCCTTGCCCTGGCGGACACCTTGGCCGCACCCTCGTGCTCGGCGCCGGAAGGACCGGCGAGGCCGCCGCGCGCTACCTTGCCGCGCTGATCGGCGGCCGCGTCGACGACGTGACGCTCGTGGGCGGCTCGTCGAGCGCGGAGAGCGACGCGACGCGCGCTCTCGAGCGCGCAGGGGTCCGCGTGGCGCTCGGGACCGAGGAGGTGCGCGGGGAGTTTGACCTGGCGGTCGCCTCTCCCGGCATCCCGGTCGACTCTGCCTTCTTCCGCGCTGCGGCGCAGCGCTCGCGCGAGGTCGTCGGCGAGGTCGAGCTCGCGTTCAGGGAGAGCCCCGAGCGCTGGGTCAGCGTCACGGGGACCAACGGCAAGACCACCACGACGTCGCTCGCCACCCACCTCCTGCGCGAGGGCGGGCTCGACGCGGCCGCCGTGGGCAACATCGGCACGCCCGCACTCGACGCGCTCGCCGACCGCGGCGCCGAGCAGTGGCTCGTGGCTGAGCTCTCGAGCTTCCAGCTGGCAACGACCTCGCTGCTCCACCCGCGCGTCGCGGTCGTCCTGAACGTCACGCCCGACCACCTCGAGTGGCACCACACGATGGACGCCTACGCCGCGGCGAAGGAGCGCTCGCTCGCCAACCTCAGCGCGGACGACCTCGCGGTCGTCTCGGTCGACGACGAGTACTGCCGCGCCATGGCCTCGCGCGCCCGCGAGCGCGGCGCGCGCGTCTGCGAGCTCTCCGTCGGGCGCGAGCCCGCGGCCCCCTGCGCCGCCTTCCTGCGCGCGGGGCGCCTCGTCGTGCGCCTCGACGGCGCGGAGCACGACCTTCTCGACGCCTCCGAGCTCAGGATATTCGGCCTGCACAACGCCGAGAACGCGCTGGCCGCCGCTGCCGTCGCCCTCGAGCTCGGGGTGGCGGGCGCCGACGTTGCGCGCGGCCTCGCGTCCTTCTCGCCGATCGAGCACAGGATCGAGCCTGCCGGCGAGGTCGGGGGCGTGCGCTACGTCAACGACTCCAAGGCGACAAACACCGACTCGGTGGAGAAGGCCCTCACGGCCTTTGAGTCGGGCACGGTCGTGGTCATGCTCGGCGGTCATGACAAGGGGACCGACCTCACCTCGCTCGCCGCGGCCGTGCGCGGGCGCTGTCGCGTCGCCGTGTGCTACGGGGAGGCGGGGGAGCGAATCGCGCGCGCCCTGGAGGCTGAGCCCTCCGCGCTCGAGGTCGTCCGCGCGCCGCGCTTCCGCGAGGCGTTCGGGGCGGCGTCGCGCTCCGCGCGCCCCGGCGAGACCGTTCTGCTCTCGCCCGCGTGCTCCTCGTTCGACGAGTTCGCCAACATGGGCGAGCGCGGGCGGCTCTTCAAGTCCCTTGTGCGCGACCTCGCGCGAGGGGAGGCCTAGCGCATGGCACGGTCCCGGACGAGGGGGGCGGGTCGCGCGTCGCGCGCCTCGCGAGCGGAGAGGATGATATTCGGCGTGCCGGAGCGCTTCATGCGCCCGCGGCTCGTCCTGCTTGCCGCGGTCGTTGTCCTTCTCGGGTTCGGCCTGCTCATGGTGTACTCTGCCTCGTCGGTGACGGCGCTCTCCGCGACGGGCGACGCCGCCTACTACCTCAAGCGCCAGGCGCTGTTCGCCTGCGCGGGCGCCGCGATCGCCGTTGGCCTCGCGCTCGTGGACTATCACGTCTGGGTGCGCCTCATCGTGCCCGTCTGGGCGGTCACGGTGCTGCTCCTGCTCATCGTCATCGTGGCGGGTACCGACAACGAGCAGGGCGCGAACCGCTGGATCGACCTCGGCTTCTTTGACCTCCAGCCGTCAGAGTTCGCCAAGATATCCATCGTGTTCACCGCGGCGGCCATCGCCGAGCGCTACTACGAGGAGGGCTCGATCGACGGGCGCACGTTCCTGATCCTGCTCGGCCTCGGCGTCGCGCTGCCGGTGGGCCTCATCCTCATCCAGCCGGACAAGGGGACCACGCTCATCCTGTGCCTCACCCTGCTCGTCCTGGGCTACCTCTCGGGCGTCCCCTTGCGCATCATCCTGGTGCTGTTCCTCGGCGGCATGGTCGCCTTCTTTGCCCTCTCCATGCGCGACGAGTACTCCGCGCGGCGCCTCTACGCGATGCTCGACCCCTGGTCCGACCAGTACGACACCGGCTGGCAGCTCATCCAGGGCTACTACGCGTTCGGCTCGGGCGGGCTCCTTGGCGTGGGGATCGGATTCTCGCGGCAGAAGTACTCCTACCTGCCGCTCGCCCACAACGACTTCATCTTCGCCGTGGTGGGCGAGGAGTGCGGCCTCGTGGGCGCCGTGGGGATGCTCGCCGGCTTTGCGGTCTTCCTGTGGGCGGGGCTCGAGATCGCGCGCCACGCGCCCGACCTCGCCGGCCGGCTGATCGCGGCCGGGTGCTCGTCGCTCGTGATCGTGCAGCTGCTGGTCAACGTCTGCGGCGTGCTCGGGCTCTTCCCCATGACGGGCAAGCCCGTGCCGTTCATCTCCTACGGCGGCTCGTCGATCGTCTCGAGCCTCCTGCTCGTGGGCGTCATCGCCTCCGTGTCGATCCACTCGAGCCTCCCGGAGACGGCCTACGACCGCGAGCGGCGCTCCTGGCAGGTCGAGGAGAGCTCGCCTGTGCCCGGGGCCGGCGGCCTCTCGTTTGCGGGGGAGCCGATGCCGCGCTCCGAGCGCCCGCGGGCGTCCGCTCCGCGCCGCTCGCTCACGGTCGTCGAAGGCGGGACGCGCCCGCGGCGCGGGGGTCCCTCGATCGGCGGCGCGCGCGGCGGCGCCTCGGGGGGACGCCGACGCATCGACCTCGGGCCGGGCGCGGCCGAGCGCCTGCGCGGCCGTCGCGGACGCTAGCTGGCGCCCTTCTCGACTGGGACGTGCCCCGATTCGTGAGCGCAGTGATCGGGAAGGCTGGGACGCGCCGTCCTTTTGAGGCGGCGACGTGCCCGCGCATGGGACGTGACCCAACCCTGGAGCGCGGCAGCAAGCGGGTCACGTCGGCGAGAAGGGCGTGGCGGGAGCGCTGCCGCCTGCGCTAGGATGGTCTCGTCAGAGGCGTGCCGCGACGCGGCGGCAACGGAGGAGGGTCCATGGGAAGAGCGCTTGAGGTCGCGATTGCCGCGGGCGGGACGGCGGGTCACGTGAACCCCGCGATCGCCCTTGCCGAGGAGCTGCGCGACCGCGGCCATCACGTGAGGTTCTTCGGGCAGGAGTCGCGCCTCGAGGGCCGGCTCGTCCCCGAGGCGGGCTTCGAGCTCGTCCCCGTGGAGGTGAGCGGCTTCGACCGCGCGCGCCCCTGGACGCTCGTGAGCTCGCTCGCGCGCATGCGTCGTGCCCAGTCCAAGATCGCGCGCCTCTTCGCCGCGGAGGGAGCGCCCGACGTGGCGGTGGGCTTTGGTGCCTACGTAGAGATGGCGCTGCTCAACTGCTGCCACCGTCTCGGCGTGCCCTACGTGCTCCACGAGCAGAACTCCGTTGCCGGGCTCGCCAACAAGGCGCTCGCGCCCTACGCTGAGTGCGTGTGCATCTCGGTGCCCGCCGCGCGCGCGGTCTTCGAGCGCGAGGGTCGCCGCGCGCCGGAGGTCGTGCTCACGGGGAACCCCGTTCGCCGCAGCGTGGTCTCGGCGAGCCGCGAGGCGGGGCGCGAGGCCTTTGGCATCGAGCGCGACGAGACGATGCTGCTCGTCTTTGGCGGCTCGCTCGGCGCGGCGCACGTGAACGAGGGCGTGTGCCGTCTCAAGCGCGAGCTGCTCTCGCGCGAGGGCCTCGTCGTCGTGCACTCCACGGGCGCCGACGGCTTTGACGACACGGTCTCCGCCCTCGCGCTCACGCCGGAGGAGCAGAAGCGCTGGCGCGTCATGCCCTACATCTCCAACATGGGGCAGGCGCTCGCCGCCGCGGACCTCGTGGTCTCGCGCGCGGGGGCGTCCTCGATCGCCGAGATCGCTGCCGTCGGCGTGCCGAGCCTGCTCGTGCCCTACCCGCACGCGACCGCCGACCACCAGACGACCAACGCGCGCTACCTCGTTGACGCCGGGGCCGCGGTGCTCGTCGCTGACGACAGGATCGACGACGGCACCTTCGAGCGCGAGCTCGCCGCCCTGCTCGACGACAGCGCTCGCCGCGAACAGATGCGCGCCGCAGCGCGCGAGCTCGCGCAGGAGAGCGCCGCGTCGGCGCTCGCGGACCGTGTGGAGGCCGCTGCCCGCTCGTAGCGGGCGGCCTCATGGATTCTTCAAGCCCCCTGCGACGCGTGCCCTCCTTCCGCTAGAGTAAGGTGACTATGCTTCTTCGGCGCGCAAGCGCAGCGGACAAGGACGGGAGCGTGCACATGCCAGTCACGAACGACGTCACGAGCGCCCACTTCATCGGCATCGGGGGTGCGGGGATGAGCGGCATCGCGCTCGTCCTCCACGAGCGCGGGTGCAAGGTGACGGGCTCCGACCTCAAGAGCTCCCACTACGTGCGCGAGCTCGAGTCGGCGGGCATCGACGTGCGCGTGGGCCACGACGCGGCAACCATCGACGAGGTCGAGCCGCAGGTCGTGGTCACTTCGACGGCGATCCCCGAGACCAACCCCGAGGTCGTGCGCGCGCGCGAGCTCGGCATCCCCATCTGGCCCCGCGCCAAGATGCTCTCGTGGCTCTCCGGCGCGCAGCGCACCGTGGCCGTCGCCGGCACGCACGGCAAGACGACCACCTCCTCCATGGTCGCCACGATGCTCGACAAGATGGGCCTCGACCCGTCGTTCCTCATCGGCGGCGTGGTTGAGGGCTACGGCACCAACGGCCGCAACGGCTCCGGGGAGCACTTCGTGTGCGAGGCGGACGAGTCCGACGGCTCCTTCCTCTACCTCACCCCGAGCGTGGTCGTGGTGACCAACATCGAGGCGGACCACCTCGACCACTACGGCACCCTCGAGAACATCGAGAAGACCTTCTGCACGTTCATGGGCCTCGTCGGCGACGAGGGGACCGTCGTGGTCAACGGCGACGTCGCCCACGTGGTCGAACTCGCCCGCTCGACCGGCCGGCGCGTCGTGACCTACGGCTTTGACCCGTCGTGCGACTACGTCTGCCTGCCAGAGGACTCCCGCCCGGCGCTCGCCAGCAACTTCTCGGTGCTCGCCCGTGCGGCCGAGAGGACCGTCCACGTGACGATCGCCGCCAACCCCGGCCGCCACAACATGGCGAATGCCACCGCCGCCATTGCCGTCGCCGACGCCCTCGGCCTCGACCTCTCTGACGCCGCCGCGGCACTCAGCCAGTTCAAGGGCGCGCGTCGCCGCTTCACCCACGTGGGAGACGTCGCTGGCGTCACCGTGGTTGACGACTACGGCCACCACCCCACGGAGATCTCGGTCACCCTCTCCGCTGCGGCCGAGCTCGGCTTCAAGAGGGTCGTCTGCGTCTTCCAGCCGCACCGCTACAGCCGCACCCAGGCGCTCGCGCGCGAGTTCGGCACCGCCTTTGACGCTGCCGACGTGCTCCGCGTCATGGACGTGTTCGCTGCGGGCGAGATGCCCATTCCGGGCGTCTCGGGGAAGACCGTCGTCGAGTCCGTGCGCCACACCGGCAACGTCCTCGATGTCGCCTACGTGCCGAACAGGAAGAAGCTCGTCGAGGACCTCTGCGGCATCGTGCGCCCCGGAGACCTGCTCATCACCCAGGGGGCGGGCGACGTCACCGCCATCGGCCCCGCCTTCATCGAGGCCATGCGCGAGCGCGAGGAGAGCGCCTCTTGAGCGTCTTCAACGCCTACATGACCCTCTCCGGCGCCATCGACGCCGACGTTCTGCGCGACGAGCCCCTCGCGCGCCACACGAGCTACCGCATCGGCGGGCCCGCGGCGCTCTACGTGAGGGCGCACAGCTACGAGGCACTCGCCCGGACGCTCGACACGCTCTCGGCTGAGGGCGTTGAGTGGGTCGTGCTCGGGAAGGGGAGCAACGTCCTTGCCTCCGACCAGGGCTACGACGGCTGCGTGATCGCGCTCGACGGGGAATTCTCCCGCCTCTCGGTGTCCGCCGAGGAGCGCACGGTCGTCTCGGGCGCCGGGGTCGCCCTGTCCAAGCTCGTCAACGAGGCCCTCAAGGCCTCGCTCTCCGGCCTCGAGCCCTGCGTGGGGATTCCTGGCACGGTGGGCGGCGCCCTCTCGATGAACGCTGGCTCCCGTCGGGAGTGGATCGGCCGCCGCGTGCGGGACCTCGTGGTGCTCGAGCCGGGGCACGGCATGCGCCGCTACGCGGGCGGGGAGGTCGAGTGGGGCTACCGCACGACCTCGCTGCCCCCCTCGGGCATCATTCTCGAGGCCACGTTCTCGCTGCTGCCTGCCAGCCGCGAGGCGATTGCCGCCGACACCGACGCGCGGCTGCGCCGGCGCCGCTCGAGCCAGCCCCTCTCAATGCCGAGCTGCGGCTCCGTCTTTCGCAACCCTCCCGACCGCTCGGTCGGCGCGCTGATCGAGTCCTGCGGCCTCGCCGGTGCCTCCCAGGGCGGCGCCCAGATCTCGACGGAGCACGCCAACTTCATCGTCAATCGCGGGGGAGCGACCGCCGCCGACGTGCTCGCGCTCATCGGCGCGGCCCATGACGCCGTGCTCGCCCGCTATGGGATCGACCTCGCCTGCGAGGTCAAGCTCCTGGGCTTCGGGAGGTAGGCGCATGGCTCGCGACCAGGGCAGGCGCCCCACGCCGCGCTCCCGGGCCAAGCGTCCGGGGCCGTCGCGCCAGAGCTCGCCCGCGCGTACGACGAGGGGATCGGCCCCCTCGGCCCCCAGGCAGCGCATCAAGGCGTCCTCGCCTGGCGGGCGCGCGTCGGCACCCAGGGCCCGCGCCTCCAAGGGAGCTGCCCCCAAGCTGGCCGTCCCCAAGACAGCGGCATCCAAGGCCGCAAGCCCCAAGACAGCGGCATCCAAGGCCGCAAGCCCCAAGGCCGCAAGCCCCAAGGCCGCGGCAGTCCTCTCTGGCGCCGCTTCCTCCGCGGGCGCGCTCGCCTCGGGCCTCGCCGCTCGCCTCGGGAAGGGGCGCGGGGCCGCCGCGAGCCCGCGCGAGCAGCGCGCGCGCCACCAGAGGGGCCAGGTCCTCCGCCTCGTCGCCATCGCGGGCGCCGGCGTGCTCGCGCTCGGCCTTGTCGCGCTCATCGCCCTGTTCGTGCTGCGCGACGCCCCTGTCTTCGAGATCACCTCCGTCGAGGTCGAGCCCACGCAGCACGTCACGGTCGACGACGTCTCGAGCCTTGTGCAGGTCCCTGCCGGCTCCACGCTCCTGAACGTTGACACCGCCGCGCTCGAGGAGTCGATCAAGCGCGAGCCGTGGGTCGGCTCGGTGAGCTTCGAGCGCGTGTTCCCCAACACGCTGAGGATCACCATCACCGAGCAGGAGCCCGACATGCTCGTCGTCATGAGCTCGGGGTCGGTGGGCTGGTACCTTGGCACCGCCGGCACGTGGATCGAGCCGGTCCGCATCGAGGCCGCGGAGGGCCAGTCGACCGACGACGCTGCCCTCGCCCTCGCGCAGTCCGAGGGCTGCCTGCTCGTGACCGACGTTCCTGCGACCGTTGACCCCGAGGCGGGCTCGCCCGCAACCGACGAGGTGCTCGATGCCATCGCGCAGTTCCGCGAGGGCTTCTCGTCGGACTTCTCGGCCCAGATCGTCCGCTTCTCGGCACCCTCGGCCGACAGCGTGTCCTGCACGCTTGAGAGCGGGGTGGAGGTCTCGCTCGGGTCTCCGACCGACATCGCGGAGAAGGAGGCCATCGTCTCCGGCTACCTCGAGCAGAACCAGGGGTCGCTCGTCTCGATCAACGTTCGCGTCGTCTCGAGCCCCGCCTACCGAGTGATCGACTCCGAGAACGCCCAGCAGGGCGACGGCGTGACGACCGGCACCGAGCAGGTCGACGAGGGCGCCGAGGGCGAGAGCGCCCAGCAAGGGGACGGTGGGTCGTCCGCCGAGTAGCCCCGTTCCGCGGCGCGCGCCGCTTGCCGGCCAACTTCACGTTTTCGCCAAACTGTTTGACACGCGACCCTCAAGTGTGCCAATATGCATCGCTTTATCCCAAGCCTTGGGTTTAACCTGACCTTTAGGGTTTCTCCTGAAACGGGACAAGGCGGCACGTCAGAGAAGAAGCCCGAACGCAGCACGAAAGGCAACGCAAGGAGGACGCAATGATCAAGGACACGGACACCCTGAGCAACTACCTGGCCGTGATCAAGGTCGTGGGAGTGGGCGGCGGCGGCACCAACGCCGTGAACCGCATGATCGAGGAGGGCATCCGCGGTGTCGAGTTCGTCGCCGTCAACACCGACGCGCAGGCCCTCGCCATCTCCGACGCCGACATCAAGGTCCACATCGG
>DXBM01000064.1 GCA_019116525.1 Candidatus Olsenella pullistercoris | reverse complement strand
TTCGGCGAGGAGCGCATCGGCTGCGAGCCGTCCATGGACAAGCGCGCCGGCCGCCCGCTGACCGACAAGTGGACCTTCTCCACCAACTGCGTCTCCATCCAGGGCCGCTACGGCATCCCGTGCGTGGGCTTTGGGCCCGGCGCCGAGAGCCAGGCGCACGCGCCCAACGAGGTCACCTACAAGCAGGACCTCGTGACCTGCGCCGCGCTCTACACCGCCGCGCTCAACCTCTACGACCCGTCCAAGAAGACCGGTGACGTCACCGTCTTCCGCGCCGGTGCCACCGACAACGACATCCAGTGATACAAAGTGATACAAAGGGACAGTCCCTTCGTATCATCAAAGACGCAATGAGACAAAGGGACTGTCCCTTTGTCTCGGGAAAGGAAAACAAAATGGCCAAGGACTTCTCCGCTCTTCTCGACGAGCTCAAGGGCTACGACTTCTCCGGCATGTACGACTCCGACTTCCTGCACACTTGGGACAAGACCACCGACGAGCTGCGCGCCCTCTACGTCGTGGCCGCTGCCCTGCGCAACCTGCGTGAGCGCAACATTTCTCCGCGCATCTTTGACTCCGGCCTCGCGGTCTCGCTCTTCCGCGACAACTCCACGCGCACGCGCTTCTCGTTCTCCAAGGCCACGAACCTCCTCGGCCTCCAGCTCCAGGACCTCGACGAGAAGAAGTCCCAGATCGCCCACGGCGAGACCGTCCGCGAGACGGCCACGATGATCTCCTTCATGGCCGACGTCATCGGCATCCGTGACGACATGTACATCGGCGCCGGCGACGCCTACATGGCCGAGGTCGCCGAGTCCGTGGCCGAGGCCTACGCCGACGGCGTGCTCGACCACCGTCCCACGCTCATCTCCCTCCAGTCCGACTCCGACCACCCCACGCAGTCCTCGGCCGACATGCTCTACCTCATCGAGGAGTTCGGCGGCCTTGAGAACCTCCGCGGCAAGAAGGTTGCCGTGACCTGGGCCTACTCGCCCTCCTACGGCAAGCCGCTCTCCTGCCCGCAGTCGCTCATCTCGCTGCTCCCGCGCTTTGGCATGGACGTCACGCTGGCGCACCCCGAGGGCTACGACCTCATGGGCGACCGCGTGGAGGCCGCAAAGGCCTACGCCGCCGAGTCCGGCTGCACCTTCAAGCAGGTGAACACGATGGAGGAGGCCTTCGAGGGCGCCGACATCGTCATCCCCAAGAGCTGGGCTCCCTACGCCGCCATGGAGAAGCGCACCAAGCTCTATGCCGCGGGCGACGACGAGGGCATCAAGGCGCTCGAGAAGGAGCTTCTCGCCCAGAACGCCACGCACATGGACTGGTGCTCCACGACCGACCTCATGGCCAAGACGGCCAACGGCCAGGACACCATCTACATGCACCCGCTGCCCGCCGACATCTCCGGCGTCTCCTGCGAGCACGGCGAGGTCATGGCCGACGTCTTTGACATGCACCGCGTGGGCATGTACAAGGAGGCCAGCTACAAGCCGTACGCCATCGCGGCCATGATCTTCCTGCAGAAGGTCAAGGATCCGGTTGCCACCCTTGCGGCGCTCGAGGCCGCCGGCAAGCCCCGCTGGAACCAGGCGTAGGAACAATCGCTCGTCCGGGTGAGGGCCGCCCATAAGTCGTTCGCTCGCTGCGCTCTGCGCAGAAGTCGCTCACTGACTTATGGGCGGCCCCGCCCTTACGTTGAGAGGGCATCAAATGTCTAAGAGAATCGTCATCGCTCTGGGCGGCAACGCCCTTGGCAACAACCTGCCGGAGCAGATGGAGGCGGTCAAGCACACCGCGCGCGCGATCGTGGACCTTATCGAGCAGGGCAACGAGGTCGTGGTCGCCCACGGCAACGGTCCGCAGGTGGGCATGATCCAGGAGGCCATGACCCAGCTCACGCGCTCCGACCCCGAGCGCTACATCCCCTGCCCGCTCTCGGTCTGCGTGGCCATGAGCCAGGGCTACATTGGCTACGACCTGCAGAACGCCCTGCGCGAGGAGATGCTCGACCGCGGGATCGACGTGGGCGCTGCCACCGTGCTCACGCAGGTCGAGGTCGACCCCAACGACCCTGCCTTCGAGAGCCCCACCAAGCCGATCGGCTCCTTCATGACGCGCGAGGAGGCCGAGCGCATGATCGCCGAGCGCGGCTACGAGGTTATCGAGGACGCTGGGCGCGGGTACCGTCGCGTGGTGGCCTCGCCCAAGCCGGTCGGCATCGTCGAGCTCGACACCATCCGCTCGCTCGTGGAGACCAACCACGTGGTCATCGCCTGCGGCGGCGGTGGCATCCCCGTCTTCAAGACCGAGGGCAACCACCTCAAGGGCGCCGCCGCTGTCATCGACAAGGACTTTGCCGCGGCAAAGCTCGCCGAGCAGCTGGACGCTGACTTCCTCGTCATCCTCACGGCGGTGGAGAAGGTCGCCGTGAACTTTGGCAAGCCCGACCAGCAGTGGCTGGACGAGCTCACGCCCGAGATGGCCGCGCGCTACATCGCCGAGGGCCAGTTCGCGCCCGGGTCGATGCTGCCCAAGGTCGAGGCGGCGCTCGCCTTCGCCCAGTCGGGCGCGGGCCGCTCGTCGCTCATCACGCTCCTGGAGCGCGCGGCGGACGGAATCGCCGGCAGGACGGGTACCATCGTACGTGGGTAGGATACGAAGGGACAGTCCCTTCGTATCATCAAGAGTGAAATGAGACAAAGGGACTGTCCCTTTGTCTCATGGAACGGGGAGGCATGAGGCCCGACCTCAGAGCATATCTACTGGACGCCGACGGGCGCCGGGTCTTTGGGCCCGGTCCCGTCGACCTTCTGGAGCGCGTGGGCGAGCTGGGAAGCCTGCGCGCCGCTGCCATTGACATGGGGATGGCCTACACCAAGGCCACGCGCCTCGTGCACGACGCCGAGCGTGCGTTCGGCTTCGCGCTCACCGAGCGGACAGTGGGAGGCTCCGGGGGCGGGGGCTCCCGGCTCACGGCGCAGGCGCGCGAGCTCATCGAGCGCTACCGCGCCTTCGAGCGCGCGAGCCGGCGGGCGCTTTCATCCGCCTACGAGACGTGCTTCTCTGGCTTTGGCGACGTGGCGCGCCTGGGCTGCGTGGTCATGGCGTCCGGCGAGGGGGCGCGCTTCGGCGGCGCCCCGGGCGAGAAGCTCGTCTCGCCGCTGGCGGGCGTGCCGGTGCTCGAGCGCACCCTCGCCGCCTTGCCCGCCGACCTTCTCGACGTGGTGGTGGTGACGCGCTGGGACGCCGTGGAGGCGCTGTGCGCGCGGCTCGGCGTGCGCTGCGTCCGCGCGACGGGACCGCTCAAGAGTGACACGATGCGCGCGGGCCTGGAGGCGCTGGGACACCGCGCCGGCTGCCTCTTTGTGACCGGCGACCAGCCGCTTCTTGGCGAGAAGAGCGTGCGCGCGATGGTGGCGGAGCTCGCCCGCGAGCCCACTGCGATCGTGCGCCTGGGCTGGCGCGGTCGACCGGCGAATCCGGTGCTCTGGCCAAGCGACACGCTCGCCGCGCTCGCTCGGCTGGAGGGTGACGCCGGGGGGCGCGTGCTTCTCGACGGACATGCCGAGCTGGAGGGACGCGTGCGCCTGGTGGAGGCCGCGAGCGAGCAGGAGCTCGCGGACGTGGACACGCCCGACGACCTCGCGCGCCTTGAGGAATGGGTCAAAAGGGGACAGACTCCTTTTGACCCATCGTGAGGAGGGAGAGCCGATGAGGAAGATCCTGGCAGGGGGCACGCTGGTCACGCCGGAGGGGATGCGCCGCGGCGACCTCGCGCTCGAGGGCGACAAGATCGTGGGCATGGCGGCGCGCATCGAGCCCGCGCCCGGCGACGAGGTCGAGGACGTGGGCGGCTGCTGGGTGTTCCCGGGCTTCATCGACGCGCACACGCACCTGCAGTGCTGGACCGGCATGGACTGGACCGCGGACAGCTTTGAGACCGGCACGCGCGCGGCGGCTTGCGGCGGAACGACCACGATCGTTGACTACGCTACGGCCGACCGCGGCGTCACGATGGACGAGGCCCTTGCCGAGTGGCATGGGCGCGCCGAGGGCGGTGCGGGCTGCACGGCAAACTACGGCTTCCACATGGCCATCGCCGAGTGGGGCGAGGACTCGCCGGCGCAGATGCGGCGCATGCGCGAGGCGGGCGTCTCGAGCTTCAAGACCTACCTCGCCTACGACCACCTGCGCCTCACGGACGCCGAGACGCTGCGGTGCCTTGAGGTCGCGCGCGACCTGGACGCCGTTGTCTGCGTGCACTGCGAGAACGGTGACGTGGTGAACGAGCTGCAGCGGCGCGTCCTGGGCGAGGGAATCACTGGCCCGGAGGGGCACCCGCTCTCCCGGCCCGCCGAGGCCGAGGCGGACGCCGTCTCCCGCCTGCTCTACCTGGCACAAATCGCGGGCGCGCGCGTGAACGTGGTGCACCTGTCCACGGGGCTGGGGCTTGCCGCCGTGCGCGCCGCCCGGGCCCGCGGGCAGCGGGGCGTCTACGTGGAGACCTGCCCGCAGTACCTCACGCTCGACGACACGCGCTACCTGGAGGCTGGCGACGACGGCTTCGCGGGGGCCAAGTACGTGATGAGCCCGCCCTTGCGCAAGCCGTCGGACGTCCGAGCGCTGTGCGAGGCGGTTCTGGCCGGCGAGGTGGACTCCATCGCGACGGACCACTGCTCGTTCAACCTGCACGGCCAGAAGGACCGCGGGCGCGGGGACTTCACCAAGATCCCCAACGGCGGACCGGGCATCGAGCACCGCCCTGCCGTGATGGCCACGACCTTCGAGGGGCAGCTTGGGCCGATGGAGCTCTGCCGCCTGCTCTCGGAGGGCCCTGCGCGCGTGTTCGGCCTGTGGCCGGAGCGCGGTCGGCTCGCCGTGGGCGCCGCTGCGGACGTCTGCGTGTGGGACCCGTCGGCGCGCTGGACGATCAGTGCGCAGACCCAGCACCAGGCTGTTGACTACACGCCGTGGGAGGGCTTCGAGGCGCACGGGCGCGCGCACCTCGTCTATGTTGGCGGCGAGCTCGTGGCCCGCGACGGCGAGCCCTGCGGCCCCACCCCCGGCCGCTACGTGGCAAGATGATACGAAGGGACAGTCCCTTCGTATCATTCCCTTTCGACCAGAGAGAAGAAGGAGAAGAACATGGCAATCGAGGCAATCGTCACCGACAAGGCACCCGCGGCGCTCGGCCCCTACTCCGCCGCCGTGGCCGCCCCGGCCACCAAGGCCATCCACGTGTCCGGCCAGCTGCCGATCGACCCGGCCACCGGTGAGTTCGCCGGCGAGGACATCCAGGCCCAGACCCGTCAGAGCCTGACCAACATCAAGAACATCCTCGAGGCCGCCGGTGCGAGCATGGCCGACGTCGCCGAGGTCACCGTCCTTCTCGACGACATCAACGACTTTGCTGCCATGAACGAGGTCTACGGCGAGTTCTTCACGGCACCGTATCCCAGCCGTGCCGCCTTCGAGGTTGCCGCGCTGCCCAAGGCCGCCAAGGTCGAGATCAAGGCCGTGGCCTACCTGTAGGCAGGGTCTTACGCGTTGGGGCGACCCTCCGCATCTCAAGCAGGACTGCGCTTCGCGGAAGATCCTGCTTAGAGATGCGGAGGGTCGCTCGCTCTTGATCCGCAGGCGCCGAGAAGGGCGGTGCCAGCTCGCGCCTCGTCGGTTCTTCTCGCGCTAGCCCTCCACCTCGCGCAGGAGCTCGGCGGGGTCAACGCCGTAGAGGCGGGCAACCTTCACAAGGTTGGTGGTGCTGGGCTCAGAGGCGCCCGACTCCCACTTTGAGACTGCCTGGCGGCTCACGCCGACCTTCTCGGCGACGAACTCCTGCGTCATCTTGCAGCGCTCACGATGCGAGCGCAGCACCTCGGCGAGCGAGCGGCGCACCGCCACGGACTCCGGGTCCTTGCGCGGGCGCTCCTGCCGGAGGAACCAGCGGATGGCAAGGATGCAGAGAATGACGAAGAGGACCCAGGGCAGCGCCCTGATTAACAGCAGGGGGAGCATGATGGCAAGCTCCGCAGGCCCTATTCCCGGAATCATCGCTGCTCCTCTCTTCGCTCCTGGCATGAGCCAACTGTAGCGCCGGGGAGCGGTTGCCAACAGCACCTATCGCGCAACGTTCGGTTGCATGTGGGTTGCGGGGGGCCGAGCGGCGCTGGCCTACCGTGCGAGAAGGACGCCGTCGCGCAGGCTCGCGCAGACGGCGGGCACGTCGAGAAGGTCGGCGAGCTCGTGGGCGGCGCCCGCGGCGACGTCTGCCTGGTTGACGAGGGCGACGTCGGCGAGGGCCTCGGCGTTGGCGGCGCGGGCGACGAGCTCAGGCGTGGCAAGGTCGTCCGGCGCGCAGGAGGCAAGCTCGCAGAAGCGCTCCGAGCGGTGAACGGCCTCGCGCACGGGACGCCCGAGGCCGGAGGCGCCGAGCACGAGGACCGTGCGCACGGAGCATGCGGGCACTACTGGCTCCCAGGGAGCGTGGGCCTTGAGGGGCAGCCGCCGCGCGCCGTCGGCCTCCACGAGGACGTGGTCCGCGAGCGCGGCGAGGACGTCGATGCCCAGCTCGGGAGTCACGAGCTTGTCGTTTTTCTCGGCCTGCGAGCCCACGCAGACGACGCGCGACCCCGCGAGCGCCGCGCGCACGTCGTCAGCGTTGGCCGAGGTCACGAGCGGCACGCCCGCAAACGGCAGGATGTGCGTCGTGGTGGTGAGCACGACCGTGCCCGACAGCTCGCGCGCGAGCGCCGCCAGAAGCGACGTCTTGCCGCCGCTGCCAATGACCGACGTCACGCCGCGGCCTGCGCCCAGCAGCTCCGCAAGTTCCATGGCGCACCTCCTCGAAGCAATCCTACCGTTCGGGGGCATTGGAGTTTCGAAACTACAACGACAGATTACTCTTTGTTTGGTGGCCAAACTAGTTGGATGGCCGCGGAGGTGGAATCACGGATCAGCAGGAGGACCAATGACCGACGCCAGCGCCCCCATCGAGCTCCCGCGCACCTTCGAGGAGTTCAACGAGCAGCGACGCCAGAGCTTTCTCAAGGTCAAGGACTTCAAGCAGGCGGGCGGCAGGCTGGTGGGGTATCTCTGCAGCTACACGCCGCTCGAGGTGATCGACGCCGCTGGCGCCTCGGCAGTTGGGCTCTGCGGCACCTCCGACGAGGTCATCCCCGCGGCAGAGGAGGTCCTGCCGGCCAACCTCTGCCCGCTCGTCAAGTCGACCTACGGCTTCGCGTACTCGCAGAAGTGCCCGTTCACGCACTTCAGCGACCTCATCGTGGGCGAGACGACCTGCGACGGCAAGAAGAAGATGTACGAGCTGCTGGACGAGCTCAAGCCCACGCACATCCTGCACCTGCCGCAGGGCCGCTCCCG